>JAEUIA010000075.1 GCA_016795245.1 Planctomycetota bacterium | reverse complement strand
CGATCCAGGCACGGTTCCCGGTATCGCGCTCTTCGAGATTCGACACCGGCGAAAACGGCGCAGGAAAGACCGACGCCTGACTACCGACGCGGACTATCTGTGAAAAAAGTGCTCTGGCACCGTATTCAATAGTTACGTCAGACCTTGGCGGGCTTCTGTTGCCGCGCTGTCAGCGTATCGACGAGGTCCATCTTGGTGATCACGCCGAGCAGTGCGTTCTTCTCGTCCATCACGAGCGCGACGAGGCCGTTGCCGAAGATCTCGAGCAGCTTGCCGGCGTCCTCATTCGCCTTGACGGTGGTCACGTTGCGGAACATGACCTCCGCTACTGCGCTCGAAAGCGAAGCGCGGCCGTCGACGAGCTTCATCAGCAGGTCTGACTCGGTGACGATGCCGACCAGGCGACCGGCGTCGACCACGGGCAGCTGGCTGATGCCGTGTTCCTTCATGACCATCACGGAATCAGCGACGATGTCGGCGCTCGAAGCGGTGATGAGTTTGCGCCGCGGCAGGGCGCGCAGCGTGTCGCCGACGGTGCCGGTCTCCCACTGGCTCTCGTTGAAACCGTTCTCCTTCATCCAGCGATCATCCATGAACTTCGTCATGTAGTTGCGAATCGAGTCGGGCAGGATCACGACGATGCGCTTCTTCGGGCCGAGCTTCTTGGCGACCTGCAAGGCCGCCCACATCGCCGAACCCGAGCTGCCGCCGCACAACAAGCCCTCTTGGCGGATCAAGCGCCGCGCCATCTGGAACGACGGACGGTCTTCGGTCTTGATCCACTCGTCGACGAGCGAACGATCGAGCACGTCGGGGATGAAGTCGTAGCCGATGCCTTCGACCTTGTAGCTGTGGATCTCGCCCGGCCCGGCCAGGATCGAACCGACCGGGTCGACGCCGATGATGCGCACGCCTTTGACCTTCTCCTTGAGCTTGCGCGCGACGCCCGTGATCGTGCCGCCCGTGCCGGCCGTCATCACGATCGCGTCGAGCTTGCCGTCGCACTGCTGCAGGATCTCTTCCGCCGTGCCGTGGTAGTGCGCCGCCGGATTGTCGGGGTTCCCGTACTGATCGAGGATGTGCGCGTTCGGCAGGATCTTCTGCAGTTGCTTCGCGACGCCGATGTGGCTGTCGGGCGCGTCCCACGCCGCTTCGGTCGGCGTGCGGATGATCTCGGCACCGAGCGCTTCGAGCACGACCTGTTTCTCGCGGCTCATCTTCTCGGGCATCGTGATGATCATGCGGTAGCCGTAGACCGCCGCCGCGAGCGCGAGTCCGATGCCGGTGTTGCCCGACGTCGGCTCGATCAGCGTGTCACCCGGTCGAATGCGTCCGGCTTTCTGCGCCTCTTCGAGCATGCGCTTGCCGATGCGGTCCTTGATCGAACCGCCGGCGTTCATGAATTCGCACTTGGCCAGGATCTCGCAGCCGAGATCGTGTCCGATGTTGCGCATACGGACCATCGGCGTGTTGCCGATCGCTTCGAGGATCGAGTCGTGAATCTTGGCCAAGGGAATCTCCGGGAAGTGCGGTGGAAAGTGATCGCGGATGATACGGCTCGCCCGTCGATTCGTGAACGATTTGGACGCGCGAGGAATCGCACGTGCACGTCAGGTGGGCAGCAAAGGTGCTCCGAGCACGATCGTTCCCGCGGGCGACTGCGAAACGGGCAGGACTTGGATCCTGGCCGCAGACTGGAACACGCGGCCGGTGATGTCGACGCGCTTTCCGGTCACGAGCGAGAAGCACCAGAAGTGCCACGGACACATGATGACCTCGCCCCTCTGCGTGCCTTGGAAAAGCGGGCCTTCGAGGTGCGGACAGAAGCTCGAAGCCGCGTGCACACGACCACCGACGACGTAGAGCGCGAACGAACCCCACGGGGTCTCGAGCGGATGCGGGCGCTCGGGGTTCAATTCGTCGGGGCGCAGGCCCGTGTCGAAGGAGTCGCTCAAGCGCTTGACGGTAGCCGCTCGCCCGTGCGCGTGCCAGAATCCGCGCGGTGAGCCAGCAAACAGTCGTCGTCCAGGTGCCGCGCGCGCGCGCGCTCGAGATCAAGGCGCGCCTCGCAGGTGCCGATTTCGATTTCCGTCCGGTTCCGCACGCGCTGTTCAGCGTCAAGGGCGAGGGCGTGGTCGCCACGTTCTACGAATCGGGCAAGGCCGTCGTGCAAGGCGCGAATCCCGAGCTCTTCATCGAGCATTGGATCGGGGCGGGTGCACCGTCGCCGGCGTCGAGCGGGTCGTCGAAATCGAGCGCGAAGCCCGCCAACGACGACGAGTCGGGGGCATTGATCGGCAGCGACGAATGCGGCAAAGGCGATTACTTCGGTCCGCTCGTCGTCGCCGCCGTGCGCCTCGAGCCCGGTCAAGCGGAGAAGCTGCGCGCGGCCGGCGTGCGCGATTCGAAGACGCTGAGCGACGAGCAATGCCTGAAGCTGGGCGCCGCGTTGCGCGGCGTCTTCGCGCACTCCGTCGTGCAACTCGACCCGCCGCGCTACAACCAGATCTACGTGCAGGGCAAGCTCAACGATCTGCTCGGGAGTCTGCACGCCGAAGCGATCCAGCAGCTCGCGCGCCCCGGCATCCGCGTCCTGGTCGATCAGTTCGCCGACGCCAGATTGATGCAGAAAAAGCTCGCCGGGCTCGACGTCAAGCTGGAACAGCGCACGCGCGCCGAATCCAACGCCGCCGTCGCCGCCGCCAGCATCATCGCGCGCGAGGCGTTCTTGACGGCGCTGAAGAACCTCTCCGAAGAAGCCGCCGTCGACCTCCACAAAGGGGCCGGCGATCCCGTCGATCGCTCCGCCGCCCGGTTCGTTGCGATCCACGGCCGCGAAGGCCTCAAGAACGTCGCCAAGCTGCACTTCAAGAACACGCAGAAGATCCGCGGCTGACAGCGACGCTTGTTCGGGCTGGGCGCGCGGACGCTAGCATGAGGGGATGCACGTTACGCTCATGTCCGGCGCGGGCAACCTGTTCGCGATGCTCGACGGGTTTGCGGGCGAATTGCCGCGCCATCTGCCGGCCGTGGCGCGCGCGATTTGCGCGGAGCTCGAGCCGCGGCCGGACGGGCTTCTGATCGCGACGAAACCGGCCTTCGGCGGCGATTGCGCGATGGTGCTCTACAACGCCGACGGCAGTCGCGCGGAGATGTGCGGGAACGGATTGCGCTGTGTGGCGAAGCTCGTCGTCGAGCGCGGGCACGTGCAGAAGGACGAGTTCGTGATCGAGTCGGATGCGGGGCCGCGTCCGACGGCGGTCGAGCGCACGGACGGCAAGGTCGTGGGCGCGCGCGTGCACATGGGAACACCCAAGATCCTCGCGCGCGACGTGGCGATACCCATCGATGCGCCGACGCCCGGGACGATCGTGAAAGGCACGCTCGTCGACGTCGGCAATCCGCACTGCGTCGTGTTCGTCGACGACGAGCGCACCGCCTTGGTTGAATCTCAAGGTCCGCGGATCGAGAAGCACGCCTTGTTCCCGCGTGGCACCAACGTCGAATTCCTGGCGGTGCGCTCCGCTCGCGTGCACGTACGCGTGTGGGAGCGCGGCGTGGGCGAGACGCAGGCGTGCGGCAGCGGCGCAGTCGCGGCTGCGTTGGCGGCGGTCGAGCGCGGACTGGCGCTCTATCCCGTGCGCATCGAACTGCCGGGCGGAACGCTGACGGTCGACAGCGACGGGGCGGGCGGCGCGTTCCTGGCCGGGCCCGTGAAGGAACACGAGAGCTTCGATTGGTCGCGCGACATGACGGCGCGGGAAGTCTGAGCGCCTGACGCGCACGCATGGGCTACCTGACGCACATCGTGCTCGCGCTCGTCGCGCAGGCCCTCGTCGAGGGCGGCTTGTCGACGCACGAAGTCATGCCGCTCGCCGTTCTGTCGCTCGTATTCGTGCCACACGTGCTGTCGTTTCTGGCGCACCGGTTGTTCATCGCGGGCCGCTTCAAGCCGGGTGAGCTCGCTTATCGCCTCTTGAGCGCGAGCGCGCCGCTCTTGTACCTGATCGCACTCTCCGTGTTCGGCTGGCAAGCGACGGTCGCCGAGTGGACCGGCCGCTCGTCGTCGTTCCTGTCGTGGCCCGACTGGTCGGTCGTGCTCGTGTTCCTGCCCTTCGTCGTGTTCGAGCTGGCCGCGATCGACGCGCGCGCGCGTGTGACGGTGTCGGCGCGCGAACGCACTCGCTGGCGCACGTTCCAATGGCGCATGTTCGCGTCGGGCCTCGCGCCACTGGCGCTGTATCTGGCTGTCGCGCTGCTCGTCGGGCTGTCGGAACCGCTGCGTGTGCGCATCGAAACCGTCGGCGTGTGGAGCGCGTTGTTCGTGCTCGTGATGCTCGGAGTGCTCGGGTGGACATTGCCGTTCCTGCTGAAAAACACGTGGGAAATGGAACCCGTGCCCGAGGGTCCGCAGCGCGACGTGTTGTTGTCCGTGGCGGAGATGGCGCGCTTCGGCGAGCCCAAGCTGTTCGTGTGGAAGACCGGTTACACGACCGCGAACGCGGCGATCGTCGGCGTCACGAAGAAGAGCCGCGTCGTCTTGTTCTCCGATTCACTGTTGGCGCAGATGGGCCCGTCCGAGCTCGCGGCGGTGTTCGCGCACGAGATGGGGCACGCGTTCCGGCGCCACGTGCCGATCTTCGTCGTGTTCGTGCTCGGGTTCGTAATGTTGGGCGACCTGCTCGCGCAACACTACTTCTCCGAGCAGCCCGTGTGGGCCGGTGTGACCATCATCGGCGTCATGACGGCGTGGTTTTTCTCGTTCGGGTTCTTGTCGCGGCGCTTTGAACTCGAGGCGGACCTCTTCAGCCAGGACCTGTTGGGCGAAGTGCGTTCGTTGATCAGCGCGCTCGAAAAAGTCGGCGGACATTTTCGCGACATCGCGAGCTGGCGTCACTTCAGCACGGCCGAGCGCGTGAATTTCCTCGAGCGCGCGCAGGTCGATCCGAACGTCGGGCGGCGGCTGAAGCGCGATCTGCGGCGTTTCACGTACCTGGGCATCGCACTGTTCGTCGCGACCGGCGTGCTGCAGGTGACACGCCTGTGGGGCTCGTTCGCCGAAGACGAAGTGCGCGCCGACCTGCGCCTGGGGCATTACGAACGCGCACAGGAGCGCATGCAGGCTTCAGACAGCATCGATCCGGGGTTGCGCGCCGCCGTCGAACGCGCCTACGAAGCGCGCGAGGACAGTTCGATTCCAGCGCTCGCCGGCCGCGCCCTGTCCGCGCTCCAAGTCGGGGATGTGGCGCGGGCGCGCGAGTGGTTGCAGCTCGGCGCGTTGCGCGGCGACATGACGCTCGCGGTGATGGACGAGTACCTGGCCGAGCATGGCGCCTCCAACCTGCCGGCGCAGTTCGTCCAACGCTTGATCGCGCTCACCGAGTCGTCGAAACGCGGCGCTCAGTAACCGAGACCGTTCTTGCGCAAGTGAATGTGCGGATCGCCGGCGCGCAGGATCGCGGCCTCGATCACCTCGGCGAACAAGACCGCGTGATCACCGGTATCGTGTCGACCCGTGACGCGACAATCGAGCCACGCCAGAGCGTCGAGCAGGACCGGCGTGCCCGACGTCGCCGAGCCGACTTTCAGATCGTCGAAAGGCGATGCGCCCTCGGCCTGGCGTTTCAAGAACGCGCGCTTCAATTCCTGACTCTGCGCGTCGAGCACGGAGAGTCCGAAACGACCCTCAGCGGTGCATTCCTCGAGGTGCGGACGGTCGAGCGCGAAGGCGACGCACAGGGTCGGCGGCTCGAAACCGACCTGCTGGACGAAAGAGCCCAGAAACCCGATGGGCTTCCCCGCCACGCGGGTCGTGACGATGTAGAGGCCCGAGGGGATGCGCCCGAGGGCCGCGGAGACAGGGGACGGGGCGGGTTTGCTCATGGGGGCTCAAAAGTAACGACTGGAGGCGGCGAGAGAGCGGATCCGCGGCTGGATTCACGCATCCATCCATCGGATAATACCCGGCTCGACCCGCTGTTCTCCCACGATCCGGTGGGCGCCGTGGGTCGGACTCGAACCTGGATCGCACCCTGACATGAGCGGAACGGAAGAACTCAATCCCCCGGGCCCGGCTGGCCGCATCACGGAGCGCTCGATCGAGCGCGAGATGAAGGAGAGCTACCTCACGTACGCTCTCTCCGTCATCCATTCGCGGGCCTTGCCGGACGTGCGCGACGGCTTCAAACCTTCGCAGCGACGCATCCTGGTCGCGATGAACGACCTGAACCTGTCGCCGCGCGCCAAGTACAGAAAGTGCGCCAAGATCGCCGGCGACACGTCGGGCAACTATCACCCGCACGGCGAAGCGGTCGTGTACCCGACCCTGGTGCGCATGGCGCAGGACTTCTCGCTGCGCTATCCGCTCGTCGACGGCCAAGGCAACTTCGGTTCGATCGACGGCGATCCGCCCGCGGCCATGCGTTACACGGAAGCGCGCATGGCGGGCACGGCGGTCGAGATGATGGCCGACCTCGACAAGGAAACGGTCGACCACGAGCCCAACTACGACGACACGCGCATGCAGCCGTCGGTGCTGCCGGGTCGGTTCCCGAATCTGTTGTGCAACGGTTCGGACGGCATCGCGGTCGGCATGGCGACGAGCTTGCCGCCGCACAACCTGCGCGAGATCTGCGCCGCGTTGCGAGCGGTGCTCGCGGACCACAACGTCACCATTCAAGAGCTGTGCGCGATCGTCAAAGGCCCTGATTTCCCCACCGGCGGAATCATTATGGGCAAGAACGGCATCATGCAGGCCTACGCCACCGGCCGCGGATTGCTGCGTTTGCGCGGCAAGTACGAAGTCGAGCAGACGAAGACCAAGGAACAGATCGTCATCACCGAGATCCCGTTCCAGGTGCGCAAGACGGCGATCATCGAGAAGATCGTCGATGTCGTGAAAGACGGCCGAATCACCGGCATTTCCGACGTTCGCGACGAGTCCGACCGCGACGGCCTGCGTCTCGTGATCGAGCTGAAGAAGAACGAAGACGCGCAAGTCATCATCAACCAGCTGTTCCAGTACACGCCGCTGCAGCAGACGGTTTCGATCATCAATCTCGCGATCGACGACCGTCAGCCGCGCACGCTGACCTTGCGCGGACTGCTCGATGCGTACATCAAGCACCGCCGCGACGTCATCCGCCGGCGCACGCTGTTCCTCCTGCGCAAGGCGGAGGAGCGGATGCACATCGTCGAGGGCTTGCGGATCGCCGTCGACAACATCGACGAGGTCATCAAGATCATCCGGGCCGCCGCCGACCGCGATGCAGCCAAGACGCAACTGTCGGCGCGTTTCGGTCTGAGCGCGCGCCAGAGCCAGGCGATCGTCGACATGCGCCTCGGCAGCTTGACGGGCCTCGAGCGCGACAAGCTGATCGAAGAGTTCAATGCGCTGGCGCTCGAGATCACCGATCTGAAGGACATTCTGGCCCGCGATTCGCGCGTCGTGGAGATCATCCGCGCCGACCTCGACGACATCGAGAAGCGCTACGGCGACGACCGCCGCACCGCGATCTCGGACGAAGAGATCGACTCCAGCTTCGACATGGAAGCGCTCATCACCGAAGAGATGATGGTCGTGACCGTCAGCCAGGACGGCTACATCAAGCGCACGCCGCTCGACGTGTACCGCGCGCAAGGCCGCGGCGGGCGCGGCATCAAGGGCTCGGATTCGAAGGAAGGCGATGCGCTCAAGTCGCTGTTCGCGGCGGGAACGCACGACTACCTGCTCAACTTCTCGAACCACGGCAAGGTCTACTGGCTGAAGGTCTACCAGGTCCCCGAAGCCACGCGCACCAGCAAGGGCCGCGCGATGACGAACCTCTTGCCGCTCCAGGAAGGCGAAGAGATCACGAACGTGCTGCGTGTGCGCGAATTCGACTCGCAATCGTGCGTGTTCTTCGCGACGCGCAACGGCACGGTGAAAAAGACCAAGCTCGAGAAATACTCGCGTCCGAAGCGCGGCGGCATCCGGGCCATTCGCCTGGACGACGGGAACTCGGTCGTCGGCGTGACGCTCACCAGGCCGGGCGACACGATGATCGTGTGCACGCGCAACGGCAAGGCCATCCGCTTCGACGAAAAAGCGGCGCGCGAGATGGGCCGCACAAGCCGTGGCGTGCGCGGTATTCGCCTGAAGGACGACGATGTGGTCGTGGGCGCGGTGGTCGCGAACAACGACGCGGCGGCGCTCGTCACGGGCACCGAAATGGGCTACGGCAAACGCACGCTGATCGCGGAATACCCGATCAAGGGACGCGGCGGCCAAGGCGTCATCGACATCAAGACGACTGACCGCAACGGTGGGGTCGTGTCCGTCGCGCTCGCGAACGAGGGCGACGACGTGCTGTTCATCACGAAGAGCGGGATGCTCGTGCGCACGCCGGTGGCCGAGATCAGCACCATCGGACGCAACACGCAGGGCGTGCGGCTCGTCAACTTGAAAGAGGAAGACCTGCTCGTCTCGATGGAAGTCGTGTCCGAGGACGACCTCGAACGCTACGCCGCCGAGGCGCGCGAACGCCCGGTTCAACAGATCGTGACGTCGGACGACGACTCCGAGGACGTCGACGAAGACGATGACGACGACGAGGAAACCACAGACGACGTCGATGAAGGCGCCGACGAGGAATGATCCGATGGCGCTGAAGGAAAAACTCGAAGCCGACGTGAAAGCCGCGATGCTCGCGAAGAACGAGCTCGTGCGCGACACGTTGCGCCTGATCCTGTCCGAGCTGAAACGGCTCGAACTGCAGGAAGGCAAGACGATCACGCCCGACATCGAGCAGGACGTGCTCTTGAAGGCCGTGAAGATGCGCCAGCAGTCGATCGCCGAATTCGAAAAGGCCGCGCGCGCGGACCTCGCCGACAAGGAAAAGGCCGAGCTGAGTGTGATCCAGCGCTACTTGCCGAAAGCGCTCTCGGACGCCGAAGCCGAAGCAGCGATCCGGGCGCTGATGACTGAACTCAAGGTCAGCGCCAAGAAGGACATGGGCACGCTGATGAAGGCCGTGATGGCCAGGTACAAGGGCCAGATCGACGGGAAGAAGACGCAGGAACTGCTCGGCAAGCTTTTGACCTGATCCGCGCGCCGCGCGTGGAAGAATCGGCCCTGCGGCGGAAGATAGCTCGGACCTGAGCTTCAGCCCTTCTCCGATGCGACTCCTGGCCCTCACTCTCTTGTGCTGCGCCTGCGCCTGTCAGGCCACGCCGGACACCCAACCCGCACCGGCGACCCGGTCCGCGACGGCCGATCCTCTGTCCGCCTTCGCCGGTCGGTGGGTGCGGCGCGGTCCGCGCAACATCATCGGCCGCGGCAGGGACGAGGTCTGGATGATCGCACGAAGCGCGGAAGGTTGGACGATTCAGCTCACCCTCGTGCACCATCCGAGCGTCAACGACAGGTCGCGACAGTCCGCACGCGAGGAGTTCGCGGCCGTGCCGCTCGTCTGGAACGCAGGTTGTCTGGAGTTCCATCACCCAGGCAGCTCGACGGTGCAGCGTCGGATCACCGTCGAGTTGCGCGACGACCAGTTGTTCATGCCCGCCTTCGTGCAGCACGACGAGCGCACGTGGGAGTTCAGGTCGTGGAGCGAGGGCGGCGTCTTTCATTTCGAACACGATCCACGCGTCGTCGCGAGCGGAACGGTGACGCATCCGTTCCATCACTGGATCGGCGCGTCATCGGTGTATCGCACGCGCGAAGTCGCATCCGTCTGGGATTCAGCCACGCTCGTGCAGGCGGCGCAGATCTTCCAGATCAATCAGAGCGGCGCGGAAGAGCTGTGCGGCGAACTCGTGTTCGAATTGCCGCCGCACTCGCCGCTTGCTCGCACGCCCTACGACTCGGGCAAGTTCTCGAGCGCGCCGCACGAGCGCCTGAGCGAGCAGCAATGGTCGGAGATCCAGCTCCTGCCGCCCTTCGAGCGTCGCGACTAGTTGCCGTTCGCGTTGCCGACTGATTCGCGCAGAGCCGTGTACCGTATGCGGCTCGGTACGGTCACAAGCTCGGGCGACGAGTCAGAGGTCCGCGAGCGTACTCTTGCGGCCTTTGTTCTGCTCCTTCAGCCAGCCCATGAGCGGTTCGAAGTAGCGCAGCATCGGCTTGGCGTTCAATGGACTGCCGGTCTTCGCGACGAGCAGTTCCTTCCAATCGGCGCTCGCGCCCGGCTCGAGGATCGACTTCAGGAACGTGCCCACGTCCTTGCGGCCGAAGTAGTTCGTGTCGCGCGGGTCCTCCTTCAGGATCACTTGCGCGATGTGGTCGTGCAGTTGGAACAAGAGCACGAACGAGAGCGCGTAGTCGTAGTAGCCGGCCGGGTCGTCGTTGATGTGCGTCTTGGTCGCGGCGTCGCAGAATTCTTCACCGCGCGCGGTCGGCGGCGCGATGCCCTGGTACTTCGCGGCGAGTTCCCACCAGCGCTTGTTCCATTGCGCGGCCGGCAGCTCGTCGTGGTAGAGCTCCTTTTCGAAGTTGAACATCGTCCCGGTCGACCAGGGGATGAAGACGACGTAGTTGAGCGCTTCCTTGAAGAGCAGCTGCATCGGGTCGGGCTTGTCGCCGGCGGTCTCGAGGCCGATCGCCTTGACGAAGCGCGGCTGTTGCGCTGCGAGGCCCATCAGCGAACCGATCGCTTCGTGGTACGCACGGTTCGCGCCTTCGCGCAGGAGGATCGGAACTTCGGGTCGCGAGTACGACAGGTAGTAGTAGATGTGGCCCAGCTCGTGGTGCGTCGTCTCGTACCACTCGGTGTTCGGTTCGACGCTCATCAACGACCGCACGTCGTGGTCGAGATCCATGTGCCACGCGCTGGCGTGCGTGTTCTTCTTGAAACCCGCGTCGGCCGCGACCGGATACAGCGACGATTTGGTCCAGAACGTCTCGGGCATTTTCTCGAAGCCGAGGCTGACGTAGAAACGCTCGGCCTGCTCTAGACACCACTCACGGCCTTTCGCCTTGATCGGCGCGTCCAGGTCGAAACCCGGCACCTCGACGAGCGAAGACCAATCCTGGCCCCAACGATTCGGCAGCCAATGCGCCGGGATCAGATCCGGAACCGGTTGTCCGTAGCGCTTCGCCAGCTCATGGCGCGTCCACGTGTGCAACTCGCGAAAGAGCGGGCGCAGTTCGCGGTTGATCGCGCCGATCGTGTCGGCGAGTTCCTGCGTCGTCATCCCGTATTCGCTCGCCATGTAGCTGAAGAAGTCGTGGTAGCCGAGCGCGCGCACCGACGCATTGCGCAGGCGCTGCAGCTCGACGAGGCCCGGGCGCAGACCCTGGCCGACTTCCTTGGAGGCCTCCCAGATCTTCAAGCGGCGCGCGAGATCCGTTTCGGTCTTCAAACCGTCGTCGATGTCGTTGGGCGTCAGCGGCTTGCCGTCCATCGTGAAATCAAAGCCGTACAGCTTCTCGTTCTGCGCCGTCTCGGCCGCGATGCGCGCCTTGACGATCTCGGGCGCCGTAGCGGGATTGCCGCCGGCCTTGAACAGCACGGTTTCGAGCTGCTTCGTTTGCAGCGGAGTCAGCGCATCCTTCTGCGCCAGGAACTTGCGGGCGGACTCGATATTCGCGACCGAGCCCGTGAACGCCGCCATCGCTTCGTCCGCGGCGCGGGTGCGCGCGGCGTTGGTCTCGTCGCCTTCGACGATGTGGGTGTTCGAGGCCCACTGTGCTTCGGAAGCCGCCGTCGCGAGTTTCTGGAACTGCGCGCTGTAGCTGTCGAGGTAGGACTGGGCGGCAGCGCGCACGGCACCCGCTTCCGACGGCGCGGCGGCCTTCTCTGATTTCGAGCACGCCGGGAGGAGCACAGCGCCCGCGAGGGCTACGCAGAGTATCGAGCGGTTCATGGCGCGCAGTCTATGCCCCAGCCGCGGTCGGGCGCGAGTCGAGCGCTGTGTTCTTGCAGCATCCACACCCGCCGTGCACCGTACGCTGCACCATGCGGCTCGTGCGCGACGGTGACGAACAGGAACAGGCCGCCGCGAGCGGCGTCGACGTCGTCGGGCGGCACAAGCGGCTCGTGCGACGGACGGCGCTCGTCTCACTCTTGACGCTCGCGAGCCGCATCATCGGCTTCGCGCGCGAGAGCATGGCGGCCGCGATCTTCGGCGATCGCTCGGCGATCAACGATGCGTTCGTCACGGCCTGGCGCGTGCCGAATCTGTTCCGCGGGTTGATGGGCGAAGGCGCGATCACGACCGCGATGCAAGGCGCGATGACGCGCATCGATCACGAGCGCGGCGAAGACGCGGGTCGACGGCTGTTCCAGGCCACCTTGCGCACCGTGATGTGGAGCACGATCGCCGTCACGCTGTTCGGCATCGCGCTCGTCGTGATCGTGCCCGACAGGATGCCGATCACCGGCTGGTCGTGGCTGGGCGCGGATCCGGCGCCGGTGCGCGAGCTGACCGCGCGGCTCTTGCCCTTCGTCGTGTTCGTGTGCGGCGCCGCGGTGGTCGGCGGCGCGCTGCAGGTGCGCGGGCATTTCCTGGCGCCGGCACTGGCGCCGGTGGTGATGAACGCGTGCTGGATCGGGGCCCTCGTCTACACCGCGTCACATTTCGGTTGGGGCGATCCGGACGGCGAATCCGCGGCGGAACGGTTCACGCGGCACTTCGACATGATGCGCATGCTGGCGGCGTTCGTTTTGGGCGCGGGTGCGGTGCTGTTCCTGGTGCACGTTCCACCGCTCGCGCGTTGCGGGCTGTGGAAAGCGCGCGCCGGCGTGCCGTCGGCGCCGCGTGTTCCGACGCGCGAGGTGTGGGCGATCATGAAGGACACGCTGCCGCTCGCGCTCGGCGCGGCCGTGTTTCAGATCAACGCGCTGATCTCCGGTTTCCTGGCGGAGGGCTTGCTGACGAACGGCGGCCCGACCGTGCTGTACTACGCCGCGCGCGTGCAACAGCTGCCGCTCTCGCTCATCTCCGTCGCGGCGACGAGCGCCGTGTTCCCCGCACTCGCTGCACTCGGACAGGTGGGTGATCGACACGGATTGAAGCGCCTGCACGAAGACACGCACCTCGCGATCGCGTTCGTCGCGATCCCGGCGACGCTGGGACTGTTGGTCTTCGCGGGCCCGGTGTGCGCCGTGTGTTTCGGTCACGGTGCCTTCGGCGACGAAGGTGTCGAGCGCACGGCGGCTGCGCTGCGCTGGATGACGCTCGCGATCCTGCCGGCCGGCGCGACGGGGCTCTTGGCGCGCGCGCACTACGCCATCGGCGACTTCAAGACGCCGGTGAAGATCGCGGTGGCGATGCTCTTCCTGAACACGATCCTCGGCGTCGCGTTCGTCGCCGGGTTCGGCATGGACGCCGACGGGCTCGCGCTGGCGACGGCGATCACGGCGTGGGGGAATCTGGCCTGGCTCGCGCCCCACCTCGAGCGGCGGCTCTCGCTCCCCGGCCTGCCGGGTCCGGGCGGGCCTTCCGGGCTCTTTCCGCGACTTGTGCGCGTCAGTGGTTGCGCCGTCGTGGCGGTCGGTCTGGCGGTGCTCGTGCGCAGGATCCTCGGTGGAGCGCCCGACTCGGCCGCGGGTCTGGCGGCCGCAATCGCCGTAGCTCTAGTCGTGTACATGACTTGCGCTATTTCGATCGGTTTGCCCGAGGCGCGCCACCTGTGGCGGAAGGTCCGCGGGGGCTGACGCGAGCGGAGATCGTGCCACGCATCCGCAATTCATAGCGTCAACGTAAGCCCCTTACCCACAACCCGTAGTAGCGTGGAGGGGTGGATTTTTCGAAAACCCGAGCCAAGCACTTTTGAAAATTCGCGCTGACCGGAGTCTGATCCGCCTTCTCGCCGCCGAACGTCTCGCACGCTCGACGGCCGCCCCCAGGGGAGTCCGGTTGTCCGACCCTAAACCCCTGGAAAAGAATCAGTTATCACCGTTCAATGCCGTCCTGGCCCGCGCCTTTGGAGTCTCGCACTCCCGAGGGACGGGTCTCCGATCCGCGTTGGATGTCCTGTCCAAGTACCCGACGCAGCACGACCCAACGGAAGAGAGAGAACGTGAACCCCATCGCGACGCCGACCCACAAGACTGGCCGCCAGGCCGACACCCGGAGCAACGTGGACGCACTCGCTGAACTCGAGGCCATCGCGCCTCCGGCGGATCTGCCGGAGCCCGATCTGACCGAGAACGCGCGCACCGTGCTGGAGCGCCGCTATCTCAAGAAGGATCCCTCGAACGGCAAGGTGTGCGAGACGCCGCGCGAGCTGTTCTGGCGCGTCGCTTCGTGCGTTGCGCGCGCGGACGTGACGTTCCCCGGCGGCAGCCCCGAGCGCGCGCTCGAAGTCGCTCGCGATTTCTACCGCTTGATGGCGAAGCGTCAGTTCATGCCCAACTCGCCCACGTTGATGAACGCGGGTCGTGAGATGGGGATGCTCTCGGCGTGCTTCGTGCTGCCGGTCGAGGACTCGATCGAGGGCATCTTCGATTCGATCAAAGCCACCGCGATGATCCAAAAGGCCGGCGGCGGCACGGGCTTCAGCTTCTCGCGCCTGCGCCCGCAAGGCGACCTCGTGCGCAGCTCGGGCGGTACGACCGAAGGCCCGCTCTCGTTCATCCAGGTGTTCTCGAAGGCGACCGACGCCATCCAACAGGGTGCTTTCCGCCGCGGCGCGAACATGGGGATCCTGCGCGTCGATCACCCCGACATCATCAAGTTCATCACGATCAAAGACGACCTCGGGATGTTGACCAACTACAACATCTCGATCACGGTCACGAACCGCTTCATCAGCGAGCTGCGCGCCAAGCCGGAGACGATTCACCAGACGCAAAACCCGCGCACGAAGCAGTGGGCGAAGCTCGCGAAGACGGACGCCGAGGGCAAGCCGACGGACCAGTTCTGGACGGTCGGCGAGATCTGGACCTTGATCATCGAGCACGCCTGGCGCACGGGCGAACCGGGCGTCGTGTTCATCGACCGCATCAACGAGAAAAACCCGATCAAGAACGTCGGTCTGATCGAAGCCACGAACCCCTGCGGTGAGCAGCCGCTGCACGCCTACGATTCGTGCAACCTGGGGTCGATCAACCTGGGCGTGCTCGTGAAGGGCGACGGCAAGAACGCGAAGTTCGACTGGGACGAGTACAAGACGATCATCCACACGACGACGCGCTTCCTCGACAACGTGATCGAGGTCAACAAGTACCCGCTGCCGCAGATCGACAACATGTCGAAGACGACGCGCCGCATCGGCCTGGGAGTGATGGGTTTCGCCGACGCGTTGTACAAGCTCGGCATTCCTTACAACTCGGCCGAGGGTTGCGCGTTCGGCGAGAAGGTCATGCAGGTCATGAACGACGAATCGCACCTCGCCAGCGAATTCCTGGCCGAGGAGCGCGGCGTGTTCCCGGCCTGGGAAGGCTCCGACTGGGAGAAGCAAGGCCGTCGCCTGCGCAACAGCTATACGACGACCGTCGCGCCGACCGGCACGATCTCGATCATCGCCAACTGCTCGGGCGGCATCGAGCCGATGTTCAGCCTCGCGTTCATCCGCCAGGTGATGAAGGACACGCAAGGCCGTCCAACGATCATGCGCGAGGTCAACTACGTGTTTGATCGCATCGCGCGCGAACGCGGCTTCTACTCGGACGAGATGGTCGACGACATCGTCGCCAAGGGCACGCTGCAATACCGCAGCGACGTGCCGGAAGACGTCAAGCGCGTCCTCGTGACGGCGCACGACATCAGCCCGTTCTGGCACATGAAGATGCAGTCGGCGTTCCAGCGCCACTGCGACAGCTCGATCAGCAAGACGATCAATTTCCCGCACGAGGCGACGCCGGACGACGTGCGCACGATCTACGAACTCGCGATCGACGAAGACGTCAAGGGCGTCACGGTCTACCGCGACGGTTGCCGCGAGATGCAGCCGATGGCGCTGTCGACGTCGAAGAAGACCGAAGCGGCGCCTGTGGCTGAACCCGCCGTGGTCGTGAACGATCTGCGCTTCACGCGCAACGAACGCGGCGACGAGGAACTCAATCCGATCAAGCTGCCCGAGATCATGAGCTGCCTGCGCATCCGCCAGATGACGCCGTTCGGCAATATGCACGTGAAGGTCTCGGTCGATCCGATCACCTGCCGCGAGCGCGAAGTCTTCGCGCAACTCGGCAAGGGCGGCGACGTGGCCAACTCGGACCTCGAAGCGATCTGCCGCATACTCTCACTGTGGTTGCGCAGCAACGGCTCGCTGAAGATGGCCGTCAAGCAACTCGAGGGCATCGGTTCCAGCCTGAGCGTCCCGACCAAGGACGGCCGCATCATGTCGCTCGCCGACGGTCTCGCGACCGCGTTGGAGCGCTACATGACCGCGAAGGACGAGCACGGTTTGCACGCGCTGCTGCTCGGCGGCGCCGCGCCGGACTTGACCAAGACGAACTTCAACAAGACGGTCGAGGTGGCCAAGGCCGGCGGCAAGACGGCGCAACAGCCGCGCAACGTCTCGCAGTTCAAGATCAAGTGCCCGGCCTGCTCGAACAACGTCTCGTTCGAAGAGGGCTGCGTGAAGTGCCACGCGTGCGGTTTCAGCCAGTGCTGAGCGCGAACTGAAGTTGCCACAAATCCCGCGGCCGCAGCCCACCACGCTGCGGCCGCGGTCGTTTCGGGGAGATTCACGGGAAGGAGCCGGCGCACAGGCCGTCGGTGATGGGCGAACATTCGAATCCATCCCGAGGAGTACAACGATGAAGCACGCCTGGCTCGCCATTCCATTCGCATCCCTGGTCGCCTGTGCCGCGCCGCCCCGAAGCGCGGCTGAAAAACCGGAACCGGCTCCCGCACCTGTCGTCGCGCCTGCCGGCGCGAAGTCGAAGCCCGAGAGCGAGAAGGTCTACACCGTCGTCGCTCTGCAGCACGCGGATGCCGATCAGCTCTCGCGCGTGTTGATGGCTGCAGTGCAGCGTCGCTCGAATCAGCAGATCGTCTCGGACTCGCGCACCAACAGCCTGATCGTGACTTGCGATCCGGATGAGCTACCCGCGCTGCTGAAATTGATCGCCGCGCTCGACATTCCGGTCAAGCCATCCTGACGACGGCGCTCTCTCTCACGCGCAATCCGGCTGCCCGTCCATCCGAATTGCCAGGTGAGGGCAGCGGACGAGACAGCAGCTCAATCCCGCTTCGGTGCGTCCTCGCGCTTGCCCGAGGGCGGCGTGAACGGCGCGTTCGGGTCCTTCACCTTCAATGGGCGGCCGTAGATGTCGCGCGCTTGCTTGCTGTCGGCCATGCGTTGGAACTCGAACGTCGTGCCGTCGTCGCGCAAGAGTTTCATCGTGTCGCCTGAACACGTGACATCGTACTTGCGCAGCAGGCCGGGTTGTTCCCACACGACGCGACCGTCGTTGTCGACGCTCGAACCGATGATCGAACTGGCGGTCATGCGCGAACGGTCGTTGATCTCGAAGCGATGCGTGCCGGACAGCGAGGTGCGCCTGGAGGCGCGATCATCGACCGTGTTCCAGCTCATGTGCATCTCGAACGAGAAGTAGATGCCCGACACGACCATGTAGCCGACCTCTTGCCGGCGCAGCTTGTCGAGCGTCGGCGAGTCGAGACTCTTGAGCGACCAGGTACCCTGCATCTCGTTCATCAACGCCTGAACAGCGGCCTTTTCGCCGCGCGTCGGGGTGGGCAACGTCTCGGGCGTGTCCTGGAACAGCGGGCGCAGCGGCGCGGACAGGCACAGGACAGATAGTGAACTGAAGATGAGGGCGGCGCGCATGGGCTTGATCTCGAGGCGGGGTGGGGGACGTCGGTCCAGAATAGGCCCGAAACGCTCATCGGACACGAAACCCTTTCGCTGAAGCGGCTCTGCCGCCCTCACGGGGACGAAAAGGCGTCGTAGACGCTACGATCCGGATTCTCACTCCCAAGCTCGCCGATCTCACGTACCGCTCCCGCATGAAGTCCATCCTGCTCCTCCTCACGTGCCTGTTCGGGCTCGTCCTGCCCACCACCGCCGAGGAGCAGCACGCATCGATTGCGCTCTTTGCGCGCAGCGAAGGCGACGCGGTGAGACTCGCGCTCGTGATCGAGGTCGAGAAGGGTTGGCACATCTACAGCGGTCCGACGATGGAGGATGTCGGGCCCGAAGGTGCGTTCGCGCAGGCGACCGCGCCCGAGTTGACCGGCGACGGATTCACGTGGGGTGACTGGCGCTTTCCAAAGCCCGAGATCGAAGTGCAGGATTTCGGCACACCGCTCGACGTCAACATCCACCATGGTCGCGTCATCATCTATCGCGCCGGAAAGAAGACGGCGACAGCGAAGCTCGAAGACCTTGCGATCACAGTCACCGGTCAGACTTGCACGGACGGCGGTTCGGGTATCTGCGTGCCGTTCGAGGAAAAGGCCCAATTCGGCGGATCGGGCGAGGACAAGCTTTTCGCGGACTTTCCGAAGGACCTGAGCGCAACGGCCGGTGAAGGTGCCGCCACGCCGAAAGCTGCGACGACGACGACGAAGCAGTCGGCGAGCCAAGACGAGGAGCCCGGCGGCGAGTCGAGCCTGTTCTGGTTCCTGGTCTCGGCCGTGGGCTGGGGTTTGTTCACGCTCTTGATGCCGTGCACGTACCCGATGATCCCGATCACGATCAGCTACTTCACGAAGCAGGCCGACGCGCGCAAGTCGAGCACGTTGCCGCTGTCCTTGGCGTACGGCGCGGGGATCGTCTTGATCTTCGTGTTGATCGGCATCGTGATCGGTCCGCTGATCATTCGATTCGCGACGCACCCGGTGACGAACCTGATCATCGGCGGGTTCTTCCTCCTGTTCGCGCTCACCTTGTTCGGCGTGCTGACGTTGAACCCACCGCGCTTCTTGATGACCGCAGCCGGCAGCGCCTCGCAAAAGGGCGGCTACCTGGGCGTGTTTCTGATGGGCGCGACGCTCGTCGTCACTTCGTTCACGTGTACCGCACCGTTCGTCGGCACGTTGTTGTCGACGGGGGCCGCCAGCGGCGGACTGGGACGCATCGCGCTCGGCATGGGCGTGTTCGGCCTGACGATGGCGATTCCGTTCGTGTTCCTGTCGATGGTGCCCGCCAAGGTCAAGGCGATGCCGAAGAGCGGCGAGTGGATGCACACGCTCAAGGTGTTCCTGGGCTTCGTCGAGGTCGCAGCAGCGCTGAAGTTCCTCTCGAATGCGGACCTGGTGTGGGGTTGTGGCGTGTTGTCGCGCGAACTGTTCCTGTTCCTGTGGTTTGGGATCTTCGCGATCGCCGCGCTGTTCTTGTTCGCCATGTTCCGCATGAAGGACGAGTACGGCCAGGAGGACCAGGCTTCGATCACACCGAAGCGCATGGTCGGCGCGACTGCGACAGCGTTGTTCGCGGTGTACTGCCTGTACGGCGGACTCGGTCACTCGCTCGACCCGGTGATGACGGCGCTCGTGCCGAATTACTCGACGCGCATCGGCGGCGGCGGCGAGGGCGCGGTGGCCAAAGTCACCGGCCACACGATCATCAAGGATGATTTCGAGGGCGCGCTCGCTCGCGCCAAGAGCGAAGACAAGCTGCTGCTCGTGAACTTCACCGGCTTCACATGAGTGAACTGCCGGATCATGGAAGAAAAACTCTTCCCCAAACCGGCGGTCGCCGGAGCTCTCCAGAAAGACTACATCGAAGCGCGATTGCACACCGACGGCGGTCCGCGCGAAGAAGAGAACCGCAAACTCCAGGAGGAGAAGGCGGGTTCACCGGCCAATCCCTACTACGTGATCATCGATCCGCAGACGGGCAAGGTGCTGCGCAAGAAGGCCGGGTTGATTCCCGAGGCGAAGTTCCTCGAGTTCCTGCGCGGGTCGCTCAGCGAGTGAATTCGCTCCGCCGCGGGCACTGCCGAAGGACCTGACGAACCCGTCCGCGGGGCGCCAGGTTGGCCGCATGGAACTTGATGGCTGCAGGACCGGACAGCCGTACCGCCAGCAGTTTGCAGCTTGCGAGAGAGTGGCACAGGTTCGAACTCGCGCCCCAAGACTCCCGCGCCGGCACCGTCAGGTCTACATCGGAAGTGGTCGATCAGGCAGTCTGGAATGCCTCCATGATGACCCAAACTTCCCTGCGACAGCGCGCCTCGCTGTTGGTCGCGCTTCTGACGCTCTCCCTCTCGGCACACTCAGCGCGCATGCGCGGCGACCCCGCATCACCCGCGCAGAGTCCGTCACGGTTCGCTGCCCACTCCCCCGGTGGAACGTGGATCGAAGAGTTGGCGTGGGCCAGGTCGCACGCGGAAAACGGCGAGCTCACGTCATTCGAGACGGCGGAGATCTTGCGCCGCGGCGGAGCCCCGACGCTCGCGGTGCTGGGTGCGTCGGACGGTTCGGATGACGAAGACGAAGTCGACGTACGCGGCCCGATCCTCGACGCGCTGGCAAGTGACGCGTGGAACCGCGCGGAGTTCGTGGCGCGACACAGCACGCGTCCCTCGAACGACGATCCGCGCGCGCTGGCTGCGTGGCTCATCTTCCAGGGCGAGTCCAAGGCTGCCTTGGATGTGATCGCAACGCTCGCACCGGACGATTCCACGCCGGAGGCGACTCTGTTGCGCGTGTGGATCGGGCTGCGCGGCGATCTGTCCACGGAAGATCCCACGCCGCTGATCGACGAGCTCAACGCGGTCCGCGGCAAGTTGCGCGGCGACTTCGTGGCGTTGGAAGCCGAGTGCGACACGATCTTGCGGCAGGATGCGTTGGGGTTGCGCTCAGCGTGGCGCGGCGAGACCGCGGAAGGTCCGCCCGATTGGACGTACGCCATGTATCCGCCAAGCGATATCGTCGCGGGGCTGACCGATCGAGATCGTGCGCGCTGCAACGAACTCCTCGCGCAGATCGGCGCGCTCTCCGCGGATGCGCCTGACCGCGACGCGCGTGAAGCAGAGTTGCTCGCGCAGGCGTGCGCGGCGGACACCTTCGCGGCGGATCCGTGGTTCAAGAAGACGGTGATGCACAACCGTCGCGGCGAGACGGTGCTCGCGCTGGCGGCGGTGGACTCCGGTCTGCGACGTGATCCCGGTAGCGCGGTCGGTTGGGCGATCCGCGCGGCGACGACGGAGCTGCTCGGCGACGTGCGCGCGACCTTGCTGGCCGCGGAACGCGCGCTCGAGCTCGATCCCGCGAACGCGACTGTCGAGCAACGCTATCTCGCGTGTCTAGTGCGCCTCGGTTGCCTCGACGAAGCCGCGCTCGCCGCGCGCGATGTGGTGCGTTCCGAACCCGGCAACCCGTGGGCGGCGATTGCGTTCGCGCTCGGGACGCGCGAGACCGGCCGTGTATTCGACGACGGCCAACGCCGGCGCGTGAGCGAGCACCTCGGACATTGGGACGAAGCTGCGCGCTTGTGGGCGGCGGCCACGCTCGCCGTCCTGGACGAGAAGCTGGACGGGCAGGCGGAAATGACCCTCGCGCGTCTGGCGGGACGGCTGGACGCGGATCCTGTCTCCGTGGCGGCCCGCGCGTTGATCCAGAACGATGCGTCTGTTCCGCTTTGGGGAGGCGTCGCTGCACTCATGCGCCGCGAACGCGCGCGCGCGGCACAATTGTGGGCGCGCGATGCCGCGGGTTCGGGCACGGCTGCCATCGCAGCGCGCGGATTCCTGGCGCACTACTCAGGTCACGTGGACTGGAGAGAGGCGCCACCCTTGCCGGAGTACGCGCCGGAGCCGCTGGTCGTGCTGCCCGATCCGTCCGCTGTCGCCGTGCGAATTCCGGGGGAAGCGCACGACATCCAGGCTGCGTTGCGCGAATTTCCCGAGGGCGCGCGACGCATCGTGCTGGCGCGTGGAACGTACAACGCGCCCGAGACGATTTCCGCCGGCATCGACCTAGTCGGGGTCGGCGTCGACACAGTCGTGACGAACGCGAAACGCGAACAAGGCGGCATCGAGATCGAACTCAGTCCGGACGTCTGCTTGCGTCTCGCGGAGTTGCGCTGGGACAGCTGGGTCCAAGTGCACGGCGGGCGCGTCGTCGCCCGGCGCGTTCAATCTACAGCGCCCTGGTGGTTCACCGCCGAAGACGAGGCAGGCACGGAGGCTCCGTCGGAGTTCCACGACGTCACCTTTTCCCGCGAGTGCCAATTGCGCGGCCGCGCCGCGCGCGTGCGCTTCGAGGACTGTGTCTGGGATCATCCGCTGATTTCCGATCGACCCTTGAACGTGCACAGCGGGCGCGCCGAGCTCGTGCGCTGCATACTCCAACAGTCGGTGAGCTACGGTGCGCCGATCCGCGTCGACTCCAAGGAAGCGAGCGTTCTGGCTGAAGATTGTCGCTTCCTCGGAAATCCGCCCACGAACCGCAGCCTTCGCCCTGTCGTCGAGGCCTCGGATGGCGCCCGCGCGACACTGCAGCGCTGCCGTATCGTGGATCTGGACCCGGTCGCTTCCGCGGATGTCACCGCCGAAGCCTGTTCGTTTCAGCGCACGGTCAAGCACAGCGCGGACCTGCCGGGATGGACGGCGTACGGCGCGGCGCGCAATGCGCCGCAAGCAGACCTCTCGGAGCTGCGCGTGCCGGGCGACTTCGCGAGCTTGGATCAGGCCCTCGCCGCCGCCGAACCCGGCCGCAAAATCCTGCTCGGCGCTGGTGTGCACGTGATCAGTTCCGAAATCGTGCGCGACGTAAACCTGGAAGGGGCGGGCATGCAGCAGACGGTCGTGCACGTCGCTGCCGGCCGTGACACGCTCATGATTCGTGGCGCGAATGTCGTGATCAACGAACTCATGCTCGTGGGCGCTGGAGTTGCGATCGAACGCCAGGGCGAGCGTTACGACGTGCCGATGTTGCGCAACGTAGTTCCGGGCGAAGTCGTGCCCAAGCTGGTGACGCTGCGTCAGGGCACGCTGGCGTTCGGCACGAACGTGATCGCGCGCGATCCGCGCGGGCTGCGCTTCGACGTCGGCGAGAGTTGTTCGGTCAGCGGCAGGCTCGGCATCTGGATGCTCAACGTCGTCCCGACGGCGGATCTAGCGGGCGACGCCGTCATGGCCGCGATGCTCGATCTGCGTCTGCGTCTGTGGCTGGAGAAGGAGTTCACGTGGAGCGCGCCGCGTCCGGAGGACCCAGGCTTCGACGGCCATCGGCCCATCGCGATCGCGTTGAGCGCGGATCCGGAAGAACACGAGCGCACAATGCGCATCGAACGGCTGCGCCTCGTCGACGAATGGCTGGCACAAGGTTGGCCGGCCGGCGGCGGAGCGCTGCTCGCACAGGCGGCGCCGCGCATCTGGAACCTCGTGCCGGAGTCCGAACGCGTTGACGCAGTGCTGTCGCGCATCGAACCGCGCCTGTCGGCTCTCGCGCGCACGGACCCGCGCAAGGGTGTCGAGGAATTGATCACGTTGGCGATGTCCGACCTCGGCGGAGGAAACGACAACATGCGCATCTTCGCGGCCTTCGAACCGGCCTTGCGCGCGTTCTACCAGAACACGCCGGCCACCGAACAACCGTATGTGAAGGCGCGCATGCAAGGCATGGATCAAGCCCAAGCTGATTCCAAGGCCCGCCTCGCCATGTGCTTGGATGCGCGCAAGCAGGGTCGCGTCGAACAGTGTCTCGCACTGGCCGACGGTCTCGACGCCGTTGCGCGCGCGGAATTGCTCTCCAAGTACCAGCCGAGTCGTCTCACGGCGGACCAGATCGCGCACGTGCTGACGTCTCCCAACCTGAGTTCCGAGTTGCGCAAGCGCTTGCAACTCCTGCAGAAGGGTTCGCAGAGCAGCACGTACATCGAACCGGCGAAGCCCACGTGGGCGGGAGCGTTGTATGCGCGCATGGAGGCGGAGCGCACCGGCATCCCAAACCGGTACTACGGGGTCAGGGTTGTCTACAACCAGTACGGAGACTTCCTGCGGAACGAAACGATCGAGCGCTCCGACAACAGGCCGCGTGCCGCGAACACGAACCCGCGCCCGTTGGCGCCGCAACCCGGTGCGAGCGATGCGGAGTGGGACAGCTACTACGCGCAGCTCGAGACCTGGACGCCGTGAGCGTCGTCCGGCGGCGCAGACGCTACGGGAAAACCAGAGTCGCCGTGCGTTGCCAGTGACGGTCGCCTGCGATCAAACGGGCGGATTCACCGCCCTGCGCCGTGACCTGGGACAAGACGCTGCTCAAGGCCGTCGCCGTCGGCCCATCCAACTCGCGTGATCCGGGAATGCGATCGCTGGTGATGAATCCGAGCAACCGTCGCCGCAATCGCGGTTCGATCACGAGCCGCCATGGGCCGCGCCACTCGGCGTGCAATTCGACACCGAACACCAGCGTGCGTCCGGAAGCGTGTGCGACCAGGTGGCCCAACGGCCCGTAGTAGCGATCACTCCCGCGCTCCGGATCCGGTTTGTGGGCGGCAACGCGCTTCGCCAGTGCGGCGATGACGCGCGGCACTGTGTCGTTCCCGTGCGTGTACTGCCACACAGCGCCCGGCCAGGCCGCGACGACAGCGGTCTGCAGAGCGGCCATCATGGCACGCACTTCCGCGGACTCGCCGGACTCATCCGGCGGGCCATTGAGTTCGATGGACAGGTCCTTGCCAACGTTGCTCACACTCATGTCTGCGGTGAATAGCCCTGTGAATGATCGGAATCAGGCGCGCGGGACGGAGCGTTCAGCGCGTGGAGCGACCTCGCCCCCGTCGCAACTCATGGATCCGATCCGCGGGGAGCGGGCCGAAGTGCTCGCGCGAACCGTCGGTCCAGCGAACTTTGATGTGCTCGAGCACGCTCACTGCGCCCAGACCACAGTGCACGCGCGCGTCGCCGGCCGAACAATAGCTTGAGCAAACCGCTACATCGCGGTGGATGATCCGTCCACCTACGTCGATCGCCAGGCGTGCACCTAGAGCAGGTGCGCCGGCGATGTCGAGCACGGACAGCTTCGTCCAGTGTCCGCGCTTCGCGCTCACGTTGCGCAGGAGCCTCAGGCGTCCATTGTTCTCGTTGACAGCGATGTCCAAGTCGCCGTCGTCGTCGTAGTCGGCGACAGCCAGTCCGCGGCTGTTGCCCAGGAGGGCGCGCGCGAGGCCACCGTGTGCGACTTCCTCAAACCGCAGGTCGCCGACGCCCCGGAAAAGCTGCTTGGGCTCGGCGTAGATGTCGCTCTCAGAGAAAACAGGCTTTGCATGGCTGACACGCCCGTTCGCGACAAACAGATCGAGGATGCCGTCGTGATCGAAGTCGGCCAAAGCATCGCCGAAGCCCGTGAATTGCAAGCTTGCCGCGGCCAGACCGGAACGGGCAGAGTGATCGCGCATCCGACCTTGCCCGTCGTTGCTGTAGAGAGTGTTGGTTTCACCGCGCAAATTGGTTATGAACAGATCGACGTCGCCGTCCTGATCGAAATCGCCGGCGACGGTTCCCATGCTGGCTTCGGCCGCACCGTTTGCGTTGACCGCGCAGCCGCGCATGAGGGCCTCGTCCACGAACTTGCTGTCGCCGCGGTTCATCCAGAGCTGGTTGGCCATTCCGTCGTTCGACACATAGACATCGATTCGTCCGTCACCGTCAAAATCGCACAGGGCCAATCCAAGCCCGTTGCCGAACGCTGCGGCCAGTCCGGAGGCGGAGCTCTCGTCGCGAAAACGGCCCTGCCCATCGTTGATGTACAGCACGCATTGCGACGGAGCGTTGTAGTTGTTGGGTGAACAGTAGTCGCGCTCGCCGTAGGGCGACTTGCAGGCGATCTCGAGGTCCTTTCTCCAGCGCACATAATTCACGACCCAAAGATCGAGATCACCATCACCCTCGCAGTCGAAGAAGCCGGCGCTCGTGCCCCAACCCATGTCGCCAACGCCCGCATCGGCAGTGACATCGGTGAACGTACCGTCGCCGTTGTTGCGGTAGAGGATGTTCGCGCCGACATTCGTGACGTAGAGATCGACGTCTCCGTCGCCGTCGCAGTCAGCGACGGTGCAGCCCATGCCAAAACCAGGTGTGCTGAGGCCGGCGCTCTCGGTTACGTCCGCGAAGCGGCCGTCGCCCAGGTTACGAAAGAGCTTGCTGCGCGGAACGGTCTGGTCGCCGGGTTCGAGATCGCCGCTCTGTACTACGAAGAGGTCCACGCGACCGTCGCCGTCGTAGTCGAACCAGCACAGCCCTGACCCCATGAGTTCCGGGAACCAGTAGCGCTGTCGCAATCCGCGCATATGCGTGAAGTCCAACCCGCATTGTCCCGCAACGTCCTCGAACCAGGGCGCGAACGCCTGCTTGTCCGCGGAGCTGTCGGTTCCATTCGGATGTGTGTTCCGTTCGCAGGCGCAAAGCCAGACGGGCAGCGAGAGCCAGATACTGCGGGCAAGGGGAGCTCTGTTCATATGCAGCTCAGCGCCCACGCTCCTGAAGTTGCCCTCGCAGCGATCGCGTGCGCGCGGCGCCTGGCGCCAACCGTTCCAAAACGGCGAGCGCTTCGCGAGCTTCGACCAGGTCCTCTGCACGCAACGCCAGTGAACACTGTTCCATGCGAGCCGGGACGAGGTTGGGGTCGATTTCGATCGCCTTGCGGCACCAACCCCTGGCTTCTTCGAGGTTGTCGCGCCGCAGTGCGGCATCCGACAACGCCAGGTAGCAGTTGGTGTTGCGCGCATCGAGCTTCAGCGTGGCGTGCAGCTCCTTCTCGGCGTTGGCCCAATCGTCTTGCAGGATCATCACGCAGGCACGCATGTAGTGTGATCGACCGATGCTGCCGCCGAGTTCGACGGCCCTATCGGCGTGGTGGCGCGCGCGCTGCAAGTCCTCGCGCTTGAGTGCGAGCGAAGCGCAGTTCAGATGCGTCGCGAACGAATCGGGTGAGCGATGCAAGGTCGCTCCCAACACCTGCTCAGCGCGATCAAGCTGCCCCATGTCGATCAGGCACGCCGCCATGTTGTTGAGTGCTTCCAGATCCTCAGGCGTACGCGCCAGGATCTTCTCGTACAGCGCCAATGCGCGCGCGTGGTTGCCGGTGGCCGCCGCGAGGCCTGCAGCATCCATCATTCCGCTGACAGTCAGGTTGTACCCTCTCAACTCCTGCGTCAGCGCATCGCCTAGCCAACGGCGCGTCGCACCCATTCCCGCTGCGAGCAAGTCACGCGCCTCATCGTCGCGCCCGAGGCCTTGCATGGCTCGCCCGGCGGCGAAGGCCGCATAGGTGTAGGTGCGGTCGATGTCGAGCGCGCGCCGCGCGAGTTTCAGCGCCTCGTCCCAATTCTCCACGGCGAGTTCAGCGCCGGCCATTCCGGCCAGGCACTCCGGCGAATCGGGCGCCGCTGCGAGCGCGCGCGCAAACGCGGCGCGTGCCCCCGGGACATCGCCTTGTTCCAGGAGCACGTGGCCCAGCCGCTGTTGAACCGCCGGATCCCTGTCGAGCTTGCGCGCGGCTTCGCCCAACACGCCTGTCGCCAATTCGATTTCACCGGCCTGGAACAGCGCGATTCCACGATGAAACACCCACAAGGGCTGGCTGTCATCGATCGCAACGGCGTTTTCGAAGCTGCGCGCCGCTTCATTCCATTGCTCGTTGGCTTCGTACACCAGACCGAGCGTGGCGTGCGCGCGCGCGTTTGCCGGCGAAGCACGAACGAGGTTCGCCTTCTGATGGATCAGGTCCTGCACTTCACGCTCGAGTGCGCCGACATCACTCGGCATTACAGGCTCGAAGCCCGAGTGATGACAGGCACAGGCGGTCAAGAGCAGTGTGAGAATGAAAAGCCGACGCATGGCGCTGTGTCCAGCATAGCGAGCGAGTACGGGTACCGGCTGTCCAGTCGAGGTCAGCGGGCCCGGCTCACGGCGTACGTTTCAGGGGCCACGCACACTCGTCGGTCGGGCACGGCGTCGTCATGACGGCGCGCGACACACCTGGTTTTCCAGGCCGCAAGTCAAAGGCCGCGCCGCTAGAGAATCGACGGCGGACCTCGCCGTCGACAAGCACTGCGCCCCCCCCAAGGTCACGGCTGCCACGTGGCTTGAATCGCGTTGGTCAGATTGAACGTTGCCGTCGTGCAGAACGCCGCCGCATCGCGATACCAGCACTGGTAAACGCGCGCGGCACCGATGCCGGCTGTCCCCAGGATCGATATCGATGCGTCACCGAGTTCCGGGCACTGCGATGCGCCGGAACTGTTCGATTTCACGAACAAACGTGTGACGACACCTCCGGCGCAGTAGAGACCGTCGCCGAAAGCAACACCACTGCCGCCGCCGGCGAGAGCCGTGCCTTGGAAGTAGAGTGCCGCGCCGTTGGGCATGCCGGACCCGTCGAGGACGAACGTGTCGGCGGACACACTCGCGGTCCCGCTCCACGACAACGCGCCACCCGTGACCAGCGAATTCAGGCACCCGACGTTCGCGCCCGGAGCGCTCTGGTTGGCGCACGGGCATGCGCTGCCGAGGCCGTCGCCGAAACATGCGGCAGTGATCGTCGCTCCGCGTGCGGGCACCTCAGCTGCAACCGTCGCCTGCGCCGGTGTGCCGGGCTTCCACAATCCGAAAGTCACGGTGCCGGTCTGCGGTGCGACATCGGCGTCGAAGCGGAAGTTGTAGGTGGCTTGCCAGCGAATCGCGTTGGCGTTCGCGTCCTGCGCCTGGCTGTCGCACGCCCACGTGATGTCGCCGCTGCCGATCGTCGCCGGCCAATCCGTTGAACTTTGACTGACGTTGCCGAAACCGTCGCCGTTGCGATACGTGACGCCGTGGAATCCGACGTTCGTCAAGTTCGCGCCCGGAGGCAGCGGCACGGTGAACGAGCCAACCGCGCGATCCGCGTTCATGTTGTGAACCGCGAATTCGTAGTGGTACTGACCGCCGCCTAGACTCGTCGCGCGCGAGCCGACGAAGATCAAGCCGTCGCCGGCGATCTGTGCGCTGGAAATCTTGACGCCGCTGTCGATCATACGCCACGCCATGAGCGCCGGCTGCATGCGCGCGACGACTCCGGTCGTGGCGAAGGTGTAGTTCGCCGGCCCGCCGGTGACGACGAGTTCCTTGTAGCTCGCGTTGTTGTTGCCGTTACCTGCCTGCGCGTCGTCCTGCGTGATGTACGTGCACTCGGCAAAGTAGCGCGTCGTGCCGCCGCTGGGCTCGAGGTCCGCGAGCGCGATCTCGGTGCGTCGCGCCGTCGTGCCTGACCAGGGCGGATTCGAACCCGGATAGGGGAAGACGCCCGTGTGCGGATTCACTTCCCAACGCGGCGTGAGTGTCGACTGCGCGCCGGCCTGGCTCGCGGAGTACGGATCCGAGCAGCCGAGTCCGAGGAACTGATTGTTGCCGGGGTTTTGGCAAGGACAGCAAGTGCTGCCGGTCGAGGCCGCGAAGCCGTGCTTGAGCCAACCGATACCGATCATCTCGAAGCGCCCGGCGCCGTTCACGATCTTGTACTTGTACGCCGTCTCCGAAATCACGGGGTGCAGTTGATTCGGCCCCTGCCAGCTCACGAGCGCTGAGCCGACGTTGCAGGATGTCGTGCCCAGCGTGAACGCATCCAGTCCGTTCGAGGCGGTCGAGTTCTGGATGCTGGTGATGTCGCCGGTTATGACGTCCGGACCGACGCTGAGGCCGCACGGGTTGACCGCGGGCGCGAGCGCGAACGTGCCGCTGAACGTCACGCCCGGACTCCAGTCGCCGATCTGGATCAGGTAGTTGTTGCCGATCGTCGCGTTGAAGAGCACCGTCGACTGTTGCGCGCAGGCGTCGTCATTGCACGCGAGCTGAGTGCCGCTCACCGGGCAGGCGGAGCCGGAGTAGACAGCGATCACGGTGTCGGCGCCGGTTCCGCCGCACGAAGAGACGCTGAAGGTCTGCGTCGCCGTCGCCGTCCAAGCGAACCACACGTCGGCGTGCGCGGTCGGACAGCTGTTGCTCTGTTGGGGGCTGTCCGTCGCACCGCTCGTGTCGATCGCGAAGGTGCCTGTGCCCGAGATCGCGGTGGCGCTCGCGCAGTCGTCGGAGCCTTGCGCCTGCGCAGGCACAGTCCAGATCAGACACATGGATAGGACCGGCAGCGCTGGGGAAAGCCTGAGCATCGTGAACCTGTCGAGCGAAGGTAGAGGTGAGTCGGCCCTGATCGAGAGCGACTGAGCCATTGTACCCCGCTCCCGAGAAGCCGAGCAGAGCTTCGGCGCGCAGCGTGCCCTCGACGACGTACCCGAGCGTAGAGTGCACGCTGCAACCACACGATCAGCAGCGTCTTCCGTCTCCACACGGCAATCCCCGAACCGTAGGCTCAGGGAAGCGTATGCCGAACATCACACCCCACCGCAGCACTTCTCGATGAGGCCTGAAGACCAGCTCGCCGCCATTGCGCGCAAGTTCGGGCCGGAAGCCGCGCGCGAGAAGCTGCGCTTGCTCGTGGATCTCCGCGCCGACGCTCCGCGTGGCGCGCGCCGCCTGACTGTCTTGCGCGACGCACTCGGTTTCATGCGCGCCTGGCCCGACGACGTGCGTGTGAAGCGCGCCGTCGACCGCGTGATCGAGGCCTTGCCCGAAGAAGACGCGATCATCTACAGCTACTCGTACGGGGTCGTGCGGCGTCTGGCGCAGCTGCATGCGGGTCAAATCGACATCGCTTGGGACGAGCTCGAGGACGAAGGGCCGCTCACGGCGACGTTGCAACTGTTGGTTGCACCGGGCGAACAACAAGGCCTCGACGACATGGAGTTGTCGCTGCAAGAGTGGTTCGCGCGCTGTCGCGGAGCGCAATCGGATCTGGAGTTCTTTCTGGGGTTGTTGGCGCGCTCCGCGTTCACGCTGCGCACTCAGGATCACCTCTACGACCGCTGCGAGATACCGCTGCACTTCGACGGCCCGGATCCGCTGCGCGTAGAACGCGCGGTCTCGCGGCTGCACGGACGACGCCGCGATTTCGACCGCACGCGATTTCCCGTGCTGCCGGAGATCCAAAAGCCGCTCACGTCGGTCGCGCGTGGCGGGCAAGCCGAGGTCGACCTCGCGCTCGACGCGCTGAGCTCGCGCTGCATCGAGATCTACCCGCTGATCCAGGCGAGTGCACAGGACGTCATCGTCGCCGACGCGGACGGCGGGTTGCAGTTCGTGCTCGCCGGCGTGCACCCACAGTTCAGGAGTGCTCTCGAATCGCTCTACTTCTTCCTCGTGCTGCAGAACGGCGTACCCATCGGCTACGGACCGATCGGCGCATTCGCCGGATACAGCGAAGTCGGCATCAACCTGTTCCCGGAGTTCCGCGGCGGTGAGATCCGCAAGATCTACGCGCAGTTCATGCGCGTGCTGCACCACGTGCTCGGGATCGAGTGCTTCTATCTGACGCGCTACGCGATGGGCGAGAACAACCCCGATTCGATCGCAACCGGCGCATTCTGGTTCTACCGCGGCCTGGGCTTCAAGCCGACGAACCCTGACGTGGAGCAACTCGCACGCGCGGAGGAAGCGCGCATGGCTGCTCGACCGGGTCATCGCTCGGACCGCAAGATGCTGCATGCGCTGTCGCACACCGAAGCCGTGCTCGATCTGTCGCAAGGCCGCTGTCTGCCGCTTGCACTCGGCGCGCTGGGTGTCGCGGAGAGTCGATGGATCGCCGAGCACTTCGCCGGCGATCGCGTGCGCGCCGAACAGACCTGTGCGCGCAGGTTCGGGCGGCTGCTCGGCATCGAGGCCGACAGTCGTGCGCTGATCGCGCTCGCCCCGATTTGCGCGATGATCCCCGGCATCGAACGTTGGAGCGCGCGCGACCTTGCAGCGCTCGCGCGGATCGTGCGCGCCAAGGACGCGCCTTCCGAGGCGCAGGCCATCCGCCTTTTCGATCGCCACCGACGCCTGATGCAGGCGTTGCGAGCTCTCGCTTGAGCGCTTGAGCTGGGATCGGGCAGGGCGGGCCAGGCGGGTGTCACCCATGTGCCCGGCCAGGCCTGCGGCCCAGGTCCAGGCGCGCCCGGCCGCCGCCCGCGCACCCGGTCACGCGGTCCAAGCGAGAAAGGGGCCCTACAAGTAATATGTTGCCCACATGGACACCCTTTGGATTGCCTTTGGTGGAATGGTCGCGACGGCGCCCCGCGTTTGTGGCGAGGTCCGGTCGGGCTCGGAACCAGGGGTACGGCGATGACCGAGCAGGCCCCGCGCCGCATCCTCCGAGCCGAGTTCCTCGTCCCCGCGCTGTCCTGCGTTTTCCTCGCGGCCGGAGCCGCGGGGGTCGCGGTCGGGGTGCTGGACGAGGGTGCGTTCAAGGCGCGCATCGACGCGTCCTCGCCGGACGGGTCGGCCGTCTCGTTCCCGCTCGAGCGCACCCGGGTCATCCAACAACGGGTCGGCGTCTACGGGGGCGCTCTGCTCTCGGCTGGAGTAATGGCCCTCGTGTTCTTGAAGCGGCTGGTCGCTCTGTCGCGCCAGATCTGGAACGACTGTGTGGAATTGCAGCGCGAGTGGCGCACCGATCTTCGCCATTGGGTCACACGTGAGCCTGGGCACGTGCTGGCCCTGGGCTTCGCGGTGATCGTCGCTGTCGCGGTGCGACTGGCATTCCTGCACCAGGACATGCGCTACGACGAGGCCGACTCGTACTTGATGTTCGCGAGCCGCTCTCTGGTCTACGGACTCTCCGACTATCCCGAACCGAACAACCATCTGTTGAGCACGCTGCTCATGCACCTCTCGGTGAATCTGTTCGGTGACGCGCCGTGGGCCGTGCGCTTGCCGACCTTCATCGCCGGTGTCCTGATCATTCCTGCCGCGTACTGGGCGTTGCGCAAACCGCTGGGGCGTTGGGCTGCGCTGATCGCGGCCGGCCTCTCGGCGGGCTCGTCGATGCTCGTTCACTACTCGGTGAACGCGCGCGGCTACAGCCTCGTGGTGCTCGCCTTCTTCGTCGGGCTCGCACTGTGCAATCGCATGGCGGCTCGACCCAGTCTGGGCGCCGCGGCTCTCTTGGGTGTGGTATCGGCGCTGGGTTTCTATGCAGTGCCGACGATGCTCTTTCCCTTCGGCGGATGCCTCTTGTGGCTCGCGCTGATCATGGTGCGACGGCGCAACACGGGCGAATGGAAGAACCGGCTGAGCGACATCCTGCTGGCCGGCATGCTGACCGTCGTGCTCACGCTGCTCTTGTATGGACCGGTGATCGTCGCATCGGGCCCCGACGCCTTGACGAGCAACAAGTACGTCAGCGCGACGGCGTGGTCGCGACTGCTAGACCTGCTCGGGGAACGTCTCGCGGTCTTCGCAACGGAATTGACGCGCACGCCCGGTGTCGCGGTGTTGCTCGGGACCGGCCTCGTCACCTGGCTCGTCGTGGATGCGAAGCGCAGAGCCAGATCGGCCTTGTTGCCGGCGGCACTCGCGATCTGGTGCGTGCTCATCATCGCCGTGCAGCGCGTGCCTCCGTACGGGCGGGTGTGGACCTTCGTGATCCCGCTCGCGTACGGAATCGGAGCAGCGGGCCTGGTATGGATCGTGCAGCGCAGTCCGCGCGGTCGTTCGGCGATACTGGGTGCATTGACCTTCGGTCTGACCTGTTGGATGAGCCTCGACACGCTTCACACACGCTCGCCCTCGATGTCGCCTGAAGACGAGCGATTCGAAGCAGCTGAGAGCATCGCAGCGTTCTTCAAGAGTTCGCTCGCGCCCGAAGACCGCGTGCTGACCGTGAGTCCGGTGCGCACTTCGCTCTGGTACTACATGCGCCGCGCCGGTTTTCCATCCGAGGTCATGTCGCACGACACCGGCGGCCTCTCGTTCACCTACGCGGTGGTCAACGTGCCGCTGGCTGAATTCAACAGCGGCCTGACCGAGTGGAGCATGCCCAATCTGGAGGAGAGCCAGTTGCATCACGTGCAGGACTTCCCCGGCGCGGCGGTCTACCGCATCGATCCGCCGCTGCCGTACTGAGGGCGCCCCGGCGTTCGGCGAGGAGTTCGTGCTTGCCGGAAGGCGGACTATCCGAACCCGAGCGCGCGCCCGCCGTTGAACACGACGAAGCTCGCGACCCACGCCAGTGCCGTCATGTACGCGAACAAGAACACCGGCCAGCGCCAGCTCTTCGTTTCGCGCTGCACGACTGCGAGCGTGCTCATGCATTGGCACGCGAGCGCGAAGAAGACCATCAGTGAGAGGCCCACGAGCGGCGTGTACACCGGCGCGCCGTTGGAGCGCGTTTCGGATTTGATCTGTGCGCGCAGAGTCGTCGAGCCTTCATCGACTTGATCGCCGACGCCGTAGACGACACCCATCGTCGACACGAACACTTCGCGCGCAGCGAACGCGCCGATCAGGCCGATGCCGATTTTCCAGTCGAAGCCCAGGGGCTCGATCGTCGGCTCGATGGCGTGGCCCAGGCGACCGGCGTAGCTCTCGCGCAGTGCGACGCCGCGCAGCTCGGCCTCCACGGCGCCCTGTCGTTCCTCGATCTCCTCCGCAGACAGGTTCTCCGTTGCGACCGCGGCGGTGGCGGTGGCGATGCGCGTCTCCAGCGTCGCATCGCGCGGAAACGTCAAGAGCGCCCACAAGATGACCGAGATCACGAGGATCACGCTGCCGGCTTGAAACAGGAACGCTTTCGAGCGTTGCAGCATCATGCGCACGACGCTCGGCAGGTGGGGGAAACGATAGGGCGGCAGTTCGAGGATCAGCGGCACGGGCGGCGCCTTGAACAGCGTGCGTGACAAGACGGCGGCTGCGATCAGCGCCATCAGCGTGCTGAACAGATACATGCCGACCATCAAGAGTCCTTGCGTCGGCATGAAACCCATCACGACGCCGGCCGGAAACAGCGCACCGATGATGAGCGTGTACACCGGCAGGCGCGCCGAGCACGTCATCAGCGGAATCACCATCATCGTCAGCGTGCGGTCGCGCTGACGTTCCATGGTCCGCGTCGCCATGATCGCAGGCACGGCGCAGGCGTAGCCCGACAACATCGGCACGAAGGCGCGCCCGTGGAGTCCGAGCGCGCGCATCACGCGGTCCATGAGGAACGCGACGCGCGCCATGTAGCCTGAGTCTTCGAGCAGGCCGATGAACAAGAACAGCAGCAGGATCTGCGGCAGGAACACGACGATGCTGCCGACGCCGGCGATGATTCCGCCGGTGATGAACTGTTGGAACAGGCCTTCGGGCAAGAGCGTCGCGATCACGCCGGCGAGAGCGTCGAAGCCGCCTTCGATCAGCTGCATCATGGGATCGGCCCACGAGAACAGCGCTTGGAACACGATCGCCATCAAGACCAGGAAGATGCCGAAACCGATCACCGGGTTGAGCAGCACGGCGTCGATCGACTCGCTCAAGCTGCGCGTGGCGGGGCGCTCGAGCTTCAGGAACGAATCGATGCGCGAGTCGATCCAGCTGTAGCGGCCGCGGATGACTTCGAGGTCGATGTGACGTCCGGCTGCGGCAGCCAATGCACGGCGCTTCATGACGACGGCGCGCAACGCATCGGGGATCTCGGCCAGCTCATCGCGCTCGTCCAGTGAAAGCAGCGCCCACAGCGACAGGGCGCGCTCGCGCGACGGTTTGTTCTGCGTCCAATCTTGCGGAATTTGCGGCGAGATCGCTGCGACGTCCGCCAGTAGTTCCTCTGAATCAGGAGCCCAACGCGCGCCGGGCGTGGCGGAGCGCGGATCGCCGAGCACGCGCGCGAGCGCGCGCTTCAATTCGTCGATGCCGGTGCCGCGCGCAGCCGACATCGCGACGACCGGCACGCCCAGCTCCTGTTGCAGCAGTTCGATATCGATCTTCTCGCCGCGCGCGGGGAGCGCATCGATCATGTTGAGCGCGACGACGACCGGGACCTCGAGCTCGAGGATCTGCAACACGATGTAGAGGTTGCGCGACAATTGCGTCGCGTCGACCACGATCACCGCGGCGTCCGGCGGTGCGAGCGGAGCCAGACCGGCGACCGATTGGATCGCGATCTCTTCTTCGCGGCTGCGCGCCGACAGGCTGTAAGTGCCGGGCACGTCGACCACTTCGATCGTGTGTCCGGGTGCGAGTTCGAGCCTGCCGCTGTGACGCTCGACAGTGACGCCGGGATAATTGCCGACCTTCTGATCGGAACCGGTCAGGCGATTGAAGACCGTCGTCTTGCCCGTGTTGGGATTGCCCGCGATCGCCACCACCGGGGTCTTCGCTCCCGAGCGGGGCGCGGACGCCGCGGGTTTCATCCTTCGAGTTCGAAGCGCAGCTCGCAAGCCTCGGACCGGCGCAAGCTGATGTGGCCGCCGCGCACTTCGAGTTCGACGAGTCCGCCGACATCGACGCGGCGCACGAGCCGCACGAGCGTCCCGGGCAGGAAGCCGAGTTCCATCAAACGGCGCTGGAAGGAGCGATCGCCGCCGACCTGGGTCAGGCGGGCCCGGGCACCGGGACGAATTTCTTGGAGCGACTTCATGGCTGGCTGGTCTTGAGACTGAATCTCAATCTAACTTCGGCCGGCCCGCTCCGCCAGCATGATTCCCTGGAGGATTTTCGAGCCACGGGGGCCTCCCTGGGGCTTGGGGAGTGACCCCAAGCCCCCAATTCCCGCGAATCCCGCGCTACCGTGCCTGGATCGAGACCTCGCGATTCGCCGCCAAAGTCGCGGAACGCAGCCCAACTGTTGAATACGGTGCCAGAGCAATTTCATCACACTCCGCCGGCTGCCGATGGCCAACAGTCATGAAACACCTGGCGGAGTGTGATGAAATTGCTCTGGCACCGTATTCAACAGTTGGGCTGCGTTCCGCGACTTTGGCGGCGAATCGCGAGGTCTCGATCCAGGCACGGTAGCGCGGGATTCGCGCTTGTTACGTGGGGGAGCACCCGCGGACGACCAGGCCTCCGCATGATCAGGCTCAAACCCGGCGTTCCGGTTCACTAGGATCCCTCCCGAAGCGGATGACCCATTCCCAAGCGGACCCCAAGGAAGTCGCCGGCCGGCGCGCGGCCGAACTCGTCGAGACGGGGATGACCCTCGGACTCGGGACCGGGTCGACCGTGTATTTCTATCTGGTGGCGCTCGCGGATCGCATCCGCCGCGGCGGACTCAAGGTGCGCGGCGTGCCGACTTCGCTGGACACCGAACGCAAGGCGCGCGAGCTCGGCATTCCGCTCGCAACCTTGGATGAGGTCACACGCATCGACCTGACCGTCGACGGCGCGGACGAAATCGACGTGCGTTTCGACATGATCAAGGGCGGCGGAGGCGCACTCTTGCGCGAGAAGGTCGTGGCGTCGCTGTCGCAGCGCGTCGCGATCGTCGTCGGAGCCAACAAAGTCGTGCACCGTCTCGGGCTGACTTTCGCGCTGCCCGTCGAAGTCGTGCCGTTCGCGCGCGCAGTCGTCGAGCGCTCGCTCGCTTCACTGGGCTGCAGTCCCACGCTGCGCCTGCGCGACGGCCGCGAATTCGTGACCGACAACCACAACGCGATCCTCGACTGCACGTTCACGCGCGCGATCGAAGACCCGGCCGCCTTGGAGCGCGCGATCGACGCGATCCCCGGCGTCGTCGAGAGCGGATTGTTCGTCGGGCTGGCGCACGTGCGCCTCGTCGGTCATTCCGACGGCAGCTGCGAAGTCGTCGAAAAGTAAGGGAAAGAATGTCCCGCGCGCGGAAGCGCGTGCGTGCATCGGGCGCGACGCAGGATCCTCGCCGAACCCGACTTTCGCGCTTCCAGGCGGCCCAAACCGCGATCGACGGACTTGGCCCTGCTCTTGCTCCCATGCGGGCATGGATCGCCTCGCCGACATCACCCGCCCTGCCCCCGCGCAACGTCCAGAATCATCTGACTCCGCGCGCCAGAGACCGCAGCGCCCCGAGCGGCGTGACGAGGGCGAAGTGCGCCCTGAAGAGCGTGTGCGTGACCGCGAGCGCGCGTCGCGCTCGGAGGAGAAGTCGAAGCCGGAACGTTTTTCCGTGCAGCTCGAGGGACAGAAGGCTTCGCTCGCAAAGCCTGAAGGCGCTGCGCTCGAGCCCGAAGCGCAGAGCACGCAAGCGGACGAGGCTTCGGCCGCCAGGCCCGAGAACGATACGGACAAGGCGCGCACGACCGACGCGAAGCCCACCACACCCGCGAACGACGAGTCCGCTGAACCGTTGCTCGAACCCGTCCAACTCGAACTGCCCGCCGCCGCGCCGAGCGCAACTCCGAAGGCAGCACCGCAAGCGGCGCAGCCTGCAGCGCCCGTCGCGCAATTGCCGACTTTGGACGCCGCTCCGTTGCAGACCGAATTGGCCGCGGCAGTGGTGCCGAAGATCGCGGAAGCAGCGCCCACTCGGGCCCTCACGCCGAGCATCGAGAGCGACGCCGCACACAAGGAGGGCGAGTCCGGTGTGGCCAAACTCGGAGCCGCGCGCGCGGAGCCCAGCGGCGCACAGACCGCCGCCGCCGGCCCCAAGAACGAAGTGCCTGTTGAAGCGCCCAAGGTCGAAACACCGCGCGCTCCCGCTGCCGCGCACGCCGCACACGACGTCGAAAAAGCGGCCGATATCCTGCGCCAGTTGCGCGTGCAGATCACGCCGCAGCTTCAGGAAGCGCGCATTCAACTGCATCCGCTCGAACTCGGGCGCGTCTCGATCCACATCGCGATGGAAGACGGCCGCATGCGCACGACTGTGCGTGCAGAACGAGTCGAGACCTTGAACGCCATCCAGTCGCAGCTCCCCGAGCTGCGCGCGTCGCTGCGTCAGAGCGGCATCGAGACGCAGGACTTTCAACTCACGCTCGGCTTCGAAAGCAGCGATCGCGGCAGCGAACGGCGCACGCCTTCAGGCCGCGACGGCGGGAACAAATCCGCCGCCGAAACGCTCGTCACTGAACACACCCAACAATTGCGCACCGCTTTGGCCAAGAGCGGCGTGGACCTTTACGCCTGAACCTCGAGGAAGAACCCATGCAAGTATCCAACATCTCAGCTTCCACAGCCGCAACGACCGCGGCGAATGCGTCGAACGAAACGCTCGGCAAAGACGCCTTCATGAAGCTGCTCGTCAGCCAGCTCAAGAACCAGGATCCGCTCTCACCCGCGGACAACTCCGAGTACATCGCGCAGCTGGCGCAGTTCAGCTCGCTGGAGCAGATGCAGAACCTGAACGACAACATCGTCGGACTCGCGGTGCTGCAACAGAACAACGCGCTGATGTCGCAGCTCACGCAGTCGAGCAGCCTGATCGGACAGCAAGTGCGCTACCTCGACCCGACGACGAACACGTCGCGAATCGGGACAGTCGGCTCCGTGAAGATCGAGAACGACCTCGCGCTGCTCGCGATCGACGGCAACAGCATCCCGCTCGGCAATGTGACCGAAGTCCTCGGCCACCCGGCCGACGGAACTCCGACCGGCTCGAACCCCACCAACCCGAACTCCTGATCAGGAATCCACAACATGGCCAGCTCACTCTCCAGCGCACTGACCGGTCTCAAGGCGCACCAGGATTGGATCGACCTCATCGGTAACAACCTCGCGAACTCGAACACGTCCGGCTACAAGTCCGGCTCGGCTCGGTTCAGCGACAACTTCAATCAGACGCTGCGCTACGCCAGCGGCCCCGGCGCCGGGCTCGGCGGTGTGAATCCGGTGCAGGTCGGCAGCGGCGTGCGCCTCTCCGACATCGGTCGCAACTTCCAACAGGGCGCGCTGTCGTCGACGGGTCGTCCGCTCGACGTCGCGCTCGACGGGCAGGGCTTTTTCATGCTGTCGAACGGCACGCGCGCGATGTTCACGCGCGTCGGAACGTTCGGCCTCGACGGTGCGCGCAACCTGGTGGACCAGCGCACGGGCTTCAAGGTCCTGAATCGCGCCGGCGCACCGCTTCAAGTCGACACGGAGGCGGCGTTCGCACCGACGCCCACATCGCGCGTCGCGATCGCCGGCAACCTGCCTGCGGAAGTCACGGGCCCGATCGCGGAGATCATGACCGGCACGACAGGGCTCGTGCACGGCACGACCGCCAACGTCGCCGGTACGAACACCGGGCCGTTCGCCATTCCCGTCGGTCAAACGTGGACGATGAACGTCATCGTGAGCGGTGGCGCGTCGCAGCAAGTCAACATTCCCGGAGCGGTCGGTGGTGTCTCGGCCGCGACGGTAGCGGCGGCGATCGACGCGCTCGACGGCGTCACCGGCACGGTGAACGGCAGCGGCCAGGTCGTCGTCGGCACCGAACGCACGGGTGAGTCGGCTTCGATCAAGGTCGTTCCCGGCGCGCTCGGTCTGGATCTCGCGGGGGCGCTCGGGTTGTCCACGACGCTCGTGCAGGGCTCGCAATCACCGGTGACGACGGCCACGTTGCTCAACGATCTGCCCGGACGTGTGACGCCTTACCAGGACGGTGACACGATCCGCATCGTCGGTGTCGATGCTGACGGTACTCCGCTCAATACGGTGTTCACCTACGGCGCCGCGAATGACGGCACGAGCGTGAACGACTTCATCAACTTCCTGGACACCCTGTTCGTGAATTCGACCGTCGCCCTCGACACGCAAGGCCGCATCAAGGTGACGGCCGATACGCCGGGCGAGTCGGATCTGGCGCTGTCGATCTCGGATTCGAGTTCGTCGATCGGCAAGACCCAGTGGCAGACCTACGCGCTCGCGACCACGCAGCAGGGCACCAAGGCCGATCAAGTCACGACCACCGCCGAGGTGTACGACGCGGCCGGATTGGCGCATGCGATCACGTTGGATTTCGTGCGGCAAGCCGACGGATCGTGGACGGCGACGCCGACGATCGCCGCTAACGAAGGCTCGATCATCTCGGGACCGATCAACGACATCCGATTCGCGAACGACGGCACGCCGCTGGGCCTGTCGGGCCTCAACACGGACGTCACGGTGCAGTTCGCCGGCTCCAATACGACGCAGACGTTCCGCCTCGACATGGGCTCGAGCGCGTCTTTCGTCGGCATCACGCAGTACGGCAGCGCCGGTGACCTAGTCGTGCGCGAGACCGACGGCAATGCAGCCGGCGTGCTCGACACGATCGCGGTCAACGGTGACGGTTCGCTGATCGGCACGTACTCGAACGGCAAGACGCGCAGCCTGGGCGAGATCGGCATCGCGACGTTTGCGAACCCCGACGGCCTCAACCAGGTCAGCGACACGGCGTACACGATCAGCGCCAACAGCGGTCCTGCAAATCTTTCCGCGGGCGGCGTCGGCAAGGCCGGACGCGTGGTCGGCGGCAGTTTGGAAGGCTCGAACGTCGACACCGCCGAACAATTCGTGCACCTGATCGAAGCTCAGCGCGGGTTCCAAGCGAACTCACGCGTCATCTCGGCGCAGGACGAAGTGCTGCGCGACCTCGTGAACCTCGTCTGATCCAGATAGTTCCCTGACTGGTGGCCCCCGCTCGAACTTCGGTTCCAGCGGGGGCTTCTGCATTCAGGGGTACAGCGCGGAGACACGGAAGAAATGGCGCGCAGGGGAGAACTTCACGCGCAGCTCACGCCCCCAGGCTGGAGCCAATGCGGCTCTGAGCGGCGCTGAGAGTGGTTTCGGCGCTTGGCACCGGCATTGCTCAGGTACTGACGTATGGACATCGGACTGTCACAAGGCGTCGCGGGGATGCGGTCGACCGAGAAGCGTCTCGAGACGATCACGTCGAACATCGCGAACATCGGCGCCAACGGTTTCAAACGCCAGGTCTCGGTCACGCGCACGTTCTGGATGAACGAGGGCAACTCGCGTCACCTCGAGATCGCGACACAGCGCGTCACGGACTTCAAACAAGGGCCGATCGCGCACACCGGCAACAAACTCGATCTCGCGCTGCAGGGGCCGGGGTTCTTCGCCGTCGACACGCCCACCGGCCGCTCGTACACGCGCGACGGCAGCTTTCGCCTGGACGACACCGGCACGCTCTTGACCGGCAACGGTTATCCGGTCGCCTGGAACGGCTCGCGCGGCAAGCTCAACCCTACGGGTGAACCGATCACGATCGACGGATCGGGCGGCGTGCGTCAGGGCGAAGTGCAGATCGGCAAGCTCGAGATCGTCGACTTCGCCGACACCGCGCGGCTCGAGGACGACGCGCTCGGCCATTACCGCGCGCCGGCCGACCTGGAAACGCGCCCGTCGACCGCGGTCATCGAACAAGGGAGCGTCGAACGCTCCAACGTGGAAGTCATGGACGAACTCGTCGAGATGGTGTTCGCCCAGCGTCGCTTCGAAAACTCCTCGTCCGTGATGCGCTCCATCGAACAAACGTACAAGCGGCTGAACATGCCGAAGAACTGAGCAAGGAAACTCCCCATGATTCGCGCACTGATGACCGCTGCCTCGGGCATGAAAGCCCAGCAGATGCAGATCGACACGATCGCCAACAACATCGCCAACGCCAACACGGCGGGGTTCAAGAAGAGCGAACTCAGCTTCCGCGCGTTGCTCTATCAGACGTACGAAGAGCCGGGCGCGCCGACGGCGCAGAACCAGCGTCGTCCGATCGGCCTGCAAGTCGGCACGGGCACGGAAGTCGCCGGCTCGGACAAGATCTTCGAACAAGGCGCACTCGAACCGACGTCCAACGCATTCGGCGTCGGCATCCAAGGCGAGGGCTTCTTCCGCGTCAAAGTCCCCAGCGGCGAAGTGCGCTACACCCGCGACGGCAACTTCCACCGCGACCGTGACGGCCAACTCGTCACGTCGGAAGGCTACGTGCTCGATCCGCCGGTCACGATCCCGAACGAGGCCTTCTCGATCACGATCGGGGGCGACGGCATCGTCACGGTGCAAACTTCGGAAGACGGTCAACCGCAACAGCTTTCGTCGATCAGCCTGTACCGATTCCCGAACCCCGGTGGTTTGAAGGCGCAAGGCGGCAACTACTTCTCCGAGTCCGCCAGCTCCGGCACAGCGACTCAGGGAACGCCCGGCACGAACGGCACGGGGATCATGCGTCAGCGCTACACCGAGCGCTCGAACGTGGCGGTGGTGGATGAGCTCGTCGGCCTGATCCTGGCGCAGCGCAACTACGAAGTGAACAGCCGTGCCATCCGCGCCAGCGACGAGATGTTGCAGCAAACCAACCAACTCATCCGCTGATTAGGAGCCGCACATGATCTTCGCACTCGCAACCTCACTGCTCTCGATCACGCTCACCGTGCCGGAAACGGCGCACGTGCGCGGTCAAGAGCTGCGCGTGTCCTCGATCGTACGCATCGAAGGCGCCGACGCGTCCGAGAAGGCGCGCATCGAGTCGATCACGCTCGGCTACACGCCGTCGCCCGGCTTCGGTCGCGTCATCACGCGCGACGAGATCGCCGCCAAGGTGCGCGCGCTGTTCCCGAGGACGACCGTGAGCGTCATCGGAGCCGAACGCTGCCGCGTCGCCGTCGAGACGGAAGTCATCCGCGGCGAAGCGCTCCGCGCGAGTGCACTGAAGGCCTTGCGCGAAGCGATCGCGGGTCGCGACGCGACGGTCAACGATGCCGGCGCAATCGCGGACGTCCTCGTGCCGCGCGCGGACTCGAAGCTCGAGTTGCGCGCGGTTCCGGATCTGCGCGCGCTGCGATCGGGCTCGATCGCCGTGCCGGTCCAGGTGTGGATCGACGGAGCTCCGTACCAGACCGTGCAAACGACGCTCAGCCTGGACCTGTACGAGACCGTTCCGGTCCTGCTCCAGGACGTGCGTCGTGGCGAGGCACTGAGCGCGAGCAGCGTCGACATGCAACGCAAGAAGGTGGACGCCACGCTGCAAGGCGAGCCGCTGATCTATGCCTCGATCTCCGGCGCGGTCGCCACGCGGGACCTGCGCCTCGGCACGGTCGTCACGGATCGCGACGTGCAGCGAGCGCATCTGGTGAAGCGCGGTGACATCGTCCAGATCATGGTCAAGAAGGGACCTGTCATCGCGCGCTCTACCGCACTCGCTGCCCAGGACGGATTCCTAGGCGACAAGATCCGCGTCACCACTGCCGGCATGAAGCGCGAACTCACGGCCGTCATCACGGGCCGCGGAAACGTCGAAGTCGATCTGACCGAAGACCGCTGATCCTCCAGAACACATGAAAAACATCCTCTTCACACTCGTTGCCCTCGTTGTGATCTCGGCACTCGCGCTCGCGCTCGACGGCCGCCGTCGCGGCTCGATCTACGACCCGGATGCGGGTCCGTTCGGCCTGGTCGGAACGCGCACCGCGAACAAGGCCGGCGACTTGATCACGATCGTGATCGCTGAAAACCAGGACGTCAGCAACCAAGAGTCGTCGGACATGAAGAAGGGCACAACGCTCGACTATCAGTTCACGAACCTCGATCTGAAACCGAACCTCTTCAGCACGCTGCCGCGCGTGGCCGGATCCTCGGACGATCAGTTCACCGGGACGGCCAACTACGCCAAGAAGGGCAAGTTCAACGCGCGCGTCACCGCGATGGTCGTCGACGTGCTCCCCAACGGGAACATGATCGTGAACGGTCGGCGTGAGATCCGCATCGACCTCGAGACCAAGCTGATCGAATTCAGCGGCGTCATCCGCCGCTGGGACATCTCGCCTGACAACTCGGTTGCGAGCGAACTCGTGGCCAACGCCAAGGTTTCCTACACCGGCACCGGACCGCTCACGAACAGCACCAACCGCCGCGGGATCGGCGCGTGGGTGCACGACGCGATCGCCTGGATCTGGCCGTTCTGATCGAGGACCAACAACATGATCATCGCACTCCTGCTGACTCTAGTTCAGTCGCCGCCCAGCGACCCCAAGCCGGTCGACACCAGGCCTGTGGACGCGACTGCTCCTAAAATTCGCCTCGAACAAGGCGGCGTCGAAGCGCCCAAACAACCCGAGCTCACCTCTCAGTCGACGTGGACGCGCTCGCCGCGCTTCGCACCGGTCGGGTTGACGCGTCCCGACGGCGACTTCACGACGCCGATCTCGTCGCTCGCGGCGGTGCGCGGCCAGGAGGACAACACCGTCGTCGGCATCGGCCTCGTGACCGGTCTCAGCGGCACGGGGGATTCGATCGACGCCGGCAAACAGCTCCTTTCGAACTTCCTGCGCACGCGCAACATCCGCCTCGACGCGCAATCGCTCGCGTCGAAGAACGTTGCGCTCGTGCAGGTCGATTGCACGCTGGTCGCCGGTGTCAAAGCCGGACGCCGCGTCGACGTCACGGTCTCTGCGATCGGCGATGCGACGAGCCTCGTGGGCGGCACGCTGCTGCTCACCGAGCTCACCGACATCACGGGACAGACGGTCTACGCGACCGCGTCGGGTCCGCTGACCGTCGGTGGTTTCCAGGCCGAAGGTCAAGGCGCGAGCGCCAAGAAGAACCAGACCACCGTCGGCACGCTTCCGAACGGCGGCAAGGTCGAACGCGAAGTGCCGACGACGCTCGTCAGCGAGCACGGCTACATCTACCTCGATCTCAAGACCGGCCAGGACACGCTCGGGAACTGCGTGCGGATCGCCGAGTCGATCAACTCGCTGTACCCGAAGTGCGCCGCGACGACGCCGGACGGCAAGTCGATCCAGGTTTCGGTGCCGCGAGATTTGCCCGACACGTTGCACGCTGCGTACCTGCAAACGATGCTCGAACGCGAGATCGTCACGAAGAACATCGCGCGCGTGCTGATCAGCGAACGCACCGGCACCATCGTGATGGGCGGTGATGTGCGCTTGCGCCCGGGCGCGATCGCGCAGGGTGCGATCACGGTCACGATCGCCGAGACTCCCGTGACGAGCCAGCCTGGTCCGTTCTCTCAAGGCCAGACCAAGACGGATCCGCGCACGAAGCTCGACGTGAAGGAGGACAACTCCGGCCTCATCTACGTGCCCGGGGCCGTGAGCCTGCAGGAAGTCGTCGACGTGTTGAACGTGCTCGGCACGACGCCGCGCGATCTGATCACGATTCTCGAACTGATGGCCCAAGGCGGCTTGCTCGAAGCCGAGATCCGGAGGATGTGAGATGGACGCACCGTTCATGCCCGTCGGACTTCAGTCCGCTTCGCTGCGCACCCTCGGTCCCGAGATCGAGGGGCCGACGACGCCCGAGACCGCGGAGAAATTCGAAGCGATGCTGGCGACGATGTTCGTCAAGGAAATGCGGCGCGCCGTGCCCGAAGGTTTCTTCGGCGAGGGCGCGGCCGGCGACATCTACTCGGGGTGGCTCGACGAACACGTCGGCAAGACGCTGGCTGCGGACGATTCGCTGCACCTGCGCGACATGATCGAGAAGAGCGTCATGAGGAAAATCGAGGAGCAACAATGATCCCGCAGAATTTCATCAACGCACTCGAGATCTGGCTCGGCGACGAGATCCTCGGCAAGCAGCGGCTGGTCAAGGCGCTCGAAGCCCAGGAGCAGGCTCTGGTCGACGGCAAGGCCGAGGACATCACGCAGGCAACCGGACTCGTCGGCCGTGAACTCGAACTCGAAATCGAGCGCGCGCGCCGTCGCGAACTCATCTTCGCGCGACTGGGCTCGCACTGGAACGTCGCGCCCAAGACGCTGACGCTCGGAAGCATCGCCGAACGCGCGGGCCCGTCCGGTACGCGACTCGACGAGTTGCGTGCCGAGCTGCGCGCCCACGTCGCGGAAGTGTTGCGCCGCAATCGCCGCATCGCGCGGCTCGTGCACGTTCACAAGAGCATCGTCGAAGAGACGATCACCGCCCTCATCGGCACTCACGCTCCCGAGGGAGCCACCGGCGCGCTTTTCGACGCGCGGATGTGATCCATGTCGAGCATCAGTAGCCTAAACGTCGGACTCAAGGCGCTTCTCGCGGCCCAATCCGGGCTCGACACCGCCGGTCACAACGTCGCCAACGTCGGAACTCCCGGATACTCGCGCCAGGAAGTGATCCTGTCGTCGTCCGGTTCGCAGATCCTGAACGGCATCGCCGTCGGCAGCGGCGTCGAGGCCGGCGCCGTGCGCCGTCTGGCGGATCAATTCATCGGCCGACGCCTGGCGACGAGCTCGGGAATGATGGCCTTCCTGGACGCGCGCTTGAGCGGCTTGTCGCAGCTCGAGTCGCTCTATGGCGAGCCGGGTTCCGACGGCCTGTCGACCAAGTTGCAGAACCTGTTCGCGAGCTTCTCACGCCTCGCAGCGGATCCGTCTGAACAAAGCGTGCGCCAAAGCGTCGTTTCGGCCGGAACCGACCTGGCACGGCGCTTCAACAGCCTCTCGGGCAGCCTCGACGAGCTCGCACACGACACGCGCACCGAGATCCGCGGGATGGTCGAGCGCGTGAACACGCTGGCGAACCGCATCGCCACGTTGAACCGCAGCATTCCCGAGTTCGAAGCCGGCGGTGTGCCCGCGAACGACATGCGCGATCAACGCGATCAAGCGTTGCGCGAACTGGGCGGTTTCGTCGACGTCAAGGCGTACGAGAACCCGAACGGCGCGATGACGGTGCAGGTCGGCGGGCAGTTGCTGGTCGGACCGGTCAATGCTTACGCGCTGCGCGCCGAAACCGGACCTGACCGCAGTGTCGTACTGCAGATCGCCGGTCACGCTGGTCCACTGACCCCGCGGTCGGGAGCACTTGCCGGGTTGATCTCGGTTGCGAACGACGCTTCCGGCCAGCGCAAGAACGAGGTCGACGCACTCGCGCGTCAAGTCGCGTTCCAACTGAATCGCGCACACTCGACAGGCGTACCGTCCGGCGGGCCGTTCTCGTCGATGATGGGCGCGTACGCTTTCGTCGATCAGGACGGCGACAACCTCGTCACGGACGAGACCTTGTCGCATACGGGGCTGACGTTCCCGATCACGAGCGGCAACCTGCGCGTGTCGGTCACGAACAAGACGACCGGAGAAGTCGAGACGACGAACATCGCCATCGATCCGGATTCGATGACCGTCGGTGAGTTCGTGGCACAGCTCGACGCCATCGGGCACTTCTCGGCGTCGCTCACGAGCGACGGCCGACTCGATCTCACAGCCGATCCGGGATACGGCTTCGACTTTGCGCAACGCACCGCTTCCGCGCCGGATTCATACGGGACGTTCGGCGGGCAAGCGGCGTCGCTCGGCAGCCGCAAGGGACCGTATACGTTCACGGCGGGCAGCACGCTGCAGGTCACGACCGCCACCGGCAACGCGACGATCACGTTCCAGTCCTCGGACTTCGCCAACATCAACCGCGCGAGTGCGGATGAAGTGGCAGCAGCGATGAACGCCGGCGGACAGCTTTCGGCGATCGGAGCACGCGCAGTCGTCGTCGACGGACGCGTCGTCGTCCAATCGCTGACTCAAGGCACGAGCGCAACGATCCAAGCGACGAGCGGCACCGCGCTCACGACGCTGGGTTGGACCGCGGGGCAGACAGCTACGGGGCAAACGAATCCCGCGACGCCTCAGATCAGCGGCACGTACTCAGGTACGACGAACCAGACCTACACGTTCGTTCCCTCCGGCGACGGCACGATCGGCACGACGGCCGGCCTGGGCGTCGATGTGTTCGATCAGAACGGCAACAAGATCACTACCCTCGCTGTCGGTCAGGATTACGTGCCCGGCACGCCGATCGCGTTCGCGAACGGGCTGTCGGTATCGTTCCAGCTCGGAACTCTGTCCAAATCGAACGGCGACGTCGCGTCGGTCGCCGCGATTGCCGACGCAGACACGTCGGACGTCCTCGCAGCTCTGGGAGTGAACGCGCTCGTGACGGGCACGAATGCCGCCACCTTCGCGATTCGAGCCGACATTCGCGCCGATCCGTCGCGACTCTCGACCAGTGGCACCGGCGCGAGCGGCGACAACGGTGCGCTCCTGGCGCTGGCCGGCGTCGACGAACTCGCCATCGACGCCTACGGTGGGCAATCGGTGAGCACGCACTACAACGCGCTCATCGTGTCGGTAGCTTCGGATGCCAGCTCGACGCAAGGCATGTACGACACCGAGCAAGTCGTGATGAACGGCCTGGAATCGCGGAGACAGTCCATTTCCGGCGTGAATGTGGACGAAGAATTGATCGACTTCGAGCGCTTCCAACAAGCGTACGCCGCGGCGGCGCGGTTCCTCTCCGTCGTCAGCAACCTTCAGGACGAGCTCATGCGGCTCGTGTGACAACCATGGCTGCCCGCATCACACAGAGTCAGTTCTACTCGGTGCTTGAGTCGAACCTCAAGACCAACTACGGCAAGCTTGCGCTGTACCAGCAGCAAGTTTCGTCCGGCAAGCGCATCAACCGTCCGTCCGACGATCCGGGCGGCTCGGCGGTCGCGCTCGCGTTGCGCAACAGCCAGGCGGACATCGGTCGCTACCTCACGGCGGCCGGCGACGCGCGCTCGCGGCTCGACGAGTCGGCGGTTCTGGCGAACGACGCGAACGCCACGTTGGCGTCGGTGCGCGAGTTGGTCGTGCGCGGGATGAGCGACACGATGAACGCCAGCTCGCGTCAGGCGCTGGCGAACGAGATCGAACAGCTCGGATTGCAACTGCTGCAGATCGCGAACACGCAGTCCGACGGCACGTACCTGTTCGGCGGCACGAACTCGAAGCAGCCGCCCTTCGCCGAAGTGACGGTGAACGGTCAGAAGCGCATCGTGTGGCAGGGCAGCGGTTCGGCCGCGCGCGCGACGATCGGCGCGGGCGATGAGGTCGAAACGAGCCTGCCCGGGAACCAGCTCTTCGCCAAATGGTCGCCCACCGGAACGAAGTACGCGGGCTTGACCGGCGCGCGAGCCGGGACGAGCAAGGATCAGGGCGTGGCGTTCGAGGAACTGACGGTGCGTCACGACGCGACGAATGCCGTGCTCGGCGCCGGCATCGTGCTGGCGAACGGCGGCGCGAACGACACGTTGATCGGCACGCGCTCCGTCGAAGTCGACGCGGCGAACAATCAGGTGCGACTCGGCACCGGTGCCTGGACTCCGATACCGTCAGCCGCAAGCGGGCAGCGCACCGGGGTGATCGCCAAAGACGAGAATGGTGCGGAAGTACACTTCGATTTCAGTGCTTGGAGCGGAGTCGATTTGTCCGGCAGCGCGACGGGAACCGGTTCGGTGTCGATCGACGGCACGAACTTCACCACGATCGACCTGACCGAGACCAACCTGCAGCTGACTGATGCGGTCAGCGGAGCGATCATCCACTTGAACACGACCGGGATCACGCGCTCCGGGCGTGACCTCGTGAACTTCGGCGGCACGTCGAATGCGTTCGACATCATCGGGGGGCTCGTCGCAGACCTGCGCAATCCGTCCGGCATGTCGACTCAGGAGCTGCAGAAGCGGCTCGGCTCGCGCCTCGTCGAGCTCGACGCGAAACACGACGACGTGCTCGTCGGATTGAGCGCGCTCGGCTCGCGCAGCGCCCGCACAACGGACGTGCAAGAGCGCTTGAACGGGCGTAGTATCGAATTGCAGGGCCGCTTGGAGAAGGTCGAAGACGTAGACCTGACCTCTGCGGTGCTCGAAATCACACGCGCTCAGCAAACGCTTGAACTCGTCCAATCGACGGGCTCGCGTATGCTGCGCACGTCGCTTCTGGATTACTTGAGGTGAGCCACATGGTCGATCCCGTTTCGATTTCACAAGTTGGCGGTGCGAGCAACGCACCGCGCGCGCCCGCCGGCGGCACGGCGGAAAGTGGTCCGGCCTTTCGCGCGTTGCTCGATCAGCTCGCCGATCGCGCGCGCGAGCTCGAGAAGACGAGCACGAAGGACGTTGCCGCCAGCGAACTCTCCGGCGCCGTCGACGAGGCGCGCGATTCGCTGCAAGGTGCGCTGCAGCTGATCGAGGCCTATCGCGCGAAAGTGCAGTCGGCAGCGGCGGGTACGCCGAAGAACGATCAGCCGCGGTAGTTGGCCGGGAACAGTTCGCGCTCGACTGTTTCGATCGCGATGTGCAGCACCTTGATGTGGATCTCTTGGATGCGATCGCTGGTGGTCGCCAGCGGAACGATGATCGGGATGTCGCACAGGTCCTTGGCCTTGCCCCCGCCCTTGCCGAGCAAGCCGACGGTCGTGATGCCGCGCGCCTTGGCGACTTCGAGCGCGCGCAGGATGTTCGGGCTGCCGCCGCTGGTGGAGATCGCGACGAGCAAGTCGCCGTGTTTGCCGTAGGCTTCGACCGAGCGCGCGAACACTTCGTCGTAACCGAAGTCGTTGGCGATGCACGTGAGCTGCGACGGGTCGCTGAATGCGATCGCAGGCAAGGCTGAACGGTCCTTGCGGAAGCGCCCGGTCCATTCCTCGGCGAAGTGCATCGCATCGCACATGCTGCCGCCGTTGCCGCACGACATGAGCAGGCCGCCGTGCGTGAGCGTCTTGGACGCAGCCGCGACGAAGCGGCGCACACTGTCCAGGCACGCAGGGTCGGCGAGGAACGCGGTCAAGGTCGCTTGCGCGTCGTCGAATGCAGAACGAACGGGATCGTGTGCGGTCATGGGCGAGATTGTGGTCCGCGGGGCCGTTCGTCACAACGGGCGGCACGACAAGATGTTGAATTGAGCCCTAAACCGCTCGATGATTCGCGTATTGCCTCTGCGACGTGCACGGTTTCATGGACGCGGAATTGTCCGCAGCGCCTTCAGAACACGCGCTGCGATCTGGGCGCGCCGAGCTTTCCAGTTCTTGTCCGCGGTGCCGCGCGCACGATCGGTCAGCCAGGCAGCTTCGGGGTGCAGCCCGTCGGCGATCCCGAGTCCTTTGGGGTTCGCGCGCGACCACGCGGCGGCGAATTCGGCGAAAGTCGGCGCCTTGCCGGCCGACCAGAATTCACGCGCGAGGATGCGCGCGAGCGCGCCGCTTCGGAAGCGGCCATCGGTCAGGCGCTTCAGCAGGTTGATCATCACCGGGTTGTGCTTCTCGTAATGGCCGTAGTAGAGACGGTCAGAGGGGGTGAGCCTCTTCGGCAGCGCGTCTTCGCGCACGATGTGCGCGGGAAAACACGTCGCCTGCGGCACGCGACCCGTCTTCAGGTAGCGCCGGACGCGCGCGAGCACGACCGACTTGCGGTCGGTGTCCGCCGTCTTGCGCAGCTCGCCTGTCTTGGTCTCGACGCAGATCGCGTAGGGGATCGCGTGCGCTCTGCAGAACGTGCGCATCTCGGCGAGGTTCAGGTAGTTCAAGTCGTCCAGCAGTGCGCGCTGGTCGGCTTGGGGCCAATGTGCGATCAGTGACGGCATGGAATGGTGTACGCGGCGGGTCCGAAAGGCAGTGGATCATGCTCGCCCACACGAGTCACCGCCGCTCGTAGGTGAGCAGTCAGATCATTCGACCCGTGTGCCTGCTGACTTTCGGCCATGTTTTGGGGCCTCGATGGACCACAGGGCTGAGATCGGAAGCGCGTGAACACGAGCGTCGTATGAAATCGCGCCGCTCCCGGTGGTCAGAAGCACGCAGCGCACACAGCGCGGCCCTAGTTCAGCGGCGAGCTTGCGCATCGCGGCCACATCTTCCGACTTGGGCGTCGCGGCGGCCTTGATCTCGACGCATACGATGCGGCCCTGCGAATCCTCGAGTACGAAGTCCACTTCTTCTCCCGCGTGCGAGCGATAGTGGTGCAGAGTCGTGCGCAACCTGCTCCATCCGGATTGACGCTCGAGTTCACCGAGCGCAAACGTCTCGAGCAACGGCCCACGTCGTGTGGCCGGGTCGTTCCAAGATGAAGCATCGACGCCCTGCAAGTGACACGCGAGCCCGCTGTCGTGCAGGAACACCTTGGGACTTCTGACGAGGCGCTTGCCGAGGTTGGCGTGCCAGGCCGGAAGGCGATGTAGGAGAAAGACAGCCTCGAGCAGGGTGAAGTAGCGCTTGAGTGTCGTCTGGGAGAGCGAGACGGTGCGCGCAAGCTCCGAAAAGTTCAACAGACCGCCCACGCGGGCAGCACACATTCGAAGGAGGGTGGGAAGCGACGCGAGCATGTCGATCTGGGCCAGGTCGCGTACGTCACGTTGGACCAAAGTGGTGATGTACGAATCGAACCACGCTGCTCGGCGCTCAGACGTCCGGCGTGCGATGACTTCAGGGAAACCACCGGCGATGACGCGTGTCGGTAGATCGCGCGGTGTCTCGAGGTCGATCGGGATCCGCTCGTCAGAGAAAGCCCAGTCCACGAAGCCGTCACGTCGACCGGCTATTTCGCCTTGGGACAGACCTTGCAGCGTCACCAGGTCCACGCGGCCGGTGAGCGCACGCGCCATCTCTGGCACTACCAGCGCATTGGCCGATCCCGTCAGGAGGAAGCGACCCGGGGTTCGATCGCGATCCACGGCTCGTTTCAACACCGGGAAGAGCTCGGGTGCCGACTGCACTTCGTCGATCACCACGTTGCGGTCGAAGCCGGCCAGGAATCCAGTGGGATCCGAGCGCGCAGCTGCGAGCTGCGCCGGATCGTCGAGCGAGATGTAGCGCGCGCGATGACGGCCTGAGGCGATCGCCTGAACGAGTGTGCTCTTGCCGCATTGACGCGGGCCCTGCAGAAAGACGACCGGGCTGTCGGCCAGTCCGGCCAGAATGCGGCCCTCCAGATGGCGCGCGAGCATGCACTCGAAGATCGTCACAATGTGGCTGAAAATCAACCACTCGATGGCTGATTTTCAGCCACAGGCCATCTGGAAGCGTCAGGTGAGGGGTTTTGTGGAGGCCGGCCTAGGGTGTTCGCGGGGGCAACGAGACGGTTCCCGGGGGCCGTGCGCACTCAGTTCTTGACCTTGGCGAAGGACAAATCGACGGCTTTGATCACGCGCTCGATGACCGCGTCGTCGTGCGCGCTCGACACGAACCAGGCTTCGAACTGCGACGGCGGGACGTGGACTCCGTTTTCGAGCAAGGCGTGGAAGAAGCGTTTCCACTGTTCGCGATCGCTGGCCATCGCTTGCGCGAGCGTGCGCACGGGGATCGGCGAAAGGTAAGGGCACAGCATCGAACCTTGGCGGCCGACGTGGCAGTTGATGCCGTGCTTCTTGGCGGCGGACTCGATGCCCTGCGCGAGCTTCGCGGACTGGGTATCGAGCCCGGCGTAGAAGCCCGGCGCGTCGGTCGCGCGCAGCGTCGCGAGGCCCGCGGCGACGGCGAGCGGATTGCCGCTCAGCGTGCCGGCTTGATAGACGTCGCCGGCGGGCGAGATGCGCGACATGACGTCGGCGCGACCGCCGTAGGCGCCGACCGGCACGCCGCCGCCGATCACCTTGCCGAACGTGATCAGGTCCGGGCTGACCTTGCAGAGTTCCTGGTAGCCGCCGCGCGCGACGCGGAAGCCGGTCATGACTTCGTCGAAGATCAAGAGCGCCTTGTGCTCCGTGCACAGGTCCCGCAGACCCAGCAAGAAGCCCGGGGCCGGCTGGATCAAGCCGACGTTTCCCGCCACAGGCTCGACGATGATGCACGCCACCTGGTCGCGGTTGGCTTCGAGCAGCTTGCGCACGCTCTCGATGTCGTTGTACTGAGCGACGACGGTCATCGTCGCGAGCGATTTCGGCACGCCTGGCGAATCCGGCGTGCCGTGCGTGAGCGCGCCCGATCCGGCTTTGACGAGGAACGAATCGCAGTGGCCGTGATAGTTGCCGTCGAACTTGAGCACGATGTCACGTTTCGTGAACGCGCGCGCCAGTCGCAGCGCACTCATCGTCGCTTCCGTGCCGGAGTTGACGAGGCGCACCATTTCACACGGCGCGACGCGCTCGCAGATCATGCGCGCGATGTCGAGCTCGCCTTGCGAAGGCGTGCCGAAAGCGGTCCCGGTCGCAGCCGTCTTCGTGATCGCTTCGACGACGCGCGGATCGGCGTGGCCCAGGATCAAAGGTCCGTAGCTCAGCACGAAATCGACGTACTCATTGCCGTCGAGATCCCACACCAAGGCGCCCTTGCCGCGCGCCATGTGCACCGGCGTGCCGCCGACCGAGCGATAGGCGCGCACAGGACTGTTCACGCCACCGGGGATGATCTTTTGCGCGGCGTCGAAGACCGCGCGCGAGCGTTCGAGGTTCAACATACCGGCAGTATGCCCATCGAGCGCGCCTGAGATAAGCTCGTTGTGAACCGCCGAGACCCACACCCGTCATGGCCCGATCCAAGCGCAGCAAGCAAGCGACCATCGCACCCGTTGTGAGCGACGAATCGAAGCGTGGGCTGTCGCAGTTTGAGATTGCGCAAAGAGTCGTGTTGATGGTGTCTGGCTTGAGCGGCGCAACGCTCGGCCTCCTCGGCTTCCTGAGCGCGCGGCAGGTCGCTCGTGAACAGCGTGAACAGCGCGAGCAGGTCGAATGCCTGTCGGCCGAGCGCAAGCTGGATTCGGCCTGGGACGCGCTCGGCGGCCAGCCGATGGCGACGAGCATCCTGCGCTACACCGCTGACGTCGAGAGGCTTGCACGCGCCACCGAACTGTCGCGCGAGGCCGAGGTTCTGTGCCCCGCCCAGCGCGTACGCGCGTTCCGCATTCGTGCGCACGTGTTGCGCGCACAAGGCCGAAATGACGACGCACTCGCGGCGTTTCGTGGGGCGCTCGCGCTTGATCCTCGCGATGCTTCGAGCCACGAAGGGCTCGGATACGTGCTGCGTGACATGGGCGATCATGCGGCGGCCTTGGCTGAGTTCCAACGGGCGCGCGAGCTCTCGCCGGCCGATGCGTCCGTACTTGTCAATCTCGGCAACGCGCTGATCGCTGCTGGGCGCGCTGAAGAGGCGTTGATTGCATTCGACGAGGCAGTGCGCCTTGCGCCGCGAGATGTGGTCGCGCACAACGGGCGTGGGAACGCGCTCAACGTGCTCGGACGCTACGAAGCCGCGCTTACAGAATTCGACGCAGCTATCCGCCTTGATCACAACTACGCCAGTCCGCTCGGCGGCCGTGGAAACGCCCTGCTTGCCATGGGACGCACCAGAGAAGCGCTCGCCTCTTTCGAACGAGCGCTTGCGCTCGACCCCGCGAATCCGACTGCGCACCAAGGTCGCGGCATCATCCTGCGCGCCGAAGGCCGCGGTCTCGAAGCGCTGAGTGAGTTCGAGACCGTGATCCAGCTGGAACCGCGCAACGCCGGGGCTCAGAACGGCCGCGGCAACTCACTCGTCGATGTTGGGCGGCCTGAAGAGGCGCTGACCGCATACGCTGCTGCGATCGCGCTGGATGCACAGTACGCCGCACCCCACACGGGACTTGCCAACGCCCTCATGCTGCAGAAGCGCTATCCCGAGGCGCTTTCCGCATTCGACGCAGCCATCGAATTGGGCGCGAGGGACACCGCAACGTTATCGGGGCGCGCTTTGGCTTTGCGCGCGCTTGAGCGGCCAGCACTCGCACTGTCCGCCTGTGATGAGATGCTGCGAGCCGATCCCATGGACCCACAATCGCACAAGTTGCGTGGCTGGGTGCTGGCCGATCTCGGCCGATTCGAGGATGCGCTGGAAGCTTTCGACCGCGCGATAGCGATCGATCCGCGCCTGCTCCAGGCACACGAGGGGCGCGCCCGTGTGTTGACCGTACTCGACCGCAAGGAGGAGGCTGACGCCGCATTTGAGGCTGCACGCGGGGGAGTTGCGACCAAGACTCCCAAGTGAATCATCGTGTGCAGGTGCACTCGGTCCGGAAAAAGTACCCCGCTGCGTGTTTCGGGATCGATGGAATGCGCGTACGTTAGGCCTGGAACCGTTCACTCAGGAGACAACCATGATTTACATCCGAGCCCAGGCTCTTTCTTACTGTGCTCTCGTCGCGCTTTCTGCGGCCTTACCCGCACAAGTCATCACGGTCTTGGTCAAAGACGGCGACTCCGCCGGAGCCGCGGGCATAGTCACCGCGATCGACAACCTGGCTGTGAACTCATCCGGCACATGGCTGGTCGAGACTTCGACCAACAGCGGCCTTTCTACGATGTTCAAGAACGGGCCGGTGTTCTTGCAGGAAGGCGATGCGTTGCCGTTGCCGCTCGGATCGTCCATCAGCTCATTCGATGACATCACGATCAACGAAGCGGGCACGAGCGGGTGGAACTTCTTCCTCAGCGGCCTGACGACCGATACCGACTCAGGCATCTTCGTGAATTCGACGCTGCTGCTCCAAGAGAGCGATGTCTCCATCGCGCCGCAATTCTCGGCGGGCACGGTCTACAGGGGGTTCTTCGGAACGAAGTGGAACGACTCCGGTCAACTGCTCGTCATGGCCACGGTCGACGACCCGGCGATCGCGGGTACGACCGATCGCGCGCTCGTGCGACTGCAATTGGATCCCGCGTTCGCGCTGGTGTCCGAGACCGTTCTCGTGAAGAAGGGCGACAACTTGCCGGGCTTCGGCATGGAGACGCTGGCCGAATTGGAGACCGCTCCGTACGGGTACGCGATGAACTCGTCCGGGGCCGTGCTGTACCTCGCGGACATGACGGGAGCTGCGACTTCGGACGTGGCGCTCGTTCACGACGACGGGACCGGTCCCGTGATCATCGCGCGCGAGGGTAGCGCGTCTCCAGTCGCGGGCCGCAACTACGAAATCGTGGACAGCAGACCCGTCGACATCAGCAACGGCGGACACATCGTCTACCGCGCCAACCTCGACGGCGCGACGACCGACGACGAAGTGATCATCGTGGACGGTGCCGTCCTGGTGCAGGAAGGATCCGGCCTTCCGGCCATCGGCGGGTTCACGTTCACCGCCTTCGGGACGGTTGTGCGCGCCGACGCCAGCGGCAACGTCTTTTGGTGGGGGGACTGGAACGACCCCGACACGACGCGTGATACGGGCCTCTTCGTCAACCACGAGCTGCTCGTTCAAGAAGGCGTGACGACGGCTGGTGGGATCGTGATCGAGTTCGTTGCCAGTGTTCAGGATTCTTTCTGGATCAGCGCCGACGGGCGCTACGTGATCTTCGAGGGCCGGCTGACCGGAGGCATCGACGCGGCGTTCCTCCTCGACCGCGGACCGATCACGACGCCGTCCACCCCGTTCTGTCTGGGCGACGGCACCGGCGCTCCGTGTCCGTGCGCGAACACGGGAGCGGCTGGACACGGCTGCGGCAGTTCGGCCTTCGCCGGCGGCGCGATTCTCTCGGCCACCGGTATCGCCGGGGCGTCGCTGGGAACCGACACGCTCGTGTTGACGGCGACGGACATCCCCGGCCCGGGGCTCTTCTTCCAGTCGAACACGCTGGCCGCTTCGCCGATCAACTTCGGCGACGGACATCTGTGCGCGACAGGCGGCATCATCCGCCTCGGTGTCGTGTTCCCGTCCTCGGGCGTCGCTTCGTATCCGGGGGGCCTGACTCCGAATCCGATTCACGTCCAAGGCGGAGCGACGAACGGGCAGACGAAGCACTACCAGTGCTGGTATCGGTCGGTGCCCGGCTTGTGCACGGCCAACAACTACGACCTGACTCAAGGGTTGACGTTGGTTTGGGGACCTTGAACGTCGCCTGAATCGAAGACCGCGGGCCGCGCTCCCTGGACACAGGTGCGCGGCCCGCAGCCGTTGAGAAGACCCTTCTAGGCCTTCAAGAGCTTCGCCATCTCGCGCGCGTAGTACGTCAGAATGAAGTCGGCGCCGGCGCGTTTGATACACGTCAAGGACTCGCGCATCACGCGTTCCTCATCCAGCCAGCCGTTCTTGGCAGCGGCTTTCAGCATCGCGTACTCGCCGGAGACCTGGTACGCGCAGACCGGCACGTCGAACTTGTCCTTCACGCGGCGCACGATGTCGAGATAGGGCAGCGCAGGCTTGACCATCAACATGTCGGCGCCCTGGTCGATGTCGATCGCGGCTTCCTTCAGCGCTTCACGCCCGTTCGCCGGATCCATCTGGTACGTGTTGCGGTCGCCGAACGCGGGCGCCGAATCAGCGGCGTCGCGGAACGGGCCGTAGAAGCCGGACGAGTACTTCACCGCGTACGACAGGATCGTCGTGTTGACGTGGTGGGTCTCGTCGAGCGCGGCGCGAATCGATGCGACCATGCCGTCCATCATGCCGCTGGGCGCGACGATCTGCGCGCCGGCGTCGGCGAGGGCGACGGCCTGCAGTTCGAGGTTCTCGAGCGTCGCGTCGTTGTCGACGTCACCTTCGGGCGTGAGCACGCCGCAGTGGCCGTGGTCGGTGTACTCGCAGAAACACAGGTCGGCGATGCGCAAGATGTTCGGCACGGAGCGTTCGATCTTCTCCAGCGCGCGTTGCACGATCCCGTCCGGACTCCACGCGGCGTGACCTTCGGGGTCCTTCTTCTTCGGCACGCCGAACAGGATCACGCCGGGGATGCCGAGCTGTTCCGCCTGCATACACGTCTCGACGATGCGATCAACTGATTCGCGGTACACGCCGGGCATCGACTTGACTTCATCGCGCACGCCGCTGCCTTCGACGACGAAGAGCGGCAGGATCAAGTCATCGCGTGTGAGGTTGGTCTCGCGTACGAGGCGCCGGATCGCAGGCGTTCGGCGCAAGCGACGCGGCCTCTCGATCAGGAAGTCGGGCGGGAGCGGCGGCAGTTCTTCACCCGGACCGGGTGTCATGCCTTTGGAGGGTGAATAGCTCATGTCGTTTCCAGTTGCGGACGCTGGAGAGTATCGCTCGCGGTGGCGGCTGTCGCCTGCCGCCCGTGAGACGTTCAGATGTCTACGTGTGCCAGCGCGTCCGCGAAGGCTTCAGGCGTCGGAGCCGGCAGAACCATCAAGCGCTCGAAACGTGCTTCGGTCTCCGCGTGCAGTGCCGACAAAGTAGTGCCGCCGATCGCGATGGCGAGGCGTGGACCGTCGCCGGTCGCCGCGCGCTCATGCCAGGCGCCGACGGCGGACGGACTCGCAAAGAAGACCACGTCGCTAGCAGGAATCTCGAGATCGTCGCGCGAGCGTGATTCGTACACGATCGGATCGACCACCGTCAGACGACGGCCACGCAAGATGTGCGCGAACTCGTCCGAGCGATCACCGTGCGGCCACAAGACCCGCGCCGATCGTGAAGCGCGCGACGAAACACGCTCTGCCAGTTCGTGCGCGTCGGTTGAAGGTTCGAGCGCGATCGAGCAGCCCAAGCGCGCGAGTTCATTGGTGGTGCGGTCGCCGACAGCGGCAGCGGGGATGACGGCGAGGTTCGGGAACTCGGCCAGCGCGCGTTTTATGAAAGGCAGTGCATTGGAACTCGTGACACAGATCCAGTCGATCTCCGGCGTGCTGCCCAGGACGTCTACGGGGGCCGTGTTCTTGTCGAAGACTGCGAGCAAGGGGAACTCGATCGCGGTCCAGCGCACGGAGCGTGCGGCTTCACTCCACTCGGTGATGTGGGTGGAGGGCCCTGTGATCAACACGCGCTTCATGACTCCCTCGCTGCGTCGATCAATCGCTTGGCGCCACGCTCGTTCAAGCGTCGCGCGAGCGTTTCTCCCAGTTGCGACGCGTGATCCATGTGACCCGTGATGCGATCCTCGACGCATTCCCGACCGTCGAGTGCCAGCACACGAGCGTGCAGGGCGAGTTCCACGCCGGAACAGGTCGCGTGTCCGCCGACCGGCGCGTTGCAGCCCCCGTGCAAGGCGTGCAACAACGCGCGCTCCGCTCGTGCCGCCGCGAACGACGCGGCGTGAGCGATCCCCGTCAGCGCCGCGATCGTGTCCGAGTCCTCGACGCGACATGTGATGCCGACGATGCCTTGGCCCACGGCGGGCACCGAGCGTTCGACGTCGAACACTTCGCTGATGTGATCCGTCAAACCCAGGCGTTCCAGCCCGGCGCGCGCCATGACCAGCGCTTCGGCCTCGCCGTCCGCGAGCTTTCTCAAGCGCGTTTCGACGTTGCCGCGGATGCCGACGAGTTCGAGGTCCGGGCGCAAGCGACGGATCATCGCGACACGTCGCACCGAACCCGTCGCGACGCGTGCGCCCGCGGGAAGGTCAGCGAGGCATCGCCTGTCGGTCGTGAGCAACACGTCTTCGGCCGGCCCGCGCGCGAGACACGCGGCGAGAGTCAGGCGCTCGTGCAGGGACGTGGTCATGTCCTTCAGGCTGTGCACGCCTGCGTGAGCCTTTTCGGACACGACGGCATGATCGACTTCGGCGGTGAAGATTCCCGTCAATCCGAAGCGCGCCAGTTCAGTTTTCGAATCCTTGTCGCCCGCGCTTTGCACCGGCAAGAGCACGACATCCCAATCCGGATGCCGAGCGAGCAAGAGACGCCGGGTCTCGTGCGCTTGCCACAAGGCGAGCGGACTTCCGCGCGTCGCGAGCACGAACTTCACCGTCCCTCCACGAAGCGTTGGTACTCGCGGGCGAGGGCGTCCTCCGAACTGGTGCGGCGCGCGCTCTCCTTGAGCTGATCAAGTGCGACGTCGAGCAGCTTGCGCGTCAGCTCGTGCGCCAATTGGACCTCGCGTGGATCCGTACGCGCACCCGCGATCGCGTCGAGTGCCTCTTCGCGCGTCTTCTCGAAGCGTTCGCGCATGACCGCGATCGCCGGTGAGAAGGACGCGTACGTGCGCAGACTCAAGAACTTGTGCAGCTCGCCGACGAGGATCGTGTCGGCCGCATGAACGGCGCGCTGTCGGCCTTGTTCGTTTTCCTGCACCACGCGCGCAAGATCGTCGAGGTCGTACACGAGCACGTTGGCGCTGATCTTGGCCACATCGGCGGCCACGGCGCGCGGCATCGACAGATCGATGACGAGCAGCGGCTTGTCGCGCCGCGAGATCGCGCGCCGATCGAAAACGGTCGCGTCGAGAACGGCGGACTGGCCTTCGACGCAGGCGATGACGAGGTCGACGCCGCGGATCAGGTCGCTCAGCTGTTCGAGGCCGTGCGCATCCGCGTCGAAATCGGCCGCCACGAGCCGCGCGCGTTCGAGCGTGCGGTTGGCGAACGCCAGCGAGCCGATGCCCTCAGCCTTCAAGTGTCGCGCCGTGAGCACGCCTGTCTCGCCCGCGCCGATGATCAACGCCGCCTCGTCGTGGAGTTTGCCGAAAGCGCGTTGAGCGAGGTCGATCGCCACGCGTGCGACGGAGAGCGTGCCTTGGCCGACTTCGGTCTCGCTGCGTACACGCTTGCCGACGCGCAAGGCCTGCTGAACGAGCGCGCGCAAGGTCGTGCCCAGAGACCTGGCAGCCTCGGCTGAATCGAAGCCGCGCTTGATCTGCGCCAGCACCTCGCTCTCGCCGACGATCATGCTGTCCAGGCCGGACGCGACGCGCAACGTGTGGATCACCGCCGGCACGTTCTCGTACGAGTAGCTGTGCTCGGGCGCCAGATTGCGGAAGATCTGCGCCTTGACCTGCGTGGCCACGTCGACGCCTCGCGGCCCGACGACGAGGACTTCGGTCCGGTTGCAGGTCGAGAGCACGAACGCCTCGCGCACGCCCTCGATCTCGAGCAACGCCTTGAGGCAGGGCGTCAAATCCGCTTGATTCACCACATAGCGCTCGCGCACGGCCACCGGGGCGGTGCGGTGCGAGAGCCCGACGAGCGTCAATGTGGATTGAGAGTCCATCAGAGGCCCGAGTGAAACGAGTGCGGTAGCAACACGAGCAACAGCGACAAGAGCAGCGCCACCAATCCGCCTGCCGCTGCGTACGAGGCGCGCCGCGCTCCGAACCCGCGGATCTTCTCGCTGAAGGCGATCACGCCGAAGTGGATCCACAAGAGCAGCGACAGCAGCACTTCGGGATGTGCGTACCCGAAGCCCGGGACTTTCTCCGCGTGCGCCAGACCGATGCCCACGTTGAGCCCGATGGTCAGCCCGATGAAGCCGAACAGCGCCGAGCGCCGCGTCATCTTCGCCAGCATGTCCAGATCGGGCAAGTGGTCGAACCACGCCCCGAAGCGCCGCTGCCGCATCTCGCGCAAGAGCACGATGTACAGCGCTCCGTGGACTCCTGATAGCGCGAGCGCCGCTGCGGCAACGGCGCTGGAAATGACGTGCATGACTGCCCACAGGCTCATTCCACCGGCGCGTGCGACGGGTTCGAACGAGCCGAACGCCGAAGCCAGGAGCTGTAGCGCGAACACGAGTCCGAGTGTCACTCCTCCGGAGCCAGAGTGTCCGGCGAATCTCGCGACGAGCGCGTAGGCCAGTGCCGTCGAAAACGCGATCAAGGAGACTGTCGACCACAGATCGTTGGCCGGGAACTGCTCCAATGCGACTGCGCGTGTCGCGAAGTACGCGAAGTGGACGGCGATGGTCGCGTTGAGCACGTTACGCCGCAGCGGATCGACCTTCCGCGAGCGTTCACCACTGAACACGACGCCGTGGAACAACGCCGACAGCGCGTACAGCACAGGCAGCAAGACGCCCAGCGCCTGGAGGGCCTGGTTCACGCGCGCCGCTCCCGCCGGAGAACGTCACGCGCCGTCGCGCGGCCGGTCGCGATCACGGAGTCGACCGAAACGCCACCGATGTATGAGCCTGCCAGGTGCAAGCTCGGGCAGCGTTCGCGCAGCGCGCCCGTCAGCTCGGTCATGCGCCGATCGTGACCCGGAGCGAGTCTAGGGATCACGTCATCCCAGCATTGAATGTGATGTGCCGTCGGATGCGGAACGTCTGTGCGCGCGAGCGCGAGCCGCAGGTCGGCGCGCGCCAGTTCGATCCGTTCGTTGTCGGACAGCGAATTCACGTCGGTGGTGCGGTAGAAGCTCGCGCAGGACGAACCGCCGCTCGGCGCGCGTCCGGGGAAGAGGTTCGACGTGAAGATGGTACCTAGAGCGCGCGGCGCCATCGAACCGCGGGCCTCAGCGGCCGGCGGCACGAGATAGCCGAAGCCGCGCGGGAGCTCGAGCCCGCTTGCAAACGCCAGGTGGACGACCGTGACACTCGCGTGCCCGATCGCCGCCAGCGCGCGCGCTTCTTCCTCGAAATTCGCGCGTTCGAGCAGAACGCGCGCAGCCGGCGCCTGCACGGCGAGCACGACGCGGTCCGCGAACACGGAGGACCCGTCGCTCGTCGCGACGTTCCAACCGCTGCCGAACCGCTCGATGCGCTCGACCCCCACACCGGTTCGCACGCGTGAACCCAGATCACGACGAAGTGCGCCGACCAATTCCTGCAGTCCGTCCGGAAACGACACGAGCGAAGTCCGCGGCACACGCACGGAACGACTTTCCTCCCCACCCTTTTTTCGGCCGAGCAACAGGCCGCGCACGAGCCCACCTCGACGAACTGCGGCGTCCCACAGCCTGGGGAAGGCGCTGCGGGCACCGAGTTCACTGAGATCGGCGGCGTAGATGCCGCGCACGAAGGCGCCTGCCAGGGTCTGCGTCGCTTCGCGGCCAATGCGTTCGGTCAGAAAAGCCTCGAAGGTCGGTTCGCGTTCGTCCTCGGGCGGAACGAAACCACGCAGCACTTCGGTGGCCAGTCTCAGCCGCGCGCTGCGTGAGAGCACAGGCGTCGTGAGCAAGCCCAACGGCGAGCGCGGTAGAGCAACCAGCCGCCCCTGGAACCACAACCAACGCGTCGCGCTTTCAGCACCGGTGTGGATCAAGCGCGACGCGAGATCCAAGTCGCTCACGAGGCGCAAGAACGCCGCGCTCGAGCCTTGAATCGTATTCGGTCCGGTCTCGAACAAGAACCCGTCGCGTGCGATCGTGCCCACGACGCCGCCCGGCTGCTGTCGTCGTTCGAACACGCGGACGTCGCTCCCGGCACGAGCGATATCGAATGCGCAAGCGAGGCCCGTCAGGCCGGCGCCGACGATCACCGTACGCGGTTGCACCATCCGTGGAGGATAGGCGCGCCCGCACGGCTCCTCAATTGCGTTACTGGACGAGGAACTTCTTGCGATAGATCTGGCGCACCTTGCCGGCCAGCCCGATCGGGACCTTGCCCACGAACTCGGGCTTGAGCGTGGTCACGTCCAAGAACACGTATTCCTTCTGCGGGTTCTCGACACGCAGGTCTCGTTCCGTGCCCTGGTAGCCGACTGCGGGGCCGTCGTCGAGTCGAACCGTCTTCTCGAGCGCGTTCACGACGATCTCGTGGTCGTGAAGCATTCCGCGGAAGGTCGCTGTGGCGATCGACTCGCCGACGCGCAAGCCCGAAACGGTATCCGGCATGGTCTGGCCGTGGCTGTCGCCGACGCAGACGGGGAACAGGAGCGGATCGACCGCGACGCGCACCTCTTCCAGGAAGGTGTCGATCTGGACTTGATCGGTGACCTGGTCGCGCGTCTTGCGCGCGGCGATCTTCAAAAGTGCGTCCTGCAGCATTGCGAGGTACAGCGGATCGCCGCTGGGCGCGCCAGCCGCGTCGCCCTTGACCGCGCCGGTGCCCAGACGCGCAGTCACGTAGCTCTCTTCGTACGCGAAGTACTCGACGTTGAGCTCCATGACGAGGTAACGCTTGCTGCCTTCGCCGGCCAGGTTGACGGTGATCTCGTTCTTCGAGAGGTTGCTCACGAACGGCCCGCGCAACAGGTGGCGCTCGACCTTCTTCTCGGGCTTCGCCATGGTCGCCGCCAGAGCACCCAGGATCACGACGAGTGCGCCACCGCCTCCGAACATGAGTCCCTTCTTGCTCTTCTTCGGCGCCTCTGCTCCTTCGGCCTTGGCATCCTTGTTCGCTTCTTTGTTCTCAGCCATGTTCGATTCCTTGAGCGGGGCTCAGTTCTGTTCCGGTTCGATGGGTTGAACGACGCGCGCGTCGACGCGGCGCATGTTGGTTCCGTTACGTTCGGGTTCGCGCGGCCACGCGCGTGGTTCCACGCGGACCGTGATGAAGCCGAGTTCCTCGACGAAGTACTTGGCCACGGCGACCGCGCGTCGGAGCGCGAGCAGCGTGTCGTCGTAGTCGAAGCGCGCACCGGCATCGTCGGCGTGGCCTTCGAGCACGAGCACTTGTCCTTGTCCGGGACGTAGCGAACTCGCCATGAGGTCGAGGTAGTGTTTCGAATCGTCGCTGAGTTCGGCGGAGTCCTCCGCGAAGGTCGCGATCAGCGGTTGTTCGAGCGTCCACGCCGAGCGCAGCGATTGACGCACCATGTCTTCGATGCCGGCCGGGTCCTTCGGCGATTCGTAACCAGACGCGAGCTCTTCTTCGGTCAAGGGCTCGAGTCCGAAGCGCAGGCGATACTTGTTGATGCCGTCGAGCATGCGACCGCCGTCCATGGGGCCGTCGCTTCCGCCGAGTTCGAGCGAAGCCATGAACGGTCCCAGCCCTTTCGCCATGAGGCCCGCGTCCTGCGTCTTCGCCATCGTCACGAGCATGATGAAGAAGCACAAGAACAGCGTCATCATGTCGCCGAACGAGATCAGCCACGGCGGTGTGCCGGGCGGAAGATCGTGGTCGTGCGATTTGTGGCGGCCGCCATGGGCCCCGCCGTGCCCACCGCTGTGACCGTCTGCGCCGTGACCGCCCGCTTCGGTGGCGTCGTGGTGGTTCTTCTCGCCGTGCTTCTCGTGCTTGGCGCCGTGCTTCGCGGGAGCCGCATGCGCAGCGTCCGGCTCAGGCGTTTCCGTCGCCGGCGCATGTGCATCGACCTCGGCCGCGTTGTGTGTGGCGTGTTCAGACACAGGTCATTGCCCCTCGAGTTTTTCGGGGCCCGTCTTGGGAGTCGAGCGCCGCGCCGTGGGTACGACGCGCAACTCGACGCGGCGATTGCTCATGCGACCGGTGGGCGTGTCGTTGTTGACGCGCGGGCGGAGTGCGCCGAAGCTCGATACGTACACCCTATCCGGCGGAATTCCGCAGCCGTCGAGCAGCACGAATGCCGCCTCGCGCGCACGAGAGAGGCCCATGCCGATGTCGTCGGAGTGAAAGCGGGTCGGCTTGAACAACGAATCCGTGTAACCCTCCACGATGATCGTGAAGTTGAAGCGTGCCAGCGTGCGACCGACGCTCAACAGCTGATTGCGCAGGGCCGGATTCACCTCGTCCGATCCGGGGGCGAACGAGGCCTCCAGGTCGAAACCGACGACAAAGCCGTCTTGGATCGGTTTGACGCTCATCGGTTGCCCGCCGCCCTTGACCGACATCAAGGAACACAGTTCGCGCGCGAACAGGTCCGCCTGTATGAGATCGACCGTGACCTCGCTGGGAAACGCGAGCTTGTTGCGCCACACTCCGCCGCGGCCCTTCAAGATGCCCATGCCGGCCTCGCTGATGTTGTGCTGATTGCTCGACGAGAACGTCATCATCATCAAGAAGAACGTGACGAGCAACGAGATCATGTCGCAGTAGCTGACGAGCCAGCTCTCGGAGTGCGCGTGTTCTTCGTGTTTCTTCGGGCGTGCCACAGCGTGTCCGGTGGATCAGGACGGAATGGCCTTGCGCTGGACGGGTCGGAGGAAGCCCTTTAGGCGCTCCTTGATGAGCTGCGGCTTCTCGCCGGACTGAATGGCGGCGATGCCTTCGATGATCAGCTCGCGCCGCTGGTATTCCTCCTTGGCGCGCATGTCGAGCTTGCCGGCCATCGGCAAGAACACGAGGTTGGCCAGGAACGCGCCGTAGAACGTCCCGATGAGCGCGCCGGCCATGCCCGCACCGATCTTCGCCGGGTCGGACAAGTTCGAGAGCATCTGGACGAGACCGATGAGCGTCTCGACCATTCCGAACGCCGGCGCAAACGTGCCGAGCTGTTCGAGCATCTTCTTGCCGACGGCGTGACGCTGCTTCTCGACCTCGGCGTCGAGGATCATGATGTCCTTGACGGTCTCTGCTGCAAAGCCGTCGATGACGAGCTGAACGCCTTTGGCGAAGAACGGGTCCTTGACCTCCTGGAGTTTCGATTCGAGAGCCAGCAGACCGTCGCGGCGCGCGAGGTTGGCGTAGCTGATGATGCGCTCGATGTCTTCGGTCTGCGGCGGAGCTTTGTGCAGGAAGTTCTTGAGGATGACCTTGAACAGATCCAGCACGTTGTGCATCGGGAAGTGGATCATGATCGCCGCGAAGCTGCCGCCGCACACGACCGCCGCAGCGGGACCGTGAACGAAAAGCGCCAGCCCGGGCAGGCCGTCGGCGTGAGCCATGGACCAGGTGACGAGTCCAAGACCGAGCACGTAACCAAGCAGCGTTGCGAAGTCCATGGGGAGTGGGAGCGCAGTCGACGAAGGGGCGAGGGGAGAAGAGGAACAACGCTCTATCGGCCTCGGATGCGCTCCGGCTGAACGCGCCGCGAACTTCGCGAACGGAATGCACGCCGGCGGAAAATCATTCCACCGCGGGTGGTCGCAGGCGGCTCAGAGGGTCTTCGAGAACGTGCGGCCCGTGTCGCCGCCGCGGGCGGCGCGGGCTGCGAAGTAGCGATCGAAAGGCAGGGCGGCGTTGCGCATGAAGACCTGGCCCAGGTCGGTCAGGCGGACGGCGTCGGGGTCGAGCTTCAGGAGGCCGTCGCCCGCCAGGGGTTCGAGGGCGGTGAGTTCGGCGGCGAAGGTCGTGTCGAACACGATGCCGTGGCGGGCTTCGATCTCAGACTTCAGCAGCACGCCGTTGCACATGAGCCCGACGATGACGTCGCGCCGCAAGGCGTCTTCGGCGCTCAGTTCGTGGCCGCGGTGCGTGGCGAAGCCGCGCTCCTTGATCAGCCTCAGATACTCGGCTTCGACCGGCGCGTTCTGGACGAAGGCGCCCGACACGTCACCGATCGACGATACGCCCAAGGACACCATGTCGCCGCCGCGGCGTGTCGTGTAGCCCATGAAGTTGCGCTGCAGCTTGCGCTCTTTCAGCGCCAGCGCGAGCTCGTCCGTGGGGAGCGCGAAGTGATCGAGCCCGATGTACACGTACCCCGCGGCTTGGAACTGTTCGACGGCACGCGTGAAGATCGTCAGCTTGTCGGCCGACGACGGCGCGCGGTCGGTCTCCAGCACGTTTTGGTGCTTCTTCATCCACGGCACGTGCGCGTAGTGGAACAGCGCGATGCGTTCGGGCCGGATCGCGATCACGCGTTCGATCGTGCGGGCGAAACTGTCGATCGTCTGCTCGGGCAGGCCGTAGATCAGGTCGACGTTGATGGAGGGAATGCCTGCCGCGCGCGCCGCGTCGATGATCTTGCGCGTCTGTTCCTCGCTCTGGACGCGCTTGATCGCCTGCTGCACGGCCGGTTCGAAGTCCTGCACGCCGAGCGACACGCGGTTGAACCGGTTTTCGGCCAGCCACTTGACCTGGTCGGTCGTCGTGACGCGCGGATCGACCTCAACGGCGACCTCGGCGTCATCGGCGAGTGTGAACGCGCGATTGAAGGCATTCTGCACGCGCTCCATCTGCGCGAGCGAAAGTTGCGTGGGCGTGCCGCCGCCCCAGTGGTACTGCCGCACCTTCCTGCCGCCGACGCCGCGCGCCGCGACGAACGCGAATTCGTTCTCCAGCGCGTCCAGGTACGTGTCCATGCGCGAGCGCGAGCGCGAGATGATCACGTTGCAGCCGCAAAACAGACACAGCTCGGCGCAAAACGGCAGGTGCACGTAGACCGACAGCGCCTCCGGCGAATGCGAAGCGCGCTCCAGCAGCTCCGGATAGCGCAGCGGATCGAAGTCCTTCGACCAGTCCACCGCCGTCGGATAGGACGTGTAGCGCGGCGCGGAAGTCGCGTACTTCTCCAGCAGCTCGCGCGGGACGTGCAGCGCGCCGGACATCAGCGCCTCCGCGCGCGCACCGCCGCGAACACGGCTTCCATGCTCGCGACCGGCACCGTCGGCAGGATGCCGCTGCCCAGGTTGAAGATGTAGCCCTTCTGCGCGGCGAACGCATCGAGCGTGCGATTCACCTCGCGCGTCACGACCGCGGGGGACGCGAACAAGACGCCCGGATCCAGGTTGCCTTGTAATGCACAACGAGCGCCGACGCGCGCGATGGCGTCCGCCGGGTCCACGCGCCAGTCGAGGCCGAGCACGTCGGCGCCGCTGTCGGCCATGACCTCCAAGAGCTGCGTCGCGCCGTTGACGTACAGGATCACCGGCACGCCGCGCGCGCGTGCGCCGGCGACGAGGCGGCTGACGTGCGGCAACAAGTGCTCGCGGTACGTCGCGGCCGAAACCGCGCCGCCCCAAGAATCGAAAACCTGCACGACGTCGGCGCCGGCTTCGATCTGCATCTCCAGGTAGGGGATCGAATTGTCGACGATGCGCGTGCACAGCCGCGCGAAAAGCGCCGGGTCGTCGTACAAGAGGCGCTTCGTCGCGTCGAAGTTGCGACTTGAACCGCCTTCGATCATGTAGCTCGCGACCGTCCAAGGCGCTCCGCAGAAACCGATGATCGCCTTCGCGGGCCCGAGATCCTTGCGCACGAGCCCGATCGCATCGGCCAGGAAGCGCGTCGCTCTCCACGGATCGAAATCGTTGAGCTTGTCGACGTCGCTCGCGCTGCGAATCGTGGGCGCGAGCACGGGTCCTTCGCCCTCGAGGAAGCGCACGTCGACTCCCATCGCCGCCGGCGGCACCAGGATGTCGGAGAAGATCACGGCCGCGTCCATGTCGAAGCGGCGCAAGGGCTGCAACGTGACTTCGGCGGCGACGGCGCTGTCGTGCACCATCTCCAGGAACTCGCGGCCCGCGCGCACGGCGCGGTACTCGGGCAGGTAGCGCCCGGCCTGCCGCATCACCCACGCCGGCGGCGCGTCCAGCGGCTCGCGCCTGCAAGCGGCCAGGAAGCGTTCACGTGAAGTCATCGTCGTCGGCATGTCTGCACCCGTGCGTGGAGTGTATCGACCAGCAGCTTCCGCAGTCCGCATCCGGACTCAAAGAGCTTCAATACAAGACCGTGCGCGAGCGATGTCGCGGCTTGGAGCGGTACGCCGGCGCGCGACCGCGAGCGCGCAGCCACGAGTCGACCTGCACATCTGTCGCGGCGACGCCGTTCGTGCGCAGGGCCTCGACGATCAACTCGACCGCGAAGACGGCGGCCGCGCGGATCTCGACTTCGCGCTCGGTGTGCGCCGGCACCGGCTCGCCGCGGTCGATGCGTTCCTGCAATCCGCGCTCGTAGCGCACGACGCCTTCGAGTCGCAGCACGTGGGGAATGACGTTGTCCGCCGAAGGGGCCAGCAACTGCAGATCGTCGAAGCGCCCGAAGCCCGAAGGCCCGAAAGTCTGGGCCAACTCGATCGCGAGTTGCTGCGCGCGCAGGTAGAAGGGCACGTCGAGGCCGCGGTAGCGTTGAACGTCGGCGTAGAACGGCATCTGCGCCAGGACCTCGACCAGGCGCTCGACCGATCCGCCCGCGGAGTGCACGAGATCGACGAACGAGCCGTCGTATTGATCGGTGACGAGGCGGCCCAGGTCGCGGAACGAGCGCGCGAAGAGGTCCATCAACTCGATCGGCGCCGATTCACCGAGGTCCTGGCCGAGCCAGCGCGCACAGTCCGCGCTCGTCACTTGAAGCAGGTCCTCGGACGCGGGTGCACCGAGGCGCTCGAACAGCTCGGTCAGCGATTTCACCAAAGTCTGACCGACCGAGAGCCCTGGGCGTTTCCTGAGCTTGTCGTGGTAGCCCGACCCGAAGCGCAGCGCGGACAACATCACGAGAAAGGCGAGTTCGGCGTCCGGTTCGCCGCGGAAGCGCAGTTCGGCGTCCAGAGGCGCGCCGACCTTCGCCCGGCCGCCCGGCATCTCGAAGGCCCGCGCCAGTTGCTCGATCCGCTCCCTCACGAGGCCCACGTGCTGGGCCTCCTCGGAGACTTGCCGTGCTCGCGGCCGTATCTCGCGCAGCGAAACCGGCGTGCGTCGACCGTGAAGAATGGACACGCCGCGAGAATAGCGCGCGCGGCAGGCAGATCAGGGCTAGTTTCTTCTCGATTCGCCGACCCGGTAGTCATCCGGGCGCTGATCTAGATTCGAATTTGCAATCTGAACGCACGGAACCAGACGGACGATTCTTCCGTCACAGGGCTCCGTTGGAGCTTCGAAACACTTTCCCGCCCGCACCCCTGCGCGGGACCTTGAGGCACTCCGAGCTCGAGTCCCGGGAGAAATCTCCCCTGAAGGTCAGCTTGCGGACAAGTGCGCACGAAGCCTTTTCAGGCCTGATTTTCGGCCTTCTGACGGTAGCTCCACCCCCAACTCGGTCTACTTCGTCTACACTTGTTGAGCAAGGTCTCGGGGGGACTCCCTAGTTTCACCCGACCGGCCGCGGGTGGCGCGTCGCCATCCAAGACCGGGAAGACCGCACATCACGACCTGCATCGGAGTTTCGTTCACATGAAGAGTGTGTTGTTGACATCCGTCGTTCTCATGGCCTCGGCAGCGAGCGCCCCGGCGAGCGACCTGAACGTTCGGGCGCAAAGCCCCTGGGGCCCCGTGGCGCGCGTCGCGCCGGGCGCCACGGTTCCGTATTCGGTCGAAGGCGAGTTGAGCGACAACACGAGCGCGGGTCTCGCGCTGTTCACGTTTGATCTGTCGTTCACCGGCGGCGCGCTGCTGCCGACCGCCGTGCCCACGCTGGCGCCGATGGACAACTTCAACGCGCCCAAGGGCTTCGTCAATCCGACCGGGTTCGGCGGCACGGTGAGCGGTGGAATCCTGCGCCAGGTCGGCGGTGGACAGAACACGATCAAGAACACGATCGCTCCGACGCCGAACGGTACGGTCATCCTGGACGTGGGCCAATTCGGCTCGCCCGCGATCCTCTGCGCCGGACAATTGACGGCGCCCTACACGGTAGGCACCTACACGCTGACGCCCAGCGACGTGCTGGCGAACGTCATCCTTCCCGGCCAGGGCGCCAACCCGTCCTTCTGGAAGGTCGAACCGGCCGGCGACGGGTCTGTCTCACCGCTCACCGTCATCGTCAAGGCCGTGCGCCCGAATCGCTCGACGGTGTCGCCGTCCGCGAACGAGTCGGTGAATTTCGTGATCAGCGCCGGTCCTAACAACGCCGGCCGCACCTACAAGATGGTCGGTTGCTGGTCGGGCTCGACGCCGGGCACGCCGCTGCCAGGCGGCCTGACGCTGCCGCTCAACAACGACCGTTATCTCGAGTACACGACCGGTTTCCCGAACGGGCCCATCCTGCAGAACTCGCAGGGCACGCTCGACGCAAACGGTCGCGCTGTCGTCACCTTCACGCCAACTCCCCGGTTCGAAGGCCTGACGATCACCCACGCATTCCACCTCGTCGGCCCGATCGACTTCGTCTCTGAGCCGGAGTCGGTTCTGGTCGTCCACTGATCGCTCGTTCTCTCTCCGCAATCACTCTCACATCTCTCACCTCAATCCTCAGACGGACCCCTCCGACGCGAAGGCAAGCGTGCGGAGGACCGTCGTGAAAGAAGAGCACATGTTCGGTTTCAAACACATCTCCTCCACGCTGATCGTCGCCGGTCTCGTCGCCTCCACGGCGAGCGCGCAGTTCAACAACGCATGGGTCACGTTCGTGAAGGACACGAACCGCATCCAGAACCCCGACGGTTCGGTTGCCACGCACATCACCACGGACACCGAGGAGAAAGACTACGCCTGGGGCGACGTCAACAACGACGGCTGGACCGACGTTGTCGTCGTGCGCAAGAACGGCTGGTCGCAGCTTCCCAACAAGCGCGTCGGTTACTTGATGATGAACGAGTACGGCAAGCTCGTCGATCGCACCGCGCAGTACGCTTCGGATTCCGACCTGCCCGGTGACTTCGGTTTGATGACGCCGACGGCGGCCCGCGAAGTGGCGCTGATCGACATCAACAACGACGGTTGGCTCGACATGATCACCGCGGCCACGAACCTGACCGCCGGCGACCCGAAGAGCCTCACGCACCCGCGCGTGTTCCGCAACAAGGGTGTCGTCAACGGCGTGTGGCAGGGTTTCCGCCACGAAGACGGCCGTTTCCCGCAGCTCTACCCGATCGGCAGCACGACGCCCGTCGGCCCGCGCATCTGCGGTCTGGCCGTGGGTGATGTGAACGGCGACGGATTCGCCGACATGTACTACGCCGACTACGACGAGACCGAACCGGGTCCCGTCAGCATTCCTGAGAACCCTGCGCACGACACGAACGACCGTCTGCTGATCAACGACGGCGCGGGCAACTTCGTCGATTCGCTCGAGACGCGCATGACGACGGAGATGCTGTTCTCGACCTTCGGTACGCACGCGCTGATCCGCGACATCAACGGCGACGGATTCCCGGACATCGTCAAGAACACGGCTCTCAACGCGGCCACCTACGACTCGGTCTCGTACCAGAATCCGCTCAATCCCGGCACCTTCAACTTGTTCCAGAAGGTGACCTCGGCGACCGCGACGCCGTACCACTTCGACGTCGCCGACCTGAACCAGGACGGTCGCCCTGATCTGGTCGTCGGTGACGACGGTCAGGACCACATCAAGTACAACACCGGCACGGACGCCCTCGGTCGCGCGACCTGGAGTTCGAACATCAACTGGTCGTACCTCTCCGGATCCAGCGACGGCGGATTCCCGGGCACGACGGTCGTCGCCGATCTGAACAACGACGGCTGGCCGGACATCGTCCAATCGGACGTCGACGTCGACCTCATCGGCTGCAACCGAATGCTCAAGATCATGCACAACCCGGGTGGTGTGGTCGGATCGAACATCGTTCCCCGCCTCGAGGCCCAACAGTCGGGCAGCGGTGGTTGGAAGGGTGCTGTGGGCATGCTCGTTTCTGACCTGCAGGGCACCTGGGACTGCGCCGTGTTCGATATCGACAACGACGGCGATCTCGACATCGTGCAAGGCCGTTGCGTCGGAACGACGGTCTGGATCAACCAGCTCAATTCGGCCCCGACGGTTACCGCCTACTGCTTCGGTGACGGCACCGGCACGGCTTGCCCCTGCGCGAATCACAGCGCGGTCGGCGACAACGAGGGTTGCCTCAACTCGTTCGGCAACGGCGCACGCCTCAGCATGAGCGGCAGCGCGCGTGTCTCGGCCGACACGTTCAAGATGAACGGCAGCCGCATGCCGAACAGCGGACCTTGCCTGTACTTCCAAGGCTCCACGCAGATGAGCGCCGGCAACGGCATCGCGTTCGGTGACGGCAAGCTCTGCCTCACCGGCACGATCATCCGCCTGGGCGTGAAGTTCAACACGGCGACGGGAACGTCCAGCTACCCGGTCGGAGCTGACACCAAGCTCTCCATCGCCGGCGTGGTGAATCCGGGTGACACCCGTACCTACCAGGTGTGGTACCGCGACGCGGCGGCTTTCTGCACGGCCGCGACCTACAACCTGTCCAACGGCGTTCAAGCCGTCTGGGCGCCCTGATCGCCACGCTCGCCACGCGTGAGACCCAACTCCTTGAAGTGACACCGATGAACGCAATCTCGAAAGACAGATTCATTTCCATGGCAACCTTCTCACGTGTGGCGGGCGCAACCGCCTTTGTGATCGCCGGCATGCTGTCGGCGAGTGCACAGCAACCGATCCAGCCGCGCATGGGTGCCCCCCTGCCGGGGCTGACACCGGCCGAGTTGAACCGGTTTGCGCTCGGCAAGGACGCGTTCGATCACATCCAGGATGTGTCCGAAGGTCTGGGCCCGATCATGAACGACACGAGCTGCGAGCACTGCCACTTCGGCCCGACGTCGGGGGGCAGCAGCGGCAAGGCCGTCACGCGCTTCGGCGTAGCCGCGGTCGGGCCGAATCCATTCGATCCGCTCGACAACCTCGGCGGGTCCTTGCAGCAGGCGCTGACTCTCCCGACCTGCACTCCAGAGCTCGTTCCGGCGCAGGCCAATGTCGTGATTCAACGGATCACTCCGCCCTGTTTCGGTTTCGGCCTGGTCGAAGCGATCGCCGACGTCGACATCCAGGTGCGCGAATTCATCCCGCCCCCTGGCGTGTCCGGCAGAGCGCACATCGTCACGCCGGCCGAGACGCCGCTGGGACCGCCGCGCGTCGGACGCTTTGGATGGAAAGCTCAGGTCGCGACCGTGCTGACCTTCTCGGGCGACGCGAGCATGATGGAACTTGGGCTCTCCAACCGTCTGTTCCCGATCGACAACCAGCCCAACGGTCCCGCCGTGGCATTCCCCGGTGGCGCGTGTGACACCGTCCCGGACCCCGAGGACGGCCCGGACGGCCAGGGTTTCCACAAGATCGACCGCATGACCGATTTCCAGCGCTTCCTTGCGCCGCCGCCGCAGACGCCGAAGAGCGGCATGACGGGCGAAGCGATCTTCAACGCGATCGGTTGCGCAAGCTGCCACGTGTCGACGCCGTACACCACGGTTCCCGTGGCTGAAGCCGCCTTGTCCAACAAGACTCTCAAGCCGTACACGGACTTCCTCCTGCACGACATGGGCGCGCTGGGCGACGGCATCCCGCAAGGCATGGCCACCGAGACGGAGTTCCGTACGCCGCCCTTGTGGGGTGTAGGTATTCGCGCTCCGGTCGCTCTTCTGCACGACGGCCGCGCATCAGGCTTGAACAGCGTCGAAGACAACCTTGACGCGGCGATCGTCGCGCACGGGGGCGAGGGTGCTGCCTCGGTCGTGAACTACAACGCCTTGAGCGCGGGCGACAAGCTGCACGTGCACAATTTCCTGCTCTCCTTGGGCCGTCTCGAATTCGATGCCGAGTACGACAACAACGTCAGCGAAGTCGACTGGTTCTTCAGCCGTACGACGATGACCGGCCCCGGTGTGTTCTTCACGCCCGACTCACCGATTGCGATCAACGATATCGACCAGGACGGCGACTTCGACCTGCGCGACGTCGCTGCACTGCAGCGCGCGTTCACCGGCACCTGATCGCGAGGCATTGATTCCAAACGGCTTCGGCCGTCACGAACGCCTGGTTCACTCGGTGAGCCAGGCGTTTCTCTTGGCAGAGCCTCCAACTGTCAACGCGGCCTGGCCGCAATCAGCGCATCGAGCTCAGCCTTGAGCTTCCCGAGGATGTCGTCGTAGCTGAACGCGCCGACGTCCGCTTCGCCGCGCTTCAGATTCACGAAGTTCGGGCCGCACCACAGGCCCAGGTCGGCGTCGTCGGTTTCGCCGGGGCCGTTCACGCGACAGCCCATCACGGCGATCGTCAGGTCGTGTTCCTTCGCGTACGCCGTCATGCGCTTGACGTCTTCGGCGAGCTCGATGAAGCGCTCGTTTTCGACGCGTGAGCACGACGGGCAGGCGATGATGTTCAGGCCGTCGAAGAAATTGGGCGGCACCGAGCGGAAGCGGCCGTTTTCGATGTCGTGGATCAGCTCGCGTCCGACTTCGATCTCGCGGCCCTTGTCGTCGAAGGGCAAGGTCAAGCTGACGCGCAAGGTGTCGCCGATGCCGCGACTCAAGAGCTGCTCGAACGCGATGCGCGTCTTGATGATGCCTTCGGGCGGCATGCCGGCTTCGGTGACGCCGAGGTGAATCGGGACGTCGGGGCGTTCGGCCGCGAACTTCGTATTGGCGTCGATCACGAGGCGCGGGTCGCTGTCCTTGATCGACACGACGTAGTTGGTGAAGCCCAGCCCGTCGACGAGTGCGCAATGATCGATCGCGCACGCGACGATCGCCGACACGTGATCGTCGGGGAAACGCGCATCGTACTCGGGCGCGATCGAACCGGCGTTGATGCCGATGCGCAGCGCGCAATCGTTCTTCTGCGCGACGCCGACCAGGAACGCGACCTTGTCGTGCACCGATTTGTGCTTCTCGTGGTGGTGCAGGTGTCCGGGGTTGTAGCGCACCTTGTCGACGAAGGGCGCGACCGTCTCCGCCAGGCGATAGTTCTCTTGCAGGTCGACCGACAAGCGCGCGTCCGTCGCTGCGCGCAACTTCGCGAGCGCCGCGACGTCTTCCTTGCTGTCGACCGCGATGCGAATCAGGTCCGCGCCGGCCGCGCTCAAGATCCGGATCTGGCGCGCCGTCGCTTCGAGGTCGCGCGTGCGCGTCGCCGCCATGCTCTGCACCGCGATCGGTGCGGCCCCGCCGACCTCCAGGTCTCGGATGCGGATCGTGCGTGTCTTGCGGGGGGGGATCATGGGCTCTGCGGGAATCCGGTTCGAACTCTTGGACCCGTCAGCATAGCCCTGGAAGCATCCGTGACGATTCCAGGCCCGCCCCGGTCACGTATCTCCGGAATTCCACCGACTTTTCCACCCCTTCTCCACCGAAGCGCCGGAAGCGTCGCCGGGAGTTCATCGAAAGCGACCGAAGACCGGACCGTGTGATCCCCCTCACCACACGGCATCGGGGTCAGGATCGGTGTCTCCCCCTTTCAAGCCCCGCGCGGCCCACCGGCCCCCCCCGGTCGCGCGGGGCACTCATTCGTTAGGTTCTTGGTATGAGCCTCCGCCGTGCACAGACCGTCGTCGTCGGTGGCGGCGTCATGGGCGTCGCGATCGCGTGGCATCTCGCGCGCCGCGCGAATCCGATCACGGAGCCCGTCGTGTTGATCGAGAAGTCCGCACTCGCGGCGGGATCGTCGGGGCGTTCGGGCGCGATCTTGCGGCAGCACTACTCCGATCGTGAGCTGGCCGTGATGGCGCGCGATTCGTTGCGCGTGTACGCCGGCCTCGAAGCGCGCACCGGGCGCAGCATCGGATTCCAACGCACGGGCGTCATCACGCTGGCCGGGCCGGAGCGTCCGGAGACGATCGCATTGGTGCAGCGCAACGTCGCGATGCAACGTTCCGTCGGAATCACCACGCACCTCGTCGACGCCGCCGAGATCCGCGAGCTGGTGCCCGACATCGTGATCGCGGACGGAGCCGTCGGTGCATACGAACCCGACGGCGGCGGCGTGGATCCCGTGCGCACCGTCGAAGTGTTCGCGACGCTGGCGCGCGAAGCGGGTGGAATCACGCGGCTGGGTGTCAAGGTCGAAGCGTTCGTCGTCGAAGGCGACCGCGTGATCGGCGTCGACACGGCCGAAGGACGCGTTCTGGCGCGCGACGTGATCGTCGCCACCGGGCCGTGGACGAAACCGTTGCTGGCTCAGATCGGTTGCGACCTGCCGCTCTCGGTCGTGCGGCCTGAACAGCATTTCCTGGCGCTCCCGCGCGTCGCGACGAGCGCCGCGAGCGATGCACGCGCGCGACTCGAGGATTCGGTGCTCGATCGCTTCGGTCTCGCGCACGAGGTGCTTCCGCCGTCCGCGCATCCGGTCATCCTGGACCTGGAACGCGGCTTCTACACGCGCTGCGAAGGCCACGCCGGTCGCACGCGCGTGGGGCGCATGGACTACGCGCACGATGACGAGGTGCCGGATCCCGATGCGATCGACGAGCGCGTGAGCAGCGCGTACGTGGAGTGGGCGCGCCGTGAACTCACAGCGCGCTTGCCCGTGTACACCGACGAGGACGATGTGGGTTCGCAAGTCGGCCTGTACACGCTGACCCCGGATGCGCAGGCCTTGATCGGTCGGCCCAGGCAGTGGCGCGGCCTGATCCTCGTCAGCGGATTCAGCGGACACGGATTCAAGCTCGCGCCGTCGGTCGGCGAAGGCGTCGCACAACTCGTGCACGGTGAACCTGTCACCGCCTTCGACGAGGCCTTCTTCGCACCCGATCGCTTCGCCGGCAGAGCACATGCAGCGCCGACGGGCGCGTTCGGGCTCTGAAGACGTGCGTCAGTCGGCGCCCGCGAGCTTGTTCGCGGCGTTCCACACGAACGCGGCTGCGGTCCAGAACAAGTTCATGTAGGGATTCTCGGACCACTTGCCGGCGCGCAGGAATTCGATCGGCAGTGCGGGATCGCCGATGAACGGGCGCAAGACCCAGCCGACCTTGATGCTGACGAAGGTGTAGAGCAAGAACCACGCAGCCAACGTGAGTCGATGGCGCCGGTTGCGCGCGATCAACGCGCGGTAGTGACGCGCGAGAGTGATCTGCCCGCAGATCACGGCGATCGCGAAGGCTCCGCCGTTCCACAGCAGTGCGCCTGGATAGGTGACTCCGCACAGGTAGAAAAACCCCGTGACCGGCGCGAGCGCGCACAGTGCGACAGCCAGCGTGCCTTGGGCCGAGAGGATGCCGCGCACGGCCGCCGGAAAATCTTCGCGCAGCCCGAGCACGGCGTGCATCGCGTAGAAATTCGGCAGACAGATCGCCAGTGCGAACGCGAGCAGCACCGGCAGCTTGAGTGCCGAGTAGAGGACTCCGACCGGATTCACGGCTAGTGCTCCCATCACGGCGCCGTACAGGACCCCGGCCGCGATCAACAACTGCGCGATGCGCGCCCACGGCACGACCTGCGCGTCGACCGCGAAGGCGCCTTCGGTGCGCAACAAGCGCTCGGCGTCGCGCAGCATCCGCGCCTCAGTCCAAGAACTTCAACGCCTGCCCGAGTCCGTAGAAGATGTTCTTCTCCGTCTCGCGGAAGAGCTCTTGGGGCATGTGCGGCGTCCCGACGAACGGCCTCAGAATCCAGCCCATCTGGCCCGCGACCGAGCCGTAGATCACGAACCACACGAACAGCAAGAACGTGAGGGCGGGCGGACGCGCCGGGCGTGGACTGTCGCCGTCGGTGTCTTCGGGCTGTAGGGCTTCGGCCAGGCGCTTCTTGACGAAGTGCATTCCGATCACGCCGCTGACCGTGAACACGACGGCGTTCAAGAGCTGCATGAACGGATGGCTCTTGGTGCTGAACGTGAAGAAGGCCGTGACCGGCGCAAAGCTCATGAGCACGGCCAACGACAACGCCGTCGACGCGAGCAGCAAGCGCACGGTCTGTCCGAGTTTCAGCTTCGAACCGGCCAGCGAACTGAACACGTAGAGCGACGGAGCCGTGACGAGCAACGTCAATAGAAACAGGCACGGCACCTTGACCATGACCGCGGTCACGTGCTGGCCCCCGTACTCGACGCCCCACTTGAGCCCGTACAGCGACATGCACGCGCCGTAGACCGCGCCTTGGATCAGGATCAACAAGACGAAGGTGCGCGACGAGATGAGCGGCGAGTCTTGACGCAAGAAGTCGCGCCCGCGGTATTCGCCGTGGAGCAGGCCCTCGACTAGATCGATGAGTTTGGACATGAGGGGGGGGGCGACCGCGGTGCTGGAGGTCGTTCTCGTGCAAGTCACCGCGGCGCGCGGATCGAGGCCGAAAAGCTGCGAATGGCGCACAGAAAACCAGAATCTCACGAATCCCGGGCCCCGAAACGGGCGCCTCGGCGACTCTAGATCGACGCTCCATGTCCATGGCCGATCCGTCCTTCCGTCCTGAATCGTTGATCGAGCACCGCGAGTTCGTGCGCGCGCTCGCGCGGCGACTGTTGGCCGACGATCACGGCGCCGAGGACGTGGCGCAGGAGGCCTGCATCGCGGCGCTCGAATCGCCGCCGCGTTCGGGCGAGGCACTGCGCGCGTGGTTGGCGCGCGTGACGCGCAACTTGTCGATCAACACGCTGCGCGAGCGCAATCGGCGCGCGCGGCGCGAGCAACTCGTCGCGCGGCCCGAAGCGACCGAGGAAGGCATCGATGCACGCTTGCATGCGCAGCGGCGCGTGATCGAGGCGGTGATGGCCCTGCGCGAGCCGTTCAAGACCGCGATCTGGATGCGCTGGTACGAGAATCTGCCGCCGCGCGAGATCGCGCGCCGCACGCGTGTTCCGGTGGAGACGGTGAAGAGCAGGCTGAAGCGCGGACTGGCCGAGCTGAAGCTGGCGCTCGACCACGAGTTCGGCGAACGCTCCGAGTGGCTGCGCGCGCTCGTGCCGCTGACGTGGGTCGAGAAATCGGCCGTGGGGACGTCGACGGTCGCGATCGGCAGCGCGGCGTTGGTGCTCGTCGTGGCGACGTGGGTCGTCAAGTCCGCGACGGACGCAACGGGAAGCGCCGTGCTCGTCGCCGGCACGACACCGACGAACCCGGAAGCGCTTGTGGCGGCGGAAGGCACCCATCCGCGGCCGCTCGGTTCACGCCGCGCGGCGTTGCCGGTCGCGACGGCGCTCGAACCGGTAGTCGCAGCGAGTTCGGCCGCACCTGATCGCACCGTCGCCGTTACCGGCGCGTCCGCGCTGAGCGGGCCCGAATTCGCGCTCGCATTCGAGGTTCCCGACGGACTGCGCGTCGACGACTTCGTGTGTTCGCTCGAACTCGACAACGCCTTTGCCGATCTCGCCACGTGCCAGACCGCGCCGGTCGCAGCGGAGCCGGTTCCGCACGTGCGTTTCGCCGAAACGCCGCGGACCAGTCTGCTCGGCGGCGGAGCGCGCACGACGTACACGCTGCGGCTCTCGAGCCGTGACGGACTGTGGAGCGGAGCGCAGCGCGTGATCGCCGCCGAACGTTCCGCCGCCGAGCCTGTGCACATCGTGTTGGAAGCGCGCGCGGTCATGGAGGGCCGCGTCTTGACTCACGACGGACGCGCGGTCGTCGGTGCGCGTGTGCGCATCACTCACGGTGTTGTCGCGGAGACACACACGTCCAGCCGCGGCGAGTGGAGCCTCGCCGGTATCGCGCCCGGTCCGGTCCAGGTCGCCCTGCGTTCCATGGAGCAAGCCGAGGTCACACAAGCGGTCACGCTCGCTCCGCTGGAGAGACGACACCTGGACATCACGCTCGCCTCTGCACCGACGGTTTCGCTCACGGGCGCGTTGGTGAGTCGATCCGGCACGCACGCACCGCGCGGAACCGTGCGATTGGTGAGCGTTTCGGACCCGACCTTCGTCATCGAGGCGCCGACGGAGCGCGACGCACTGCCCGGCGCGCGTCAGGACAGCTTCCGCTTCGACGCGCTCGCGCCGGGCGAGTACGAGTTGTTCCCACCGATGGACGATGCGTTCGCCTGGTCACCGGCTGCGCTGGTCGTCACGGTGCCGTGTGCGTCTCCGAGGTTCGTGTGTCGCGACGATGTGCCGACCGTTGCAGTCGCGTTGCGCGCCGTCGCTGGAGATGAAGACACGCGGATCGAGTCGCTGCGCGCGACGATCCTGCTCGATCGCTACGACGTCGGCCGCCGCAAAGCGCTGGCGATCGAGCCGCGTGCGTTGCACGTCGAAGCACACGACGGAGTGGCGCTGTTCCCCGACATTCCATTGGGCATGCGCGGCTGGTGGCTCGTCGAGGCCGACGGCAAGAGTTCGGTGTGGGGCAGCCTCGACGACCTCGCACGCCGCGGCGGGCGTCTGGAGACCGAGGCGCGGCTGGAATCCGGGTGGACCGCTCACCTGTGGATCGGCACCCGCGACGCGAACGGTCGCGAGATCGCGCTGAGCGACGCGCGCATTTTCACACGCGGCGGCGCATTGCTGACGAAGAGTCTCGCCGACGGTCACGCGCTGCTCGAGCTCTTGTTCGATCCGGGCCGCATCCGCATCGACCTGCCCGGTTGGCACGTCGCCGGCTGGGAAGGGTTCTCGAACGGCAAGCTGCGCCAGACGCGCGATCTGCATCGCGTGTGGATGGAGCGCGACAACTGATGCGAGTTCACCGCAGTCTGCGCGTGAGATGGAACACGACGCGCTGGCCCAGATCGCGCGTCACGTCGAGTTCGATCGGTGGATGAGCTTCGTATTCGCCGAAGGCTCTGAGCGCGAAGCGGTAGCGACCCTGGTCGTGCACGAAGGTATAGGCCGACTCGTTGAAGCGGCCGTACCGGAGGCCGGTGGCCCACCTGCACTCGTTGTTGTCGACGGACCACACACGCACGCTGCTCTGAAATTCCGATCCCGGGATGCGGGCTTCGCCGTCGAAGGCTTCGATCTCGATATCGACGGGCAAGGCTTGGGTGTGACGATGGAGTTCGACCGTGAACTCGCCGCCCTCGGGCGCGATGGTGATCGTGCGCCGTGTGTCGGCGTACCCCTGGGCGCGGAAGTACAGCATCAACAGTCCGGTCGGCACGCGCAGTTCGGTCGGGCCCTGGGTCGAGGATCGCAGCACACGTCGCTCGTCCTTGAAGTCGAAGCGCCCCTCGGTCTCCGAAGACACCTCGAAATCCGTCTCGATCGGCTGGCGGGTGTCCGCGTCGAGCACGTGCAGACGCACACGTGTCGGCGGTGGAAGCGCGAACGAGTACTCGCGCTCTTCCCACATGCTGACATGCAGCGCAGCTCTCCAGGACAGCGGCAAGAGTGCCAGGCACCACGAGCCCGGCGGGACCGCGGCGATCTCGAAGTGATAGAGCTCAGGGTCTGTCGCGCTCGCCTTCCATTGGACGGCATCCAGCACGATCGGCGGCTGAAAGCGGTGCTTTGCGTACGGAACGAGGCAGATGCGCTCAACGCTCTCTTTCCAGGCCGCTGGAATGATCACGGTGCCGACGATGCGGCGTTGGATGTCTGCGCACAGCCTGCCGGCGGCTTCCGACGCCAAGGCCACGAGGCGTCCAGCTTGTTCGTCGGACACGATCATCTCGGCGCTCGGCTGCAGATCCAGCGACGCCAGCGCGGGTCCGATGGGGTTTCCGTCCGCGGACGTGGGGCGAATCTGCAGTTGCCACTTTCCGGTTTCGAGATCGGCTTGCCCACCCCCAGGCGCCTGCGAAAGCCGCACGACGCGAGTTGGATCATCCTCGTCGACCGCGAACCACCAGGTCTCTTCGAGAGGGGGCATCCATGACCCGGCCATGACCAATCTCGCCGGCCACAGCCGCAGCACACGCTCACCTCCGCCGGTCGGATCGATGCGGATGCGATTCCATGTTCGTCCAGGGGCGCGCAGCCAATACGTCGCGATGCCGACGAATCCGTGGTCGTAGATGTTTCGGCCGTCTTCGAACGCAGGCAGCTCGATCGGAGAATTCAAGTGCAAGCCCAGATGACCTTCGCTCCCGACGGCGACTTCCGGCCGATCGTTCGCGGACCACTCCAATTGACGCACCAGCTCGATGTCTTCCAGCTTCTTACCCGTGAGTCCGTCGAGCACGGTGATCGTGGACGGCTTCAGTCGTTGCGCTGTGATCACTACGCGGATCGTCGCCCCTTCGGCTCGGTCGATGTCGCTGCCGTCGAGGCGGTACGAGCTCCAAGCCTCGTGCCCATCGAGCAACATCCGTCCCGTGCTCGCCCAAGTCAGACGCGGAGAGCTTGAGATCGAGAACGCGCCGGCGTGCACCGGGACATCGACGAGCGTCCATTCGTAGTCACGCCGGATCCAAAACTCGAACCGACCTTCCTTCACCCTGCGCTTTTGCCCGTTCTCCTCGAGAACAACGATGCCTTCGAGCAAGACACGCGGCTCGAGCGCGGTTTGCGTGGTGGGGCACGCGGCGAGCGTGGCAAGTACGAGGCTAGAAACGGACATGGCTGCTGAAACACCGGGGACAGCTGAGGGTGCCGAGGCAAGCGTCGAGAATAGCTGCGATAGCAGGCTGTGGGCCGGCGCCTCGGGGCCCATTTCACCCGACGCGGACAGGATTGGGGATGGATTCGAGCTGACGGGCTAGACTGAGCCGCCCCGGCGCAAGTCCCCGCTACCCGGCGCGGAACCTGCGGTATGGGCCGCTGTTCGACAATCACATCCTGGTCGGTGAGGATTCCGGCAGCGACACTTTGGTCTGCACAGTCCCGGTCGGTCTAGTCAGGGAGAGAATCATGATGGGCTCGTTCGCACGCAGAGCACGTTGGTTCGTCGTCTTGGTCGGAATCGTCGCGCTCTCGACGACGGTTCGTGCGGATCACAAAGATCCGCGCTTGGGCTTCACGATTCAGACGCCGCGCAGTTGGACGGCCTTGCCGATGAAGGTCGACGAGAAATGGCTCGTGGCCGATTATCAATCGGACAAGACGTACTATTGGACCGACAAGTCGAGCGGTTGGACGATGGAGCATCGGCCCGACATGCAGATGATCGCGTTCGTTTCGGAAGACGTGAAGGCCAAGGCCAAGGTCACGAAAGGCACGGACAAGAAGGGCAACGAGTCGATCTTCATCGAGTTCGACAGTCCGTACAAAGACTACAAAGACTACATGCAGCGCCGGTATTCGGGCGGTGGCTGGTTCATCGAGAAGGAAGAAGAGATCAAGGTCGGTGATGTCGCGGTCACGGCCTACGAGATCAAGGTCGACAAGCTCAGCCAGAACGGACCGAAGCGCATCATCACCTGGATCTACCACGTGCCGGACGTCGACATCGCGGTGCAATTCGAGACGTTGGCTGATGCCTATCCCAAAGTGAAGGCGGATCTGACGCGTTGTTTGAAGTCGTTCAAGACGACGCCGCGCTCGGGTGAGGCGCTGTCGACGACCGTGTCGACGGGCAGGCGTCTTTCACTCCTCGACATGGACGAATTGAGTCCTGAAGAGCGCAAGAATGCGCGCATTTCGCTCGAGAAGGAGGCGCACGACCTCGCGACCAAGAAACTCACCGAAGGTTGGACGGCCAAGCGCATGGGGCGCTTCTACGTGCTCAATCACGCCGACGAAAAGCTCGCCAAGGCGGTCGTCGAGCAAGCCGAAGCCGTATGGACCTGGCTCGAGAACACGTTCCCGTTCGTGGGCGACCGCGAGTACGTGCGCGCGCCGGTGCTGCGCATCTGCAAGGACCAGGCCGAGATGTCCGCGTTCATGCAGACCGGCGGTTGGAGCCTGAACGACCTCGAAATCGTGACCTGCCAGGACTACGGCGGCGCGACGTCGTATCAAATGGAGAACGTGAAGAGTCGCGTGCTCGACATCTGGTTCGAGGACCGCGACCGCGATCTGTACTGGGCGATGCCGCGCTGGCTGAAGGATGGTCTGACGGAGGTGATCGGCAAGCTCAAGATCAAGAACGGCAAGGTCTCATTCGGCAGTGATGACTGGGCGCGCGACGAGGTACGCCAGGCGCTGCGCGACGGAACGCTGAAGAAGCCGCGCGAATTGATGACTCTGAGCGGCGACGAATTCTGGAAGGACTATTGGACTTCAAGGCAGGCCGCGACGGTGCTCGTTGGCTTCTTCGTCGGCGGCGAAGCGGGAAAGAACGCTCGCACGAAGACCGTGCTCGTCGACTACGTGAAGGCGCTGAAGCAAGTTCAGCTCACGCTCAAAGCCGAGGACAAGGCCAAGGAAGGGAGCGAGAAGCCGGGACCCAAGACCGAAGAAGAAGAGGATGCCGAGTTCAAGAACCAGCGCAAAGGTTACAAGGATCGCGAGCAGCGCATCCTCGACGAAACGCAGCGCAAAGCGTTCTCGGGCTGGAGCGACAAGGATTGGCAGGCCTTCGAAGACATCTACTTCAAGGCGATCGGCTGACATGCGACTCCTCACCCTTGCGCCGATCGCAATCGCTGCGCTGGCTGTCGTCGCACACGCGAGCGACATCCTGATCCTCAAAGACGGCCGCATTTTCGAATCCGACACGATGGTGCGCGTCGAAGGCGCCATCGACATCACGTTCAAGAACGGCGTCGTGCGCGTGCCGATGGAGTTGATCCAAGACGCCGTGCTCGCGGCCGATGCCACGATTCCTCCGGGCACGGCCGAGGAGCGCGACAAGGCCGAAAAGGGAATGGTGCGCTATGAGGGCAAGTGGGTCACCACTCAGCGGCGCAGCGAACTCATCGCCAAGAAGCTCGCTGACAAGAAGGCCGATCTGCAGTCGATTCGCGAGCACGGCGAGTGGCGCAATCGGTACATCGAGGAGACCAAGGCGTTTCGCTACGAGTACACGATCCCGCCGCACGTGTTCGCCGAATTCAAGGACGCGATGGAGGCCTACTATTCGCTGTTCGTCAAGGCGTGGAAGATCAACGTCAAGAGCGGCACTCCGAAGCTGCCGGTGAACATCTACCTGGACGAAAAAAGCTACCACCAGGTCTCTGGAGCTCCCGGCGGGGCGCTGGCGTATTTCCGCTTCGTGAAGCCGTGGGATTTGAATACGTACTACGAGCGGCTCGATCCCGATTTCAGCAAGCAAGTGCTCTACCACGAAGCCAATCACTATCTGCAGCTCCTGGTCGACACTTCGTTCGCCGTGCCGCACTTCCCCGGTGAAGCGTTGGCCGAGTACTACGGCGCGAGTCGCTGGGATCCGGCGACGAAGAAGTTCGAGACGGGGCTCATCCAAGAGGGCCGCTTGTGCGAGATCCAGACAGACATCGCCGGCGGCGAGAAAGTGACACTCGAAACCCTGATCACGACCGAGGGCATGTACCAGCACTACACGTGGGGCTGGTCACTCGTGCACTTCCTGATGAACGACTCGCGCTACGACGACAAGTTCCAGAAATTCTTCTTCGCCTTGTCGAAGAGCCGCGACGCCAAGCGCGAACAAATCGGTCGCGATGGTCTGTCGACCATGAAGCAGAGCGAAGTCTGGAAGCTGTTCCGCTCCGAACTCGGTTTGAAGGATGCCGACGCCGTCCGCAAGCTCGAAGTCGACTGGTACAACTACATCGATCAGAAACTCGTGCTCGTCACGGAATCCGGACTCGGCAAGGCCGGGTTTGCGGCGTCCGACACCGGGCGCAAGATTCGTGCGCAGCGGCTGTTCAAAGAGGCGATCGACAAGGGCTCGAAGAACGCGCTCGTATTCCATCGCTACGCGGAGCTGCTCGACGCCGAAGGCAAGGCGAGCGAGGCCAGGGCGATGCTCGAGGCTGCGATCGCGCTCAATCCGCTCGAAGGCAAGTTCTACAACTCGCTCGGGCATCGCCTGAAAATGCGCAACGACCCCGAGGGTTCGCGCTGGATCGCTCTGGGCGAGGAGCTCGGGTACGAGGACAACTGGATCGACCTCTCCGAAGTGGATCCGAAGGGCAAAGGGAAGGACAAGGGGAACTGAGGTTCCCGGGCGCGGCTGCCCAATCTCCGGGGCACGACCGGGCCCGGACTCGGACTTTGGCGGTTACCATTCAGGGCGGCTGACTACTCTCAATCCCAGCTGACCTGAGCTCGATTTCTCTCTCACCTCTCTGCTTGTGCCCGAACGCGGCGGAACTCCCGTCGTCGCGACCCGGTCGCCGGCATTTCCAACTCCACGGTCGCATGCACGCACGAATCCTCTCCGGCGTCGTTCTACTCGCGTTTTCTCTCTCGGCCGGCGCCCAGAACTTCGGTTCAGCGGACGTCAACTCCGCCTTGCGCGATTGGCGCGCACGCCATGGCTCCAGTTGGTCGACAGCGATCGACGAAGCCTCGGGGCGCGCGCAGCTCGTCTACGGCGGCCGCGCCGAGTGGCCCGGCCAACCCATCACCGACGAGGAGTGGGTCGCACGCGCACAAGTCGCGATCGACGCGACGCGCGGACTGCACGGAGTCGACGTCGCGACGCTCGTCTCGGAACGCGTGACTCTGCTCCCGCTCGGATGGATCGGCAGCGGCGACAAGTGGTCGGTCGAGTTCCGTCAGGAAATCGGCGGCGTGCACGTCGAAGGCGGCGAAGTGGTCGCGCTGTTCGATGCGCGCGGCGGACTGTTGTCGATTCAGACGCACGCCTTGACGGATGCCGAGACGATCGAAGTCGAGCCCTTGTTCAGCGCCGCCGACGCCCGCGATCAAGCGCAGGCCGTTTTTGCGAAGGAATTCGGCGCCATCACCACGATCTCGGTGCCCAAGCTCATGATCTTGCGCGTCGATCAACCCGGCCGCCGAGTCGGAAGGCTCGCGTGGGAGATCGATGTCCAACAGTTGCCTGTCGACGCGGAGCCGAAGGGCAGAACCTACTGGGTCGACGCGCGCTCGGGCCACCCCTTGCGCGACGAAACGAACATTCACTTCTTCGACATCTCGGGCACGATCTCGACGCTGGCGACACCGGGGACGCGCGCCGACACAGCCGCCAACCCCGAGACCGCGCAGGGCGTGAAGTACCTGCGCATCCAGCACTCGGGCGGCACGACGTTCACCGATGCGGCCGGCAACTTCACGATTCCCGGCGCCGTCGCGCCTGAGTCCGTGACCTTGAGCTACTCGGGTCTGTTTGGAACGGCCGACGATCAGCCGACGGGCATTCCTCACAGCGAAGTGTTCGTCCTGAATCCCGGCGCCGGCAACGCGGTCCTGATGAACTCCGCCGCGAACGACGCCGTCACCGCGCAAGCCAACATCTTCAATCACGTTTCGACCGTGCGCGACTACGTGCGTCGCATCATCCCGTCGGACGCCACGGCTGACATCGTCTTCGTCGGACACGCCAACATCGCTTCGACCTGCAACGCGTTCTACAACGGTTCGTCGATCAACTTCTACGCGGCGGGTGGAAGCTGCAACAACACGGCGTTCTCCACCGTGGTGGCGCACGAGCAAGGGCACTGGCTCAACGTGCGCTACGGGACGAACAACGGATCGGACGGCATGGGTGAAGGCAACGCCGACGTGTTCGCGCTGTACGCGTTCGACACGCCCTTGAACGGCGAAGGCTTCTTCACGAGCGGGGGTGCGGTGCGCACCGGGACGAACACCCGCCAATTCTGCGGCGACTGCAATCCGGCCTGTTACGGAGAAGTTCACCGCGACGGTGAGCCGTGGATGGGCGCTGCTTGGAAGGTGCGCGTCAACCTGAACAATTCGCTGGGCAACACCCTCGGCGATCTGGCTGCGGACACGCTGTTCATGAGCTGGTTGAACGCCTACAACCAACGCGAAATTCGCTCCATCATCGAATTGCAGTGGCTGATCCTCGACGACAACGACGCGAACCTCCAGAACGGGACGCCGCACGCGGCCGACATCAAGAACGGTTTCCGCGCCCAAGGGTTCCCCGGCTACGAGATCGAGTTCGCGAGCGTCAGCACGCTCGCCGATTCGGCTTGTGAAGCGCCCTCTTATCCGGTCACCGTCAGCGTCAACACGCTGCAAGCGACGACGATCGCATCCGTGCGCTTGAGCTATCGTGTCAACGGCGGCGCATGGGTCGACAAGCAGATGAGCCCGACGGGCGGATCCAACTGGAGCGGCCAGATCCCGTACGTCGTCTCGCCGGCGACCGTCGATTATCAGGTCCTCGCCACCGATTCCGCAGGCAACACCAGGCCCGGATTCTGCGGCTCACGCACGTTCTTCATCGGGCAGGTCGTCGCGTTCGCAAGCGACAACATGGAGAGCAACGGCGCCTGGGTGACCGGTTCCGTCGGCGACACGGCCAATTCGAACAACGACTGGCAGCGTGGCGTGCCGCAAGGCAAGTCCGGCACGTCGAGCTCCGTTCCGTGGGCCGATCCGTCTGTCGCGACGTCGGGCACCTCCTGCCGTGGGAATGACCTGGGGTTGAACGGTCTCAACGGTGCGTATCAGTCGGACGTACACAATTACCTGCTGTCCCCCGTCTTCAACTGCAGCGGACAGACCGGCGTGAACCTGATCTTCAAGCGCTGGCTCACCGTCGAGAAATCCGAGTTCGACATCGCGCGGGTTCTCGTGAACAACACAGAGGTCTGGCGCAATCCGTTCGGCGCGCACTTGCTCGACACGAGCTGGACGACGCAGTCGATCGACATCTCGGCGCTGGCCGACAACAACCCAGCCGTCACCATTCAGTTCGAGCTGCAGAGCGACGGCGGTTTGAATTTGGGCGGTTGGCAGATCGACGATCTGGCCTTGGGCCGCATCGAACGTGCGCCGCAGTGCACGCCGATTCAGAGCTTCTGCGCCGGCGACGGTTCGCTCGCGACGGCGTGCCCGTGCGGCAACTTCGGCGCTGCGGGCCACGGCTGCTCCGATGCGTTGGCGCCGCAGGGTGGTTTGCTGGCTGCGACCGGGACAGTGAATCCGGACACGCTCGTGCTGACTTCGAGTGCGCTTCCGGCCTTTGCTCTCGGCGTCTATCTGCAACAAGACGGCTTGAACGAGACCGTGTTTCAGAACGGTGTCATGTGCGCAGGCGGCAACCTGATCCGCCTGAAGGTGCGCGCGGCAGTCAACGGATCGAGCACGTTGCCGAACGCGAGTGACACGCTGAGCCTCTCCGCGATGGGCATCGTCTCGCCCGGCAGCGGAGCGCGGCGCTACTACTCGCTGTGGTACCGCGGGGGATTGCCCGCGTTCTGCTCGCCGGCTGCGGCGAACCTCACTAACGGCGTGATGGTCACCTGGTAGGATCCGCAGCGTGAAGCCGATACTTCAGAGTCCGCCGCAACAAGCCCTTCCGATACGCGCGCTGCAGGTCATTCTGTTCGCGCTGTCGGCGGGGCTCGTGCTCTTCGCTGTCGTCGCTGCGTTCATGCGTTCGTTGGACGAGCGCGTCTCAGGGACGGCCGAGATCGCACAACTGCTCGCGTACGTCGCCGTCGGCCTCATCCTGCCGTCCCTCGCCATGGCCTACTGGCTGCGTTCACAAGCGCTGAAGAAGGTCGTCGCGTCCAAGGAAGAAGCGCTCGCCTTGATTCGGCAAGACCGCGTTCCGGTCGCACTTTCGACCGCGACGATCGCCGCGGCGGCCGTGGCGGAGGCGCCTGGACTCCTGGCGATCGTCACCTACCTGCTGCAAGCGCCGCCGCACGTACTCGCCGTGCCCGTGCTTTCCGCCGGAGTGATCCTGATGATGCTTCCGAGCCGCGAACGACTGGAAGACGCGCTGCGCGGGTGAGCGCAACGTCAAGTGCGGCGCCGGCCCACCGCGAGCAGGGCCGGTAAGAGCACGAGCGTGGCGAAGAGACACGTGAACAAGCTCGACACGAGCACGAGGCCCAGGTGTCGCGACGGCGGGACGCTCGAGAACAGCAGCAGTCCGAAGCCCAGGCCGACGCACAGCGCGTCGACGACGACAGCCGGTCCGACGTCCTCGAACGCAGCCAGCGTCGCAACTTCGATGTTGCCCCCCGGGATCATCCGATGACGGACCGCGCGGATCAGGTGAATGGCCCAGTCCAGACCGACTCCGATGGTCATCGCTGCAAACATTGACGTCGCGACGCCTACCGACACTCCCGTCCAACCCATCAAGGCGAAGTTCCCCGCGACAGCCAGCGCGCACGGAATCGCCGACAGCAATCCAAAGCGCCACGACAGCAGCGCCAGGGCGATCACGAACGCGTTGCCGAGCACGGAACCCAAGAGCGATCCGACCTGTGTGGTGACGATGCCGTCGATCAGCGCCTGGCTCTGCGCCAGATCGCCGCCGAAATCGAGCTTCAGTCCGTGCGGAGTCAGCGCACGAGACTCGAACGCGCGCAGGCGTTTCATGAGCTCTCCGACGTGGATGTAGCTCGCGTCGCGGAGCAACACGTTGATCAGCGTGCGATCACCCGACGAAGTCCAGAACTCGAGGCGGCGCGCGCGTCCACGGCCGCGATCGTAGAGGTCGACGGCCTCCTTGATACCCTCATGTGTGTGCAGACGGCGCGCCCGGATCTCGGGGTTGGTCCCGAGCATGACCTCGAGCGTGCGCAGATGACCGCACGGACCGAGCACGCGACTGACTCCGAGGACTTCCTGTTCGGCCGCGAAGCTCTCGAGTTCACACACGAGCGCCAGCGTGCCGGGGTCGAAGAAACGGTCGGCGGCCGACAACTCGTAGGCAAGGGTCAGCACTTCGCGATCGAGGAGCGCTTCTGCGGTCACCCCCGGCAATCGGGGGTTGCGCAGCGTGAGTTCGGTTCCGGCTGAGGACGAGGCCGAACCGAGAACCTCGAAGTCATGGCCGCGCGCCGAATTCGAAGCGGCGTCGATCGGCACCAGGCGCAGCCTGGAGTGCACGAGCGCCCCAGCGTCCGAATCGTGGATCTGGGGAAGCAAGAGGTTGTCCCCTCGGACTGCGGATCGATCCACGACGCCACGAAGTTCGGCGACAGGTGCACTCACGCGCAGTCGCAGCGTGTGGATCCCCGAGAACTCGCGCTCGAAGCGCTTCGCGTCCGCATAGGTCTTGCTGCTCTCTGAAAACCCGCTCAACCAGCTGTCTTCGACGCGCAGCAGAGACAGACCGTGCACACAGGCAACCAGGATCACGAGGGAGCCGCCGACGACCCACCCCGGACGGCGCTGCGACAGCCGCGCGAGACTCGAGCAGTACGCTCCGAGCTTCTGCCGGCTCGCTCGTGAATTCCGGATCCGACGTGTGCGGAGCCCCCGCGTCTCCAGCCACATCAACGCAGCCGGCAAAACCGCGAGCGACCAGCACGAGTACAGCGCCACACCGAGGGAGGCGAAGGTGCCGAACACACGCACCGGTGGCAACGGTGAGAACGCGAACGAAAGAAACCCGACAGCAGTCGTCAGTTCAGCCGAGAGGATCGGTTTCCATTGACGCGCCAGCGCACGTCGCAGGAGCTCGCGCGCCGGAAGATCGGGGTGCGCGTCGACACGGTGGAAATAATCGTCGAGCAGGTGAATCGCGTCGGCGACTCCGACCACGGTCAACACGACCGGCAGCACCAGCAGCGTCAAGTACACGTGCGCGCCACTCCAGCCGAGGAGCGCGAAGGTCGTGGTCAGAACGAGGCCGACTCCAGCGAGCGGCAAGAGCGCCGCCCACAGTGATCGGAAGCGCATGAACAGCACCAGCGCCATCAGGAGCAGCGCGCCGGGCACTAGCAGCGTGAGGTCTTGAAGGAGATGATCGCCGAGGCGCGCTTCAGCCAACGCCGCGCCGACGATGTACGTGTCCACATTGGGCACGACCGATTCCGCGAGCCAATTCTGTACGGCCGCGCAACCTGCGCGCCGATCGACGTCGCGATTGAGCCGAAAGACAATGCTCGCGCTGCGCGCGGGGCTCTCGGTCGACAGCAACGTACCGCGGTACAGATCGATGCGTTCGATGCGCATCCGCAGCGAGTCGAGTTCGTCCGCGGACTCGGGCCATGGGACGAACCACGGGAGCGGCTCGAGTGAACCGGGAAGCACGTGATCGCCGTTCTCGGTAGCGATGCTCTGGATGCTCGTGGCATCCACGGACTCGACGGCCGCCAAACTCGAAGCGAGATCACGAAATGCCGAGAGGAAATCAGCGTCCCAGATGCCTCGCTCACCGCGCGAACCGACGACGAGCACCAGTTCGTCGCCCAACCCGAACTCGGCATCGATCTCTCGTGCCGTCGCAACCGCCGCGGAATCCGCCGGAACGAGCGCACGTCCGTCCGTGCGAATCTGCAGGCGCGTCAGTCCGCCGACGAGCGCCAGCCAGATGCAGAGTGCGAGACCGATGACGGCGCGCGGTGACGCCAAGACGTTGCGATGGAACGACCCGACGAAGGTCTCGACGCGCTGGCTCGCGCGGTCCGGTGCATCCGTCGGCGCACTGGGCTCGATGGGCGCTAACCCTCTTTCGCGCCGCTCTGTCCCAGGCGCTGGTCGTGGAATTCCAGCGCGTCTTTGAGTGCCGCCAGCAATTCCGGGGTGTCAGCGTAGATCTGCAGGGCTTTGACCATCGGTACCGGAAACGGGTCTGGATACCAGTGTCCATCGCGCTGGATCTTGCACGACACATCTTGCGAGCCGCGTGCAACGACCTCGTCCGGTCGCGCTGCATTCGTGTACGTGAAATCCAAACTCATCCGTCCGCCACGAAACCTGGACAGGCGCATGTGGACCAGGACCTCGTCCAAGCCATGAAAGCCCCACTCACCGACGAAGTCGCAGTGTGCCGAACGCGTGAAGAACGCGATCTCGCGCTGCGTCAGGAGCGTCAGGACCTCGGGGCAATGATCGCGCAAGAAGCCTTCGCGACAGCGTCCTTGCCAATCGAAGTAGTGCGAGAAGTAGACGTTGCCGACGAGACTCGTTTCTCCGAACCCGACGATGTGACGAAACTCGTAGGCAGCCATGTGGGTCAAGTCCTGTGAACGGTTTGCTTGGCAGCAAACGCCGGATCGGGGTGTCGTGCAGCGTGCGCGCGCGGCGCGCTGACGAGCTCGGCCTGTGTCGAAAGCGTCTCGTGCTCCGCCGTGCGTGCGCTCTGTCCGACGGCGAGCCAGAGCCAGGCCGCCCTCGCCGTACTGGTGAGTGCCAACGCGAAGAACAACCCGAACACGACGTGCATGACCATCAACGCTCCGTACGCGAGTGCGACGGAAGCACCGAACAGGATCTGTCCGCGCACCGTCGACGGTGTCGTCGGTGGGTCGGTGACCATGTAGAACGTGAAGAGCAGGAAGGCGATGCCGGACATCGGCATGAACGTCGACACGAGCGGTTGGTCCAGCGTCAGGTGGCGCACAACGCCCTGTAACGCGAACACCGAGACCCATGCCGCGATCAACGGCAGCCGCTTGGTGAAACGGGCGTTGAGGAACGTCCCAAGAACGATGATGACACACGGAAACACGACGTCGCCGGTGGTCTCCAGGTTCTCGGTGAACATGTAGGGCGGCGCGATGCCTACCCAGTGGAAACACAGCAAGGTGCAGGCGATGCCGAAGTTCGACGGATTGAAGATGTGGCGGTCGTGGCCGTTCACGCGCGCGCGCAAGAACGATTTCGACGCGATGGCGACTGCGGCGGCGAAGGCGATCGGCGCCAGGCTCTGATTCGAGTACAGGAGCATCGAAACGGCGACGCCGCTGATGTGCGCCGGCAGCAAGAAGTCGACGAACGCGCGCACACCGCCTGCGAATCGCAGCGGGCGCCTGTTCGCCCGCGCATCGATGAACTCCAGCGCCAACTCGACCGCGTAGGCCGTGAGCACGCCGACGAAAGGTTGCGCGTACGAGGCCTCGAAACCCAGAAACAGGTAGCCGGCCACGTTGAGGACGGTGATCGCGACTGCGAACCGGCGCAGCCCGCTCAGACGATCGACGCGGTACCAGCGTTCGAGGATCGGAGGCGCGTTCATCGACTCGCCTCCTCCGCACCCAAGTAGATCGTCGTGCGACCCGGGTTCAATTCGAAGCGCTGTGTGTGCACGCCGCCGAATGCGTCGCGCCACGCGATGGTCACGACGTGGATGGAATCCGCGCGCGCATGACCCAGTCCAAAGTGAACCTCGTGTCCGCGCACTCCGGAGTGTCCATTGCCTCCGTCGACCTGGGAGACGCGCGCGCGGTGGTCATTCTCAAACGTCGCTCGTTCCAGCTTCACGGTGGCACCGATCGCCGCACGCGCCGCAACTGCAACGGGGCCGCCGCCGGTATGCACGACCGTCGCTTCTCCGCGTCGTTGAGCGATCGGAATGAGCAAGCGCAGGCTCAGTGCCGCGCCCGCACCCGGAGAAGTGTTCACGTACAGCGCCGAAGGACACCACTGGTTGGCCACGACGAAATCGAGATCGCCGTCGCCATCGACATCCGCCGGAGCGATCCCGCGTCGCACTTCGCGCTCCGTGAGGCCGATGCGCGCCGCGATGTCGTAAAAACGACCCGTGGAGCTGCGCACGAAGAACGGATTGATGTCGTGGCCCGACAGGTCGTCGCCCGCCGCGAAGCGATGCCAGCGCAGCGGAGCTGACAGCAACGGATCGGCGCACATCGCGATCTCGTGCAGCTCCGGCCAACGATTGACCCTGCCCGCCAGGAACCCCAGCGCTTGTTGAGCTTCGAGCACGCCGTCGTTGTCGAAGTCGTCGAGCTTCGAATCCCAGGCCCACCCGCTGCGCGACAAGCCCAATTCCTCGCTCCGGTCTTCGTACGGCGCCACACCGTCGCGCATGAGTTCGCTGTGACCGGTGCTGACGAAGAGGAACTGGCTCTCTTCGAGCCCGAATTCGGTCGTGATGTTGCTGATGTACATGTCGAAGATGCCGTCGCCGTTGACGTCGGCAAAATCGATGCCCATGCCCTTGAACGAGTCCCGTCCAAGCACTTTCGAGCTCGGCATGGTGAACGTTCGGCGTCCCTCCATCAGCGCGAACTGCGGAGCGCCCGGGCGCGAGCGGTTGTGCAGGAAGCGATCGTGGCCGAAGTCGTTGGCGAAATAGATCTCCGGCAGGAGGTCGCCATCGATGTCCGCGGCGCCCACGCCCAACGTCCAGGCGTGCTGAACTTCGTCACTGAAGGCTGCGCTCGCGTCTTCGAAGTGCACATCGGGCTCAGCGCCGGCGCGCGCGCTCTTCCACAAAAACAGGCGGTTTTTCCCGCCGTTCAGCGCCCGCGACATGGACGCCTGCATGTGCGGATGATCCGTGGCGCGTGCGTCGAGAATGCGTTCGCCGTCGGCGAAGTAGTTGCCGGTGATCAGATCTACGTGTCCGTCGCCGTCGACGTCGGCAAATGTGGCTCCGTTCGTGAACCAACGCTCCGCGGCAGGAGCGATTTCGCGCGCGACGAACGAGTTGGAAGCAAGCCTGCCTTCGACGTCCGCGCGACGCAACCATGCCAGCGGCGGCCGGCCCCAGTAGTACACGAGGATGTCGAGCAAGCCGTCCTCGTTCATGTCGCACGGCACGCACCCCATCGGCGCTGTCGTGCTGTGGTCGTAGTCCAAGCCGCGTGTGTTCAACGCGAACGCGGCATAGCGCGCGCCGCTGGTCGGCGCCGGCTGCACGTAGACTTCGTCGGTGCGCGGATCGGAGATCACGATGTCGTCCGACAATCCGTTGCCGTCGAGATCACACATCGCCGCGCCCGCGCCGAGCGTGTTGATCCAACCCGCGATGCGATCCAGTTCCGGGTGCACCGGGCGCGTCGTGCGCGGCGGCGTCTCCGACGTCAGAGGTAATTCATGCCGTTCGAACGCGAAGCGTGCGGCGATCGCGTTCAGCTCCGAATCCGAGGCCGTCGGCAGTCGCGCCAGCGCGTACAGCGGGACGACGATCAAGATCGCCGCGAACCGACGGGCGTGACGTCGCAGGTACGAGGGTGCAGTATTCACGAAGCCACAACCTCTGGCACAAAGTGCTCGCGCAGTCGCACGCGCCATTCGATGAAGGCGCTCCCGTCCGTGGCTGCAGGCAGGTCTTCGCGCGCTGCTCGGGCGGCCGCAGCAGCCGCGACTTCATCGCAGCCGCAGAGCACTTCACAGGCCGATCGCGTGTGCTCGGGAGCGGTGTTTGCACGCACGCGCGCCTCGGCGGCGAAAGCGGCGCCCTGCGCCAGATCGGGAGCATGCGGGCCCGCAAGCTGCTTCAAGCGCGCGATGTCTCCATGCTCCAGCCCGCCGGCGTACGCGCAAGCCAGGCCGACGCCGCTCCACAAGTCGCGCTGTCGTGCTGGCGCAAGCCGCGTGATCGTCGCCGCGATGCCGTCGGGTGAGGCCGAGCGCACGAACCACAGACTCCGTCCGAGTCCGCAGTCGTAAGCGCGCGCCGCTGCGCCCATGACTCGCTGCGGTGCGCGTGCAGCCTTTAGCGTCGCCTCCGCAGCGAAGAACCCGTCGTGGAATCCATAGCCGTCCGCGACGAGCGCACCGAGCAAGGGATCCGCCTCGCCGAGCGGCAACTCCAGCCCGCGCCGCAGTCGCGCACACGCGAGTCCGGCACCGACGTGGATCATGTAGTCATGCTGCAGCGCATGTCGCTCCCGGAACGCGCGCCACCGACGCAGCCCGCGACAGGTCATCCAGTCCATCAGTGCGAGCCCCATCGCCGCACCCTCGAAAGCGAATCCGCGTTGCTCGCGACTCACGCGCTCGAGCGTTTCCGCGAGTTCGTCCGGGTCGCGGGCCGCAAGCGCGGCGTGATGACCTTCGACCACGGTTCGGCCGATCCCATCCAGGCGCAGACGCAACTCGGGCGCGCACTCCGCGAATCCGCGCTCGGCGCCACTGGCCTCGTCGGGAGGCAGTGTCAGCACGCGTCGCAGAAGCCAGCGAATCGGACCAGACATGAGGGCCGATCGGGAGCGGAGGGAAGTGCGGCGGTCGGCCTGAATGACCGTATGCGAAGGAACCAAGATCTGTCTATCCGCGTATCCGGAATTGGCCAGCAGGCCGGCCGCACTGTGCACTGGCCCGCGGTGCTGCGGGCGCGCGGATGGAGAATGCTCGGTCCAGAACGTAGGTTCAGGAGCTCAGATCGCCGGGCGCGCACCGCTCCAAGACAGACAGCGGATTTCATCATCCGAATATCTTGACAGGATGCGCGAGGGGGTCGACCCTGGGCTTGACGCTCGGACGAGGTGCGGAGTCGCTGCACCTCGAGAGGTTTTCCGCTCGCGCGCGTGGTCAGTACGCGTGAGCGATCGGAATGGGCTCCTGCCAGTGCCGGGCGTGCCAGATTCCTTGGAAAAGTAGAACGAGGGCTTCCCACATGGCCACCACTGCGCACCTGACTCTGCGTGCTTCGCCTGCGATCCGCTCACTCGCGTCGGCGCTTTCCATTCTCTTCCTCGCCTCGCTCGCTTCGGCGCAGACGAACTTCCCCGAGGTCGAGCCCAACTCGAACAAGTCCGAGGCTACGTCTGTCGGCGTGATGACGGCGGGCGACACGATCACGGGCATCACCACCGGTTCTCTCACCACCGCGGGCAGTACGCTCGCCACGACTGGCGACAACTTCCGTGTTCGCACCGCAGCGTTGCCGCTCGGGATCTATCGTCACACGTTGACCATCACGTCCTCGACTGTCGGTCACGTGGGCTCGATCCGCGGATTGAATCAGTTGGGTACTACTGGCGTGGGAGGAACGGCCGGGACAGCCGATGTCTCGATGCAGACCAGCAGCACGCTCACCGTGCCGCCGCGGACCAACACCTGGTACGGGTTCGGCAAGCAAGACGAGATCTACTACCGCGTCACAGGTACCGCAACGACGACCGCGGCATACACATCGACCCTGAGCACGTCGACGATCACGCCGACCGTCGTAGGACCCTTCATAGCCGGACCCATCACGATCACGACGGTAGGACAAGGACACACGACCGACACGGACTTCTGGGTCTACGACAGCAACTTCAACGCGATCTCCACGGCCGGCAATGACCAGTTTGGCACGAGCAATCAGTCGAATCTGGTTCGAACGTACGGGCCGGGCACGTACTACATCGCGCTCTCGACGTACAACCTGGCCAACAACCAGGTCTCGCCCGCGGACGAAGGCCTTCCGATCGAGAACCTGCTCGATTTCCCGAACTGCGTCGCGAACAACGATACTTCGGCCGCTCTGACTGCCTTGAATGTCTCGATCAGCGATGGGACGACCACTACTCCAGTTCTGATTTCGCGCTCGACGCCCCACGAGATCGTCTGGATCTGCTTCTCCTTGAGCCAGACCGACACAGTCCTGGCGGGCTCGGATATCTTCGTCAGCCCCGCGGGGCAGAGCAGCGCGGACTTCGGTCCCACGCCCCTGCCTCCGGGCTTCTTCGGACCGGGATCGGATCCGTTCGGCGGCGTCGTCAGCCTGGGCGGCTCGCCGCTCGTTGGCACGGGCCTGCCCGGTGGCGTCGACACGATCGTGCGGCGACCCCTCGACGCCGTGTTGCCGGGCTGTCCGGGTACGACCACCATCCCGATCGAACTCGTCGCACTCGACCTCGTCAGCACGAATCCGATCGTGGTGACTTTCAACGGCGGTACGAACCCGACGCTCTACGACGTGCGATTCGCCGCGTCGACGCTCCAGCCGTCGCCGCCGGGCCAGATGTCCATCACCCGCACTTCGGTCAGTGGCGGTGTATTCGATTCTCAGCTGCCCGTGATCACCCGCGCCGCGTTCAATCGTGTGAGTGGAACCGGCGGGCAGCCCAACGTGAACATCGATCCGGCTCCGCCGGTCATCCTCAACGTCTCGCAGGCGCCGTGGAGCTATGACGAGGGCGGCATCGGCGTGCCTCACACGCCGGGTGGTCTCGTCGACCACGACGCCAATCCGGGATCGCCGCTCGTGCCATTCCCGGCGACTTCGAACTTCTTCCCGGGTGTTGTGAAGCAGAGTGCGGACTGCATCATCCCGGGCGTGTCCGCGCGGCGTGTGACGATCCCGCACATGGCGCCGAACCACACGCACGTCGTGATTCCGCCGACGCAGCCGGCGCCGCCGCAGTGCGTCATCATCTGTCAGGGCGACGGGACCGGTACGGCCTGCCCGTGCGCCAACCACAGCATCGTCGGCGACGACAAGGGTTGCTTGAACTCGCTGTTGATCGGCGGCGCCCTGCGCTGCAGCGGCCGCGCGAGCATCGCGAACGACAACTTCCTGCTCGGCGGCTCGAACCTGCTGAACGGCCCGGGCCTCTACTTCCAGTCTTCGGGCATCGCACCCGCCGGTGTCGTGCTCGGTGACGGAAAGCTGTGCGCCGCGGTCGGCATCGTGCGACTGGGCGTGGTGTTCGCGTCGGGCAACATGTCGATGTTCCCCTCGGGCGTGCACCCGGCGATCCACATCGCCGGCGGTACCTCTGCGGGCGATACGCGTCACTACCAGCTCTGGTATCGCGATGCCGCGTTGTTCTGCGCTCCGGCGACCAACAACCTGACGAACGGCGTGAGCGTGACTTGGGTGCCCTAAGACGGACCTTGGTCCCTGGATGACAAACGAGGCCGGGTTCGCGTTGCGAGCCCGGCCTCGTGCGCAAGAGTGCGCTCGTTCAGCCCGAGATCATGCTGGTGATTCGCACGCCGTAGCGTGATCCGATCGTGACGACCTCGCCCTTCGCCACGAGCTTGCCGTTGACGAGCACATCGACGGGTTCGTGCGCCTCGCGCTCGAGCGTGACCAGCGATCCGGGTGCGAACTGCGACAGACCGGCGATGGAGATGCGCGTGCGTCCGAGCTCCACCGTCAACGGAACGGTCACGTCCATGAGGTGGTCGAGCCCGATCGCTTCGCCCTGCGCCTTGGTCGGATTCAGGGCAGGCAGATCTTGGGCCTGAAGGGGGACGGCTTTGGTGTCGCTGTTTGATCGCGGATTCACGGATGTCTCGCTCATGTCACTTCTCAATCCCGGATTTCGAGCCGATTCGTTCCAATGTGCGCAGTCGGACGGCGAGCTTGTTGTCGTGGCGTCCCAGGTCGCCCCGGGCTCGCACCTCGCCTTCGGCGGTGATCGCAACCATGTCGCCGACCTTGGTCTCCAACACGACCACATCGCCGACTTCGAGATTCATCAGCTCCTGCAGTGGAATGATGACGGTGCCCAACTCGGCACACAGATCGACGTCGACGCTCGCCATCTGCGACGACATGCTGTTCTTCTTCGTGTCCTTGGCTGTTGCGGAGCCGTTCGCCGTCTCGGGCGCCTTCACGCCGGGGACGTAGATGCGCAAAGTGCTTTCGCCGGCCGCGCCCTCGAGCGCGAGGTGCACGCCGATGCGCTGCGGGTCGAAGGCCGTGCCGTCGTCAGCGAGGATCAGTTCCTTCTTCTCGCGCATCACGCGGAAGTTCTTGGCTTCGACGCCGAGCGAAGTGGTGACCAGTGCTGTGACACGAGACAGCATCTGCGTCAGAACACGCTCTTCAGACGGAGTCAACGGCCGCGCTACAGCTGACTTGGGGTCCGGGGACCCAAGTGCAGTCTCGATCGCCGCCGTCATCGCCCCCAGATCCCACGCGACGAAACCTAGCTGCGAACCGACGTCGAAGGCCAGCACGCGCAGGGGCTCGACCAGTCCCTCGATCAGCACTCCGACGTGCGCCTCGACGACGTCGGTGACGCGCACTCGGTGTGCGCTGCGCAGCCAGCTGCTGAGATGCAGCGTGGCGTCGGCCATACACTTGTCGACGCGCCGTGCCAAAGCATCGAACTGCGCCTGGCTCAGGCGGCGCGGGGCTTTGAAGCTGCGCGTAGAGATCCGCGCCACGTCGTCCGCAGGGGGACGCACGAGGTCGCTGATGGCCTCTAGTTCAGCCTCGTTGACTTGGCTCGGTGTGGGCACGTTCGGCTCGGGAGAAGTGACGGTCTCTTATCGACGAAAAAGCTTCCGGCCTTGATGCGTGGCCGGGCTGCCTACTTGACGCTCTTGCGATAGGCATCCAAGAAGGTCTTGTACTGGTCCTGCGGCAGGGCGTTGACGAGCGCGATCGCCCGTTCATCGTCCATCTGGCGCAGGATCTTGGCCGCGTTGGCCGGCTCGAAGGTGATGAGCTTCTGTGCCAGCTCCTCAGGTTCACCGTCCTGGAAGAAGCGGGCGAGTTCAGCCCAGCTCTTCTCTTCACGTGCGGCCCCCGCGTCCAGATCGCGATTGAGTTCCATCTCGCGCATCTTGAGCTCCTTGGAGCGCGTGTCGAGTTCCAGTTTGAGCGACTGAAGCTCCTTTTCACGGCCGAGCAAGGCGCGTTCGCGTTCGTCCACCGCGCGCTGCTTTTCCTTGGCGGCGGCCATCGCGACCTCGGCCTCTTCGAGACGGATCGCGAGCTTGGACTGCATGCGCGCGAGTTCGTCGCCGTTGAACGGCGCCGGCATCACGAACGCACCGAGCACACTGGCCGCGGTAGGGGCTTGCGCGACCGCAGGCGATGCCTGCTTGGACCCTTGCGGATCCTCCTGCTTGGCGGCCGGGATTTCTGGCTCCGGCGGTTCGACGTGTGCGGTCTCTCCGTGTGGATCCTTGGTCGGTTCCGGCTTGTGGGCGAAGTTCTTGAGCACCGGGATCTCGTGCGCGGGACGGCCAGAGATGAGCGCGACGCCGACGAACGAGCCGACGAAGAGCGTTCCTCCTCCGAAGACGAGCAGTGCAGATTTGACGATGGTGTTCATGCGAGTTCTCCAATTCGATCCATGTTCGTGCGGCGAGCGCGGGCGTCGCGCTGACTGGCGTTGTCATCGATGGCACGGGCCTCATCGCGCTCTCGTTCGATGAAATAGGCGGCGCGCGCATGCTCATCCAGTCGATCCAAACCGTCGACATCGCGTTTGCGGCCCTGCCAGGCAACGCGCAGTTCCTCCGCCTTCGTACGCAGTTCGCGTGCAGCCTCGGAGGCGTCAAACCAGGCACGACGCGCATCGTCGACGAGCCCCAGCGAAGAAATGACCGTCGCCGGCGCCAGCGTCGGAGCAGCTTGGAGCCCGCGCAAGTCGTCGATAGCACGGGCGATGTCGGCCTTGCGTTCATCCGCGCGAGCCTCGGCGGCTCGGGCAGCGAACTCGGCCGCCGCGAAAGCTGCGCGTGCGATCTCCTCTTCGATGGCGCGAACGCGCTTCACGCGCTGCAGCTTGAACTTGTAACTCTTCATCGACCGGCCTCCGTTGCCGTGGTCACGAGGCCGAGCAACTCGATCGTCTCAGCCAGTGGTGTCATTTCGTGTGGTCCCTGGCGCAGGAATGCATCCATGACAGGCATGCGCGCCAGCGCTTGATCGAGGCGCGGATTGGTGCCCGCCTTGTATGCGCCGATTTCGACCAGGTCGCGGCCTTCGCGGTGTGCCGCCAGCCAGCCGCGCAGCGTGGACGCACGTGCCGAGTGGGTGGGGCTGACGAGCGCGGGCATCAATCGCGACAAGCTTCCCAGCACATCGATAGCCGGAAAATGCCCGGCTTGAGCGAGTTCACGACGCAGGAACAAGTGGCCGTCGAGCAAGCCCCGCAACGTGTCGGCGACAGGCTCGTTCGGATCGTCACCGTCCAAGAGGACCGTGATCAATCCGGTAATGCTGCCCAACTGCGTGCGCCCCATGCGTTCGACGAGCTTGGGAACGGTCGCGAAGAAGCTCGGCGGGTATCCGCGCACTGTGGGCGGTTCGCCGGCTGCGAGGCCGATCTCGCGCGAAGCGGCGGCGAAGCGCGTGATCGAGTCCATGACGAGCAAGACGTTCTTGCCCTGGTCACGGAAGTGCTCGGCGACGGTCACCGCCACGAACGGCGCGAGGAAACGCTCGATCGGAGCGCGGTCGCTGGTCGCCACGACCATGACGGCCTTCTTGCGCGTGTGCTCGTCGAGTACTTCGTTCACGAAGGCGCCGACTTCGCGGCCACGCTCGCCGACCAGCGCCACGACGATGATGTCGGCGTCGCAGCCGCGCGTGATTTGCCCCAGCAAGGTCGACTTGCCTACGCCGGAGCCGGCGAAGATCCCGATGCGTTGACCGCGACCAAGGGTGTTGAGTCCGTCCAAGGCGCGCACGCCGGTTTGCATCGGCGTGTCGATCGGCGGACGATCGAGCGGGTCAGGAGATCCACCGCGGACTGGGCGCGTCTCGCGCGTGTGAATCGCGCCGCCACCGTCGATCGCGAGGCCGTAACCGTCGATCGTGCGCCCGAGCAGTTCCTCGCCGACGTGTACGACGAACGGACGCCCGAGGGCCGTCACTTCTTGCATCGGCGCGATGCCGACTACGTCGCCGTGCGGCATGAGCAAGGTCGTCGAGCCGCGAAAGCCGACCACCTCGGCGTCGACGCTTTCGTTTTGGCCGCGACGAATGCGGCACATCTCACCGACCGCAGCGGGCACGCCGACGGCTTCGACGATGACGCCGGACACCTTGTCGACGCGGCCGCGAAACAGCGGTTGTGCGCCGAGGTGAACGTGCTTCAAGCAGCGCTCGAGGTCGAGGACGCTCACGCTTGATCTCCTTCCAAGCGCTCGGCGATCGAAGCCAGCGCCTGTTCGACGTCGCGCACGAGCAATCCGCGTTGCGTCGTCACGTGCACGTCGCCGGACGGAACCTCGGGGTCGGGTTCGATGGTCGTGCCGGCACGGAACACGACGCCTTCCAGGCGCGCCACGTCGGCCGGATTGAGGTGTAGCGAACAGGCGCCGCGGCCGGAGCCGGAGGCTTGAAGAGTCTCGCGCACGATGCGCTCGATGTCGTAGCGGCCGGCATCGATCTCGTTGCGCAGCAACACACGCGCGATCTCGACCGCCAGCCGAGTCACATCGCGCGCCAGTTCGTCGCTGCGGGCTTCGGCCGTACGCGCGAGTTGTTCAGCAGCGCTCGCCAAGGCACCGGCTGCGCCTGCGAGCGCGGCACGCTCGCCTTCCGCACGGCCGCGCTCGAACTCCTGTGCGAGTGCGTCGCGACGACGGCGCTCGAGCAGGTCGGAAGGCGTGCCCTCGAAGACGCGCGCAGCAATCGGCCGAGCAGCGACGGGAAGGCGCAGCACGGGTCCGGAACGTGAGGTGTCGGGCTCAGGCGACAAGCTCTTCACCAGCCTTCGAAGTCGACAACTCGCCCGACTCCAAGAGGCCGCGCACGGCCTTCATGATCACCTCGCGCGATTGGAGGATCTCGACCATGGGCAAAGCGCCGGCCAGGTCGCGCTCGTCGGCAATCATCGCCCGCACGCGCGTCGACAGGTTGTTCATGATGTTCGACTCGACTTCGGGTCGACTGCCCTTCAAGCCGATGGCCAGCGCGCGCGTCTCTACGGACGACAGCACCTTCTGCATCGCGCGCTTGTCGAGCGTCGCCAGATCGTCCCACGTGAACATGTACTCGCGGATTTCGCCGACCATGTCCTTGTCGGTCTCTTCCAACCCTTCAAGCACGGCCTTCTCGACCTCTTTTTGCGACAGCGTCAGCATCTGCGCGATCGTCTTGAGGCGTTCCTTGGGTTCGACCGGAGAGGGGAGCGCACCAACGACGACCATGCGTGCTTCGACGCACTCAGCAACCGTGGCGAGGGTATCGAAGCCCGGCGGCACGATCTGAGACATGCGCTTGACGACGTCCACCGCCGCTTCGGGATCGAGCATCGAGAGGATCTCGCCGGAGAGCTTGGGCTCGAGGTGCGCCAGGACGAGCGCCGCCACAGCGGCGGATTCTTCGCGCAGCGCGCGCCCGATGATCAGGCTAGGTTGTTTCTCGATGTTGGCGAACGGGCGTTCATGTCGCCTGCGCGCATGGATCTCGGCGAGCACGGTCTTGGATTTGTCCTTGCCGAGTGAACTCTCGAGCAACGTCGTCAGTTCAGCGTCAGCTGCTGCGCGCGGCTTGGCTGGAGCGTGCAACATGCGCGACAGTTCCGTGTACAAAGCGTCGACGGCCGCGCGATCCTGGAGCTTGGGGTCCAGCTCGGTCATCGCGGAGGCGACTTCGGAGACGACGCGCGGGTCGAGGCTCTTCAACACGGAAGCGGCTGCATCCTTGTCGAGACTCAACAAGAACGCGGCGACCTTTTGCGGGCCACTGATCGTCTTCTGGTCGGGTTTCATCGGCCGGCTCCGACCGTTTCCTCTTCAGCGGCCCACCGCGAGAGAATCGAACTGACGCGTTGCGGGTCCGTCTTGACGAGCGTTTCGATCTCGGTCTTCGCCAAGAGTTCGAGCGACTTCTCGTCCATCTGCCCGTCGCCCGTCAGGGACTTGTTGGAGTCCTTGGAGGCCTTGCTCGCGCTCTTGAGCGTCTTGACGAGCAGGAAGAGGAAGGCGAGTGCCGCGGCGATCTCGATGCTGCGCTGGATGAGCATTTCGGTCATGCGACTCGGAGCGCTGACTTCGACAGGCGCAGGCGGAGGCACGAGCTGCCCTTTGTCGTCACGCTTCACGGTGGCGAACGGTGTCACGAGCGAACTGAACGCATCGCCGCGGGACTCGTCGAAACCGATCGAAGCCTTGACGCTGGCTTCGAGGTCCTTCAGTCGATCCTTCTGGCTCTCATCGAGGAAGAGCGACACGGAAACGCGCTCGAGCTTCGGCGCATCGGTGCGCTCCAGACTCGTCTCTTTGCCGACGACGCTGGTCTTTTGTGTGTCGCTCGTGGTCGACACACTCTCTTTGACCGCGGGTGGCGTGCCGGTCGGCAAGTTTCCGGCGATCGCCACGTTGGTTTCGGCCGTCAGATTCGCACTCGCGCCGACGGGAGCGGAGCTGTTGTTCACGGCCGTGGGCGTGGAAGTCTTGCTGATCGACTCGCTGACCGTGACCGGTTTGCCGTCGATCGACTCCTTGACCTTCTGGCGTTTGTCGAAGTTCCACTTCGAGTTGACGACCACGTAGGCCATGCCCGGGCCGAACACGCGGTCCAGCACTTGATTCGTCTTCTTGGCGAGCTCTTCGTCGTAGCGGCTGCCGTGTTCGAAGGCTTCGGTGTTGGCCAGGTTCTGCTCGTTCATGGCCGACCCGTCGAACAGGCTGCGACCGGACTGGTCGGCGATCAGAACGTTTTCCTGGGGCACGTTGAAGCGGTAGCGCACGAGCTTCGCGACCGTCGTCGCCTGTGCACGCGACAGTTCTCCTCGGCCTCGCAAGGTGAGAGACACGGCAACCGTCATCGGCGTGCTCTTGCGCATCGGCGAGGAATCGGTGGCCGAAGTGCTGACATGCGCGCGCTGCACGAACTCCAACTCTTCGAGCTGCTTCTCGAGCTCCTGCCACTCGCGCTTCTGCGCGTTCTGCGCACGCTCGGGAGCCGACAAGAACACCTGAGCAGCGCCGCTGCCGTTGGTCTGGATGCCCTCAGGCGCGGATCCGAGCGCGCCCGAGAGCGCGACGGCGTTCTGTGCGACGTAGAACTGGCTCTCGTCGACGTGGATGACGAAGGGACCAGGCGGTTGGCTGACTTGGAAGCGCACGTTGGCGCCGGCCAAAGCGCTCTGGACGGCTGCCGCGCTGCGCGGATCGAGCTCGCTGTAGAGCAGCTTGAACCCGGGCGTCGTGGCCCACGAATTCGCGAGCACGATCACGGTGACGAGCGCCGCGAACCCGAGGGCAAGCGTGAGCTTGGCGCCCGCGGAAGCGGCCGCAAACTGGCTCTTCAGGCCGGCGAGGAATTCGTTCATGTGGGTTAGGGCTCAGACGCTCATCCGCATGATTTCGCGGTAGGCGTCGACGAACTTGTTGCGAACTTCGAGGGAGAACTTGAGGGCCAGCTCCGATTCCTTCAACGCGGCGGCAACCACGTGAAGGTCCTGGACCTTGCCCGAGACGAGCCCGTCGACCAGGGCGTCCGCTTTGCGGACTTGGGCGTCCACGCTGCGGATGCTGTCGCCGATCGCGGACGAGAAATCCGTCGACGGCGCTCCTGCGGCTGCGCTCCCCGCGGCGGACGAATCGATGACTTGAGTCGCGCGCGCGACAGCGTCGTTGTGCCGCTTGAGAGCGGATTCGATCGCGGATCGCGCCGCACTACTGCCTCCACCGATGCTGTCGACCATGAGGATCTACTCCTTCGGGACTACTGAGCCAGGCGCAGGGCGCGCTCGGCCATGCGCACGAAATTGTCGGCCGCGTTGGCGTTGGCTTCGTACGCGCGGACAGCCGTCATCAAATCGGCCATCTCGAGCGTGGTGTTGATGTTGGGCATGGTCACCCAGCCGGCGTCGTCGGCGTCGGGGTGACCGGGGATGCGAATGCGTTCGAACGGAGTCTTCATGTCCTTGTCGATGGACGCGACGCGCACACCGCCGGTCGGAACGGACTTGCCCGCCTCCTTGGCCATGATCTGGGCGAAACGCACGACTTCGCGGCGGTAAGGACCGCCTTCCGGAGTGCGTGTCACCTCGGCGTTGGCCAGGTTGCGTGCGATCACATCGATGCGCGTGCGCTCGGCGGACATGCCGGACGAGCTCGTGCGCATACCTTCGAACAGTTTGTTGAGGTTGGTCATGATCAGACTCGTTCAGAAATTGAGACGCGCATCATTTCGTGCTTCGTCTGCAGGATGGCGGCGTAGGCCTGATACAGGAGAGCGTTCTCCCGCATCGAGTTGGTTTCGAGTTCGAGAGTGACGTTGTTGCCGTCCGGGCTGCCGGGCGTTTCCAGGTCCGTCTTGATCAACGGCTTGACGTCCTCGATGGATCGCGAGCTCTGGTCGAGGCGCTGCGCGAGGAGTTCCTCGAACAGCACGACCTTGCGCTTGTAACCAGGTACGTTCTGGTTCGCGATGTTTTCGGACAACACCTTGGCGCGCAAGGCGGAGGCCGACATCAGCTTCAGAAGTACATCGTTCGATCCACCGGCGGACGTCATGACGATTGCCTCAGGCCACCAGGCCGGTCGAGCGCCACAGCTTCATCTTGTTGGACAGCGTGCGGGCGGTGACACCCAGGCGGCGAGCCGCTTCGGTCTTGTTGCCGCGCGCGGAATCCAGCGTCGAGAGAATCGCAACGCGCTCGATCTCCTCGAGCTGACGGTTCGCGAGCGACGGACCGAGCGCAGTCGTCGGCGACGAGGCCGACAGTTCCGCGATCGGAGAGCTGCCGCTCGTGGTCGGTCCGAAGGCCAGGTCACCGACATCGATCGTCGTTTGACGCAGCATCACGACCGCGCGTTGAACGACGTTCTCGAGTTCACGCACGTTGCCCGGCCAGTTCCAGCCGTTCAGGCGATCGACCGCGTCCTTGGTGAAGCGCGGCGTCTCCAGGCCGTTCTGACGGGCATAGAACTCGGCGAAGTGCTGAGCAAGCGGGACGATGTCTTCAGTGCGCTCGCGCAGCGGAGAAAGGTGCAGAGGCAGGACGTGCAGGCGGTAGTACAAGTCCTCGCGGAACGTGCCCGAGCGCATTTCAGCGGCCAGATCACGGTTCGTCGTGGCGATCACGCGCACGTCGACCTTCAACGTGTTGGTTCCGCCGACGCGCTCGAACTCTTCTTCTTCGAGCACGCGCAGGAGCTTGGCTTGGAGGTTCGGCGTGATCTCGCCGATCTCGTCGAGCATCAGGGTGCCGCCGTCAGCCAGTTCGAAACGGCCTTCTTTCATCTTGTGCGCGCCCGTGAAGGCGCCGCGCTCGTGGCCGAAGAGCTCGGACTCCAACAGCTGCTCCGACAGGGCGGCGCAGTTCACGCGGATGAACGGCGCGTTCTGCCGCGGTGAGTTTTGGTGGATGAAGTGGGCGACGCGCTCCTTGCCCGTGCCGGATTCCCCGGTGATCAGCACCGTGCCCTTGCTGCGGGCGATACGGGAAGCCGTGCGCAACGTTTCGAGGGTTGACGGGCTCTTCGCGACCAGGTCGCTCGGAGTTCCGTTCATCTCGGAACGCAGGTACTGGTTCTCGCTGATCAGGCGCGCCGTGCGCTCGATGCGCTCGATGACGACTTCGATCGCATCGGCCGTGCACGGCTTCATCAGGAAGTCCGACGCACCCTGGCGCATCGCTTGCACCGCGGACTCGATCGTGCCCTGGGCCGTGATCATCACGGAGGGGACGTCGGGCTGCAGCTCGCGAATCTTCTTGATCAACTCGATGCCGTCCATGCCGGGCATGCGCAAGTCGGTCAAGATGAGGTCGGGGTTCGAGTTTTGAGCTCGTTCCAGGGCCTCGGTGCCGTTCTTCGCTTCGATCGGCTTGTAGCCGAGGGCGGAGATGGCTTCGACCAGGAACTCACGGCTGAGGGCGTCGTCGTCGACGACCAGAATGCGTTGAATCGACATCGTGGATCTCTACTGCGGTTGAAGTGGAATGCGGAACGTGATGTCCGCACCGCCCAAATGAGAAGGGCTGGGTGACACGTGGAGTCGACCGTCGTGCAATTCGGCGATCGAGTGGACGAGCGCGAGCCCAAGGCCGGTGCCTTCAGCTCGCGTCGTGAAAAAAGGCTCCGCGACGCGCGCACGCAGGCGAGGCGGAATGCCCGGACCGGCGTCGCACACACGGAAAAGAACGTCCTTGCCGGCAAGCGAGATCGACACGTCGACCGCTCCGCCGTCCGGCTGGGCTTGAAGGGCATTGGCAACGAGATTTCGCAATGCCTGGCGCACCTTGATCCTGTCGGCAATAAATGCCGGGGCGCTGGTGGAAGAAATGATCTGCCACTTATTCTCAGGTGCATTCTCGGGAAGAACGCGCTTCGCGGCCTCGACGGCGCTGTCGATCAGTTCTTTCGGATCGATGGTCTCGAGCGTGAGGCGCTCGGGCGACGCGAAGGTCAGCATGCTGGCGATGATCTGGTCGGCTTCGTCGACACCTTCGCAGATGCGAGCTGCGAACCGCGCCGAACGTGTGCCGGCGGTCATTTCGCGTCGCAACAGCTCGGCGAATCCGCGCACGGCGTTCAACGGGTTGCGGATCTCGTGAGCGATGCCGCCGGAGATCGTGCCCAGCGCGGCCATCTTGCTCTGCGCGTGGAGTTGTTCCTGGAGCGTCTCGACTTCGGTGCGGTCGTCGACGATCTCGACCGAACCGCCGGAGCGCACAGGCGACCAACGCGAAACCAGGACGCGCCGCTCACCGTCAGGTCGGACGTACTCGTGGCTCTCGCCGTTCGCCTTGCGGCCTTGGAGTGCCGGGTGCGATGAGCGCGTCATCAAGGCACGTTCGCTGGATCCGATGATCGTGCATGCGGCCTCGTTGACGCGCACGATGACATCGTCCTCATCACGCACGACGACACCGGAGGGGAGAGCGTGCAGGACGGCTTCGAGGTGCGAGCGCACGGCGTTCAGCTCGGCGACCTTGCGGCCCAGCTCTGCGTTTGCAGCCACGAGCTCGCGCTCGACGTGCTCCGCACGCTGTTCGAGGCGCGCGTAGCTCGCGAGCAGGCTGTCCTTGATCAAGGTCAGCTCTTCGACGAGAAGCGTGGTTTCAGTCCCGCTTGTCACGGCTTCTTCGGCTCCGCCTTGGGTTTCGCCGGGGTCGGCTCGACCGACTTCTTCCACTGCAGGAACTCCAGGTCCGCGCGCGCGCGCTCGCCGGCCCAACCCGCGTCCTTTAGTGCGGAAAGCGTCGTGTAGATCGCGATCGCTTCGTCGGTCTTGCCTTTGCGCTCGAATGCACGCGCGAGCCAGTACTGGCCGCGTGAATCCTCGGGAATCCGCTGCAGGACGGTGATGCACTCGTCGAAGCGTTCGGCGCGGAAGAGCGCCTCGCCTTGACGCACGGCGTCAGCGCTGAAGCCTGCGGATTCGAAGGCGGTCAACCCGGCCGTCGGCGAGGAAGGCTTCTTTGGATCCGCCTTGTCCGCCTTGGCTGTCGTTGCCGGGTCGATGCTCCGCGGCAGGGGGGCGAGGCCGTCGCGCTGCATCTCCAGGCGCGCAACTTCGACGCGCAGGCGATCGAGGCGCTGGTCTTCCTCCGCACGATCCGGCGCCGGCTGGGCGGTGTACTTGACGACGGTTGCGATCGCATCGCGGTCGCCACGGTCGATGCGCTCGCGCAAGCCCGTGAGTATCTCAAGCTCGCGCAACGTGCGATCGAGCGAGAGCTGCAGGCCGGCGGCGTCGTCTCCGGAAAGACCGATGGCCGAGGCGACGAGCACCGTGCCCGCCACTGCGTTGAGTGCAAATCCCCACTTCATCATCAGAGTTGTCCTCCGTAGGCCTGCGCGGCGAGATTCCACTGCGAGCGACGCTCGTAGAGTTCACCGGCGAGGAGGTAGAGGCGGCGCCGACTTTCGGGCCGCTTGACTTCGGGAAGCGTGTTCTTGAGGACGGCGATCGCAGCTTCGACGCCTTCGCCGGCATCGGCGCAACGTGCGCGCACGAGAGCCGCGCGGACCACGTCGGGCTCACCCAGTCGCGCGCGATCACGCCAGACGGATTCGATCGTCGAGGCGGCTGCCATGAACGCAGCTTCTTCGCACTGTGTTTCCGCGCGCGAGAGACGCTCGATCAGGCTCTCTTCCGCATGTTCGACGAGGCCCAGCGTTTCACGTGCGATGTCCGCCATCGGACGGATGCGAGACTCGGCGCCGCTGCCCGCGGCCGTGCGCTCGATGAACAGGAGACCGAGCATATCGTGCGCGCGTTCAGCGCTCTGCGCGGCTCGGACGAAGGCATCGCGCTTGCGTTCATCGGTGCACGTGCGCGCGAAAGCCAACCACGCACGCGCGGCTTCGGTCGGTCGATCAGCATGGTCGAGTGCGTCGGCGCGCAGCCGTGCAGCATCGAGCGACGACGCCTGGTCCAAGCCGGCCTTCATCGCTTCTTCGAGCGTGACGAGTCCGTCTTTTCCGTTGCCCGACGCGACTTGAGCCGCCGCGCGCACGTACATGCGATCCGCGCGATCAGCCAGCGACTCAGGGGGTGCGGCACGTTCCAGCGCGTCGATCATGGCGAGCGCCTGGCGTCCGTCGCCTGACATCGCGAGGCTGCGCGCCAGTTCGACGCGCGCGAGGACCACGTAGGGGTTCGGAGCCGGGTGGTTGGCGAGCTTCGACCAGTACGTCGAGGCCTCGGTCCACGATCCAAGCCGCGACATGATCGACGCCGCGCGCTTCAGCGCCTCGACGTAGAGCGGCGAGTCGGGGAAGGTCCGCACCAGCGCGTCGTAGTGAGCGCGCGCGGCACCTTGGTTCTTGCGCGACTCTTGGACTTCGCCGAGACGGAACTCGGCCTCGGCCGCCTGCGGCGCGTCAGGAAAGCGTCGCAGCGCCCGCACGAACGTGACGTCCGCCATGTCGACGAGTTCGTCGACCGTGGCCGAGCTGTTCAGGTCGGGCTTGACGACGATCGAGCGTGCCTTGACTTGTCCGCGCAATCCGGCCGAGCCGCACACGCGCTCGATGACGACATCGAGCGGACGGTCGACCAGGTCGACGTCGACTTCTGCGTACTCACGCAACAGCTCGAGGCCTTCGATGGTCTTCTCGGATTTCGTGCTGATGTCGCGCAGGAACTCGTCGATCGGCAGGCGACGAGCGTGCACCGTGCACAGGGTCTCGCCGTCACGCTCGAAAACGAGGATCTCCGTCGCTGCGGCGGTGGGCGACAATGCCAAGGTGAGGAGGAGGAGCGCCCTGATCATTGTTTGTCTCCGCGGCGCGCTTGCGCTTCATCCAGGTAGCTGCGCGCGACGAGGTAGGCGGCGCGTGGCTCGATCTCGGCGCGCAATCCCGGCGTCATGCGGTCGGCTTGCGCCAAGAGGCGGTTCAAGCGCCTGCGTGCCGCCCCGTAATCGCCGCCGGTGATTTCGTTCTCGGCCATGACCAGCGCCGAGCGTTCGAGTGCGGTGACACGAGCGATCGCGATGCTCTCATCGCTCATCAACGCCGAGCTGGATTGAGCCGCAGCGTCGCGGCGGGCGCGCTCTAGACGTTTGGACGCGTCATCGAGCTCGTTGCGCAGATCGTCGATGCCCGTGCCGAACGACACGCGCATGCGCCACAGGTACCAGAATCCGACGCCGTTCAAGATGAACAGAGCGACGAGCGCGCCGATCACGAGCAGGGGTTTCTGCCGCAAGGCGGAATCCGATTCGGTCGGAGTCGCTTCTGCAGTCGCCTGCCTGCCGGAGGGAACAGCCGCTTCCGGCGTGACCATCTTGATCGGCGGAGCAGACTCGGCTGCCGGGCTGATCTTGGGCTTGGACGCAGGCGACGGTGTCTCGCGCGGCAGCGCAGCCGCCACAGAGGAAAGCGTTTCGAGCGGCCTGGTCGACGAGTCGTGTCGCGGCTCTTCGCGCAAGCCCTCAGTCGTCAGCTCGATCAGCGGGAAGTCGAACAGGTCGTCGTCTTCGCTGCTGTGCTTCTGGTCAAGACTTTGATCGGTGCCGGACATCAATCATCTCCACAGGGCGCGCTCGACCAGGGCGCGCGGTTTGGGGCCGGCCAGGAGCCGACCGACGACGACGGCGAGGGCCGGCGAAAGCTGGTGAATCGTGGACGTCTCTTGGCGACGCAACGTGTGCAGTACGCGCCGAGCAAGATCGGGGGAGAGATAGTCGTGATCGGAAAGGTCGATGGACCCGTCTTCGTCGAACACGGCACACGCCGCTTCGAAGTGCAGGACGACGCGCGTACCGAGCCCAGGTTCGGAGTCGATGGCGAGACCATCTGCGAGCGCAGAAGCGCGTGCCAGTCCGCTGTACAGAGGACGCGCCAACAGGTCGTCGTCCATGGCTTCGGTGTCGAATCCGATGCCGAAGTCTTCGATCGTGACTACGATTTCGCGCCCCGCGACCGCGGCGTGGACGCGAATGGTGCCGGTGCGCGTGGGGTAGCCGCGCCGAATTGCGTTGTCGACGACTTCTGAAACCGCCCCGCCGATGCGTGCTCTGCAGGCCGGTCCGAATCCGGACTCGAGCGCGAACCCGAGCACGGCGCGTGCTGCACACGCGGGCGTTTCCGACGACGCGGCGAATTCGCGCTCGATGCTGCGCTGCACGGGCAGCGCCGTGTTGTCGGCTTCGTTACCGCAACCTTGACTGATGGTGGATTCGCGCATGCGTGGAAGGGATGGCCGGAGTGCGGGGGTGAAGTCCTTGTCAGGCAGACAACTTTTCGTCCTGATCACCGGAGTTCTTGAATCGGCGTGTGTAGAGGCAGGAGATTCCTTCGCGAACCCGGAGGTACTTTCCCGGGTGTGGCCCGATCCGGGCCCGCACGTCAGGACTAGAGCCCGTAGGTGCGCAACTTGTTGTAGAGCGTCGCGCGATTGACACCGAGCAACCGGGCCGCCTGCGAACGATTGCCGGAGGTCTCCGTCAGCACGTGTTCGATCAACGCGCGCTCGACGTTCCGCAGGCTGCGGTCGCGCACATTCAATAGGAGTCCCTCGCGGGCCGCGCCGGCCTGCGCCGCGCCGACATCTCCCAGGTCGAGGTGCGCGACTTCGATGGGCCCCTCGCCCGCTTGCACCAACGCGCGTTCCACGACGTTGCGCAATTCGCGCACGTTTCCCGGCCAGGCGTGCCGGTCGAGGCGTTGGCGCGCAGCGTCACTGAATCCAGCGGGAACGAAACCCATTTCCGCGCCGATTTCAGCCAGAAATCTCTGTGTGAGCGGCTGAATGTCTTCGCGTCGGTCGCGCAGTGCCGGCACGCGAATCGACAACACGTTCAAGCGATAGTAGAGGTCTTCGCGAAAGCGTCCGTCGCTGACCATGCGTCCCAGATCGCGGTTCGTGGCGGCGATGATCCGGACATCGACCGGATGGTCGACGTCCGACCCCACCGGACGATATGTGCGTTCTTGCAGTACGCGCAGCAGCCGCGCCTGCAGAGCGGGATCCAGCTCACCGATCTCATCGAGCAGGATCGTCCCGCCGTGTGCCGCGGCGAAGAGGCCGTCGCGGCCCGCGGACGAGGCGCCGGTGAAGGCGCCGGGCGCGTAGCCGAACAAGTCGGCTTCCAAGAGGCCCTCGCCGAGGGAAGCGCAGTTCACGGCGACGAACGGACCACGTGCGCGGGCCGAGCGCGAGTGGATCGCGCGCGCCACGAGTTCTTTTCCGACCCCCGACTCACCGGTGATGAGCACGGTGGTCCGCGGCGCCGCCGCCACTCGCTCGACAGCCACGAGCACTGCGTCCATCGCGCGGCTCGTGCCCCACTCCAATTCGGTGGGGTCGATTCGTATTGCGTGGAGCTGCGCGGGCATAGGACGGACTCGTCGCCGCGCACTGAATCGACACGAACGACGCCAACCCGAAGGATTTTCCGCCTGGAACGAATCGGCCATTCCCAAAAAGAGGGCGATCACGCTCATCCGGCGTCAGCGGAGGCCGAGAACTAGCTCCGAGGTCGCCCCCCAGTCAGGGAGACAAAGCGAGCCTCGAGTCAGCCACCACAGTGCAAGGAATGTCATGGGCCTGAGAATCAACACGAACATCGCCTCGCTCAACGCGCAGCAGAACTTGGATCAAGTTTCTTCTCGGTTGTCGGGCAACTACCAGCGCCTCTCTTCGGGTCTTCGAATCGGGAGCGCCTCGGATGACGCTGCCGGTCTCGGTTTGTCCGAGAAGATGCGCTCCAAGATCCTGTCCTACGGCCAGAGCAGCCGTAACACCCAGGACGGCATCTCGCTCGTTCAGACGGCGGAAGGCGCCCTGAGCGAGACGGGCAACATCCTCAACCGTATCCGTGAACTCGCGGTCCAGTCGGCCAACGGCACGCTGGGCACGACGGAACGCGATACGATCAACACCGAAGTTCAGTCGCTCATCTCGGAGATCAACCGCATCTCCAGCTCGACGGAATTCAACGGCGTGGCCCTGCTCGACGGAACGACGACGACCGCCTCCATCCAGGTCGGCATCAACTCCGGCCAGACGATCGACGTCGGTCTCCAGAACTCGTCGGCTTCGACGCTCGCGATCGGCTCGCTCACGGTTGCGACCGTGACGGGCGCGAACACGGCCCTCGGCCTGGTCGACACGGCGATCAACACGATCAACACCGCTCGTGGTCGTCTGGGTGCCTCGCAGAACCGCCTCCAGAGCGCGTTCACCACGATCCAGACCGCTCGTGAAAACCTGAGCGCTTCGGAAAGCCGAATCCGTGACGTCGACTTCGCCGCGGAAACGGCCGACTTGACCCGGAACACGATTCTGCAACAGGCCGCCACGTCGGTCCTGCAGCAGGCCAACACGCAGCCGCAGATCGCTCTGTCGCTCCTCCGCGGTTAGTCGTAAGCGAGGTTCGCCTCGAGAAGTGGGGAGGTCGTCGCTGACGGCCTCCCCACTTTCGCATTCATGACGAGGACGGTGCTCAACCAGGGGGAGGGGCGCACCGATAACCAAGGGGGAAGGGTCGGGGGAATCATATGCCTACATTTGGAAGCGGACTTGGAATCGGCGGGGTCGCGAGCGGCCTCGACACGAACACGATCATCTCGAAGCTCGTGCAGCTCGAGAGCATTCCGATCCAGCAGCTGAACGCCAAGAAGGCGAAGCACCAGGAGAAGCTTGGCGGAATCAACCGTCTGAAGACGCTGATCCAGGATCTCCAGACCAAGGCCAAGGCCGCCTCGACCAGCGCGAACTTCCTCTCGTACGTGGTCAAGTCGAGCGTCGAGGGCGTCGCGGGTTTCACCGTGACCGGATCCGCCGCGGCGGGTGCGCACACGCTGACCGTTCAGCAACTCGCTTCCATCGATCGTTGGGCTTTCGACGGAGTCGCCAGTTCGACTACGAACCTGACGGCTGCGACCGGCCAGACCGTGAACTTCACCGTCAACGGAACGGACTACTCGGTCGCGGTGGATCCGGCGGAATCGACCCTGGAGAACATCGCCCAGGCCATCAACACCGCTGCGACGGCGGACCTCACAGCCACCGTCGTGAATACCGGGGCCGGCTCGAATCCATCCTACAAGCTCGTGTTGACGGCCAAAGGCAGCGGCGAAGAGGCGCGGATCACGAATATCGCGAGCACCGTCGACGGCCTGACCATCGACAGCACTGCCCCGGACGATGACGGCATCGCGCAGAGCTTGAACAACATCACCGTCGGTTTGAACGCCTTCGCGATCGTGGACGGACTGCAGGTCGAGCGCACGACCAACGAGTTTGCCGGCGTGATCAACGGAGTGACCTTCACGGCCCAATCGGCTGATCCCGCAGCCCAGATGTCGTTCTCGATCGAGCCCAACAAGGCCGCCGTGAAGCAGAAGGTCACGGACCTGGTCGACGCGTACAACGCGGTGATCAACTACGCGAACGCACAGAGCACGTACACGAAGGAAGGCGGCGCCTCGGGCGTGCTCTTCGGCGACTCGCTCTTGTCCAGCGTACGCCGTTCGATCGGATCCGCACTCTTCAACGTTCCGATCGACACCGTGATCAACGACACGGCCGGATACTCGACCCTGAACGTGATCGGGATCACCACGAACCGCGACGGCACGCTCACGATCGACCAGACGAAGCTCGACGACAAGCTGGCCAACGACCTGGCGGCCTTCGCCGATCTGTTCGTCGACCGGGACGGATTCGACAACGGTGGAGCGGCCGTGAATACGCCTGAGTACTACACGGACACGACTGCCGACTCCGGTCTGGCCGCGACGCTGGTCCGCGCGATCGATCAGATGTTCGGATCCTCGGCCGGCGAGGGGGGCACGACGATCAAGGCTCTGTTCGATGCCCGGACCGAGACGATCACAGGCCAGATGCGCGACATCGACAAGCAGGTCTTGCAGAAGCAAACGTTCATCGACAGCTATGAAGCTTCGTTGATCGCGCGGTTCTCGAGCCTCGAGTCCTTGATCGGGAAACTGAATTCACAAGGCGCAGGCTTCGCGGCCGCGATCGCAGGACTGAACCGATGAGCATTCACACCGACGCCCGCCACGTAGCCGATCAGTACCTCGAGAACACCGTCGAGAACGCGCCTCCCGTCAAGCTCGTGCGCATGCTCGTCGAGGGCGCAGTCAAGTTCCTCGACCGCGCGCTGCTCGCTTCGCCGCAGACCGACCGCAAGGCCTTTGTCCACTGGACCAACAAGGCGGACAACATCGTCGTCGAATTGCGCCTGTCGCTGATTCCGGTCGCGGGCTCTGATGTCGCTCCCAACCTCGAGAGGCTCTATCTGTTCTGCGAGGAGCGCATCGGCCTGGCGCAGTCCAACAACGATCACGCGCCGCTGCGCGAGGCACGCAAGGTGCTGGCGGTCCTGCTGGACGCGTGGATGCGCGTCGAAAACCCGGAACAGTCCGGAACAGCAGCATGAGTTCACCGGCGGAGCGAGAAGCAGTTCTGGCGCAGCTCGACGACATCGAGCGTGGGCTGCGCGCCGTGCTGGCTTCTCTGGAAGTGAAGACTTCGCCGTCGGAGACAGTCGATCGCGCGATCGATTCGCTCGTGTCACTGCCGTTCGATGCGCAAGCGACGATCGACGCGTTTCGCGAGGGGTCTGAGTCAGACCTGGCGCAGGCCAAAGCGAAGCTCATGCGCGTCGCCGACCTCGACGCCGTCGTGCGCAACGAGTGTGAGCGACTCTTGGCTGCCACGGCGCATAGACTCGAGCGCACCCGCGTGCTGAGGACGGGACTAGACGGCCTCGCCGACACCGATTCGACCGGCGATTCGATCGACTGCATCCGCTGACCCCGCGCAGCGTGAAGTGTCGAGAATCTCGACACCTGTCGACTAAACCGGCAGTTCCGCGGGCACGCAACGCGGCACAACGGCCAAGGCGCGGTCCGCAGCGAGTGTTTTGAGCTTGGCATCGAGATTGCTCTGAGGGTGGAGCGCACCGCGCGCTCCCCATGCTCAACACACTCGCTGCGATCCAAACTCCCTCCCCGACGGCCGGCGGCCCGGACATGACGCGCTACGTGCTCGTGTGCGTGCTGCTGCTCGGCCTCATCTGTCTGGCAGCCTACTTGTTTCGCCGCTTCGTCGCCTCCGCGATCAAGTCGAAGGCTGCCGGGCGCTCGCTCCAGATCATCGATGTGCTGCCTCTGGGCGGCAAGCAACGGATGTGCGTGGTGCGCTGCTACGACCGCACTTTCGCACTGGGCCTCGGAGACAAGGAGGTCGCGCTGATCGCCGAAATCGACGGCGCTCTGACGCCGGTGGCGCCGCCCAAGACACCGTTTGCCGCGTTTCTGAAGCGCGAACAAGCGACGACCGAAGACTCCGCAGCCCCGGTCACTCCCACGAAACGCAAGCTGTTCCCGGTCGGAGGACTGTTCGGATGATTCGACTCGCTCTGCTGTTCATTCTGCTCGCCGTGCTCGGTCCGCACGCCGCTGCCTTTCAAGAAGGCCCTCTGCCGACGGTAGTCGTCGATGCGCTGACGAAGGGCGTCGAGTCCGTCGCACAGCCGTCGGGTTCCGAGGAGGGGATGCGCAGCGCGAGCGCCGTCGAAATCGCCGTCCTGCTGACCATCCTCTCGTTGTTGCCTGCGATCCTCGTGACGATCACGAGCTTCACGCGCATCATCATCGTGCTCTCGTTCGTGCGCCGCGCGCTGGGCGTGAACGAACTGCCGCCCAACCCCGTCATCATCGGGTTGTCGCTGTTCCTGACGAGTTTCGTGATGGCGCCGGTCGCCGAGCGCATCCACGAGAAGGCCTGGAAGCCGTACAAAGCCGGCACGATCGAAATCGACAAGGCCGGTGATCTCGCTTGGACCGAGATGCGCGGATTCCTGATCGCGAACACTCGGCAGAGCGAACTCGACCTGTTCACGGACATGGCCAATCTGCCGCCGCCGCCCGACGAAGGCGTGCCGCAGGAGCTGCCGATGCGTGTCGTCGTTCCCGCGTTCGTGCTTTCCGAACTCAAGACGGCATTCCAAATGGGCTTTTTGCTGTTCTTGCCGTTCCTCGTCATCGACCTCGTGGTCTCGAGCGTGTTGCTCTCGATGGGCATGTTCATGTTGCCACCGGTGATGATCTCGACTCCGTTCAAGATCCTCTTGTTCGTTCTGGTCGACGGCTGGCACCTCGTTTGTCAATCGCTCGTGACGAGCTTCGTCACGACCTGAAAGAGGCACGAACCATGGTTGACATGGACTACCAGATCACCGAGTTGGCCCGCGACCTCTTGTGGACGACGATGATCCTCGCCGGCCCGGTCCTGGTGGTCGGACTTGCCGTCGGATTGATCGTGAGCTTGTTCCAAGCGCTGACGAGCGTTCAGGAACAGACGATGAGTCTCATTCCGAAGATGCTCGCAGTCATGATCGTCGTGCTGCTCTTGCTCTCGCCGGCGCTGCAGCTCCTGCGTGAATACACCGAACGCGTGCTCAGTCGACTGGTGACTTTCGGCCTCAGCTGACATGCAGTTCGAACCCGGAACCCTGGAGGCCTTCGGCCTCTTCCTCGTGCGGTCGAGTGCGCTGGTCCTCAGCGCGCCCGTGCTCGGGTCCACGACGGGATTCTCGGGCTACAAGATCGCGCTGATCATGAGCGTCTCGTTCCTGCTCTACAGCGTCCATGGCGAGCCGCTCGGACACGTCCTCTTGCCGATCGAGTTCGGCTGTCTCGCGATGCGCGAGATCCTGATCGGACTCGCGCTGGCGTTCAGCTTGCACGCAGTCATGTTGGCGTTGCGTGTGGCCGGTGAACTCGTCGGTCACGAGATGGGTTTCAACATGGCCGCCATCATCGACCCCGTGTCGGGATTGCGAACGCCGATCATCACGCAGATCTACGAAGCGTTCTTCATCCTCGGCTTCTTGATGGTCGACGGCCATCAGCTGCTCCTGCGCGGCCTGGCGCAGTCGTTCGAGCGCGCCCCTGTCGGAACGCTGGACATGGGGGAGGACATTCCCTGGTTGATCGAGCGCTTGTTCTCGCAGATGTTCACCGCTGGATTCACGTTCGCAGCGCCCGTGCTCATCGTGCTCGTATCGGCTTCGCTGCTGCTCGCGTTCTTGGCGCGCGCAGTGCCCCAGCTGAACGTCAACGAGGCCGGATTCACCGCCCGCATCGCGGTCGGGATGTTGTCGCTCTTCGTTTTCGCGCCGCTCCTGACGCCCGGATTGCACGGTCTCTACGCCCACTTCGAGAAAGGCATGGCGGCGGTGCTCGACGCCATCGCGATCTGAATCATGGCCGAAGAAGGCGACAAGCAAGACAAGACTGAAGAAGCGACCCCAAAACGGCGTGATGACGCGCGTGAACAGGGACAGGTTGCAACTTCAGCGGACACGACTGCGGCAGCAGGCCTCGTCGCCTCGGCGATCGTGATCGTCATGGCCGGCGGAATGTTGGCGAGTTCCAGCGGAGGATTGGTGCGCGGCGTGTGCGTCGACTTTGCCCAGCTCGGCCGCGTCGACCTGACCGAGAGTGAGTGGGCACACATCCTGATGCAGGCCGTGAAGGTGCTCGCCCTGCCGACGCTGATCGTGATCCTGCCCCTGGCGGCGATCGTGATGGTGACGGCCTACGCGCAATCGGGACTGAAGGTCACGCCCAAGGCGATCGCCTGGAACCCGAGCCGGCTGAATCCGGTCAAGGGCATGAGCAAGGTGTTCAGCACGCGCGGCATCGTTCGCACGCTGAGCGCGTTCACGAAGATCAGCATCGTCACGATCGCGATGTGCTGGGCCGTGTGGAGTGACGTCCCGCGCATCTCCGCACTGACAGGAGCCGATCTGGGTCCGACGCTCGCCGCGACCGGAACGGTCCTTTCGCACAGCGCCCTGGCGGCGCTCATCGCCATCGTCGCCATCGCAGTGTTCGACCTCGTCTACCAACGCTGGCAGCACGACCGCGATCTGCGCATGAGCAAGAAGGACATCAAAGAAGAGATCAAGACCACTGAAGGTGATCCGCACACCAAGGCGCGCATCCGTGCCATTCAACGCGAAATGTCGCGACGCCGGATGATGTCGGATGTTCCGAAGGCGACCGTCATCATCACGAACCCGACGCACTTCGCCGTCGCGTTGCGTTACGACCGCGAGGCCGGCGAAGCCGGCGCGCGCGCGCCGATCGTCGTCGCCAAAGGCATGGATGCCGTCGCCCAACGCATCAAAGAAGTGGCGCGTGAAGCCGGTGTTCCGTTGCACGAGGACGTTCCGCTGGCGCGCGCCCTCCACGCACAAGTCGAGATCGGCCAGGAGATCCCCGAACAGCTCTTCCAGGCGGTCGCCGGCGTGCTGGCCTACGTCTACCGACTCCAACAAGGCGCTGCATCGCCCGCGCGAGCTGAATCATGAGTACCGCCAAGCCGAAAGCGATCACCCGCACGGTCGGATTCATCGAGCGCTACGCCGACTGGGCGATGGGCGTCGGCGTGCTCGGCCTCGTGTGCACACTGATCGTGCCCGTGTCGCCGCTGCTGCTCGACGTGTTGGTCGCGGTGAACATCACCGTGTCGCTGATGCTCTTGCTCGTGACGATGAACGCGAAGAACGCGACCGAGATGTCGACGTTCCCGACGATCCTCCTGTTCACGACACTGTTCAGGCTAGGCCTGAACGTGGCCAGCACGCGCTCCATCCTCACCGACGGTCAGGCCGGACAGATCATCAAGGCCTTCGGCGACTACGTCGGAGGCAACAACCTGGCCGTGGGCCTCGTCGTGTTCTTGATCCTGATGATCATCCAATTCGTGGTCATCACGAAGGGTTCCGGACGCATCAGTGAAGTCGCCGCGCGCTTCGTGTTGGACGCGATGCCGGGCAAGCAGATGGCCATCGACGCCGACTTGAACAGCGGTGTGATCGACGCCAACGAGGCACGCGCGCGCCGCACCGCCGTGGCGAAGGAAGCCGAGTTCTACGGCGCCATGGACGGCGCCAGCAAGTACGTCCGCGGTGATGCGATCGCTGGCCTGATCATCACTGCGCTCAACCTCATCGGCGGCATCGCCATGGGGTCCTGGAACGGGATGGAAGTCACCGACGCCGTGGACCGCTACTCCAAGCTCTCGATCGGCGACAGCCTGGTTTCGCAGATCCCGGCGCTCTTCATCTCCACCGCCGCCGCTGTTCTCGTCACCAAGAACTCCAGCGAGAAGTCGCTCGGAACGGATCTGCTCGGCCAGATCGGCGGGCGCCCGCGCGCCACGATCATCACGGCCGGGATGCTCTTCGTCATCGGTCTCTTGCCCGGGCTGCCGGCCCTGCCGTTCTTCGTGCTCGCGACCCTGCTGCTCTTGATGTGGAACTCGACGCGCACCGCCAACGCCAAGGCCGAGCGTTTGGACGAGAACGCCGCCGCAGCATTGCTGCCCGCGCAAGCCGCGGAAACCGCCGCCAAGGCTGAAGAGCAACGCGTCGAGGAGTTGATGCAAGTCGATCGCATCGCACTCGAAATCGGCTACCGCTTGATCCCGCTCGTTCAGGAGAAGGGCGGCGGCGGAATCCTCGATCACATCAGCCAGGTGCGCAAGCGCTTCGCGTCGCGAGAAGGCGTCATCGTTCCGCCCGTCCGCATCAAGGACAACATACGGCTGGGGCCGACGACGTACCGCATCCTCGTCGGCGGGCACGAAGTGTCGCGCGGCGAGATCGAGCCCGGACAGTTCATGGCGATGGATGGCGGGCATGTCACCGCCAAGATCGCAGGCAAGCCGACCACGGACCCAGCGTTCGGTCTGCCGGCGCTCTGGATCCCGGAAAGCGCGCGCGACGCGGCTGAAATGGCCGGTTACACGGTGATCGACCCGACCAGTGTGCTCGTGACACACCTCTCGGAGACGCTCAAGAACTCGATCGGCGACATTCTTTCGCGCGACGATGTGAAGGAACTGATCGAGAAGGTCAAGAAGACCTCGCCCGCGGTCGTCGAGGAACTCGTCCCGTCCAAGATGGGTTACGGCGACATCCAGCGCGTGTTGCGCTCGTTGCTGCGCGACGGGGTATCGGTGCGCAACATGCCCGCGATCCTCGAATGCCTGGCTGACAACGCGAGCAAGGTGAAGGACACCGACGCCATGACCGAGCTCGTGCGACAGCGGCTCTCGCGCGTCCTGTGCGAGATGCACGCCGATCGCGACGGAGCCGTCCACGCCGTCACCTTGGATCCTGATATCGAACAAAAGCTCGCGGCCGCCGTGAACGGTGCACGCGACGCCGACGGCGTGGCCGTGAACCCGGCCTGGCTACAGAAGCTCATGGAGCGCACGAGCGCTTCCGTCGCACAGTCCACGAAGGGCGGCAAGGACGTCGTCTTGCTCGTCAGATCCGGCGTCCGCCGTTTCTTGAACGAGCTCGTCCGCGCATCGATGCCCAAGACCACGGTGCTTTCCTACAACGAAGTCGCGCTCGCCCGCTCCGTAGTGACGGCGGCAGTCGTGCGCATGGAGGATTGATATGCACGTTCATCGAGTCGTAGGCGCTTCATTGCGCGAGGCCTTGCAACGAGCCCGGCATCTGCACGGATCCGACGCCATCGTCGTCAGCCAGGAACTGGCCGCCGGCGGAGGAGTGACGTTGACGGTCGCGCGCAAGCCGGCTCCAACGCCGCCTCCGGTCGTGGGAGTGCGCGCAGACAAGAAGGTGTCTCCGCAGAATCTGGCGTTGACCGAAGTGGCCGGACGTCTGAAACAAAACGGCGCGTCGCCGGACTTCGTCGAGCGTGTGCTCGCCGCGATCGAGGAGCGGCAGGCCGAGGATATCCACGTGCTCGACACGGCGGCCCTGGTCATCGGCGACATGTTCGAGACAGCCCGTCTGCCGCGTGCTCGCGGTCAAGCGCGGGTGCTCGCGTTGGCCGGGTCCGGCGGCGTCGGCAAGACGACGACGGTCGCGAAGATCGCCATGCGCCTCGTGAAGGCCGGTCGCCGGGTAGAACTCGTCACGTTCGACACCGACCGTCCCGGCGCAGTCGAACAGTTGCGCGCGTGGTCGGCGCTCTTGAACACACCCTTCCGTGTCGCGAAGACCGGCAGTGACATCGACATCGCGTCGATCGCGACGGCTGACTTGATCTTGGTGGACACCAGCGGGCGTCCCGATCGAGACATCGCGCGACTCGAACGCTTGAGCGCCGCTTGTGCAAATGTTGGTGCGGCACTGGAAACCTACCTGGTGCTGTCGGCCGCGACATCAGGCAGCGTGCTGCGCGCGGTCACCACGACTCTCTCCGCGATCAAGCCGACCGCAGCCGTGATCACGAAACTCGACGAAACCAAGGAACCCATGGCCGTGCTCGAGCACATCTTGGACAGCAACCTGCCGTTGGCGTTCCTGTCTGACGGCCCTGAAGTCCACGCACATCTGCAGCGCGCCGACGGTGATGCGATCGCCGACCTGTGCTTGCGCGGGAGGTTGTCATGAACACCATCGTTTCCGTCGCCGAACGTACGCGCGCATCGACTCGCGGCACCCGAGCCCCCATCGTGCTGGTCGCCGGCGGCAAGGGCGGCGTCGGCAAGACGACGATCGCCACCAACCTCGCGCTCTCGCTCACGAAGCGCGGGAAGCGCACGCTCCTCGTCGATCTGGATCTAGGCCTGGCGGACACGCTCGTCATGCTCAAGCTGACGGCGAGCCGCACGATCGAAGATGCGCTGATGGAGCGCTGCTCGTTCGAGGAGTGCATCTTGCGCACGTCGCACGGACTCGCAGTCCTTCCCGCGGGTTCAGGCACGCCGGAGATGGGGCAATTGTCCCTCGAACAGCGCACGCGGCTCTGCGCAGCGCTGCGCGAACTGGCGAACTCGTACGACATCGTGATCGCGGATGCCGCCGCCGGCATCGGGCCGGACGTGCTCGCCTTCTGCGGACTGGCCGATCACGTGCTCGTCGTCACCACACCGGATCCGGCAGCGATCACCGACGCGTACGGGTTGATCAAGGCGCTGCACACTTTCGCGGCCGCGAACGACTCCGAGGTCGCAACCCCGGAACTCTTGATCAACCGCGCCGACGGCATCGAGGAAGCCGAGGCCACCGCCGCGAAGCTGCGTCTCGTCTGCGAGCGCTTCCTGTCGCGCTCACCGCGCAACGCGGGCTGGATGCCGGGTTCCGGAGCCGTCGAGATGGCGGCCCGCTTCCAGCGTCCTTTCGCGCTCGACTCGCGCCCAAGCCTCGCGGAGAGCTGCCTCGCCGCGCTCACGACACGCATCTCGCGGCTGGCGGGGCCTGTGGAATTTCTTTCCAACCCCTCAAGGGTTTCTTGATCCCTCTCGATACACCTCCCGACATGTCCCCGGCATCTGCTTGGCTAGTGCTTGGACGAAAGCTGGCCGTCATCGCCGGCGCCTCGACGGCGTTGGTGAGCCTCTTGGCACACAACTCGCTCCTGACGGCGTCGTGGCGCGGAGCAGCAGCCCTGATCGCGGTGCTCCTCATCGTGCGGTGCGGGAACGCCTTCATATCACGCGGAGGCGGCGGTGTCTGAAAACGAACTCGACGGACTGAACGTGCGCGATCGGCTCATCCTCGAGCACATTCCGCTTCTGCGCCACATCGTGGGCCGCATGAGCATTCCGCCCACGCTGCTGCGCGAAGACGTCGAGGGATTCGGGATGCTCGGTCTCATCGCCGCTGCGGATTCGTGGGAGGAAGAGCGCGGCCTCAAGTTCTCGACCTACGCATTCCCCAAAATCCGCGGTGCCATCCTCGACGAACTACGGCGCATGGATTTCCTGCCGCGCGGCAGGCGTGAACGATTGCGCGCGCTCGAGCAGGCCGTCGCAGCTTTGGAACAACGCAACGGTGTCATCCCGGCGATCGAGGAGATCGCGGCGGAACTCGGAGCCAGTCTCGACGAGGTCGACGAGATCCTGCAGTCGGCCCGCAGCGTGGTCGAGAGTTCGCTCGACGTCGAAACCGCCTCCGGTTCGATCGGCAGCCTGGTCGCTGATCCAAAGAGCGACGATCCCGTCGGCAGTGCGCAGTGGAGCGAGATGAAGGGGCTCCTGATCGCAGCCATCCAGGGACTGCCGGAGCCGGATCGAACTGTGATCACGTTGTACTACGGCGAAGGCTTGTTGCTGCGCGACATCAGCGAAGTCATGGGCGTGACGGAGTCGCGCGTCAGTCAGATTCACAGCCGCGCGTTGTATCGCTTGAACCGTGAATTGGGCGCACGCTCGGAAGTGGGTGGCGGATGAGCAACATCGAACGCGCACACCTCGTGCTCCAGCCTTTCCGCGGCGTCCCTGTGGGTCCTGATCGTCGACAGCGCGAGAAGGACGGACGGGCGTTCTCTCTCGATCTCGCGGACGACGAGTCTGCGCCGAGCCCGGTGGAGCCCATGCCTGTGCCGAAGGCGGATGCGACAGCCGCGAGCTCCGGTGACGAAGAAGGCGTCGGCGCGCGCGTGAACGTCGTCGCGTGACAGACACATGGCCCACCGAACCATCATCAAGCGTGCTCAAGTCGAGCTCGCTGACTCGAATGTGCGAGCTCCGGCGATCGCAGACGCATCGATTGCGCGCTGCAGCAAGCCGAAGCGCGCCGTCATCGTCGAACACGAAGGCCGTCCGTTTGCGATCGAAGTGACCTGCTCATGCGGCGAAACCACCGTCGTCGAGCTGGACTTCGAGAGCGGCGCCGACGGGCAAGGAGAGAAGAGAGCATGAAAACTCACTACGCACACGCCGTTCTCGCAGCCACGCTGGCGCTGTCCGCCTGCGTCGCGTCGCGCAGCGTGCCGGCGAACATCGACACTGCCTCGGCCACTCCGGCCGGGCCGGCGCCGGCGGTCGAAGGCCGCCTCTACGCGCGTGACGGTACGCCGATCGTCCCCGGGCCGACGGGCGCCGTCCGCGTCGAAGCCGAACCCAAGCGCGAGCTCGGCGAAGGCGAGGGCAGCCGCGCCTCGTTGCTGGAGCTGTACACGAATGCCGTGGCCGAGAAGAACGCCTATGCCGAAGAGGTCATGAACCTCAAAGCAGCGCTCGAAGTCGAACGCAAGCAGGTGACCATGGGCATCGACGAGCGCGCCGTGCTGCGCACGGAGATGACGAAGATCATCCGCGAGCGCGACGCACTCCTGGCCGAATCGCTCGATCTCGCCGCACGCCTCACGACGGCCCAGATCGCGCGACTCGAGGCACAAAAAGAGCTGCTCACCATGCAGATCGACATCCGCATGCGTGAAGAGGCCGCCGCCTCCGTTCAGGGTTCGTCGCAATCCTCGCCCAAGGACAAGCGTCGTGCCGCCACGGGAGATCATTGATGCGTTGCACCACAGCACTCGTGACGTTGACGCTGCTCTGCGGAGCGTGCGGGACCGTGCGCCAAAACGTCGAACCGCTCGCGATAGTCCGGCTCGCGGCTGACCGCGACCTGTACGAGCTGCGGCGCGTGGGCATTCTGCCGATCGTCGCCCGCGATCTGCGTTTGGACGAAGAACGAGCTTTGCAGGGCGCGTTGGCGCTGCATCTCTCGGCGCGCATGCACGCCGAAGTCGTCGTTCTCGACCGCAACGACGTGACGGAAGTGCCGAACAACGAGCCCTTCCGCACCGGGCGCATCGAACCCAAAGCGGTCCTCGCGCTGGCGCGGCGCTACAACCTCGACGGCTTCGTCACTACGAACATCACGGAGCGTCGTACCTATGCGCCGCAGCGACTCGGTCTCGAGATCGAGTTGACGGCTTGTGACACCGGCCTGCCGATTTGGAGCTCATCACTGCGCCTGGACGCGGCCCAGGAGCGCACTCAGCGGGCGCTGCGAGCCTGGTTCGCGAACGAGCGCGGCACGCCCGGCGCGAACGAGACCGCCGACCTCTACTTGCTCTCGCCGTTGCGTTTCGCCGAGTTCGCTGCTGCACAGGTCGGAATGTCCTACTGACGCCCGCGATTGCGGCGGTCGAGGTTCGAACACGAACCCCGAAAAGGACAACGCGACTCAGGCTCGGGAGGAGCCCAGGTCGCGTCGCTGGTTCAGGCGCTGCGAGGCGCGTACCGGTCAGTCGCCGAGGATCGACTCAGCGGCCTTCTCGACGCGCTCTTGAGTCACCAGCTTGCCTTCAAGGTACTGTTCGCGCAGGTCGGCCACGCGCTGCTTGTGCTCGACGGCTTCGTCGCGACGACCCGCCTCACTGCGGGCCAGCATCAGACGCGCTTCCGAGGAGACTTCGATTCGATCAGGCCGTGCGGCAATGCGTGCGGCCTCCTTGGCACGAGCTTCGGCGTCATGCGCACGACGCTCTTCGACTTCCTTGAAAGCCGCTTCATTCATCTGCCGGTTCGGACGTGTGATATCGACGGTCAGCTCGCCGTCTTGCACTTTCCGAGGCCCGGACATTCCGTTGTTGATCGTCGCCATGGTTGGGTCACCTTCCCCCGAGAGGGTATGGGATTCCACCGAGAAGTATCGGCAGGTCGGGCCCTCGGTTGAGAGGGGTGCTTTTCGAAATCTGCAATGTCGCGCGAAAAGTCTTCCGTACCGGCCCCCTCGGGCCACAGGCAGCGTCCACAATTCCTTTGAATGGCGCAGCTTACGAGCGATCCGCCCTTGTAGACCCAGATCCAGCCCAGCATCATGAACGCATGTCCCATCCGGGTGTCGCAGGCAGGATCGGGCACCTTCTGGTGTTCGCGGGCGCATGTCTGTGCGTGCCCGTCGGCGCGCAATCCGGCGACGTGAATTCGTGCCGGACCGACTACTCGATCCAAGTCCGCTACGACGAACCCGAGCGCATGCTGCGCGGCGTCGAGACGATTCGCTGGGTCAACGAGAGTCGCGACGATGTGCCCGATCTGTGGTTCCACTTGTACTGGAACGCGTTCGCCAACGATCGTTCGACGCACTTGCTCCAGACGGGTTCAGGCAATCGCGACGTGAAGGACGGTGAGTGGGGTTGGACCCGTATCACCTCGCTAATCGTCGGTCGCGACGAACTGGTCTCGTCCATCGAGTTCGTATCGCCCGACGACAGGCGTGCCGAAGATCGAACCGTGTGTCGCGTGAAACTGCCGACCGTCGCGAAGAGCGGCGAGGTCGTCGTCGCACGCTTGACTTGGGAAGCCAAGATCCCACGCGTGCGTCGTCGCACCGGCTACAAGGACGATTTCCTCTTCATCGCGCAGTGGTTCCCGAAGCTCGGTGTCTACGAGACGGGAAACGGCTGGAACTGTCATCAATTCCACCGCAGCACCGAGTTCTTCAGCGACTACGGTGCGTACGACGTCGAGCTCGACCTGCCGGCGCGCTACGAATCCGGCATCGGAGCTTCGGGCGTGCAAGCAGAGCCTTCCCGCGCCGGCGAAGGACGCGTCAAGGTCAGGTACGTGGCGCCCTCCGAGAAGGATCAGGCGGCACTGGATCGCACCGGGAAATTGCCGCGCGTGCACGACTTCGCCTGGGTCGCGGATGCCACGTCACTGAAATACGAAGCCACGTTCCACTACGACGAGTGGGCCGCACGCTACAAAGACGAAGTCGACCGCGTCGCGCTGGCTCTGGGCCGTGCTCCGGCCGAAATGCGACTGCGCGATGTGCACGTCACGGTCTTGCTCCAGCCGGAACACTACGAACAAGGCCAGCGGCACTTCGAGGCGACCTGCACCGCGCTGTTTTTCTACGGGCTGTGGTTCGGTGAATACCCGTACGAGCAGATCACGTGCGTCGATCCGGCCTGGGGCGCTCGCGCGGCCGGCGGGATGGAGTACCCGACGATTTTCACGGCCGGCACGCGACTCTTCACGCGCGAAGCGATGCATGAACCGGAGAGCGTGACGGTGCACGAAGCCGGCCATCAATTCTGGTACGGGCTCGTCGGCAACAATGAATTCGAAGCAGCGTGGTTGGACGAAGGATTCAACACGTTCACACAAAACGAAGCGCTGTGGCTGCGCTACGGACCGCGCATTCGGACCACGGACTTCTCAGGCCTGCCGTTCGCCGGCGTCGGACTCGCGCCGCTTCCCGGCGGGGGAGTGCTCGAAGACGCGCTGAGCGGCAAGCGTTGGTCGCTGGGCTGGGGCATCAAGCTCGAGCCGTTGCGCGGTTCTGCATTCCTCGACTGGTGGCGTGATCAACCGTTGTTCTCGTACGCGCGCCAGTTCGTCGATCCGCGCGAGACCGCACGCACCGGATACCTGGGCGACCCCGACACGGATCCGGTCGATCGGATGGCGTTCACCTACTGCGATCACACGAGCTACCGCACGAACAGCTACCGCCGCACCGCTACGGCCCTGCGCTCGCTGCAAGGGCTCGTGGGCGAAGACAACTTCTTGCGCGGGATGCGGCTCTATTCGGAGCGCTGGCGTTATCGGCATCCCTACCCGCAGGACTTCTTCGACACCTTCCTCGAAGGCTCGAAGGTCGATGTCGCGTGGTACTTCGAGCAGGCGTTTCGCAGCACTGCGACACTCGATTGGAAGGTCGAAGTCGCGCAAAAGCCCGCGACGTCGCCGCGCGGCTGGATGATCGACGCATCCGGCGCGTGGGTGGAGCGCAAGGCCACGCAACCTGGCGAAGACGACGAGGTGGACGAGAGTGACGACAAGCCGGCGACCGAATGGCTCGTGGACGTAGTGGTCCGCCGCAAGGGCGAGCTGCTGTTGCCGCTCACGCTCGAGTTGACCTGGCAAAGCGGTCTGAAAGAGCAACTCACCTGGTCGCGCGACGAACAATCGCGCACGACATGGTGGAAGCCGCTCGAAGGTCGCGGGCCCCTGCGCGAGAAGCTCCGGTCGGCGGTCATCGATCCCGAGAATCGCTATTCGTTCGACCGCGATCTCTCCGACAATCAGTGGTTCGCCGACATCGATCGCGCGACGCCGGTGCGCTGGTCCGAACGCGTGTTCGAGCAATTCGCGGCGATGATGCACTGGTGGGGAGGCATCGGTGGCTGAACCGATCGAGCCGTCGAATCCCCCGATCGGTCCGCAAGCGCGCTTCGTCGCGCTCGAAGCGCTGCGCGTGACACTCGGACGACCACCGGTTTGGTTGCTGATCCTCGCCGTCGAATGCCTGCTCGCTCTGCCGGCGACGCTCGCGTTCCATGGCTTCATGAGCGACGCCGTGCATCACCACCATGCGCCAGGTTCACTGCTCGCCAACCTGCCCGAGAATTTCCTCTTCGACCACCGCGACGAGTTGAAGGTGCTGAACGACGCCGGCGCGCGCATGGGGGCGGCGTTGGCGCTGTTCGCGATGCTGTTCGGGTGCTTTTGCGCCGGCGGCTGGCTGCAGGTTTTCTTGGAGCGCACGCGCGGCGAATCGCTGCGGCGCTTCTTCTTCGGGGGAGCGCGCTACTTCTGGCGCTACTTCAGGCTTCTGATCTTGTCCTTGGTGACGCTCGCATGCCTAGCCTGGGTCGTGTACGGCACACCGTGGAATCGCGTCGTCCTGCACTGGATGTTCGGTGTTCCACCGGGCGACTTCACGACCCTGGAGACGCTCGCGTCGGAAGCGACGGCCTTCAAGCTCCGCTTCGCGCAGAACGCGTTACACGCCGTGCTGTTCGGGCTGGTGCTCACCTGGGGCGACTACACGCGCACGCGCATGGCCTTGCACGACACCAATTCCGCTGTATGGGCCGGCCTCTGCACGTGGTGGGCGATCATGCGCCATCCGGTGAAGACACTGCGGCCGATGATCGGTCTCTTTGCGATCGAAGTGTCGATCGTGCTCGTACTCGGTTGGCTGGCACGCTCGCTCGAGGGCGACGTCGTGCGCAGTTCACAGATGATCACCGTCGCGCTGATGTTTGCCGCAGCACAGTTCGCCCTGTTGTGGCGGATCATCCTGCGCGGCTCGCGCTATCACGCCGCGGTGCAAGTGAGCCGTGAAATCGTCCGTCCGATCGCTCGCCCCGATCCTTGGAAGGCCTCCGTCGGTGGACCCGGCGGCCCGCGCTATCCAATCGGGGACGACGAGTACACCGTGTCGATCTGACGTCGGCGCCAACAAGCGCGCCGAGCGTGCCGTTGCGACCCGCGTCCCCAAGGAGGCCACATGTCCCCGTCCATTCTCTTCGCGTTGTTCGCTCTCGCTGCCTGTGCTGCTCCCGGAGATCCGCCGGAGCCGCGTGCCGATTGGTTGCGAGAAGACCAGAAGGTGATCAAGCTGTTTCGCGAGGCTGTGGCGGCGAAGGATCTCGACGTCGAAACACTGATCGCCAGGTTCGGTCGGCCTTCAGAGCACGAAGATCGCGACATCGGCTTCGGAGTGAGGCGGACGAAGCTGCACTTGTACGGTGGTTACACGACGATCTGGGTGGAATTGCTCGCGGAGCGCGGCGAGGGTGACAAGAGAAGCCGCGTCGCCGAGCTGCGCGCCCGGCAACTGGGATCGAGCGACCGTTGGAAAGACGTCGAGTCGACGCTGAAACAGGCCTGGGGCGACGCCGCTACCGCGGTCGAGCACGGTTTCGAGTTCACGCGCCGCGACGAGGAACTGGCGCAAAGCCTGCGCGCGCGCACGGCCGAAGCGCTAGGCGGCAACGTGGCGGCGGTCGTGCCCAAGGACCTTGCGCGGGCCTACGACCTGCTGACGTCGCCGTTCGAAGACGTGATTCTGGGCCTCAACTACAGCATCGACGGCGGTCCGCCGCCGGGGCGCGAGGAGATCGAATTGCTCGCGAGCAAAGGCCGCTACGATCTCGTGCGAGCCGTGCAACGCGGTATCAATCCGGAAGCGCGCCTCTACGCGAGTTGGGCCCTGCGCGAACTGCCCGAGTCCTCGTCGTCGAGAGCGGACGCCTCTGCGACCGCGAAGCTCCTGGCGTTGCCCGGCCATTTGCACACCACATCGGGTTGCATTCAGATCTGGCGCGCACCGAAAGAGGCGTTGCAGTTCCTGATCGACAACAAGGATTGATCAACCGGTGGTGCGACGGGACTCAGCGTTCGCGCTGAGTTCGATGATCGGCCAGTCGTGGAGCAGCGCATGCGAGCGAAGTTGAGCATCCGGGCCGACGCAGACCGGGTGTGTGACGTGGGACAACAACGGGAGATCGTTGTGTGAATCCGAGTAGAACCACGTCTCGTGCCCACCGGCGAGTTCCGATGCGCGCTCCTTCAGCCACGCGCCAAAGCGCGTGACCTTGCCTTCGCGAAAACAAGGCGTGCCCGCCACTCGCCCGGTGAAGCGCCCGTCGATGCTCTCCGGCTCGGTGGCCAGGATGTGGACGATGCCGAACTCCGCCGCGATCGGCTCGGCAAGGAACCGATTCGTGGCGGTGATCAGCACGAGCTCGTGGCCGGCGCGCCGGTGTAGGTTCACGAGCGCGCGCGCCGCGTCGGATATGCGCGGGCGCAGGAGTTCGACCATGCACTCGCGCCTCCAGGTCAGCAAGCGTGCCAAGGGCTCGCGCGCCAAAGGCTCCAGTTGGAAGCGCAAGAACTCGTCGATGTCGAGCGTGCCGAGATGGTAGTCCTCGTGAAAAGCTCGCGTGCGCGTCGCATCCATGGCGCCGTGGCGCGCGAGGAAATCGCTCCACTCGACGTCGCAGTCCCCGTCCAGCAGCGTGTTGTCGAGATCGAACAGGGCGATTTGCATGGCGGAGCGCGAAGCACGATTCAAGATACTCGCAATCTCGGACTCGCGCAGCCCACAATGACGCCGCTGGGCGCTTTTCACCGGCAATTGTCCTCGATTCCATGCGCGGCACCGCTGACTCCACGACTTCACTGCGCGAGCTGGGTGCGCTGTTCTTGCGCCTGGGCGTGACCGGATTCGGCGGCCCGGCGGCGCACATCGCGATGATGCGCGATGAGGTCGTGGTGCGACGGGCGTGGATGACCGAGGAACAATTTCTCGATCTCCTGGGGGCCACGAACCTGATTCCGGGCCCGAACTCGACTGAGATGGCCATTCACATCGGCTGGGTGCGCCGACGCTGGGCCGGGCTCGCTGTCGCGGGCGTAGCGTTCATCTCGCCGGCGGTGCTGATCACGGCCGGCTTTGCAGCGGCGTACGTGAAGTACGGAACGCTGCCGCACGCGACGTGGCTCTTGTGGGGAGTGAAGCCGATCGTCGTGGCCATCGTAGCGCACGCCTTGTGGATGCTGCTGCCCAAGGCGGCGCGCTCGTGGCGCTTGCGCATTCTCGCCGTCGCGGCGGTGGTTGCAACGGCCGTGGGTGTGCACGAACTCATCGTGCTGTTCGCGGCCGGTGTACTCGCCGCTGCTTTCGCGGCGGGCACCCGTCGCGCGGCTGCGCTGTGCCTGCCTCTAGGGTCACTCTCGACAGCGAGTTCGGCGCTCTCGGCGGCGACGGCCTCGGGGCTCTTCTGGGTGTTCTTGAAGATCGGCTCGGTGCTGTTCGGGAGCGGCTACGTCTTGATCGCGTTCTTGCGCGCAGATCTCGTCGAGCGCTTGGGTTGGATGACCGAAACTCAACTGCTCGACGCCGTCGCGGTCGGGCAAGTCACACCCGGGCCGGTGTTCTCGACGGCCACGTTCATCGGCTACTTGCTCTCGGGACCCGGTGGAGCTCTGCTGGCTACGGTCGGCATCTTCTTGCCTGCATTCCTGCTCGTGGCGCTGAGCGGTCCGCTGGTTCCGCGCATCCGCAGCTGGCCCGCAGCCGGCGCGTTCCTGGACGGAATCACCGTCGCCTCGGTGGCATTGATGGCCGTGGTCACCGTGCACATCGGCCGCGCGGCGTTGGTCGACGCACTCACGGTGATCCTGTTCGGTGCGGGTCTGATCGCGCTCCTGCGCTTTCGGATCAACGCGACCTGGCTCATCGGGGCGGGCGCGCTCGCTGGCTTGATCAAGTCCTTTACAGCATGAGCGCAAGGCCTATGCTCGTCGGCCCCATGGCCAGCCTCAAGGATCTTCAAGAACGCGCGTCCGCACTCCTTCGCCGCTTCGAGCAGCTGAAGGAGAGTCTTTGACTACGCCACCCATCAACGGCGCTTCCGCGAGATCGAAGAGCTTCAGACGCAGCCCGACTTCTGGACCAACGCCGAGCGCGCCCAAAAGTTCGTCGCAGAGATGAAGAACGTGCGCTCGGTCGTCGAGCCCGTGCGGACCGTGCAGTCCGCGTATGACGACCTCGCCGTGCTGGCCGAGATGGCGGCCGAGGGGGACGAGGCTGACGTCTTCGAAGAAGCTGAAAAAGCCGTGCTCACCATCGAGCAAGGCATCCACGACCTCGACTTCCGCGTGATGCTCGGCGGCGCGGATGATCGCTCAGGCGCGTATGTGCAGTTCGCGCCGGGCGCGGGCGGCGTCGACGCGGCGGACTGGGCCGGTATCTTGTTGCGCATGTACGTGCGCTGGGCGGAGCGCAAGGGATACAAGGTCAGCGAGGTCGATCGCATCGACGACGACGACGGCGGCATTCGCTCGGCCACCCTCGAGATCGAAGGCGACTATGCGTTCGGGCGCCTCAAGGCCGAGAGCGGCGTGCACCGGCTCGTGCGTATCAGTCCCTTCGACGCGCAAGCTCGTCGCCAGACCGCCTTCGCATCGGTCGATGTGACGCCGATCCTCGACGACTCGATCAAGATCGACATCAAGGAGAGCGACGTCGAGGTCGAGACGATGCGCGCCGGCGGCGCCGGTGGTCAAAACGTCAACAAAGTCGAGACCGCGGTGCGCCTGCGGCACTTGCCGTCGGGCATCGTCATTCGCTGTCAAAGCCAGCGCTCACAGGGCAAGAACCGTGAACTCGCCTACAAGTTGCTCGCGGCCAAGCTGCGGCAAATGGAGGAGCAGAAGCGCGACGACGCCATGAGCGTGCTGTACGGGCAGAAGAGCGACGTCAGTTTTGGAAGCCAGATTCGCTCGTACGTCATGCACCCGTACCAGATGGTTAAGGACCACCGCACGGAAACCGAGACCGGGAACATTCAATCCGTGCTCGACGGCGACATCGACATGTTCATCGAAGACTATCTGCGCCGGCGCGGTGGAGCCGGCAAGGAAGCGTGATCACTTCTGCGCACTGCGCGGAGCGGTGGCCTGTTCGCCGGTAGGCACCACCGGCGCGAACGCCGGACGAGCCTTCGCTGTCTGCGGCGCGGCGTCCGCGAGACGACGCAGGTTGATCTGCCAGGTCGAGCGGAAGTGGCCTTGCAGCGGGAAGATGTTCTCGGACTCGAGCGTGTCGCTCTTGACGTCGTACATCTCAAAGCGGTCTTCGCGCGCCACGAACACCAGCTTGTAGCGATCATCGCGCATCGCGAGGATCGGACTGACGGACTCGGGCGGATGCGATTCGGCCACGACTTCGCGCTGCACGTCCTCGAGGATGGAAACGCCTTCGGCTCCGGTCATCGAGCGCTGGCCGATCATGTCGAGGATGGTCGGCGCGACGTCGATGTGACGAACGATCGAGAACTGACGCTTGGCCAGCGCAACTCGGCGCCCGTCGTTGGCGACTGGCTTGATGATCAGCGGTACCCGCAACACCTCGTCGTAGAGCGTGGTGTCATGACCCGTCACGCCGTGCTCGCCCAACGCCTCGCCGTGACTGCCCGTGAGTACGATCACGGTGCGATCGTACTGGTTGGTCTTCTTGAGGGTTTCGATGACCTCGCCGATGGCGCGATCGACGGCCTCGACCTGCGCCTTGTAGCGTGCACGGCACTCGGCCAGGCTCTGCACGCCGCGAATTTGCGCTTGCAGGCGGCAGGTGATCGGCCTCTCGTGGTCGTTCGTGAATGAGATCGAGATGCTTTGCATCGGCGCGAACAGTCGGCCGTGCTCGAACTTCGGCGTGAAGTGAACCGAGTCGGAAACGATCTCCATGCGACGCAAGTTGAACGTGTCGTCTGAACGGAACTCGAGCCTGTGCGGCCCTGGAGTGGCGTCGATCTTCACCGACCAGTCTTCAGCGCTCTTGGTGCGAACGTTGCCGATCAGCACGCCGTCCAGATAGACCTTGGCGACGATTTCCTTCATGCCGACCAATTCGTCGGCGCGCGAGGGGTCGCTGTACTCGACGTATGCGAACCACGGCGCGCCGCCTTGCGCATTCTCGATGAAGGAATTGACGCGCTCATTGACTTCAGAAGCTTCGGCTGGCGTCCTCGAGTGCGTGCGGAACGTGTCGAACCCGCGATCGATTCCTTCGTCGCGCGCCGGAGGTGCCAACTCCGCTGTGGAGACGTTCGCGAAGGTCTGCCAGCCGCGCTCCTTCAAGTGTTGCGACAGCAACGGCACATCCGCGCTGACCGCCTGTCCGTCGTTGCGGACCCCGCTGGAATTCGGCGCGCGTGAGCTGAGGATCGCTGCGTGCGCAGGGAGCGTCACAGAGCTCTGCGAGTAGCACGACCTGTAGGTCATGCCCTCTTCGATGAGCTTGTGAACGTTCGGCGTCTCTGCGGATCCCAGCGAGCGGCTGAACGCGTCGAAACGCAAGCTGTCGACCACGATCATGAGCACGTTCTCGTCGGTGCGCCTGTCTAACAGGAAGCACGACGGCAGAGCCGCGAGCAGCAGGAACGGCACCAGACGCAGACGCACGATCGATTGGCCTCGGTGGGGACGAGCATCGGAGCGCCTCTTCCACCGCGGACGAGGAGCGCCGATCAGTTCTCTTTCGCACCGTCGCGCATGGAGTCTTGAGCGCAGCTAACGCTTTGATGTGGGTGGAAAATCATTCGCCCATGAAGGTCTGTCCTGGCGGGCGCTGAACCGGCAGAATGTCGGCCCATTTCGGAGGTCCGACCATGAGCCAGAAGAGCCCGCATCCCCATTTCGACGACCGCGGAACGATTGCTTGGGAGACGCAGTACTCGACCGCGCTCGCGCGTGCCAAGCAGGAAAACAAGACCATCTTCATCGAGATGGGGCGCGAGTTGTGAGGACAGTGCCGCGCTCTCGTGCAGAGCGTAGTTCCGCGTCCCGACGTCGCTCCGGTGCTGCAGGCGTATTTCGTGGCACTCGCCTCGGATGCCGACGACCCCGAAGACGCCGTGTTGAAGCACGCGCACGAGCTGGAGGACGCTTACATGCTTCCGTTCGTGATGTTCATCGACAGCAGCGGAAAGTTCCTCGAAGGTTTCGCTGGAGCCGCGAACCCGATTTCGTTTGCCGCCACACTCAAGAGGGTCGCCGGAATCAAGTGAAGCCATGAAGTCAGAGACGCACATTCCCATCCAACGCGCGCTGATCAGCGTGTCCGACAAGACGGGCATCGAGAACTTTGCGCGCGCGCTGACGCAGGCAGGAGTCGAGTTGCTCTCTACAGGCGGCACGTACGGCGCCTTGAAGAAGGCCGGGATCGCAGTGCGTGAGGTCAGCGACTACACGGGCTTTCCGGAGATGATGGATGGTCGCGTCAAGACACTGCACCCCAAGATCCACGGCGGAATCCTGGCGCTGCGCGACGTCGCCGCGCACACCGGAGCGATGTCGGAACACGCGATTCAAGGCATCGATCTCGTCGTCGTGAATCTCTACCCGTTCGAGGCGACCATCAAGAAGCGCGGCGTCACGCGCGAGGAGGCCATCGAGAACATCGACATCGGCGGCCCGTCCATGGTGCGTTCGGCCGCGAAGAATCAGCGTTTCGTCGGTGTCGTGACCGATCCGGCTGATTATGGACGCGTGCTGGACGAGATGCAGAAACACGCGGGCGGACTGAGCCTCACATTCAAGCGCGAACTCGCGCTCAAGGCTTTCGCGCTGACGGCGCGGTACGACGCGGCGATCAGCGCGTGGTTGTTCGAGACCGAAGCACAGCACGCGCAGCCCGACGCTTCACCCTTTCCGGAGTCGTGTGCGCTCGTGGGGCGCAAGGTCGCGGATCTGCGCTACGGGGAAAACCCGCACCAGAAAGCCGCCTTCTACGGGTTGGACGCATGTGGCGAGCCTGCTCTCGCGTCTGCGCGCATCCTGAACGGCAAGACCCTGAGCTACAACAATCTCGTCGATCTGGACGCCGCGCTCGCCTTGGCGAAGGAGTTCGATGAGCCTTTCGTCGCGGTGTTGAAGCACAACAATCCGTGCGGCGCGGCTCTGGCTCCCGATGTCGCGGCCGCGCTCGAACACGCCTGGGATGGTGATCCGGTGTCGGCGTTCGGCTCGGTGTTGGCCTTCACGCGCACGGTCGATCTGCGATCGGCCGAGTACCTGGTGTCGGGCAACCGTTTCGTCGAAGCGATCGTCGCTCCAGGATTCGACGACGACGCGTTCAAGCTGCTCACCGAGAAACCGAAGTGGGGGAAGAGCGTGCGTTTGCTCGCGGTGGGCGACTTCGGGTCGGCATCGCGTGACGCGCGCGATCTCGAGGTCAAGAAACTGGTCGGCGGGTTTTTGGTGCAAGAGCGCGACCTGCGCGCGGCCGGTGAAGGCGACTGCAAGGTCGCCACGAAGCGGGCTCCCACGGACGAGGAACTCGTCGGACTCCTGTTCGCGAATCGAATCGCCAAGCACGTGAAGTCGAACGCGATCGTGCTCACTCAAGGCACGCGCGTGCGCGGCGTAGGCGCCGGGCAGATGAGCCGCGTCGACTCCGTGCACATCGCCCTGCGCAAAGCCGGCGTCCACGCGCGCGGATGCGTGCTCGGCTCCGACGCCTTCTTCCCATTCCCCGACGGCGTCGAACTCGCGCTCGAAGCCGGCGTCACGGCGATCCTTCAACCCGGCGGTTCCGTGCGCGACTCCGAGGTCATCGCCGCGTGCGACAAGCACGGCGCGGCGATGGTGTTCACCGGCACGCGCCACTTCCGCCACTGAGTTTGCCCGTACGGAGCCAGGCTCGTGTGGGTCAAACTCGCCGGTGTAGAACCGCACGCAGCCGCCGGACGCCGCGCCAGCGAGTTTGACCCACACGAGCCTGGCTCCGTACGGGCAAACTCAGCGCGTAGCAGCAGCCGTGCGAGTCCTGGACGCGTCTTTCGGCTCGAGCTTCGCGTAGCCGACCTGATCGAGCCAGTCGTAGATCGCAGGCAGAGGCGTCGCGAGGCCCATGTGCGGAACCACGGTCGGTCGCAGAGAACCATGTGTATAGATCTTGGTGAAGATGCCCAAGAGCTCGTGCGTCTCAGCGTCGAAGATCCCGCCGCCGGAATTGCCGATGTACGTCGGCGCGCTGATCATCCAGTAGTGCTGGCCATCGACCGCATGACGGGTGTCGGCGATCTCGCCGAAGGTCGGAATCGGATCATTACCGAGCGGGCAACCGACAGCGTAGACCTGTTCGAAGATCGAAACTTCGTTCAACCGCTCGCGCGCAGCGAGCTTGGCACCACAGTCGACAGGCTTGCTGGAGTTAAGCCGAAGCAGCGCGATGTCGAGCGTCGGGTCGTACTTCAAGAGCTGCGCGGTCTCCGAGCGAATCTCGCCGGTGCGCGAGTAGATGGTCACCGGCACCGGCGTGTGAATGCTGTCCGGAGCCGCTTGAATGTCACGAATCACGTGCCACGCGGTGATCACGTACGTCGTGAAATCGGCCGTCCCCTCGACTTGTTCCGAGGCCAACAGCACGCCGCTGCCGACTGTTTCCTCGCCCATCAGCTGCACGGTCGGGCCGAGCAGGTCGTTCCACATGCGCTCGCGATCGCGTTCGAGCGACTTGGTGAGCGTCACGACGCCCGTGCTGGCCTTCTGGGCCGTGTCGAGCGCGCGCTGTACGTTGACATCCAGTCCCCTGTATTCGTCGCTCAACGACTTGCGCAGCGTAGCTACACGCGCGTCGACTGCATCCGGGCCGATTTCGTCGCGCACCAGGTCCCACTGCGTGAGGCGCGCACGGTGTTCGTCGATGTTCGCGGACGCAACTTCGAGTTCGCACTGAAGCTCCGCCAGTCGCCGGCCCCAACTCGCCGTGCGCTCCTGTTCGCAGGCGAGCGCTTCCAGCGCTGCCAAGGACGCGCCTACGCGTGCGGAAAGTTCTTCCAACTCGCGATCCAGAGCGCGCACGGAACTCGGTTCGACGCGCGGCGTCGTCTCGAGTTGTTCGACACGCAAACGCATGTCACGCAGGTTGAACCCGGCCAGGCCGAGCACTAGCACGGCGCAGAAGACGATCAGCAAGTTGCGCATCAAGGGGGCATCCATCGACCGCGCGCGGCCGCTCCGCACACAGGGGGCAAGACGCTCTGTCGACCCCGGTCCGAGGCGGAATGAAGGGAACCCGCATTTCCGTTCGCGGACCCGGCGACGGGTGCCTCAGCGCGCGTTCAAGAGCCTGATCGACTCGATGCGATCGCCCACTTCGATCGCGTCGAGCACATCGAAACCGGCTCTGAGTTCACCGAAAATCGTGTAGCGGCCGTCTAGATGAGGCGTCTCGCGGTGTGTCACGAAAAATTGGCTGCCGCCGCTGTCGGGGTCGTCATTGCGCGGCATGCCCAACGAACCTCGCACGTATGCGCGCGGCGTGAACTCGGCGCGCAGGGGTTCGCCGCGCCAGGTGACTCCGCCGTTGCCGTCGCCACGCGTGTCGCCGCCTTGGATGACGAAGTTGGGAGCGACGCGGTGAAACATCAGGCCGTCGTAGTGGTTGCGCTCGACGAGCGCGAGGAAGTTGAACACGTGCGCGGGCGCTTCGTTCGGAAACAGCTCGAACTGCATGGTGCCGCGGCTGGTGCGGACCTCGACGCGCGGGTTCACGGTGTAGAGCGGCGCGTCCTTGCCCGGAATCGGGACCGCCGCGATGCGTGCAGACTTGCCGTCTTCGCGCGGCAGATCAGCACCCGGGAACTTCTCCTGTGCGAGCCGGCGCGCCTGCTTGCGCACGAACGCATCCGCGTCCCGCATGCCGGCCTTCAAAATGTCGAGCGCCTGATCTCCACCGATCTTGGCCGCCGTCTCCATGATGCCGGCAGCGACTTCGGCGGCGATCTCGCCGCGCGTCGTTTCCAAACACACATGCAATGGTGCGAGGTCGGCGGTTGAAGGCATCTCGCGCAAGCTGGTCACAGCAGCCAGACGCAAGCCGTTGTCCTTCGCGCTCAAGAGTTCGTGCAGTCGCGCGCGCGATTCGGGAACAGGATGCCTGACGAGTCCTGCGATCGCGATGCCCGCCACGCGCAAGTCCGCGTCCGTCGTCATACCTCGGAGCATCGGAACCGCGAGAGGCGCCGTCAGATACGCCGCGCCCGCTGCGGCGCCGGCGCGTACCAACGGGTCCTTGTCGCTGGCCGCGAGCGCCAGATGGGGAGCGGACTCATCGCCGTACAACTTCGCGCCGGCTTCGATGGCTGCGGCGCGCACGTTGGGGGAAATGTCGCTGCGCGCGTGTTCGAAGACCGGGCGAGCATCCTCGGCCGCGAGCTTGAACGATCCTAAGGCTTCGAAAGCGCAGCGGCGAACGTGAGCTGACGGGTGTTTCGTCGCGCCGACGAGCGCTGCATACGATTCCGCGTTCGGTTGCTTGCCCAACGCGAGCGCCGCTTCGCACGCGACGCGCCAATCGTTGTCGGCGATCAGGGTCACGAGCGCATTGCGGCCGGCATCGTCGTACCCGGCCCCGCCCAGGCCTTGGGCTGCGTACATGCGCTCACGCACGTCGCCCGACGAAGCGCGCGCCGTGAACAAGGCACGTGCGCGTTCCGACTTGCGCCGGGCCAACGCAAACAACCCGCGCCAACGCGCTTCGGCATCGGGTGCGGACTTCGCGCTCTTCTCGTCGCGCATCAAGAACTCGATCAGGGCCGCGTCCGCAACCGCCGCGTCAGCCAGCTTCGGAGCAAAGCGCATGGGCGCGAGCGCGGCCGCCGAACATACGCGCGGATCCGGATCGTCGAAGCTCGCGAGGATCTGCGTGCGCAAGCGCGCGTCGTCGATCTTCGAGGCCGCTTCGACGATGCGCTCACGCACGCTCGGAGCGCTGTCGCGCCAATGCGCCAGCAGTGCTTTCGTCGCTGTCGCGTCACGCCGCTGCCCGAGCGCAAAGGCCGCCGCCGTGCGCACGTCGGCGGAATCGTCGTCCAGGGCCGCGGCGAGTGCATGCGTCACCGTCACGCCGAAGTCGCTCGCGTCGAGTCGCCCCAGCGCAGTCGCGGCGCGCACGCGTGTCTCAGTCGAGCCCTTCTGCAACAACGCCTGCAACAATCCGTCACCGTCGGTGCGCGCGTCTTCGTAACGAGCGATCGTCTCAAGCGGATCTTGAGGCAACGGCTGAACCGGCGCGATCTGCGCGCCCATGCGCCCCGGCGCGTCCGGCATCTTCGACTTGCACCCGGCGACGAAGACCAGGGACACAGCGATCGGCATCACGAAACAACGAACCAGCATGAGGACCTCCGCCGCGAATCGTACGGGCGGGACCGCGCGCCTGCTCGCGTTCGGTCTCTCAAATCGAACCCGAGTTGGACCTGCCACGGCTGTGCGCGCTGTGCGGCAGCGGAGCCCGGACCACAAAGAACATACGGTGACAAAACACCGCGTGAGACATAGGGGCAGGTGTGTATTGGAGTCAGATCTCGGGAGTCACGCACCTCGTGTCGATCCTCGGTGCGGGACTGGCCGCGCTCGTCGCCTGGTTGATCTTGCGCAGTCTGAATCGCGGCCTGAATCGCTGCTGGGTGCGAGCCTTCATCCCCAGCGTCGTGTTCATGGCCGCGTGGCCCGCGCTGCACGCGTACGGATCGACGACCACAAAGGACGAGAATTCGGTCTGCACCATTTGCGGGAAGTTGGAGCGCAGGCTCAGCACATTCGGAATCCTGCTGGCACCCGAAGGTATGTACGGTTCCGTATGTCCGGAGGCGGAGTACAGCGTCGCGTTCGCAGTACTGCTCCCCGAGCATCGCCACCATTGGAGCGCGTTCAGCTGGGCCATTCCCAACACTCACGAGTGGTTCATGAACACGCCCGGGCTTCGGCATCGTTCCGACGTGAGGGCTTGGGTTCGAGAACTCCCGCAGTTGCCCGAGGCGCAGCGCATCGAAGTTCTCCACTCCTTTTCCAAGTTCGTTCCCGCCTCCGGTGCCTGGAATCCGGAGAGCTCGTTCGAGAACTGGCAGGCCAACTGGTTCCACAATCACCCGACGCCGCGTTGATGCACGCAGCGTAGCGCGAGTTGGCTAGCCCGCGGCCGCGCGGTTACGATTGCAGTTCGACGAACCGCTCGTTCGAAGTCCGACGGAACAAGAAACATGGCCATCAGCCCCATCCCCGACGTCCTCGCCGATCTCATGGCGGGGCGCATGATCATCCTGGTCGACGACCCGGGCCGCGAGAACGAGGGCGATCTGGCGATGCTGGCCGAGCACGTGACGCCCGAAGCGATCAACTTCATGGCGCGCGAGGGTCGCGGATTGATCTGCATGCCGATCGCGGCGGAGATCTGCGACGCGCTCGAGCTCGGGCCGCAGGTGGCGAACAACACGAGCAAGATGGGGACCGGCTTCACGGTTTCGATCGAGGCGGCGACCGGCGTCACGACCGGGATCAGCGCGAAGGATCGCGCGCACACGATCCGTACGGCCTGCTCGCCGACGGCGAAACCGGACGATCTAGCTCGGCCTGGACACGTATTTCCGTTGCGCGCGCGCGAAGGCGGCGTGCTAGTGCGCGGCGGGCAGACCGAAGGCATGGTCGACCTCGCGCGCCTGTGCGGCGCACGCCCGGCCGGCATCGTGTGCGAGATCATCAACGACGACGGGACGATGGCGCGCATGCCGGAGCTCGAAGTCTTCGCCGCCAAACACAAGCTCAAGATCTGCACGATCGAAGCCCTGATCGCGTGGCGCCGTCAGAACGAGCGCCTGATCGAGCCGATCGAGCTGGATGTGCCGCTGCCGACGCGCTTCGGTCAATTCCAGGCGCACATGTTCCGCTCCAAGATCGACGGCAAGGAACACGTCGCGCTCTCGATCGGTCTGCCCGGACCCGGGTTGGACGGCCCGCGCGCCGCGATCGAGGAACCGGTGACGGTGCGCGTGCACTCCGAATGCCTGACCGGGGATGTCTTCCACTCGCTGCGCTGTGACTGCGGCGCGCAGCTCGACAAGGCGCTCGACATCCTCGGGCGCGAACCGCGCGGCGTGCTCGTGTACATGCGCCAAGAAGGGCGCGGCATCGGCCTCGCGAACAAGTTCCGCGCGTACCGGCTGCAAGATCAGGGCCTCGACACGGTCGAAGCCAACGAGAAGCTCGGCTTCCCGGCGGATCTGCGCGAGTACGGGCTCGGCGCGCAGATCCTCCACTACTTGGGCGTGCGGCACATGAAACTGCTCACGAACAACCCCAAGAAGATCGCAGGGCTCGCCGGCTACGGGCTCGAGGTGCTGGACCAGATTCCGCTCTCGACTCCGTCTCACGCCGGAAACCAGCGCTACCTCGAGACCAAGCGCGACAAGCTCGGGCATACCCTGCCGCCGAACCTGCACTGACGCCGGTTTTGGGGCCCCGGCACCCGGAAAAATCGTCCCGGACGCTCACCACGGCCCTCCAGGGCCGATACTCCCAGTTCCCGACGCCCGTGGGGAAGATCGCGGCCAGGCCGCCGTCTCTCTCGCGTCATGGAACGCACCGCTATGGAACCCCAACCGGCTGACGACACGTGCCTCGTCCAAGAGACCCTCGCGGGGAACCAGGCGTCCTTCCAGATCCTGGTGGAGCGCTATCAATCGCGCCTCTTCGCGCTGGTCCGGCACTACACGAAGAACCCGTACGAGGTCGAGGACGTGGTCCAGGAGACCTTCCTCAAGGCCTTCAGCCGCCTGGACTCGTTCCAGCACCAGTCCTCGTTCTACACCTGGATCTACCGCATCGCGACGAACACGATCCTCGACTTCCTGAAGCGCCGCGGCCGTTCGCCGGTCACCGCGGTCGAGGACCCCGAACTGGTGCAGTCGACTTCCGGCGCCGCATCCGGTTCGGCGTCGTCGCCGCGCATCGTCAGCCCCGACGCGCGCATGCAGCGCGAGGAAATCCAGAAGATCACGGCCTCGATCCTCGAAGGCATGCCCGAGATCTTCCGCACCGTCCTGGTCATGCGCGAGTTCGAGGACATGGCCTACCAGGACATCGCCGACGTGCTCGGCATTTCGATCGGGACCGTCGAGTCGCGCCTGTTCCGGGCGCGCGCACGGTTCAAGGACAAGCTGCTTCAGTCGTATCCTGAGTACGGCGAAGGATGATGACGTGATGAGTGAGGAACGAACCATGAACTGCCAAGACGCACGCGCCTCGATCCCGGCCTACCTGGACGGCGAACTCGTCGAAGAGCGCGCCGGCCCGCTGCGCCGCCACCTGCTCGATTGCCAGCCCTGCCGCGGCAGCGCCCAGTCGGAGAAGAACCTCAAGCGCTGGTTCGCCAAGGCCAAGGAATCGGCGCCGGCCATCCCGCGCGACTTCTCGGCCCGCGTCGCCCGTCGCGCCTTCGCCGGCGACCCGGGCGAGCGCTTCAGCGAGCCGCGCACGATCGAGATGGCCGGTTATGCAGTTGCCGGGTCGGTGACTGTCGGTTCAGGGCGAGATGAGCGCAACTTGGGCTTCGTCCTGGCCCTGACGGCCGCGGCCGCCGTGCTGCTCGTGACGCTCTCGTTCGCGATCCGCGGTCTGTCGCTGCCCAGCGGCTCCAGCATGCTGGCCGAGCCCACCATGAGCATCCAGGAAGCCAACCAGCGCCTCGAGCGCCTGAACCTGCCGTCCCCGGCGACCGTGCAGCCGAACGGCGCAGCGGACTCGAAGGGCACGGAGACCAAGAAGTGACCAACCTGCGGCTCTGGGTGGCGATTCTGGCCCTGACCGCGTTCCTCGCGGGTGTCGCCACCGGCCCGTGGGTCGCCGCCTGGTTCATGCCCAGTCCGCGGGTCGCTGCGAGCGGTGCCTTCGACGAATACGAACGCGCCCTGAGCCAGACCTTCGACCTCGCGCCCGAGCGCCGGGCGCCGCTGCGCGCGATCCTCGACGAGTACCGACGTGACATCGAGAGAATCAAGGACCGTCACATGGCAGACTACATGTCTTCGATGGAGCCCGACCTGCGCAAGCTGGGCCGCGCGACACGCGAAGTGATCCGCGACAAGGTCCTGCCCGAGAGCCGGCGCGAGGAGTTCAATCGCCTCGCCCTGGCCGTTCCCACGAACCCTCACTGACAGCGAAAGCCGCCCCGACTCTTCATGGCACGTTCCTGTGGATTGCGCATCGGGCCGCGCCGTTTCGAGCTGGTGGTGCTCGACGGCGGGGCCAAGAAACACAAGATCACGGCGTACATGGCGGGCGAACTGCCGCGCGACGCCGATGACCCGATCGCCTCGGCCGCCGCGATCCTGCGCGACGCCGTCAAGCAGCACAACGTGCCGCTCGACAACGTGGGCGTCGCGATCGACACCGGGCTGGCGGCGTTCCGGACGCTCAAGGTGCCCTTCGCCGACAAGGACAAGATCGAAGATGTCCTGAAGTTCGAAGTCGAGAGCCAGCTCCCGCAGTGGAACGTCGACGATGTCGTCGCCGATTTCATGGTGCTGGAGTCCACCGGCGACTCGAGTGAACTGCTCGTGACCGCCGTGCCCAAGGCCGACCTGCGGAACATCATCTCGATCTGCGAGAAGGCCGGCATCGAGCCGCTCGAAGCCGAGCTCGAGACGACTGCGATGGTCAATGCGGCTATGACCGGCAGCCTGTGCACGGTCGACAATGCCCAGGTCCTCGTTCACATCGGCGAGACGTCCACTTCGGTCGTCGTGATGGACGGCGGCAAGGTGCGCGAGATGCGCGCGATTCACATCGGCGCGATGAGCCACGAATTCCCGGCGACCGCCGTCGAGCCTGAGGCCGGAGTCGAGGGCGCTGATGCGGCTGTGACCCCCGAGGTCCAACCCACAGTCGACCCGGTCGAGATCCAACGCCGCCTCGACCAGGCGATCAAGCGCATCCGCCGCGAGCTCGGGCGCACGGTTTCGGCCGCGCGCACGGTGCACCCGATCGACGGCGTGTACGTCTGCGGGCTCGAACTGCCGGGCCTCGCGGGCAGCCGCATCCTCGACGCCGAAGTCCGCGTACTCGACGTGTTCGAAGCCGACGGCGGACAACCCGCGCAAGGCTTTGGCCCGCTCGTCGTGGCCTACGGCGTCGCGGTCAGGCTGCTCGGCGGCGGCACGCTGCGACCGTCGTTGCGGCGCGAAGAGTTGCGCTACTCGGGTGCGTTCGAGCGCGTCGAGCTACCGCTCGCGGTGGTCGCGCTGCTCGCGGTCACCTTCTTGGGCGTGTGGTTCATCTTCCTCAGCCGCGAGCGCGACGCCGTCAACGACAATCTCGGCTTCTGGCGCGACACCGCGCGCGCGTACGTGCTCGGCGAGCCGGCCAAAGGGCGACCCGGGTACCTGCAGTACCCGAGCGACCGCGCCAAGGACTACATCACGAACATCGCCCAGGACGAGGAGCGCGGACCGTTCGACCAGATTCGCCGGGCGAACACGATCCTCCAGGACGACATCAAGAAACTCGAGAAGGACCTCGGACAGGATGCCGAGATCAAGCAACCGCAGTCAGCCTTCACCGGCATGACGCTGGTGCTCGAAACGCTCGGCAAGCAAGTCGGCGGCTCGGTGCGGCCTTCACTGCGCACCGTGCAGGCGACCTACCAGGCCGCCCGCTCGCAGAAGCCCGAGCACGTGAAGGTCGACTTGAACATGTCCTTCCTGGCCGACGACTCGTACACCGCGACGCAGGCCTTCGACAACTTCACGCGCGACGTGCGCGCAGAGCCGTGGTTCTTGGAGTTCTCGAGCCGTCAAAGCGATCCGGTCGAAGGCGGACGCGGCATCTACCTCGGCAACGTTTCCATCGACGTCGACGTGAGCAAGGTCTCGCAGCTCAAGGACTCGCAATGAAGGGCTTCTTCAAGGACTTCAACCTCGCGCGCGGCATCATCCTGGCGTCGATCGTCGGCTGTCTCGTGCTCGGATTCCTGTGCTGGCAGCGCAAGCAGGAGGTCGCTGACCTGAATGACAACCTGGCATCCAGGGTCAAGCCCGCCGTGCGGGATTTCGTGCAGGCGGCTCACCGCCACACAGCGCTCTCGCAGCTCTTGAAAGGTGAGGGCCTGCGTGGCGAAGAAGACCTGACGAGCTACATCCGCAAGGTCGGGGCGAAGGACCGCGTCGAGATCGGCGAGCTCAACATGACGAATTCCGAGGTGCCGCTGACCAAGGGCATCGTCGACAAGAAGTACGTCATCAAGCCCGACAACGCGCAGGCGAGCTTCAAGCGGATGACCCTCGTCAACTTCTTCTACACGCTCGAGGACGACTCGCGTCGGGTGAAGCTGACGCGCGTGAAGATGGAAGTTGCTGACCAAAAGGGCCTGAAGACTCACGAAGTGCCCAAGGACGATTGGAAGTTCGACTGCGAGCTGACCTCGCGTCAGCGCAAGAACTGAAGCGCGCAGTCGCCGCGGCCGCACGTTCGGGACCGAGCGGTCCCACCTGGATTTCAGCCCAGCCCGGCGAGCGAGGATTTCCAACTCGACGTAGGATCCGGGCGTCATGAAGCTCCCGCCCGCACACGCCGCTGTCGGAGGAATCGCACCGTGAAGCTGCGCCGTCTATCAACCGAGGAAGCCGCGCGCCCCGTCAGAACCGCGATGGATGTTTCTGTCGCGAGTTCCGCCGCGCGCGTCGTCGACGATGTTCGCTTGCGCGGTGAGCCGGCCTTCAAAGAGCACGCGCAGCGCGTCGGTGACTGGCGTGCCGATGAGCAGCTGGTGTACGACCGCAATGCCATCGAAGAGGCCGCACAGAAGGTCGACGATCGCGACCTCGCACTCTTGCGGCGCACGGCTGATCGTCTGCGTACGTTCGCGTCGGCACAGCGACGCGCCATCACCGACATGAGCCTGGTGTTCCCGGGTGGTCGTGCGGGTCACACCGTCGAGCCCGTCGAGCGCGCCGGTTGCTACGTCGCGGCGGGCCCGGTTCCGTTGCCTTCCGCCGTGCTGATGACGGTCGTCACTGCGCGCGCGGCCGGAGTGCGCGACGTCTGGCTCGCGACCGCGCGTCCGGCACCGATCGTGTTCGCGGCAGCGCACGTCGCCGGAGTGGATTCGTTGCTCGCGGTCGGCGGCGCTCCCGCGATCGCGGCACTCGCGCACGGTGCCGGTGGAATTCCAGCCTGCGACGCGATCGTCGGCGTCGGCGACCGCTCCATCACGGCTGCGAAGCAATGCGTCGCCGGACGCATCGCGATCGATCTGCTCGACGGCCCGAACGAGCTCCTGATCGTGGCGGACGAGACGGCCGATGCGCGCTTCGTCGCTGCCGATCTGCTGGCGCAGGCGGAGCACCAAGGCGGCTTTCCGATCCTCGTGAGCCTCGAGGCCGGCCTCGTCGAGCGCGTCGAGCGCGAGCTCGAATCGCAACTCGAGTCCCTGCCTCGCGCCGCCGAGATTCGTCGCGCGCTCGAGCACGGCTTCGCCGTCGTCGAGCCCGATCTGCGGCGCGCGATCCACGTCGTCGACGAGATCGCTCCCGGTCATCTGCAGTTGATGCTGCGCGATTCGAGTCTGGCTGCGTACCTCGTGCGCCACTGCGGCACATTGTTCATCGGGTCCCACAGCGCCGAAGCGTTCGGTGACTACGGCGCGGGGCCGAACTACGTGTTGCCGATCGCGCGCGGGTCGCGATCGCGCGGTGGTCTGTCTGTGTTCACGTTCCTGCGCATTCGCAGTTGGCTCGACACCACGAATGCGAGCGATCTGGCTTCGGATGCAGCCCGTTTCGCACGCATGGAGGGCCTGGAGGCTCACGCGCGCGCCGCTGAATTGCGGCGGTAGCCTCAGCGCGTACGCGCCGGTTCGTGCTGCGGCAGTTTGGCGAGATGCTCTTGCAGCGAACACACGCCGTAATCGCCGCGGTGGATCGCCGAGAGTGCGCTGGCGACCGCGCTGATGCCGGCGCGAGTCGTGACGCACGGGATTCCGGCGAGCACGGCCGCTGCGCGGATCGACGAATCGTCGACGCGCTGTTGCTTGCCGTAGGGGGTGTTCAAGATCAGGTCGATCTCGCGGTTCTTGAGCATGTCGACGATGTGCGGGCGGCCTTCGTGCACCTTGTTGACGCGCGTCACCGTGATGCCGTTGCTCTTGAGCGCGCGCCACGTGCCTTCGGTCGCGAACAGTTCGTAGCCGAGCGAATGCAGCATGCGCGCCTCGGGCAGGACCGCGCGCTTGTCGGCGTTCTTGACCGAGATGAACACGCGGCCTGACTTGGGCAGCTTCAAACCTGCGGCCTGATAGGCCTTCACGAACGCGAAGCCGAGGTCGTCGTCGATACCCATGACTTCGCCGGTCGAGCGCATCTCCGGGCCGAGCGTGATGTCGACGCCGGGGAATTTGCTGAAGGGGAAGACGGGTGCCTTGACCGAGAAATAGGTGGGCGTGATCTCTTCGGTGAAGCCGAGTTCTTCCAGCGTCATCCCACACATCACTTTGGCCGCAAGCTTGGCCAGCGGACGGCCGATCGCCTTGCTGACGAACGGCACGGTGCGCGATGCGCGCGGATTGACCTCGAGCACGAACACGCGGTCCTCTTTGACGGCGTACTGGACGTTCATCAAGCCGATGACGCCCAGTTCCTTGGCGAGCGCCTTCGTCGCGCGGCGGATTTCGTCGATGATGTCCGGCGAGAGCGTGTGTGGCGGCAACACGCAGGTCGAGTCGCCGGAGTGAATGCCGGCTTCTTCGATGTGCTCCATGACGCCGCCGATGACGACGATGTGGCCGTCGCAGATGGCGTCGACGTCGACTTCGATCGCCTCCTCAAGGAACTTGTCGACCAGGATCGGACGGTCGGGCGAGACGTTGACGGCGTGCAGCATGTAGCGCTCGAGCGCTTCGTCGTCGTACACGATCTCCATCGCGCGCCCGCCGAGCACGTAGCTCGGGCGCACGAGCACCGGGTAACCGATGCGGCGCGCGGCCGCGAAAGCCTGACCGACGTCCGCAGCCATGCCGCTCTCGGGCTGGTGCAGCCCGAGTTTCTTGATGCACTGGTTGAACAGGTCGCGGTCTTCGGCGCGGTCGATCGATTCGACGCTGGTGCCGATCAGCGGAGCGCCGGCTTTGTGCAGGCCCGAGGCGAGGTTCAGCGGTGTCTGTCCGCCGAATTGGACGATGATGCCTTCCGGCTCGACGACCTTGACGATGTTCATCACGTCTTCGTGCGTGAGCGGCTCGAAGAACAGGTCGTCGCTCGTGTCGTAGTCAGTCGACACGGTTTCGGGGTTCGAATTGACCATGACCGCCTCGCGGCCGATCTCTTGCACCGCGAAAGCGGCGTGCACGCAGCAGTAGTCGAACTCGATGCCCTGACCGATGCGGTTCGGTCCGCCGCCGAGGATCATGACGCGCGGTTTCTGGCCCGGCTTGTACTCGCTCTCGTCTTCCCAGGTCGAGTAGTAGTACGGCGTCGCAGCTTCGAATTCAGCCGCGCACGTGTCGACGAGCTTGTACGTCGGACGCAGACCCAGCTCCTCGCGCAGGCTCGTGACGTCGGCCTCGGTCGAGCCGGCGGCGAGCGCGATCTGGCGATCGCTGTAACCGAGGCGCTTGGCTTCGAGCAGCAGTTCCTTGGTCAGCAATGCGCCGCCGAGTTCGGCTTCGAAGTCGACCAGCTCGCGGATGTTCTCGAGGAACCACGGGTCGATCTTCGACGCGTCGTGGATTTCCTCCGTGCTCCAGCCGGCCCTGTAGGCGACGCGCACCGCCAACAAGCGCAACTCGTTCGGCACGCGCAGCGTGCGCGTGAGAGCCGACGAATCCTCCATGAGGATCTCAGCCGGGTCGCGCGGGTCTAGCCCGATGCCGACGCGCCCCGTCTCGAGTCCGCGCACGGCCTTCTGCAGCGCTTCCTTGAACGTGCGCCCGATCGCCATCGTCTCGCCGACGCTCTTCATCTGCGTCGTGAGAGTCGTGTCCGCGCCTTTGAACTTCTCGAAGGCGAAGCGCGGGATCTTGACGACCGTGTAGTCGATGGTCGGCTCGAAGCAGGCCGGTGTCTTCTTGGTGATGTCGTTCTTGAGCTCGTCGAGCGTGTAGCCGACGGCTAGTTTCGCCGCGAATTTCGCGATCGGGAAGCCTGTGGCTTTCGAAGCGAGCGCCGAGCTGCGCGACACGCGCGGGTTCATCTCGATCACGATCATGCGGCCGGTCTTGGGCTCGATCGCGAACTGGACGTTCGATCCGCCGCACTCGATTCCGATCTCGCGCAGGATCGCGATCGAGGCGTTGCGCATGTTCTGGTACTCGCGGTCGGTCAGCGTCTGGGCCGGCGCGACCGTGATCGAGTCGCCGGTGTGCACGCCCATGGGATCGAAGTTCTCGATCGAGCAGATGATGACCGCGTTGTCCTTGTTGTCGCGCATCACCTCCATCTCGAACTCCTTCCAGCCTGCGAGGCATTCCTCGACCAGGACTTCGGAGTTGAGCGACGCGGCCAGCCCGCGCGAGACGATGGCCTCGAACTCGTCGACGTTGTACGCGATGCCGCCGCCCGTGCCGCCGAGCGTGAAACCGGGGCGGATGACGCACGGCAGGCCGATTTCGGACAAGACGCGGCGCGCGTCGTCCATGTTGTGCGCCGAGCCCGAGCGCGCGCTCTCCATCCCGATCGCCGTCATGGCGGCGCGGAAGAGGTTGCGGTCCTCGGCCTTGCGGATGACTTCGGCCTTGGCTCCGATCATCTCGACGCCGAGGCGGTCGAGGATGCCGCGGTCGTACAGGCCGAGTCCGGTGTTGAGGCCCGTCTGGCCGCCGAGCGTGGGGAGGATCGCGGACGGGCGCTCCTTCTCCAGGATCTTCGTGACCGCTTCGATCGTGATCGGCTCGATGTAGGTCACATCAGCCGTCTCCGGATCGGTCATGATCGTCGCCGGATTCGAGTTCACGAGGATGACGCGGTAGCCCTCCTCGCGTAACGCCTTGCACGCTTGCGTGCCCGAGTAATCGAACTCGCAAGCCTGACCGATGACGATCGGTCCGCTGCCAATGATCAAGATGGATTCGAGGTCGTCGCGTCTGGGCATCGTGCGGGGGATCGGCGCGGCGTCAGTCGTGCGTTCGAGGTCGAGGCGCGTACCTCGATTCCAGGAACGGTTCGGTGGGGGCCAAACCGCCGGATTGAAACAAATCGCGCGCCCCGTTTCGACGCCGAAGGCGTCTACGTGGCGACCCTCGATCGCTCCGGCGCACCTCTCAAGCGCTGTGCGGCGCGCGCAGGGTGGCAAGGAGGGACGGCTCGTCGACTTCGACGTCGAAAATGGCATCGCCGGCGGACACGGGCAGCACGAGGCGCAACTTCCCGGCGGCGTTCTTTTTGTCGAGGCTCATGGCGCTGACGAGGCGCGCGGGGTCGAGCTTCACGCCGGTCAGGGCGGCGAGCGAGCGTGGCATGCCGAACGCGGCCAGGAGCGCATCGACGCGGGCGGGCAATTCGGGATCGGCGAGGCGCTGCGTGCGCTGACTCGTCGCGAGCGCGAGACACAGGCCGACCCCGACGGCGACTCCGTGCGGTACCTTGCCGTAGCCGGCCTCGTGCTCGATCGCGTGGGCGAACGTGTGTCCGAGGTTGAGCAGCTTGCGCGGGCCCTTTTCGTGGGGGTCGCGCGAGACGATTGCGGCCTTGGTGCGCACGCACATCTCGACCACGGTTTCGAGCGCGGACGGGTCGCGCGACCAGATGCGGCTCGCGTCGCGCTCGAGCAGGGCGAGCGCGTCCGCGCCGGTGAGCAGCGCCGTCTTGATCACTTCACCCAGGCCGGAGCGGAACTCGTCGTCGGAGAGCGTCGCGAGCGTGCTGGTGTCGGCGATCACGAGCGAGGGTTGGTGGAACACGCCGGCCAGGTTTTTTCCGGCGGCCAGGTTCACCGCCGTCTTGCCGCCGACCGAGGAATCGACCTGCGCGAGCAGCGTCGTCGGCACCTGCACGTACTGGATGCCGCGCATGTACAGCGCAGCGGCCATCCCGCCGACGTCGCCTACGACTCCGCCGCCGAAGGCGATCAGTGTCGAGCGGCGGTCGAGGCGCGACCTGCTCTGGAAATCGAGCACGCGCTCGAGCGTGGCGAACGATTTCGAGTCCTCGCCCGGTTCGAGCTCGAACCACGGGCTGTCCGCCAACGTCCCGACGGAGCTCTTGTAAAGGCGCGTGACCTTCTTGTCGCTGACCACAGCACACGCGGAGCGACCGCGCACGGCTTCATGCGCGCCGGCCAGCAAACCCGGCCCGATGCGCACGTCGTACGCGACCGCGGTCGCGACGCGCACCGTCTTCACGCGTGGACTCCGAGCGCGCGTTGCGTCGCTGCGATCGCGGCGGCGCCCACCAAACCCTGGAAAATACGGTCGTTCGGTGTGCCTTCGCGCGAAAGCTCGGGGTGCCATTGCACGCCGACCGCGAAGGGATGGCCGCTGCGTTCGATGGCTTCGATCAGGCCCTCGCGGTCGCGCGCGCACACGCGCCACGGCTCGGCGACGGACGCCAGGGCTTGATGGTGGCGCGAGACGACGTCGAGCGAGCGCTCGCGCACCAGGCGAGAGAGCTTCGTCTCGGGCTCGACATCGACCGCGTGCACGACGTCGCCTTTGTGCGGCTGCGAACCAGGCCGATCGTCGGGCAAGTGCTGGTGGATCCGGGCACCTTCCGCGAGACCGAGCAGTTGCATGCCGTAGCAGATGCCGAGCACCGGCACCTTGCGCGCGATCACGGCGCGCACGAGCACGAAGTCGAACTCCTGTTTTTCGCTCGGTGTCAACGTGGCCGCCGGATGAACCGGTCCCAGCCCCAGACGCGCGGTGTCGAAATCGTCGCCGCCCGAGAGCAAGACACCGTCGACGCGCGCGAGCAGCCGCTCGACATCGGTCGGTCCGCCGATCGGTGGAATCGCGACGGGAATCCCGCCGTGTTTCAGGATCGCGTCGGCGTAGCGCGTCGCCAGCTCGAGCTTCTTCGTCGGGCCGGCGTTGAGCAATCCGTTGATCGCGATGAGCGGTCGAGGCTGGAGCGACATCGCGCCCAGCCTACACGACGCGCGTCACCCGATCAGGCGGAAGATGTACGGGTAGCGATGACGCTTGCCGTCGCCCGCTTCGACCGCAGCCACGATCGAGAGGACCGCGCCCAAGACCCACACCGGGAAGTACAGCCACGACAGGAAACACGACAGGCCGAGCACGATGCTCACGCCGGCGTAGACGAGTTGGAAGTTGAGCGCCTCGCGGCCTTGGTGGTCGGCGAAGGGGTCGTCGCGGCGCGTGCTGAGCCAGATCACCAGCGTGACGATCAGACCAGGCAGGTTGAACGGAATCAGATAGGCGAGGTGCATCAGCACGGCCCAGGCGCGCGTTCCGGTGTAGGGCGCCGCGGCAGCGGCCTGTCCGCCGGGCGACGGCGGCGGCGGATTGCCCGCAGCTCCCGCATCGCCGGCCGCCGAACGCCGTTCGGCTTCGACCTGAATGGACGGTCCGCGCGTTTCGCGCTTCGACAGCGGCACCGCGTCGACCTCCTGGACGGGAGCCTTCTCCGGCGGTCGGTCCGTAGCGCTGGAGAGGATCTCCCCCGGCCAGCCGGCGGGCCCTGAACCTCGCGGTTCATCGGTCGGAGGAACGGGCGGCGGAAGCGGTTCGTCAGGGGTCGGTGTGGTGTCGGTCATCGCGTTCCTCGGCTCTCGAAGCGGGAATGCAATGCCCTACGCTTGCGGCCGCGCGCCATTTCGAGTTCGCCTCCCGATCGCGGAATCCGTAGCCCGTCCCGATCTCTTCGCGGATCTGTTGAATACGGTGCCAGAGCAATTTCATCACAGTTCGCCGACCGCCGTCAGCGAGCAGTCACGCAACCCGGGCGAACTGTGATGAAATTGCTCTGGCACCGTATTCAACAGATCCGCGAAGAGATCGGGACGGGCTACGGATCCCGCGATCGGGGGCGAACTAGCGCGTCAAGAGCGCCGTCCCGATCAGGCGGTAGAGCAGGCGCGCTCCGACGATCGCATCCCACGAATCGACGTCGTCGGGCGCATCGCCGGGCGAGACCTCGTTCAGGTCCAGGCCCACCACGCGCCGCGATGAGCGCGACAGCTCCTCCAACCAGAGCATCGCATCGTGCCACGACAAGCCACCCGGCACGGGCGTCCCGGTGTTCGGGCACAAGGTCGGATCGAGGCCGTCGACGTCGAACGAGACCCACACGTGATCGGGCAACTGCTGGATCGTCTTGCGCACCATGTGTCGCAGATTCGTGCCGTCGGCCTTCGCGCGACCCCAGTCGACGTCGAACAGCGTGTGGATCTTGCCCTTGGGGCTCGCGATCAGCGCATGCTCACGCTCGCCGAGATCGCGGATTCCGACCTGCACGAGCTTCGACACCTTCGGCAGCTTCGTGACCACGTTGTGCATGATCGAGGCGTGCGACCACTCGAAGCCTTCGTAGGCCTCGCGCAAGTCGGCATGTGCGTCGAAATGCAAGATGCCGAAGTTTGGAAAACGCTCGGAGCAAGCCTGAATTCCGCCGAAAGGCGTCGAATGATCGCCGCCGACGACGCACGGCAGCTTGCCGGCGTCGAGGATGCGGTCAACCTGCTCGCGCACGATCGCATTCACCTCCGCACCGATCGCGTTCACGAGCGCGAGGTCCTTCGCCAGCTCCTTGTTCTTCCCGATTCTCCCACCGAGTTCGATGATGCGGTCGGCCTTCTTCGTCGCTTTGGCATTGAGCTTCGCGATCTTCGCGTTCGGGTCGAGCATACAGATGCCCTTCGACCAGGGCGTGCCTGTCATCACGTCGAACAAATCGACCTGCAGGCTCGCGCGCAAGATCGCTTCGGGGCCGCGCGCCGTGCCCTTGCGATACGACGTCGTGGCGTCGAACGGCACGGGCACGACGTGCACGACCGCGTTCTCTGGATCAGCAGGCAAGCCGAACAACCCGGCATCGGCGGGTGCTGCAGCATCGGGATCGAAGGTCGTATTCACAGGCGTCATCCGGGGCGAGGCTAGAGGAAAGGAAGGTAGGGTTGGTCAGCGACCGTGCATTCTGCAACCTGATACACCGTATTTCACGACCGAGCGCGCCCGCGTGAGCGAGCGCGAAAGGGCAAGAACTGCCCCGGAATTCGCCAAGAGGCCAGCCCCGGCCTCCGTTCGCACCGCTGAAGGCCTTCCCGATGATGAATGAAACCCCCGACGGGCAATTGCTTCGCAGACATCGCAAGGGAGACACAGCCGCATTCACCGAGCTGGTGAAACGCCACGAGGGCTGTCTGCTCCAACACGCTCGCGCAGTTCTAGGCGCGGGTGGCCCGTACGAGGACGCCGTGCAAGAGGCGTTCATGAAGCTCGCGCAGAACCCACCCGTGGTTCCGCCCGAGGCCGACGGGGATGCAGGCCTGGAACGCGCTCACCTGCTCTCGTGGCTGCACACCGTGACGAGGAACAACTGTATGGACCTGATTCGATCTGAAACGCGGCGCAACCGGCGCGAGCACCAGGCTGCGCGCCACGAAGGAACAGACGGCGAGATGTCGCGCATCGACGAGCACGATACGCGTGCGATCGTGAAGCGCGAAGTCGAAAAGCTGCCGGCGGACCAGCGCGAGGTGCTCGTGCTGCGCTTGCTCGGTGAGCGCTCGTACAAGGAGATCGCCGAGATCACGGGCAAAAAAATCGGCACCGTCGGCTGGTTGGTCAGCGTCGGCTTGCAAGCGCTGGGAGCTCAGCTGCAACCGTTGCTCGCAATGTCGGACGGAAGCGCAAGAACTTCGCGATCGGCGCCGTCTGCGCGCATGGACTCTGCACGAACGAGCGGAGCGCAAGGAGAACTCTCATGACGAACCATCAAGAACAACACGAACAACTGTGCGCCTACGTCCTCGGCGAGGGCACGAGCGAAGAACGCGCCGCCATCGAACGCGAGCTGTTGCGCTCGCCCGAGCTGCGCGCGCAGAAGGACACGCTCGAGCGCACCATCGGTCTGGTGAAAACCGCCCTGGCCAAGGACGAATCGCTCTCTCCGCAAGCAGCCGAGACGGTTTACTCCGCTGCCGCGTCGTCCAAGCCTGGCGCCTGGCAATCCGTGCCCTGGATGCGGCTCGCCGCCGGTCTGGGTGCTGTGGCGCTGGGTGCGGTGATCGTGCGCGAAGTCACGCGGCCGGTCGCCTACGAATCGACGCAGGTCGCTCAGGCGCCGTGGGACTTCGGCAAACGCGTTCCCGCGGACACCGAGCCGAGAAATTCGGGTGAGACGCTGAAGTCTGCACGGCAGGACCAGCCGGGCACCAACTTCCCGAACAACCCCAACGTGGCCGAGGTACCCAAGAAGGCCGGCGACGACAAGTTCGCCGGAGGGCTCTTGTCCATGAATGAGCCGCAGACCGAAGTGCGCCTGCGCGACAGCATTGACGCCGGCGAAAAGGGCAACACGCGCAACAAGACCGAGGTCGTGCTGGTCGAGAGCACGCAGCAATACGACGTTTCGTTCGATCGGGCCGTCGGGCAGGAACAGGCCAAAGAAGATGCGAGCCGAGGTTACGTCGACACCTCGACCGTGGCAGGCGGCGGTGCTCCCGCTCGCCCCGCCGAAGCTGGACGCTTGGCGACAACGACTGCAGTGCCGGAGTCGAAATCTGCGCCGCTCGCGGCGCGAAAGCGACTCGAACAGAGCAGCCAGAGCGGGGTACTCGTGAGGCCCTCCGGTGGCGTACAGCCGTCGCCAACCGCGCCTGCGAGCCCCGCCACGCCGGGGGCTTCGGGTGGCGGCAACTACAAAGGACCAGGGAGTGCGGCGCCGGCCGTTGATTCTCGCGGAGGGGTGCAGAGCCTGGGCTACAGCGGTTCTACCGGCGCAGCGACGGGCGCCCCTGGAGAAAATCGCCGCGGTGCGTTCAAGGACGACGCCGTGGCTCTGAAGCTGGGCAAGGAGAAACGGGCCCTCGGCCTAGGCGCGGACTTCGAACACGCCGAAGAGCTGGATCGCGATGAATCCGTCTCCTGGTACGAACTCTCGCCCGTCGATCAGCAAGCCTATCTCGACATGCGGTGCCGGCGCATCTTGGAGGATTGCCGCCCGCGCCCGAACGAGAAGCCGCGCGACATGTTCTTCCGCTTCTGGGGCGACAATCCCTTCGAAGTGACGGCGTTGGATTCGCTGTCGACCTTCGCGGCCGACGTCGACACGGCGTCGTACACGCTCGCGCGCCGTTACATCGAAGAGGGCAACGTGCCCGAGAAGGCGCAGATCCGGACCGAGGAGTTCGTCAACTACTTCAAATCCGACGCGCCCGCGCCGACGAACGGCGTGTTCGGGATCCACACGAACCTGACCGCCAGCCGTTTCAGCACCGACACCACGCGCCAGATGCTGCGCGTCGTCGTGCGCGGCAAGGACTTGTCGAAGGTCGAGCGTCCGCGCATGAACCTGACCTTCGTGGTCGATGTTTCGGGCTCGATGCGCGAGCAGAATCGCCTCGAGATGGTCAAGCACGCCATGCGCCTGCTCACGACGCAGCTCGATCCCTACGACAAGATCGGCATCGTCAAGTTCTCGACCGACGCGAGCGTCGTGCTGCCGCTGACGAACATCAGCGACCGCGCCGCGATCGAGTCGGCGATCCAGCCGCTCAAGCCCGAAGGCAGCACGAACAGCAACGCCGGGCTGGAGCTCGGCTACGCGATCGCGCTGGGCGGCCTTGACCTGGAAGCCACGAATCGAGTGGTGTTTCTGTCGGACGGCGTCGCCAACGTTGGAGAAAAAGACCCGGCGAAGATCGCCGAGCGCGTGAAGCCCATGCGCGAAAAAGGGATCTACCTCAACACGATCGGCGTCGGCATGAACAACCACAACGACGTGCTGCTCGAGCAGTTGGCCGACAAGGCCGACGGCATGTGCACGTACATCGACTCGCCCGCTGAAGCGAAGAAGCAGCTCGTCGACAACTTCTCGGGCGCGTTCCAGCCGATCGCGCGCGACGTCAAGATCCAGGTCGAGTTCGACCCGCAGCAGGTCCTGCGCTATCGATTGCTCGGTTACGAGAACCGCGCCATCGCCGACGCCGATTTCCGCAACGACAAGGTCGATGCGGGCGAACTCGGTGCCGGACACCAGGTGACCGCCCTCTACGAGCTGGAGCGCCAGGGCCCGGCGAGCAGCGAGAAGCCGCTCGCGACCGTGCGCGTGCGTTGGAAAGAGCCGCGCAACTTCGGCCTGAACGCAGAGTCGGACAAGGCGTCCGAAATCGAACATGCCGTCTCAGGCAACCAGGTCTCGACTTTCGAAGGCGCCGGTCAGAGCTACCGCAAGGCCGTGCTGGCCGCGCAGTTCGCCGAGATCCTGCGCCGCAGCATCCACGCTCGCGGGGATTCGCTGGACGACCTCCTGAACGAATCGCTCAAGCTCCAGAAGGAGATCCCGGGTGACACCGAATTCAGCGAGTTCGTGCTGCTCGTCTCGAAGAGCAAGGACCTGATCCTGCGCTCGGTCCCGGCCTGCGACGAACTGTGCCAGGCGATCGACGCGGTGCGCGAGCACCACTACCGACGCGCTCAACTCGAACGTCTCCAGGCCGAGATGGATCAGAAGACCATCGCCGACCTGAAGCGCCAGAACGACGAACTCGAAGCCAAACTGCGCGACCTCGTCCGCCGCCGCCTAGAGAACAAGCCCCGCTGAGTACGGAGCCAGAGCCATTCTTCCCCGATTCGTCGGTGTAGGACGGTACGGAGTCAGGCTCCACTCCGCCGTTTTCGCTGTTTCGGTTGCGGTGGCTGGCTGAGTTTGACCGTACGGAGCCAGGCTCCTGTGGTGCAAA
>JAEUIA010000067.1 GCA_016795245.1 Planctomycetota bacterium | reverse complement strand
CGATCCAGGCACGGTTCCCGGTATCGCGCTCTTCGAGATTCGACACCGGCGAAAACGGCGCAGGAAAGACCGACGCCTGACTACCGACGCGGACTATCTGTGAAAAAAGTGCTCTGGCACCGTATTCAATAGTTACGTCAGGTCGGGACTTCGGCGCTCTGCGTTGCATCGCTGTCTTTGAACAGCGGGCGCAGAACGCCGGCGGCTGAGAGTGTGCCGACCCAGGCAAAGCTCGCGAAGAAGAGGAACAGGAACGGTAGTGATGCCCACATTTGGAAGCGCACCGCCTGGTACATGCCCCACGCGATCCACGCGGCGAACACGAGTTCCACCCCGGGCAGCCCCTTCATCACCGACGCGTAGCGCTTGCGGCGCGGGCTGTCGCCGCTCTTCGGCGTGCGTTCGAACACGCCGGTGCCGAGCACGAGGCCTTCGACGACGGCGCGCGTCTGCGCGACGCTCATGCCGATGCCCAGAGCCATCGCGCACAAGGTGTCCCACGCGCGCTGAAACCACGTGCGGCCGAGCGCGCGTTGACTGGCTTCGTAGAACGCGACGACGGACAGCGTGCTCACGATGAACACGCCGATCGGAATCCACGCCGGCATGTCATGTCGCAGCCGGAACGAGAACGGCAACAACAACGCCATCAAGAGCACGCACGGATAGCCCGCGTTGCCGGTCAAGTGCGCGAGCGCTTCGAGTTTGACCTTCAGCGGTTCGCGCGAAGTGAGGATGCGCAGGCTGAGCTTCCGCATCACCTGCACGCTGCCCTTCGCCCAGCGATGCTGTTGGCTCTTGAACGCCGCGATGTCCGCCGGCACTTCGGCGGGCGCGACGACGAACGGCAGGTACACGAACTTCCAGCCGAGCAGTTGCGCGCGGTAGGACAAGTCCAGGTCTTCGGTGAGCGTGTCGTGTTCCCAGCCGCCCGCGGCATCGATCGCCTCGCGCCGCCAGATGCCCGCGGTGCCGTTGAAATTGAAGAACACGCCGGACTCGTGCCGCACCTTGTGCTCGATCACGAAATGACCGTCGAGCAGCGCCGACTCGGCGCGCGTGAGGCGCGACTCTTCGCGGTTCAAATGCCCCCAGCGCGCCTGCACCATGCCGACCTTGGGATCGGCGAAGCGCGGAACGAGCCGTGTCAGAAAATCGCGTTCGGGCGTGAAGTCGGCGTCGAAGATGCAGAACAGCTCGCCCTTCGCGAGCTTCATGCCGTGCGCGAGTGCGCCGGCCTTGAACCCGGTCCTGTCGGTGCGACGGATCACCACCGCGTCGATTCCGCGCGCGACCAGCCGGCGCACTTCATCGTCGACGATGGCCCGGGTCTCGTCGTTCGAGTCGTCGAGCACCTGGATTTCGAACCGCTCGCGCGGGTAGTCCAGAGCACCGGCGGCGCGGATCAGGCGGGCTGCGACGGTGCGCTCGTTGAAGACCGGCAACTGAACCGTGAGGCGCGGCATCTCTTCCGGCGGGTCCGTTGCGACCACCGCCGGCACGTTCGGATCCCAGCGAAACCGCGCGAGCAGCGTCAGGCGGTGCACGCCAAACAAACCCAGCAAGCTGAGCGTGACGGCGTAGGCGCCGTAGAGGACGGATTCGAATTCCACGTGAACCTGGGGGCCGGCCGGATTTCGGCGCGAGCAGGATACCTGTTGTGGAGGCCTTCATTCACCTTCTCACTTGGATAGCATTCGTGACCTGCGCATCCACTGAAGTCCGGGGGTGCCTGACTCGGGACCACAGAGCCCTCAAGCGAGGCGCTTCTGGACGCTAAAAAAGCCCCCGCTGCCCCTCAATCCGCGTCCGCGGCCCGAGATGCGGGAAACTCTCGACGATCTCGGTGGGAGCCGGAATCGGCCGGCCCTGGAGCAGGAACATGAGATCGATGGCGTTGGCGACCGCCTGCCCGCGGAAGTGGTTGTTCGTGATCACGGCCGTCTCGTCGTGCGCCGAGGCGATCCGTCGCGCCTTTTGGGCCAGGGCGTCCACCTCGCGCTCGGTGTAGAGGTAGTCGTACTTGTCGTCGCGCTCGGCCTCACCTCGGAACCACTCCCGCGCGTTGCGGCCGTGCAGGCGCAGGTACCCGATCGGCCCCGTTGGCTCGTGCCAGCCGGGCGGGTGGTTCCAGGCCTCGGGCAGGTCGACGTAGGCCAGCGAATAGGACAAACCACGAACTTGATCGGTAGCTGGACGTACGAACCAGGACTGATGGCGCACCTCCAGGATCAGAGGCAGCTCCGGGAAGAGCGACCGCAGACGCCCCAGGCGGCGGACCTCGTGATTCCCGTGCAGGAACGACACCGGGAATTGAACCAGCACCCCGGCGAGCTTCTTCGCGCGCACGAGTGGCGCCAATCCGGCGCTGAAGGCGCGCGCCTTCTCCTCCCAGTCGTCGCCGGCCACATCGGCGCCCGGCTCGGGCAGGTGCGTGAAGTCGCGGTTGAGCTTGGCGTAGAAGCGAAAGTCCGGCCGGTCCGCCACCAGCGCCGCCCAGCGCTCGGCGTGCTCCGCCCGGGGCAGGGCGTAGAAGCTCGAGTTGATCTCGATCGTGTCGAAGAACTTCGCGAGGTACGGCAGCGCATGGAACCCGTGCGGCTTGTGCGCCGGATAGACGCGCCCTTCCCAGTCGGGATAGGACCAGCCCGCGGGACCGACGCGGATCACCCGTCGGGCTCCGTGCCGAGCAAGGCGAAGGCGCGTCGTTCGCACGCGTGAATCGCGTCGGCGATCTGACGACTCGCGGCCTCGAGCTCTGCGGTCGTGGCGTTGCGCGCGACGGCGATCGGCGGGCCGTAGACGAAGGCGACGCGCGCGAAGGGCTTCGGCACGGTGAATCGATCCCAGCTCTGCATGTGCCACGCGCGCGAGGCGACGAACCCGGCGGGCACCACCACGTATCCGGTCGCGCGCGCCATCCACACGAGTCCGGGGTTCATCGCGTGCAGCGGACCGCGCGGTCCGTCGGGCGTGATGATGAGCACGGCTCCACTCTCGAGCAACGTCAACATCTCACGCAGCGCACGCGCGCCGCCGCGACTCGCCGATCCGCGGATCACGCCGTACCCGTAACGTTTCAAAATGGGGGCGACCGTGTCCCCGTCGCCGCTTTGACTGACGAGCACCGTCCAGCCCTTGTTCTTGTGGTGCGCCATCGGCACGAGCATGCGCCCGTGCCACAGCGCGATGATCGTGCCGCCGCCTTCGCCACGGCCGGCTTCGACGTTGGCCAGCCCTTCCCAGCGCGCGCGCCACGTGCGCGACATCAACGCGATGGCGAAGACGCCGAATCGCGCGCCCAACTTGCGTGCGACGGAACGCGTCCAACGCCTGAAGCGCGAACGCTTGCGCGACTTCTTCGTCGGCTTCGGCCGCGAGAGCCTCTCGCGCGCAGCCGGCGTCGCGTTCTCGGCTCGCGCGTCTTCCGCCATCTGCCTGTCCTTCAGGGCAAGCTCACGTCGTCGCCGGATCCCTGATCGTCGACGCCGTTCGGGCCCATGGAGCGCAGATCGAACTTCGCGCCGTTCTCGCGCGCGCTGTACACGAACGCGCGACCCCAGCCGTCGGTGGGCAGCTCGCCGCCTTCGATGAAGCCGTTCGGAAACGAGTCCGTCGGTTTCGTCAGCTCCGCGAGCGTCGCCGGCACACGTTTGAACTGCGACTTGTAGATCACGAGACCTGTGCGCACGTGACGCATGTTGCGCACCGTGGCTTCGAGCTCGGCGGCGGGTTCGGGGACCGCTTCGGGTTTCTTCGGTGCGCTCACTTCGGGGCCCGACGTCGGCGCGACGGGAGCTGCGCTGCGTTGCGACGAAGACATGCCGGTGGACATCAACGCGAGCGCCGCGGGGACTTCCGGGCCGATCGAGCTTTCGTTGTAGATGTAGGTCTTGCCGTCGACACGCTTGCTGTAGCTGCGGCTCGGCTTGAAGAATCGGAACAGCTGGCTCGCACTCGGCAGCGAGCTCACGTCGACGGGTTGCTCGCGTCCTTGCAAGAGCATCGGCAGCAGGCCGCGTCCGGCGTCGTAGAGCTTTCCGACCGCGAGCCCCCAATCCATCGTGCTCGCTTCGAAAGCGCCCTTCGGTATCGCGCCTTCGCGCGCGATCTCGTGCACCTCCGTCTGCTCGGTCTCGGTGCGCCGAACCTCGGCCTGCGCAGTCTTGCGATTGGGCGCGAGCAGAATGCGGTCCGGGAGAATCGTCAACGTAGGGCGCAGACTGTCGGTCAAGCCGGCGCCGAAGCCGCCGCCCGTATCGCCGCCTTCATCAGGCGCGCCACTGAGCGTGAAGGTGTACATCGGCAGCTTGTGGTAGGGCTTGTTCTCGACCTTCAACGTCGGATCGGCGAGCCGTACGCGTTCGATCCACGCATCGAGCGCGACTTTGAATGCTGCGCCGTCTTTCAACTCCGCGGCGAGCACGACCGGCGGGATCATGCCGGCTTCCGAGTTCAGGCTGTTGATCGAGAGCGGCAACATGAACATCGCAACCGACTCCCCCACCGCAGCGGAGATCTTCGGTCGCGTGTCGTCGACGGCCACGGCGGCCTTGCTACTCGTGCGCGTCAGCGTCGTCTCCAGCAGTGCTTCGAACTGCGCGGGCTGGATCTTCATGACCCACGCGCCGACAGCCTCGGCCGGAACCATGCGCGCGGTCTTGAGCGGAATGTCACCGCTCCCGTAGAGGTCGTCGAGTTGCTTCGCCGAACCGATGCGTTCGACCAGGCTCTCGGTGACGAAACGATCGCCGCACAGTTGCATGCGCAAGCGACCCTTCTGTCCGACGAAGGGCAGAAATCCGGGCAAGAACGTCTCGATGAGCGATTGTTCGACCTGCTTGTCGCCGGGCGCATTGACGAACGGCATGCGATCGAGGTCGCTCCACGCGCGCAGCAAGGTCGTGCCACAGGCGGTCTTGAATCCGGACTCGTCGATCGCCAGCGCGCGCTTCGACGCGAAGCTCGTCTCCGGGTGCGCGAGGCGCTGCGCGAGCTCTGCCGGCGTGACGGCGCCCAGCCCGCCGATGATGCGCGCTGCGTCCTGGACGAACCAGGCCTCGAGCGTGCTGAGTTGAAAACGCTGGATCGGTAGTTCGCGCGCTTCGATCTTGAACGGTTCCTCGCCTTCGATCGCCACCCGCATCATGCCGCCGCTCGCGCCGATCGCAGCGAGCGCCTGCGTGGCGGCCGCCGTGTCTTTGAAATCGAGCGCGATGACTCCGCCGCCGTGTTGCGCTTGCTCGGACGTGCCGGTGGCGACGGACTTGTAGCCGGACAGCGAGAACGACGCGGCGATGGCGTTCGACCACGGCCAGAAGCGATCATCCGGTCGACTGGCGTCGGGGACGGGCAACAGCCCTTGCATCATGGTCCGCAAGTCGACGCCCGCTTCCTTGGCGACGTCGGCGATCTTTCCGATCGCCGGATCGTTCATGAGCTGAACGACAGGCGCCTTCTCGTACGCCTTCAGCAGCGCCTGCACATCGTTCACTTCGATGTACAGGTCCGCGTTCGAAGGATGCAGGGCGGGATGCGTTTCGGTCCCGACGCAGAGGAACAGAGGAGCGAGGAGTGCGTGAAGCATCGTGTTTGGACTCGTGCGCAGAACGCGGCTCGTGGAACGCTCAGAGGCCGGCGAATTTCCGCAGCTCGGCTTCGTTCTTCAGGATCTCGGCCTCGAGCGCCTTCACGGCCTCGTCGACAGCCTTCTTGTCCGCACCGGATTTCAGCGCTTCCTTCAGCGCCTTGTGCTTCTCCATCACGGGCGCGCACTTGCCGTCGACCATGAACGCCACGACCAGGCCGGTTTCCTTGATCAGCTTGGAAACGTCGTCGGGATCAGCCGGCTTGATCCTGCAGTCGAGGACTTGCTTGAGCGGTCGCATGCCGCCGAGCTTCAACAGGTTTCCGATCGTCCACTTCTTGGCCCACTGCGCATCACCGCCCATGCCGACCGTCGTGTCGTTGAAGTACAGCTCGACATATCCCGCGGCGCCGTAGCGCAGCCATGTCGGAATGCGTTTCTCGCCGTAGAACTTCTTGTAGTACGAGTTGTCGATGCGACCGGACTTGCGCAACGCAGCCAATGCGAGCGGGCTCGGATCGAGTCCTTCGGCGTAGGACTGTGCGATCGCGTGACGAACCTGGTGGACGCCCCACTTGCCGCCGACTTCCGTGGTGGCGTCCCAGTACGTGACGCCCATGTTCAGCGACTCGGCCGTGTCGTCGAAGATCAGGTCGCCGAAGTACGCATAGTATGCGGACGACAACGGCTGCATCTCCGTCGGGTCCTTCTGCATCTCTTCGTCGCCGGCTGCGTAGCTGTTGTACTGATCGAGCGCGCGGAAGATGAACACGTTGATCGGCTTCGCAGGTCGCATGCCGTAGATGCGCTCGAGGTCGTCCATCGCCGGATCGAGCTGGCGCTTGATCTTCGAGTTGACGAGGTCGCGATCGCAGGTCGACCAGACGTTGTAGCCAAGGAACGGAATGCGCCACTCCTGGTACATCTCGGCGTGGTACTTGTCCGCATCCGCGAGTGAGAGCCACATGTCGCCGCACTTCCACAGGCCCTTGTCGATGTTCTCTTTCTCTGTCGGCGGGATCCACGCGAGGTCTTGCTTGATGAAGCCGGCCTTCAGTTTCTTCGCGTCTTCACCGCTGACCCAGTTGCCGAAGTCGTCTTTCGCGAGTCCTTTCTCCAAGAACGGAACGTCTTCCTTGGGAACCCACTCGCCCTTGTATTCGACGAGCCCCTGCGCCTTCTTGGCCTCGATCACCTGCTGCGCGATGTACTCGTCGATCTTCTTCTGATTCTCGAACCACTTGCCGTCGTGGAAGAGGTTCCCGAGAGCGATGTTCGCCTCCTTGTGGAGCGGATCGATCTTCACGAGGTCCTTCAGCGTGCTCTTCGCTTCCTTGTCGCGCTTGTGCTCCTTGCACCACTCGTAGAGCTTCCACAGCTTCGTGACATCCTTTCCCGCTTCCTTCTTCAGCTTCGGGAATTCGTCGTCTTTCGGAGCCGGCGTCTGCACGACGGCGAGAGCCTGATGGGTCGACGGTGTGAGTTCCGGCGAGGCGCTTTCGAGCGCGGGAACGTGGGCAAGGAAGAGTAGGGTGAGGCTCGTCAACATGGGTTCACTCGGGGTAGCGCTGGGGCGAAAGTTCCTAGTCCGCCGATTCGCAGCGATCGAGTGTACGGTTTCCGCTCCCTAGGCGCGGGAACGCGACTTGGAAGCCGTCTTGGCGCTGCAATCGTTGCGCCGATACAATGCCGCGCCGCAACGCCGCGCGGAATCCGTACTTGCTCTCGACCCTGCGCCCGCGCGCGGGCCGAATTCGAGCTGCGGAGGCCCGTCCCTCGCGAAACACAAAACCCCCACTTAGACCCCGCTTGGTATCCAGATAGCGGGCATTTGACCATAGGTTGACCATGGCTCAGCACAAGGCCCCCACCGCCGTTACCATCGCTCCTGTTCAGGAGAAATCCGGACTGGCCGAATTTGTCGACCGCTTCTGGAAGCTCGGCGCGCTCGCCGCCATCGTCGTGGCCGGCGTGCTCCTCTACAGGCAGCATGCGCGCAGCACCGCCGGTGAAGCCGAGGCTGCACAGTGGACCAAACTCTTGGGGGCCACCAGCCGCGATCCTCGGACTGGCCTGATGGCCGGCGCTTCGGCCGACATTGCTGCGGTCGCAGACCAGGTCAAGGGCTCACATGCGGGCCCCTGGGCGCTCTACCTGCTGGCCACCACGGCTGCCAAGGAGGGCAAATTTGAGGACGCCAAGCGCGCTCTGGCGCGCCTGCGGCAGGAATACCCAACTCACTCCCTGGTCGTCGACAAGCTCCCCACCGACACTGGCGGCGCCCGTCAGAGCGTGCTCGAGTCTCTTGAGGGCCGCATCGATGCCCAGGCCGCTTGGAGGGCCAAAAACCCGGGGTTTTTCGCCAATCCTCCCCTTCCTGAGGGCGCACCACGCGTGCGCATCAACACCGATCGAGGCTCCTTCGTCGTCGGGCTCTACACCGACCAGGCCCCGCTCCACTGCGACAACTTCCTGACCCTTGCACGCGAAGGCGCCTACAACGGCATCAAGGTCCACCGCGTGGTCGCCGACAGCCTCGTCCAGGCCGGTGACCCCAACACCCTCAACGACGACGTAGCCACCTGGGGAACAGGAGAAGTCGGTGTGAAGCTGGAGCCCGAGAACAACAGCCTCCGGCACTTTGTGGGTGCCCTGGCCGCAGCACGCACCCCCGGCTCCAAACAGAGCTCTGGCAGCCAGTTCTTCATTTCCATCAGCGAAAACCACGCCTACGACGGGGATTACGTCGTCTACGGCACTGTGGTTGAGGGTCTGGACGTCTTGAAGCAGATCAGCCAGTCCCCTGTGGTGCCCGAGACGGAACGGCCGGAGACCCCTGCGGTGATTCAGTCCACGGAAGTCCTCTAGCAGGCCTGAAACGCGACTGGGGGCCGATGTTCCACGTGGAACATCGGCCCCCAGTCGCATTTCGGCGGCTAGCGCAGCTCTTCGCGCGGGGCCAGGATCCGGCTGAGTCGGTCCAGGTCGCTGGCGTTGAAGTACTGGATCACGATCTCGCCGCGAACTCCGGGGTTGTTGCGGATCTGGACCTTGGTGCCCAGGTGCTCACGGATCCGCGCTTCCAGCTCCACGACCCAGGGAGCATTGGGGGGCTGTGGTTGGAGCACGGTGCCCGGCTCGGGCCGCTTGGCGGCGGACTCCCTGGCGAGCTGCTCGACCTGACGGACCGAGAGATCCTCGCGGGCGATACGCTCGACGAGTCCGATCTGTCGCTTGGGGTCGGAAACCGCCAGAAGCGCGCGCGCGTGCCCCATGGTGATGACGCCGCGGCGCAGGGCCTCCTGCGCGGCGGGGGGCAGATCGAGAAGTCGCAGGTGATTCGTGACGGTGGTTCGCTTCAAGCCGACCTTCTCGGCGACTTGCTCCTGCGTGAGCTTGAGGGTTTCCATCATCTGCTGGTACCCCTGGGCGCGCTCCAGGGCGTCCAGGTCCTGACGCTGCAGGTTCTCGACCAGGGCGAGCTCCAACATCTGTTCGTCGGAGATGTCATGACGCACGGTCACCGGGATGGTCTTGAGGCCGGCAGCCTTCGAGGCCCGCCAGCGACGCTCCCCTGAGACGATCTCGTACCCGTCGGAAACCGGGCGAACCACGATCGGCTGGAGCACTCCATGGCGCCGGACGCTGTCCGTCAACTCGGCCAGTGCTGAAGGTTCGAAGGTCTTGCGCGGCTGCTGAGGATTGGGCTTGAGCGCGGTCAGCGGAAGCGATTCCGAGCTTGCCTGACCCTCCGCTGCACCCGAAGTGCCCAGCAGGGAGCCCAGCCCGCGACCTAGACGTCGTTCCATGTTCGCCACCTCTCTAGAAACAAGGGACCCGATTCCGAGTTCAAGCTAGAGACGTGGGGGAGAGAGTCAAGCCTCGCGTGGCTTTGTAGCCGGCGGGCTGGACGCACGGCCCGCGGGGAAGTAGACGGGGACAATCATGGCGCGTGAACTCCTGCTCTGGATCGCTCGCCGCCTCGCAGCACGGCCGTGGTTGGTGCTGCTTTGGGCGCTTCTGCTCGGGTCCTGTGTTCTCGTCCCGCAGTTGACCAAATTGAGCATTCGTACAGAACCTGTTTATTCACAAGCAATTACAACAGAGGCTGTGTTCCTCTGGGGCCTCGGCGGCGGACTCTTCTGTCTCGCAGCCCTCGCCCAGATCCGGACTCGACTTGACCTGCTTCCGCCCGGGCGCCGCTGGAGGGTCCGGGGAATGGTGCTGTTCGCGAGCCTCTGGATTCCCGCAGTCCCCATTTGTGCGATCGGGGCTACCTTGGACTTGGAAGGGGGCGGCGGCGTGCGCTGGGTCTGGGTCGCAGTCGCTCTGGGGCAGCTTTCTGCACTGATCTTCGCCATCGACAGCCTGTTTGCGGGCATGCTGCGTTCGATTGTGTACCTGGCTCTCGCTTGGTGGCTGTCGGCCTTGGTTCCCGCGCTACCCATCGGGCCGGGACCGATCATGCGTCTGGTAGGCGCGTCGCTTCCCACCGCGCAGCATGCCGGCGCCTCGGGCCTCGATTCCGCTGTGTGGCAGGCGGCTTTCGGGTCGATGCTTGCACTGGCTCTGGGCGCGATCGCCTTGGACCTCGTTCGTCGACCGACCCCATGAGATACGGAATCCTAGGCGACATCCACGGAAACCTGTCCGCGCTGCGGGCGGTCCTCGCCGCATTGGAGAAGGACGGCGTCGACCGCTTTCTGAGCGTGGGGGACGTGGTCGGATACGGCGCCGCCCCGCGCGACTGCATCGCGCTCCTGCGAGAGATCGGTGCGACGGTCGTGAAAGGCAATCACGACGCCGCCTGCGTCGGCGAGTTGGACGTGATGTACTTCAACAACTACGCGCGCGCCGCCGTGCGTTGGACGCAAGACGTCTTGACGAAGTCGGACAGCAAGTGGCTCGCGGCGTTGCCGCTGATCGCCAACCTGGAACACGCCAGTGTTGCGCACGGCACGTACCATCGACCGGAGTTGTTCGACTACGTGCAGAGCACGACGGACGCGGATCCTTCACTGGATGCACTGCAACTGCCCGTGTGCTTCGTGGGGCACACGCACTACCCGGTGACGTTGCTGCGGTTGCGCGACGATCCGGTGCGCACGTCCTACACGGAAGATTGCGAAGTCGACTTGTCCGAATCTCATCGCGCACTCATCAACGTAGGCAGCGTTGGGCAGCCGCGAGATGAAGATCCGCGCGCGGCGTATGCCGTGTTCGACAGCGAGCGCGAACGCGTGTGGATCCAGCGCGTGGAGTACGACATCGAGCGCGAAGCGGATCGGATTCGCTCGGCAGGTTTGCCGCACGCGCTGGCGGAACGCTTGTACCTGGGCGTCTGATCGGTCAGCGGTCGGGACGCAGGTAACTCAATTCAGGCGGGAGCGCGTCGAGGCCTTCTTCTCCGAGCCCGGCCTTGAACAGGAGCTCGATGTCGCGCAACGGGTTCTCGTCGCCGCGAAACGTGTAGCGTCGCGACTCGGGGTGTGAGCCAACGGTCACCATCATGTCGAGAATGGAAGCAGCGTTGCAGGACTTGCCTTCGACGACGAGTTCGACCGGAGTTCCAAAGCGATTCACGATGCCGACGATCAGCGCGGCGGGGCGCGCGTGCAGGACGAGGTCGTCGCGCAGCTCGATCTCCAAGACCTGAACGTTCGTGACGCTCGGAAGGATCTCCTCAGCCAGCGAACGTCCGCGCTTCAAGAACACGGCCGCTTGGAATAGCAGATGGTTCAGCGTGATGGCGCGTGCCTCAGATCGATTCACGATCGTCGCGAGACGCTTCACGACGACTTCGTCGCGCGACTGGCTCTCGTGGCGTTCGACAAAGTGCGTGAGGTGTGTCACGGCTTCGAGCAGGTGCAGCGCCGCCGAGGCGTGCCCGCGCAGTTTGGCGAGGCGCGGATCGGTCGCCTCGACGTTCGTGTTCTTGACCCAGGTGTCGTAGGCCGATTGCAGGTTGTGCACGGTGGCCTCGTACACACGCGCCTGTTCCTCGGAGCAGCAGCGTTGCAAGAAAGCCTCGCGTTCGCGCTCGTTCGTGATCCGCTTGACGCCGATCTCGTGGAAGATCGTGGCGGCCTGGACGAACTTCGACGCGACTTCGGCCACTTTCTGTTCGTCGTCGTCGAGGTCTTCCTGGCCCATGTTGCGCGGCAAGGTGCGGCGGCGCGCGCTCGGCGCGTAGCGGCTCTCTGGGAACATGTCCCGCGTGAGCGCGACTCCGCGTTCGGACACTTCTTCGAGGACGGCCTTCATCATCTTCCGCGCAACGGATTGCACGTAGCTGCGGGCCGCCTCGATCGACTTCGTGGCCGAGTCGAACTCGCCGGTCGACAGCACGGTCTGGTAGCTTCCGAGACGACGCTCGAGGTGGGTCAGACTGAAGCCCGCGAGCGCGAAGCTGCGCAACGACGCCACGAGTTCGCGCAAGTATCGATACGTGCGGTTGTGCCGGGCCCCGTAGTCGTCGAGCAGCGCTTCGACCGAGTCGCTTTCGCTGATCAACTGGAAGAAATGACCGCGTGTCCAGCCGGCATCGTCCTTCGCAAGAAGTGTGTTCGCGAGGCGCAGAAACATCTCCGCCTGGGACTCGAGGATCCCAGCGAACGATTTTTCCGAGATGACTTCCTCCAGCGAGGCCTCGCTCATGTTCCTCCGCTGCCGAGAGATGTTTTCGGGAAGGGCGACAAACCGCGCCAATAGTAGCGTTCCGGCGCGGGGAGTACGGAGCCAGAGCAATTCTTCACCGATTCGCCTGTCCGCCGTCGGGCCGCAGGCGCGCAACGCCTGGCGAATCGGTGAAGAATTGCTCTGGCTCCGTACTCAAGATCCCGATGCGGCGCAGTCGATGGGTTGGCTCGGTCCGGTTCCTCCGACCCGGTCCGACTCCTCTCAGTTCCCTCGCACAGGAGCCCTGCCATTTCTGCTGAACGCTGTCTGGAGACCTATCTCCAAGAGATCAATGAAGTGCCGCTCTTGACGGCCGAAGAGGAGCAGGCGCTCGGTCGTCGCATTCAGAGCGGGGACACTGCGGCTCGCGAGCACATGATCCGCGCCAACCTGCGCCTCGTCGTGTCCATTGCGAAGATGTACTCCGAGCGCGGCCTCACGCTGCAAGACCTGATCGCCGAGGGCAACATCGGCCTCATGAAGGCGGCCGAGAAGTTCAACCCGGACGCGGGTTGTCGCTTCTCGACCTACGGCACCTGGTGGATCAAGCAATCGATCCGTCGCGCGCTCACGAACACGGTGAAGTCGGTGCGCGTGCCGAGCTACATGAGCGAGCTGATTTCGCGCTGGCGTGTCGTCAGCGGAGAACTCGGGTACTTGCTCGGTCGCGCGCCGAGCATCGAAGAGGTGGCCGAGGAACTCGGCATCCCGGAAGAGAACTGGCCGCTCCTGCGCCGCACGATCACCGTCAGCGGCATGGGTCCGCAGATCTCGCTCGACGTATTGTCGGGTACACAGGACACGGTCGAAGACGCCGGCACGGTCGCGCCTGACGAGCAGATCCTGAACGCGGACCTGATCGCGAAACTCGGCGAGCTGCTCGACGTGATCGACGAGCGCGAGGCGACGATCCTGCGCCTGCGCTACGGCCTCGACTCCGAGACCGGCGAGACCATGACGCTCAAGGAGATCGGCAAGGTCGTCGGCCTGACGCGCGAACGCGTGCGCCAGATCGAGCAGGAAGCCTTGAAGAAGCTCTACGGCGTGATGGGCGAGCGCTGAGGGCGGTCGGCGGGCATACTCGGTCGCGATGTCCGCGACCCAGAAACCCCGCGCCGCGCCCGAAGCCCCGCCCACGGCGCCGCGTGAACGTGCGCCCACAGGCACGCCGCTGTACGTGCACCTGCCGTTTTGCGCGGCGAAGTGCCACTACTGCGACTTCTTCTCGGTGCCGGACAAGGGCCAGGACCGCGCCGCCAATCTGAACGCGATCCAGCGCGAGGCCGAACTCTACGCGCCGCGGAATCCGCGCACGGTCTTCATCGGGGGGGGCACGCCGTCGCTGCTCTCGATCGCGGAACTGACCGAGTTCCTCGACAACCTGGAGCGCATCACCTCCTTCCGCTCCTCGGCGGTCGAGGTCACGGCCGAGTGCAATCCCGAGAGCCTCGACCGCGACAAGGCCCGCGCCTTGCTCGACCTCGGCGTCACGCGCCTCTCGATCGGGTTCCAGAGCCTGCACGACGAGGTCCTGCAACTTTTCGGTCGTGTCCACAGCGTCGAGCAGTCCTTCGCCGCCTTCGAATCCGCCCGATCGGCGGGCGTCACAGACCTCAACATCGACCTGATCTACGCCATCCCGGGCCAGACCCCCGAAGCGTGGGAGCAGGATCTGGGGCGCGTGCTCGCGCTCGGAGCGGAACACCTCTCGGCCTACAACCTGACCTTCGAGGAGGAGACCGTATTCCACCGCTGGCTCTCCCAGGGGCGTCTCGCGAAGTCGCCCGAGGAGGTCGAGCTGGCCCACTTCGAGGTCACGCGCAGGCTCACTCAGGCGGCAGGGCTGGAAGCTTATGAGATCTCCAACTTCGCACGTACTAACCGTCATTGTCGGCACAACGTCAATTATTGGCACAACGGCACCTACCTCGGCATCGGCCCCTCCGCGGTGAGCAAGGTGGGCGCCACGCGCGGCGGCAACCTGAAGGCGATCCTGCCCTACAACCGCCGCATCGAAGCCAGCGGCGACGCGCGCACGTGGGAAGAGACGCCGAGCGCGACCGAGCGCCTGTTCGAAACCTGGTGGCTCGGGCTGCGCCTCGCCGAGGGGATCAGTGCGAGCGAGGCACGCGAACGGGCCGATTTCAGCGCCTCCGAGGACCCGGCGCTCGCGATCACCGCCGGGCTGGTCGCGGACGGACTGATCGAGGAGACCGACGCGCGCTTCCGCCTCACGGCTCGCGGTCTGCCGCTCGCGGACTATGTAGCCAGACGCTTCCTCGCCGCCGCGCCGTGAGGGCTCGTTAGGATCCACGCCCTACCGCCATGAACTACGCCGATCGACTCGAAGAAGCCGTCCGCCGCGCCGCGAACCCCTGCCTGGTCGGGCTGGACCCGCACCCCGCCAACCTGCCCGAGGAGTTCGCCGTCGTGCGCGACCCCGCGGCACCGCGCGCCGCCAAGGCACAGGCTGCGGCCGATTTCCTGTGCGCGATCCTCGAGGTCTGCGCGGGCAAGGTGCCGGCGGTCAAACCGCAATCGGCCTTCTTCGAGATCTACGGCGCCGACGGGGCGCTGGCATGGGAGCGCGTCGTCGCCACCGCCCGACGCGCCGGACTGATCGTGATCGGGGACGTGAAGCGCGGCGACATCGACACGACCGCCAAGGCCTACGCGCACGCCTTTCTCGAAGGTTCGGGGCCGGCCGACCGCGCGCACCTGTGCGATGCGATCACGATCAATCCCTACCTCGGCAGCGATTCGATCCTGCCCTTCCTCGACTCGTGCAAGCAGGCCGGCGCCGGCATCTACGTGCTCGTGCGCACTTCGAACAAGGACAGCAAGCTGATCCAGGATCACGGCACGCCGCCGGTGTACGAGCGCGTCGCCGACAGCGTCGTCGCGTGGGGCAAGGAGCTGGTCGGCGCGCGCGGACTCTCGAGCGTCGGTGCCGTCGTCGGCGCGACGCATCCGGCGGAGCTCACGGCGCTGCGCACGCGCATGCCGACGACGCCGTTCTTGATCCCCGGCTACGGCGCTCAAGGCGCCGGCGCAGCAGACATCGCCGGCGGATTCCTGCGCGGCGGGCGCGGCGCGCTGGTGAACAGCTCGCGCGGGATCTTGTTCGCGTCGAAGCAACCCGCGTACCGCGAACTGCACTGGAAGGACGCGGCTGCGCGCGCGATCGACGCGATGGCGCTGGAGATCAATGCGGCCGTCGGATTCGAGTCATGATTCGTATCGAGCACGCGAGCGCGGATGTGCTCGAGTTGAAAGCGCTGGCACGTGCGGCGCTCTCGGGCAGCGTGGACGCTGCGCTGGTTCGCGTTCCGCGCAACTTGCAACAGATCGAGCAGCCCGCAGACCGTTGGGAAGATGAAGAGCGCGAAGAACTCGCGCGCTCCATCGGCAACGGACTCGGTGCACTCGGTCCGCACGTCGCCGTCGTCGACGCCTTGCGCGCACTCGCGACGCCGGGGACGTTTGCGGTCGTCACCGGACAGCAGCCGGGTTTCCTGGCCGCGCCCTTGTACTCGCTCTACAAGGCGCTGCAGTCGATCGCGCTCGCGCGCGAGCTGACGCGGGCGTGGGGGACGCCTGTCGTCGCGTTGTTCTGGAATCACGCGGACGACTCGGACCTGGCCGAAGTCAACCACGCCTACGTCGTGAACGTGAACCTCGACCTGCAGAAGCTCGTGCTCGCGGGGCTGTCGTCCGGCAAGCAGCCGCTCTCGCGCATCCCGATGGACGAAGAAGCGCAACGCCTGCCCGCGCTGCGCGCCGTGCTTGCGCAGATCGTCGCCGGAGAGGAACACGCGGAACGCGCGCTGGCGATGTTCGTGCCCAAGCACGGCGAAACCCTGGCGCGCGCGTTCACACGCGCCTTCACCGAACTGCTCGGCCCGCTCGGCTTGGTCGTGATCGAACCCGATTGGATCCGCCCGCAGATGTCGCGCGAGCTCGCGCGCATCGTCGCGTTGGATCCCGCCGCGGCACTAGCTCGCGGCACCGAACGCGCGCGCCGGAGCGGCGTGGAGATCGCGATCGATCCCAGCGACGCAGCGCTCGTGTTCGCACTCGACGAACGCGGACGCAAGGCCCTGCGCGCGGGCGGTGACGGTTTTCGCTACGACGGCGAGGACGGTTCGCGCACGGGCGCGGAACTCGCGGCCGAAATCGTCCAGGATCCGCTGAACTGGTCGCCGGGTGCCTTGCTGCGACCGATCGTGCAAGACCTCGTGCTGCCCGCGGTCGCCTACGTAGGCGGGTTCGGCGAACTCGCCTACCACGCGCAGCTCTCCGACCTGCGCACGACTTGCGGCGCGCCGCGCACGGCGTTCGTGCCGCGCATTTCGCTCACGCTCGTCGATCCCGAGTGCAGGCTCGCGCTCAAACGGCTCGAAGTCGACGTCGCGACGGTGCTGCGCGCACGCGGCGCGTACGCAGCGGAGGGCAACACGACACCTGAACCCGCGGTGCTCGAGCAGATGCGGGCGATCGCAAAGCGCGCCAGCAAGGAGCTGGCGGCGTTGAAGAGCGAACTCGCCGCACTCGACCCCGGACTCGCCGTGCAATTGAAGCGCACCGGCGATCAGGTCGAAGAGCTCGTGGCCAAACTGGTCGCGAAAGGCGAACGCGTGCACCAGAACAACAGCGGCAAGGGCCGCCGCCACGAGCGCCGTGCGAACAACGTGTTGTTCCCGCGCCAGTCGCCGCAAGAGCGCGTGCTCGGTCCGCTCACCTACGTCGCGCGCTTCGGTGAAGACTGGGTGCGCGAGTTGTGCGCCGAACTGGATCCGCTCGCACCCGAACACCTGATCGTGAACTTGCAGAGTGAAATCGAAGTGGAAGAAGGAGGCGCCGCATGAAACTCGATGTGCTCGTGGTGGCCGCCCACCCCGACGACGCCGAGATCTGCGTCGGCGGCACGATCCTCAAGCTCGTGCGCTCCGGCAAGCGCGTCGGCATCGTCGACTTGACGCGCGGCGAGATGGGCACGCGCGGCAGCGCCGACGACCGCGCGCGCGAAGTTGCCGCCGCCAACGCCGTGATGAAGATCAGCGCGCGTCACAACCTCGACCTCGGCGACGGACGCGTCGAAGTCACGCTCGCCGCGCGCGAACGCCTGGCGGCGTTGATGCGCGAACATCGGCCCGATGTCGTCATCGCGCACCACACCGAAGACCTGCACCCCGATCACGCGACTTGCGGCGAGCTCGCGCGCCAGGCCTGGTACCTCGCCGGCCTCGCGCGCCTCGCGGACCCCAAGGCGACGAAGCCCGTGAAGCGCCCCGAGCGCCTCTACCATTTCATGGGTCACCTGCCCTTCGACCCGACCTTCGTCGTCGACATCGGGCCCGTGTGGGAGGAAAAGGTCGAACTGGTGCGCTGCTACGCCAGTCAGATCGAGCCACAGAACGAGGGCGACCGCGGACAGCACTTCCTGTTCGGCGCCGACATCCTGGCCCGCATGGAAACGCGCGCGCGCACCTGGGGCGAACGCATCGGAACGCGCTACGGCGAGCCGCTCTTGCACAAAGGTCCGCTCCCGTGCCTCGATCCGCTGCTCGGCGCGCTATAGACTCGCACCCACATCATGCGACGCATCGCGATCATCAATCAAAAGGGCGGTGTCGGTAAGACGACCACGACGGTCAACCTCGGCGCCGCGCTGGCGCTGCAAGGACGGCGCGTCATCGTCGTCGACATGGACGCGCAGGCGAACTTGTCGATGGCGCTCGGTGTCGAAGCGCCGAGCGGATCGCCGACTTCGTACTCGGTGTTGATGGGGGAGAAGGATTTCGGCGCGTGCGTGCAGCCGACCAAGGTCCCGAACCTTGCGCTCGTGCCGAGCAACATCGATCTCTCCGGCGCCGAGATGGAACTCGCGAGCGCGATGGGCCGCGAGTTCCTCCTGCGCGACGCGCTGACCACGTGGAGTGAAGCGCACCAGCAAAAGCACAAGGCGCCGCCGTGCGACTACATCCTGTTCGACTGCCCGCCCAGCCTGGGTCTGCTCTCGATCAACGCGCTCGCCGCCGCGGGCGAAGTCTTGATCACCTTGCAGACCGAGTTCCTCGCGCTGCAAGGCATGAGCAAGCTCTTCGAAGTCGTGCAGCTCTTGAAGCGCCGCCTCAACCCCGACCTCGTCGTCACCGGCATCGTGCCGAGCTTGTACGACAGCCGCTTGAAGCTCGCGCGCGAAGTGCTCGGCGAAATCCGCACGTACTTCAAGGGCCAGGTCGTGCCGCACCCGATCCGCACGAGCGTCAAGCTCGCGGAGGCGCCTTCGTTCGGGCAGACGATCTTCGAGTACGCGCCGGACACGCACGGTGCGACCGACTACATGCGTCTCGCGGGCGAGATCATCGCGCGTGAATCACGCGACCCCGCACTCGCAGATCTGCCGCCCTTCGATCCCAAGGCGCGCCTGCCGCTCGCGCCGTCCGACACTCCGCCCAAGAAACGCGCACCGCCGCCGCCGCGCCGCAAACAGGCCGCCGTACTCACACCCCAGCCGGCCCCGGCACAAACCACGAAGAAGACCGGCGAAATCCCCGCGCCCGCGTCCCATGAAGTCGCGCCGAAACGCGCGCGCGGTCCGGCACGCAAGGCCGCGCAGCCCCCGGCCGCGAAACCGCCGACTGAAACGCCTGCGCCACCGACCCAACCCACCCCGAAGACTACATCCATGCGCGGGCCCGTCGCTTCACCGCGCACCGTCCGCGCCGACGACCTGCCGCCTGACGCCTTCGAAATACTCTCCACGCACTACGAACCATGACCGACCCGATCGCACCGCGCGCGCAGCCCTCGCATGAGCGCGATCGGAGCGCACTCAAGATCGGCATCCTCTGTCATCCCACGTACGGCGGTTCGGGCGTGGTCGCGAGCGAGCTCGCGCTGACACTCGCGGAGCGCGGTCACACCGTGCATCTCTTCTCGCACGACGTTCCGCCGCGGCTCGCGCACGCGAGCGGCTCGGTCGTGATGCACGTCGCGCAGGGGTTTCCCTATCCGCTGTTCCATTCGACGCCGCACGACCTCGCGATCACGTCGACGATCCTCAGCATCCACCGCCAGAGCGGACTCGACATCCTGCACGCGCACTACGCGCTGCCGCACGCGGTGTCGGCCTACCTGGCACGCTCGGCTGCGATCGCGGACCGCGGGCGTCCGGCGCCGCGCATCGTCACCACCCTGCACGGCACCGACATCACGCTCGTCGGCAACGATCCGTCCTACGCGCCGCTCACGCAGTTCGTGATCGAGCAAAGCGACGCCGTCACCGCGGTGTCACAGAACCTGGCGCGCCGCACGCGTGAAAACTTCTGCCGCGTGCCGCTGAACCCGTGCGCGATCGAAGTCATCCCGAACGGAGTCGACACCGATCGGTTCCATCCCTCCGCCGGCGAAGGCCGCGAACCAGGTGTCCCGACCGCAGTTCACGTCTCGAACTTCAGGCCGGTGAAGCGCGTGCCGTGGTTGTTGGAGGCCTTCGCGCTCGCGACCGCAGGCACCGAAGCGCGCCTCGAACTCGTCGGAGCCGGACCCGACCAACAAGCCTGTCGCGCGCGCGCGCGCGAACTCGGCCTCGAATCACGTGTCGAGTTCCTGGGCGAGCGCAACCACCTGCCGGAAGTCCTCGCGCCCGCCGATGTGTTCCTTCTGACGAGCTCGGATGAATCCTTCGGCCTGTCCGCGCTCGAGGCGATGAGCTGCGGCACACCCGTCGTCGCAACCGACGTCGGCGGCGTGGGCGAAGTCGTCGAGGACGGAGTCTCGGGCTTGCTCTCGGGACCCGACGACCTCGCCGGGTTCGCCGCGAACCTGAAAATTCTGCTCTTCGATCGGCGCCGCGCACGGACGCTGGGGCAGGCTGCGCGCCGCCGCGCGGAGGAACAGTTCGCGCGCGTCACGGTCGTCCAGCGCTACGAAGATCTCTACTGCCGACTGCTAGGCCACGCTCGCACTCCCTGCCCGTGAAACGCGTCTACCTCGACCACAACGCGACGACACCCCTGCGTCCCGCCGTGCGCGAGCTGTATCTGGAGTGGCTGGACCGGGCGCGTGGGAATCCATCCAGCGTCCATCGCTCGGGCCGCGAAGCTCGATCGGCGCTCGACGACGCGCGCGAACGCGTCGCCGCGGCCCTCGCGGTCCACGAGGACGAGATCGTTTTCACCGCCGGCGGGACCGAGGCCCTGCAGACGGGGATCCTGGGCGCTGTCCGCGCCGCCGGACCCCAGGCGGGCCTCGTCACCAGCGCTATCGAACATTCCGCCGTGCTCGGCGCCGCCGCTACCCTGGAAAAGGAGGGCCGCCCGGTCGTGCGCCTCCCGGTGGACGCCATGGGTCGCATCGACATCGACCAGCTCGCACAATCCGTGAACTCGGCACCCATCGCCGTGGTCTCGATCCAAGCCGCCAACAACGAAATCGGCAGCGTCATGCCGCTCGCGAGGGTCGGCAGACGGCTCCAGGACCTCGGGCCCAAGGCACCGATCTTTCACACCGACGCAGTCCAGGCCCTCGGCCGCATCCCCGTGCGCCTCGAAGCCGATCGCATCGACCTCGCCGCGTTCTCCGTGCACAAACTCGGCGGTCCGCTGGGTGTCGGACTCCTCTACCACCGGCAGGGGGTCCCACTCACCGCACCCTTCCAAGGCGGCGGACAAGAGAACGGACTGCGACCCGGCACCGAGAACGTCCCGGCGATCGTTGCCGGTGCTTTGGCGGTCGAACTGGCCGTGCACGAAACGCACGCCGCCGCCGAACGCTGGCGAGACTTGAGCAGGTCATTTTGGGTTCAACTTCAGACGGTCGTGCAGGGAATCACGCTCCATGGCCCGCCGCTCGACAACCCCGAGCGCCTGCCCAATACCCTGAACCTGGGGCTCCCCGAGATCGGCGGCGCGAGCCTCGACGGCCGCATGCTCGTCGCACGCCTCGACCTCGAAGGCCTCGAGGTCAGCGCCGGCTCCGCCTGCGCGAGCGGATCGCTCGAAGCTTCGCACGTCTTGCTCGCACTCGGCCTCGCACCCGAACGCGCGCGCTCAGCGCTGCGCATCTCGTTCGGCTGGTCGACGACCGCGGAAGATATCCACACCGCTGTGGACATGTTGCGGAGAACATTTCTCTCGCTGCGCTAACCTGCGCTGTGCGTGCGCGTTTGCGAACAACGCGTGAAGAGATGTGAGTTGCAGCATTGACCCGCGGTGAGATCGTGGGTCGAATGGCCGCCCGATCGACGCCACCGACTCTTGCGCGCAGACCGCCGCGCAGCGCGAGTCACCGACGTCGCATCCGGCTCGACCGCTCTTCGTCACCTGACGCAACTCCGCCCCGCGTTTCGCGTTCACGCCCCGTTCGCGACAACCGAGCCGACGGCGCCCCCGACGCGCGCCTCTTCCCGCAGCTCCCCCCCACAGACCCACTACGCCTTGCCCTCCCAACCAGCCGCGATGCACGAAATCGAGCCCGTCCCTGCGACCAGCTCTCGCCCGTCGGCTGCCGCCGATGCGCGACCCTCGGAGGCGACAGGGGCCCCGCGCCCGCTCGCCGCGACACGCGCAGCGCCCGGCGCTTCCAACACCGAAGTGTGGCGCCTCGTGCAGAACGCCGTGCGCGCCCGCGTCGCGCCCGAGCAGTTCGCGACCTGGTTCCGGCGCGCCACACTCGACCACGTCGACGAGGCGCGCGTGCGGCTCGCGGTCCAAAACCAGTTCACGCGCGAGTGGATCCAGAGCTACTACACACGCGTCATCGAGGAAGCGATCGTCGAAGTCCTCGGCTCATCGCGCGCGCTCGAGTTCGTGGTCAATTCCGAGCTCGTGCTCTTCAACCCGGTCGCGACCCCGTCGCCTTCCGATGCGCAGAACCAGCCGGCCCAGACCGCGCGCCCCGACCCGCGCACGGCATCGAACGGCAACGCAGCTCACGACCCTGCGCTCGTCAGCGACGTCGGCCTCAACCCCAAGTACACCTTCGACAACTTCGTCGTCGGCCCGTGCAACCGCTTCGCGCACGCCGCCGCCGTCGGCGCAGCCGAACAACCCGGACACGCGTACAACCCGTTCTTCCTGCACGGCTCGGTCGGTCTCGGCAAGACGCACCTCTTGCAGTCCTTGTGTTTCGCGCTCCTACAGCGCAATCCCAAGACGCGCATCCTGTACCTCTCGTGCGAAACGTTCGTGAATCACTTCATCAGCGCGCTGGAAAACGGCGACCTGCAGAAGTTCCGCAACAAGTACCGCAACGTCGACGTGCTCGTCGTGGACGACATCCACGTGCTCGCCAACAAGGAGCGCACGCAGGAAGAGTTCTTCCACACGTTCAACACGCTCTACCAGGCCGGCAAGCAGATCGTCCTCTCCAGCGATTCGCCGCCCAAGGAAATCCCCACCCTCCAAGAGCGCCTCGTGTCGCGCTTCCGCTGGGGTCTCGTCACCGAGATCGAACCGCCCTGCTACGAGACGCGCATGGCGATTCTCAAGCGCAAGAGCCGCGAGAAGGGTCGCGAAATCCCCGACGAAGTCGCTCGCCTCCTGGCCGAACGCATCGACAGCAACATCCGCGAGCTCGAGGGCGCCGTCACCAAGCTCATCGGCTATTCGAACCTCACCGGCGCCAACATCACCGCTGAACTCGCGCGCGACGTCCTGCGCGACTTGTTCGCCGTACGCCGCGGGGCGCCCTCGCTGGACGACATCGTCACCGTCGTGACCGAACGATTCGGCGTCAAGCTCTCCGAGCTCCAGTCGCGCAAGCGCACGAACGCCGTCGCCTTTCCGCGCCAGATCTCGATGTACATCGCGCGCCAGATCACGCGCCACTCGCTCGAGGAAATCGGCGGGTTTTTCGGCGGCCGCGACCACTCCACCGTCCTTTACGCCGTCGAGAAAGTCGGTGAAGTGATGGAGTCCGACCCCGATGTCCACGAGATGGTCACGGGCTTTTTGGGCCAACTCCAGGGTCCGTCGATCTGACCCCCACGCCCGCCCGCTGGGGGCCCTTTTTTGAGTCGGAACCGCCCCGTTCCGCCTTTGCTTCCGCGGCACGGATCGCATACCCTTGGCGGGCTTTTGGATCGTCCAAAAGCCCTTGTTTTTCAGCCTTTCCCGCGCCTCCAGAACCCCGGCAATTCCAGTGCGATCCCTGTTCAAGAATCCTGCCGAACCGCGTGGAGAACTACCTGCACAACCGCACCTCCACCTGTGGACAACCACCCACCTTTCCACACCCCTCGCGGCACACCGCCGAACCTTGGGGATGAGTGTGGGGAAGACCGCGTCGAGTGACGGGTTGTCCACGTGGGATCGGCGATCGTTCACACAGGTACAGCTGGATGCAACTCGCACCAGCGGGCCGACTTGCGTGTCGGAGGCGGAGTGGTTCTCCACAAAATCGCCGGCCTCTATGACGATGAAGAACAAGATAGATCTCTATAGGAACACCACACACACGCACCGCGCCGGTGTGCACAACACACCACCTCCCCAACACCACGAACACCACAACTGGAGCTTCGGATCATGAAGGTCATCTGCGATCGCGAGAAACTGCGCGAAGGTCTCGCCGTCGTGAACAACGTCATCCCGTCGAAGAGCACCAAGCCTGTTCTCGAGAACCTGTGCCTGGTCGCGACGGTCGATGCCATCGAGATCCTCGGCACCGACCTGGAGTGTTCGGTGCGCTACCGCATTCCGGTCTCGCACGGCCGCGGCGAGGGCGACCTCAAGGAGCCCGTCGTGCGCGTCGAGGAGCCCGGCATCGCTGTGGTGCCTTCACGCGTCACGCTCGACTTCGTGCGCGATCTGTCGGGATCGGAGGTCACGCTGACGACTCACGACCAGAACTGCGTCATCCAGAGCGGCGAGGACAAGTGCGAACTCGTCACGGTGGACCCCGATGAGTTCCCGGTGATCTCCAGCTTCGGCGATACGCCCACGCTCTCGATCCAGGGCGGGAATTTCACGCGGCTCGTGAATCGCACGGCGTTCGCGGCTGCGCGCGAGGCCGGGCGGTACGCGATGCACGGAGTGCTGGCCGAGGTCGAAGACGGGATGTTGAAGCTCGTCGCGACGGATGGCCGGCGTCTCGCGTACTCGAGCGTCGAGTGCCAGTCGCGCCCGGTGGACCGCACGCGGCCGGCGATCGTGCCCACGAAGGGGATGCAGCTTTTCTGCCGGGTCATCGGCGATCCGCTCGAGCAGGTGCAGTTGCACTTCGGCGAGAACCAGGTCGGGTTGAAGACGAAGAACGCCGAGATCTTCGCGCGCCTGATCGACGGCGAATTCCCGCGCTACGCGGCGGTGATCCCGAAGGAATCGAGCAACTACGTCGAAGCCGACGCGGAGATGTTGACGCGCAAGCTGCGCCTGGTCGCCAACGTGACCGGAACGGAAGCACGTGCGGTGCGGATGCGTCTGACGCCCGACAACCTGGAGTTGTTCGGTCAGTCCGTCGGCCGTGGTGAAGCACATGCGCGCATGGACGTCGCGTTCAAGAACGCCTCGGCCGAGATCGCGTTCAACCCGGATTTCGTGCTCGAAGGCCTCAAGAGCTGCGAGTCGGGCATCGTGAAGTTGGAGTTCAACGAGAAGACCAGCCCGGGCAAGTTCACGTTGGGCGAGAACTACATCTACATCGTGATGCCGATCACGGTAGACGCATGATCGACGTGAAGCGCGAAGAGCACAAGACGGGGAACAAGGACGGGTACGCTCGCGGAGTCGAAGGCAAGGCCGATCGCAAAGGGCTGGCTTCGATCGACGACGCGCTCAAGACGTTCTTGCGCACCAGCGGAATGGGCGCGCGCATCGGCGCACCGCCGGCGTTCCGTGCTTTTCGCGACGCGGCGGGTGAGGCGTACGCGCGTCACACGCGACCGGTTCGATTCGCCCGCGGCGAACTCGTCGTGCAAGTCAGTTCCGCCGCGCACCTGGCCGAGTTGAAGGGATTCCTCGGCGAGGAAGTTCGCTCACGCACCAATCAGATCCTCGGCAGCGACGAGGTTCGCAAGATCAACTTCAGGCTCGATCGATGACAAAGACGATGAAAAAAGACGGCGAACCCAAGCCCGGTCAACCCGACGATCCGAAGGCCGAGCAGCCGGCGAAGAAGTCGAACACGGTCAAGCTGGAAGAAGCGAGCGCGCCGCAGGCTCCGCAAGCGTACGACGCACAGTCGATCACGGTGCTCGAAGGGCTCGAGGCCGTGCGCGTGCGTCCCGCGATGTACATCGGCGACACCGACGTGCGTGGGTTGCACCACTTGATCTGGGAAGTCGTCGACAACTCGATGGACGAAGCGCTCGCGGGTCACGCGACGCGCTGTCAGGTGACGATCCACGTCGACAGTTCGGTGAGCGTCAGGGACGACGGCCGCGGAATTCCGGTCGATATTCACCCGACTGAAGGCATTCCTGCGGTCGAGGTGGCGCTGACGAAACTGCACGCCGGCGGCAAGTTCAACAAGAGCGCGTACAAGGTTTCGGGCGGATTGCACGGCGTCGGCGTGTCGTGTGTGAACGCGTTGTCCGAGCGGCTCGAGGTCACTGTCGAGCGCGGCGGCAAGGTGCACCAGATGTCGTTTGCGCGTGGCGCGCGCGCGTCAGCCCTGACGGTGATCGGCGAAAGCAAGGCCACCGGGACGGCGGTCAAGTTCAAGCCCGACTCGACGATCTTCTCCACGACTGAGATCGATTACGAGATCGTGTCGAAGCGCTTGCGCGAGATGGCGTACTTGATGGGTACGCGCGGGATCGTCATCGATCTAATCGATGAGCGCACCGGGCAAAAGGAGCACTTCGAGTTCCCGCAGGGGTTGGTCACGTTCGTCGAGAACGTGAACAAGAACAAGACGGCCTTGCACTCGGATGTCGTGCACTTGATCAAGACGGTGCCGAGCACGGAGCGCCCGGACCGCGAGTACGAAGTCGAACTGGCGTTGCAGTACAACGACACGTACCAGGAAACCGTCTTCACGTTCGTCAACAACATCAATACGCACGGCGGCGGAACGCACCTGGCCGGGTTCAAGGCGGCGATGACGCGCACGCTGAACAACTACGCCAAGCAGCAGAAGCTGGTGAAGGACAGCGAGGAACTGCCGTCTGGAGATGACTTCCGCGAAGGTCTGGCCGCGATCTTGTCGCTGAAGGTCCCGGAGCCGCAGTTCGAAGGCCAGACGAAAGACAAGCTCGGCAACCGCGAAGCGCAGGGGATCGTCGAGTCGGTCGTGAACGAGATGTTCTCGACGTACCTCGAGGAGCATCCGGCGGTCGCGAAGACGATCGTGATGAAGGCCGTGCGCGCGCAAGCGGCGCGTGAGGCGGCGCGCAAGGCGCGCGATCTCGTGCGCAGGAAGAGCGCGCTCGCGTCGGGCAATCTGCCGGGCAAGCTGGCGGACTGCCAGAGTTCGAATCTGGAGGAGAGCGAGCTGTACCTGGTCGAGGGTGACTCGGCCGGTGGCTCGGCCAAGATGGGTCGGGATCGGCGCTTTCAGGCGATTCTGCCGTTGAAGGGCAAGATCTTGAACGTCGAACGTGCGCGGCTCGACAAGATGTTGGCGCACTCCGAAATCCAACTGATCATCTCGGCGATGGGCACCGGAATCGCGGACGAGTTCGATCTCGGCAAGCTGCGGTACGGCAAGACGATCATCATGACGGACGCTGATGTCGACGGCAGTCACATCCGGACGCTGTTGTTGACGTTCTTCTTCCGTCACATGCGCGAATTGATCGATCGCGGGCACCTCTACATCGCGCAACCGCCGCTGTACAAGCTGACGACGAAGAAGGACAGCAGCTACGTCACGACGGATGCCGAGCTGCGCCAGATTCTGATCGATCGCGGTGTCGATTCGCTCTCCGTGGTCAACACGCACACGAAGAAGCAGTGGGAGGGCGCTGAGCTGCGGTCGATCTGCGAAGACCTGCGGCGCCTGGAAGAGCTGGCGGGGATGGTCGCTCCGCCGTGGGCGCGCATGAGTTTCGTGGAGCTGGTGAAGAGCTTCGACGGCAAGCACGCGCACACGCACTGGGCCTTCGCGAACGGCGTCGAGAGCTGGTTCGATTCACTGGGCGAGCTCCAGAACTTCATCGAGCTACAGAAGGCCGGCAAGCGCGACCTGCGGATCTACGACGGACCGCAGAGCACGATCGCGCGCGACGATGCCGATCTGGTGGTGTGTCACCTGGCGCACACGGACGAGCTGACGAAAATCCTCACCCAGCTGCTCGCGAAGGGTTTGCAGTTCCAAGGCGGCGGAGAGTGGACCGTGTTGGGCGGCAAGGAGCCCGTCGTGTGCAACGACCCGGTTCAACTTTCGCTGGCGTTGCGCAAGGGCGCGCAGGCCGACATCGACATTCAACGCTACAAGGGCTTGGGCGAGATGGACGCGGACCAGCTGTGGGAATCGACGATGGATCCCGCCAAGCGCACGCTCTATCTGGTGACGATGGAGGACGCGCTCGTCGCGGATCAGATCTTCACGATCTTGATGAGCGACGGCGTTGAGCAGCGGCGCGAGTACATCGAACAGCACGCGCTCGAAGTCACGAACCTCGACATCTGAGTACGGATCCAGAGCAACTCTTCCCCGATTCACCAGCGTGGAATCGTGCGCCGGCGCGCGGTTCCACGCTGGTGAATCGGGGAAGAGTTGCCCTGGATCCGTACTCCCGTATCCGAGAAGTTCTTTCCTTGTCCTTCAGGTTCAGGGACCAGGCGGTCGATGGAGTATCACGCGGATCTGCGTTTTCGCGTCCGTGCCCCCGACGTCCGGCCCTGCCTCGTGAAGAACAACCAACGTCTAGAATACGCGCGACTCTCGGAAGTCCTCTCCGAGCGCGGCATGTGCGAACCGCAAGCGTTGCGCGAAGCGCTGCGCTTGAGCAGCCGGGGCCAGGTTCCGTTCGCGGAAGCCGTGGTCAACGCCAGCCTGGTCAGCGATTGGGAGTTGTCGCGCGTCGTATGCGAGCTCTACAACCTCGCGTTCCTGACGGTGGAGATGTACGAGCCCGATCCGGCCGCGCGCAACGGGCTCAACACTGCGTTCTTGATCGAACACGGACTCGTGCCGCTCGGGCGCTACGGTCAGTTGTTGACGGTGGCCATGCCCGGGATGGTCGAGGCTGAAGTCCTGGCGCTGCTGGCGGCGGAATCGGATCTGACGATTCTGCCGGTGGTCGGTACCGTGCAGACGAATCGACGCTGGATCGAGCGCAGCCTGCACACGGAGATCGCCAGCGTGCTGCCGACCCTGCCGCCGGCGGAAGCCCAAGAGCGTGCGAACGAATGGGGTTCGATCTTCGATCAAGCGGACGCCGCTGTGTTGCTCGATCTGAAACCGCTCGCGCCGGATCCGGGCCTCGAGTGATCAGTGGGTGGTGGGGCTCTTCCAGCCCAGCCGCCCGACGAGCAGGCGATCCGCGAGGCGCGGGGCGAGCACGGACAGGACCGCGAGCAGGCGCCACTTCGTGCGCAATGAAACTTCGGGGCGCGGGGAGCGGTCCAGTGCGAGCACGTGTCGTGCGACGTGATCGGCGCCGGTGCTCTGCGCGAAGTCCGGATCCGGCAGGCGCGACGGATTGGGCTGCGCTTCGAAGAACCCGGTGGCGGTGAGTCCGGGATTGAGCGTGCACACGGCGATGCCGAGGTGGGCCCATTCGACGCGCAGCGACTCGCCGATCGAAACGACAGCGGCCTTGCTGGCGGCGTAGGCCGATTGCCCAGGGATTCCGCGGCGACCGACGACGCTCGCGATGTTGACGACGACGGGCCGCGAGCTGCGGCGCAAGGACGGCAGGGCGCCGCGACAGGCGAGCAGCAGACCGAGGACGTTCGTCTCGAAGACGCGCTTCAAGAGTTCAGGTTCGATCTCGTCGACGCGCGCGCGGTAGCCCATGCCGGCGTTGTTGACGAGCAGATCGAGCGCGCCGAATTCGCGTGCGAGTCGCTCGAAAGCCGTTGCGATGGCGTCCGGATCGCGGAGGTCGCAGGTGAGGATCAAGTGGCCGCGCGCGGGTCCGCCGGCGAGTTCGGCTGCGAGTTGTGTGAGTCGGTCTGCACGGCGCGCGAGGATCGCGACGCGGTAGCCGTTCTCGGCCAGGAGGCGCGCGGTGGCGGCGCCGATGCCGGATGAGGCGCCGGTGACGAGTGCGCAACGCGCGCGGGTGGGCGAGTCGCTCATGTATTGCGTCTCAAGCGCGCCGCGTAGCCGCCGTCGACCGGACCGTTGCCGCCGTGCGGCGCCGGCAAGGATTCGATTTCGTGCTCGAGTGTGAACGCGGAGTCCTGCGCGAGGAACGCGCGGACGCGGCGCTGATTCTCTTCCGGCTCGATGCTGCAGGTCGAGTAGACGAGTCTCCCGCCTGGAGCCGTCGCAGCGGCGGAAGCGGTGAGCAGTTTCAGCTGCAACTCGCCGAGCGTGCGCTGTGATTCGGTCGAGAAGCGCCAGCGTGCGCCCGGACGCGCCGCGAGAACGCCGGTGTTGCTGCAGGGTGCATCGACGAGCACGGCGTCGAAACGTTCTTCGCCGAAGCCTAGAGTCGCATCGTGGACGCGCACCTCGACTGCGGCTGCGACGTTGAGTCGCTGCAGAGTCTCGTTGAGTCGCGCACAGCGCTTTTCGTCGTCGTCGCAAGCGATGACCTGCGCACCGGTCGCGGCCAGGATGGCGGTCTTTCCGCCGGGTGCGGCGCAGACGTCGAGTACGCGTTCTCCGGCTCTTGCGTCGACGAGTTCTGCTGCGCGCACAGCGCTCTCGCCCTGGACGGTGAGCGATCCAGAGGTGAACAGGTCCGAACGCACGATTTCTCGCGCGGCGTTCATCGGAGCGACCAGGACGCGCTCGTGTGCTGAGCGCCGGAACGTGATGTGGCCGTCGAAGGCGGCTTCGGTCGTCTCGCGCGTGCCTTGCACGACGCGAACCGAGAGGTCCGGTTCTTCGAGTGCGGCCAGCGCCAACGCGTTCGCCTGCTCGGTTCCGTAACGCTTGTACCAGCGCTTCATCAGCGCCACCGGCATCGACAAGGCGTCTTCCGCCCAGAGAAGGGGATGTTGGGCCGGGTCGTTGAAGACAGGGATTTCGAGGTGCAGATCGCGCAGCGGAACGTCGCGCCGCGGATCGCCCGAGCGGCCCATGACGCGCGCGCGGATCGCGGCGCGCAGGATGGCGTTGACGTAGTTCGCTTTCTTGGGCCCGACGAATTCGGTGGCGGCGCGCACGGTCTCGCCGACGGCGGCGTGGTCGGGGATCGTGTCCAGGAAGAAGGCCTGGATGAAACCGAGCGCGAGGCAGTCCTGTACGCCTTGCGACGGTTTGCCGCGCGCGAAAGTCTTGGTGAGTGCGCGCAAGGTCCCGCGTCGGCGCACTTCGGTGCCGATCAGGCGCCGGAGGAGCGCGCGGTTGCGGTCGTCGAGGTTGTGTTCGCGCGCTGCGCGGTCGACGGCGCGCAAGGAGACGTGGTGGCGCGCGCGCAGGAGTTCGAGTGCGGCGAAACGCGCCATCAGGCACCTCCGATGTTCGCGCCGACGTCGAGGCGCGCGCCGTTGAGCCAGGCTTGTGCGTCCATGCGGCCTTTGCCGGCGGGTTTCAGCGCGTGGAGTTCCAGAGCGCCCGCGCCGCAGGCGACGAGCAGTGTCGGGCGCGTCGCGAGGATCGTTCCGGGTGCCGCGCGGTCGGGTGTGTCGCCGTGGACGCGCACGTCGAGCAGGACGATCTCGCCGCTGCTCGTGGTCGCGCGCGCACCGGGCCAAGGCGTGAAGGCGCGCACGCGGCGATCGAGGTCGACGGCGCTGTGCGACCAGTCGATCACGCCGTCTTCCTTCTTGATCTTCTTGGCGTAGGTGGCGCGGGTGTGGTCTTGAGGGGTGAAGTGCGCCGTACCTGCGGCGAGCTGGTCGAGCGCGCGCACGGCTGCCTCACCGCCGAGAAGTGCCAGTCGCTCCAGCAACTCGCCGCCGTTCTCGTGCTCGCCGATCTGGGTGCGCAGTTCGATCACGACGTCGCCTTCGTCGAGCGCGAGCACCATGCGCTGCACGGAGACTCCGGTCTCGATGTCGCCGGCCTGGATCGCGGCTTGGATGGGGGACGCGCCGCGGTGACGCGGCAAGAGCGACGCGTGCACGTTGAGACAGCCGAATGCCGGCAATTCGAGCACGTCTGCCTTCAAGATCTCGCCGAAACTCGCGACGATGATGACGTCGGGTTTCAAGGCGCGCAGTGCGGCGATGAACTCCGGTCCGCGCGCGCGTTCGGGCTGCAGCAGGGCGACTTCGCGCGTGCGCGCTCGGGCGACGAGTTCGGATTCGACGATGCGCATGCCGCGGCCGCGCGGTTTGTCGGGGCGCGTCACGAGGCCCACGACCGAATGCGATGGACTCGCGAGCAGCGCGTCGAAGACCGGCCCGGCGAAGGGCGGCGAGCCCATGAATACGACGCGCACGAGTGGGTCAGCGCACGATCACAGGTGCGGCTCGACCATGGCCTTGAATTCGTCGTACTTGCGCACGGCGCCGACCACCTGTTTCACGACGGCGCCGTTCTTCAGGAGCAGGAACGTGGGGATCGAGGCGATGCCGTAGCGCGAGGGGATCTCGGTGTTGTCCTCGGTGTTGAGCTTCACGACCTTGAGCTTGCCTTTGAAGTCGTCGGCGAGCTTGTCGACGTAAGGCCCCATCGCCTTGCACGGGCCGCACCACGACGCCCAAAAATCGACCAGCACCGGAGTGCTGCTCTGGAGTACGGCGGTTTCCCAAGTCGAGTCGGTGACGTCGAGCGCGTTGCTCATGATGGATCTTCGATTCTCTGGATGCTCTGAGGAGTCGGAACGAGTGCGCCCTGGCAGGGGGACGGTGTGCAATATGGGACGCGCGGACGGGATCGTAAAGGGCTCAGGCTCAGGCTTCGTCGTCGGGCTCGGCTTCGGCCTCGATCTCGGCGGCGGCTGATGGTGCCTGTGCGGCCTCCGCAGGCGCATTTTCGGCCGTTTCCGGCGGTTTTTCGTCGTCGAACGTGGAGGAATCGATGACCGCGTCCATGTCCTCCGAATGCGCTTCGACGAGTTCGATGCCGATCTCGGACTCGCGGCCGGCTTGCACGACGCGGACGATGCCGAGCTTGCACAATTCGAGCAGCGCGCAGAAGGAACCGATCAACGACTCGCGCGAAGGCTCTTCATCGAGCATGAACACGGCGTCGCGCAGGGACAGCGTGCGGTGCTCGCGGATCTTGTGCGCCATTCCGGCGACGTAGTAGCGCAAGGGCCGCACGTCCCTGCGCACGTGGTGCGGGCGGTTGGCGAGCGTCTCGCGCACGAGGCGCGAGAACGCCGCGAGCAGATCCCACGACGAGACTTCGCCCAGGTCGAGTTCGGGTTGCGCTTCGCCCTCGAACACCGGATCGGCGCCGCGCGCGTGCTGGCGCGCGCGCAGTTCGTAGCGCTCGCCCAGGCGGTCCGAGGCCTCGCGGAAGCGCCGGTATTCGATCAAACGCTGGATCAGCTCGTCCTTGGGGTCGAGTTCCTCTTCCAGCGCGACCGATTCGCGCGGCAGGAGCGAGCGACTCTTGATCGCCATCAGCGTGGCCGCCATCACGAGGAAATCGCCGGCGACTTCGATGTCGAGGTCGCGCATCGCCTGCAAGTATTCGAGGTATCCGGCGATGACGCGCGAGATCTCGACTTCCGCGATCTCGACCTCCTGCTCGCGCACGAGGTGCAGGAGCAGGTCCATCGGGCCCTGGAAAACGCGCTCGAGGCGCACGGTGAAGGCCGGCGCGCTCACCATGCTCCCCCCAAGGAAACGACCTTCTCCACGAGCTGCATGACGTGGCTCATGGTCGTGCGCAGCAGGCTGCCGAAGCCGGGGACGAAGTTGATGAGCACGAGGATGATGACCAGCCCGAAGGCGCCGAGGCGCATGTAGCCTTCTTTGAGCGAGTCAGGCAACAGGTTGACCACGATCCGCGAGCCGTCGAGCGGCGGGATGGGGACCAGGTTGAACACGAACAAGACCACGTTGAACGACATGGCACCGGCCATGACGCGCGGCAGGAGGTCATCGACGCGGCCGACGGCGAGCTCTGCGGCGCCGTTGTAGTAGCCCGTGAGCACGAAGAACTTCCACAGCGCCATGAACAAGCAGGCCAGGAGCAGGTTCGAGAGCGGCCCCGCGAAGGCCACGACCGCCATGTCGACCCAGGGGTTCTTGAGGCGGTTGAAATTGACCGGCACCGGCTTCGCTCCGCCGAAGATCGGTGCGCCGGTGATCACGCAGATCGTCGGCAGGATGATCGTCATGAACATGTCGATGTGGACGATCGGATTGACCGTCATGCGCCCCATGTCCTTGGCGGTCGAATCGCCGAGCTTCCACGCGGTCCAGGCGTGCGCCGCCTCGTGGACGCCGAGCGAGAGGATCAAGAAGACGATGACGAGCGCCGTCTCCAGCCAGTCGACGTTTCCGCGGGCAAGGATGGCGAAAGACGGCGGGACCAGGAAGGTGATCGCCGCGCCGTCGCGGAGTCTTTGCGGCCAGGTTTTGGGATGGAACGAAATGGCAGAAATCCTCGGGATTGCCCGCGGTGTGCGGGCGCAGGATCTTAGCGGCGACGCGCGCCGCTTGAAGCGTTGATCGCGACCTCTAGAATCCGGGCTGGAAAGCTCCGGGCGGTTCGGAGCCCGACACCCTAGAGGAATACGCATTGGCCGGGACCCAAGAACGCCATGAACGGCTCCTGGCACGGGCGGCTGAGGTCGTCCGGATCGAGGCGCAGACCATCGCCGGGCTAGAAGCCCGCTTCGACGGGCGGTTCGTGGACGCGGTCGATCGGTTGCTCGCGTGCGAGGGCCTCGTCGTCGTCACGGGCGTGGGCAAAGCCGGGCTCGTCGGCCAGAAAATTTCGGCGACCTTGGCTTCGACCGGCACGCCGTCGTTGTTCCTGCACCCGACCGAGGCGTTGCACGGCGATCTGGGGCGCATCCGCGAGCGCGACATCTTGCTCGCGGTTTCGAATTCGGGCGAATCGGCCGAGGTCACGGCGATGTTGGGGCCGGCGCGCAAGCTCGGCGCTTCGATCATCGCGTTGACGGGTGCGCCTGAGTCGACCTTGGCGCGGCACGCCGACTGTGTGCTCGACATCGGCCGCGTCACGGAGGCTTGTCCGATGAAGCTCGCGCCGACGGCCAGCACGTCCGCCTTGCTCGCGCTGGGCGATGCGTTGGCGATGGTCGTGTTGCAGGAGCGACCGTTCGGGCGCGAAGAATACGCGCTCTACCATCCAGCCGGCGCGCTCGGGCGCAAGCTGATGAAGGTGCGCGAAGTGATGCGCAAAGGCGAGCACATGCCGATCGTGACCAGCGGCTCGAAGATCCGCGACGTCGTGCTGGTGATGAACCGCACGCCGGGTCGACCAGGCGCCGCGTTGATCGTCGACACCAAGCAGAAGCTCGTCGGCATCTTCACGCACGGCGATCTGTCGCGCCTCCTGGAGCACGACGCGCTCGACATGAACAGGCCCGTCGACGAGTCGATGGGCAAGTCGCCGAAATCCATTGGGCCGGATGCGCTGGTGGAAGAAGCCATGCACATGTTGCGCGAGCACCGCATCGACCAGATTCCCGTGATCGATTCGGAGCGCAGGCCGCTCGGGTTGATCGACATCCAAGACGTCCTCGACGTCCGAGTCTAGGCGCAGCCCTTGGAAACGCGCCCCGAAGCCGACGTGCGAGCGCTGTTCACGCGCGTCAAACTCCTGGCGCTCGATGTCGACGGCGTGATGACCGACGGCAAGGTCGTGTATTCCGCCGGTGAAGACGGCGTGCGCGAAGTGCAGAGCTTCGACGTGCAGGACGGGATCGCACTCCGGTGGCTGTCGAAGGCCGGCATCAAGATCGTGTGGATCACCGGCCGCGGTTGCAAAGTGACCGAGCATCGCGCCGCCGAGCTGAAGATCGATGCGCTCGAGATGCAGGTCGTGTCGAAGCGTGAAGTGCTCGCGCGCCTGCAGGAGCGCTTCGGGGTCAAGGCCGACGAGACGATCGCGATGGGCGACGATCTGCCCGATCTGGGGATGCGCGCGCGCGCGGGGTACTTCGTCGCGCCGGCCAACGCGCGCGCCGAAGTGCGCGACGTGAGCGATCTGATCCTCTCTCGCGCGGGTGGTGACGGCGCCGTGCGCGAACTGGCCGAGATGTTGCTGCGCGCTCGCGGCGCCTGGCAGGGCTTGATCGACGCGGCTGCGCGATGAAACGCGTCCTGTTGTTCGTGCTCTTGTTCGGCGCCGGATTCGCGGTGCTGTGGCACATGCGCGCCAGGCCGGACGATCCCAAGCAAAACCCGGACTTGATCTCCAAGCCGGCACAGCAGGGTGAATTCAGCCCCATCACCGTTCCGAGCGGCAAGAAGGAAGGCGACACCAGCACGATCGACGTCAGCATCCGCGGCGCGCTCGATTTCGAACAGCGCGCAAGTGCTCCGGGGAGCACGGAGCTGAAGCAGAAGATCAACCTGCACGCGAACAACGTCGAGCCGCGCGCCGACAACGCGTACGACATGCAGGGGCTGCGGATCAAGGTGTACGATCCAGCGACCGAGAAGCTGCGTGCCGAGATGCGCTCGCCGCTGTCGCGCGTGCAAGTGTCGATGGAGAGCGGCTCGCCGGCGCTCTCGAAGACCGAGCCGATCAAGCTGACCGACGTCGAGCTCACGTTGCACGAGGGCGGACCGGTCGCGCCGCTCGAGTTCGCGGCGCCCAAACTCGATTGGTTGCTCGCCGACACGAGCTTCACGTCGGAGGAGCGTGTGAAGATCCGCGGCAAGGGAGTGACCGCCGACGGACTGGGCCTGCGAGCCGGCGCCAACACCGCGAGCTTCGAACTCTTGCGCGACGCGACGATCCGCTTCGAACTCGAACGCGGTCAGACAGTGACGCTGAAGTCGGGTGCCGAAGGCGGCGTTGCGGCCAAGACCGTCGTACGGGACGGTCTCGAGCTCATCGACGTGGTCGCGACTTCCGCCGCGAGGCTTGCGGTCGAAGGCGCGCAGCCCATGACGATCAGCGCGGATCGCATCCACATGCTCGGCCGCAAAACCGGGCGAGTCGAGGATCCGTACGAGATCCTCAGTGCCGATGCCGAGGGCAACGTGGTCGCCGACAGCCGCGGCGACACGTTCAAAGCGCAAGCCGCTGACTTCACGTTCACGACGGGCGGCAAGTTGAAGCATGCGTCGCTCGAGCGCGACGTCGAACTCGCGGCCCAAGACGACCACTTTTTCTCCGATCACGCCGAGTTCGACTTCGACGTGAAGGGCGACTTGGAGCGCGCCACACTGACCGGCTCGCCGCGCGGCGACATCGCCGTCGGTCGCTACATCGCCGCCGAACGACCCGATCTGGCGCAGGCTCGCTCGCAGCTCGCGGGAGTTGGTCCGCTGGTCGTGACGCGAGTCGACGGTGACACGGTCGATCTCACCGGTCCTGCGACGCTGAGCGTTGCGGAAGCCGGCCTCACTTTGCGCGCAGCGGATCGCATCGTCGGCCGCGACGAGCGCGCGACGAAATCCGGTCGAGTGAACGCGAGCGGCGACGTGGTCGTCGACTACGGTCCGAACGAGATCAAGTGTGACGCGCTGGAGCTGAGTTGGATGCTCGTCGCCGGCGCGCCGACGGCGCTGGTGTCGACGACGGGCGTCACGACGGTGAACGGCACCGCGCCCGACGGACGCAAGGTGGCGACGATCGCGCGCGGTGGCCTGGGCGCGGTCGTGACCAAGGAGAAGATCACGATCACGGAAGCGCGCGACGTGGAGATCACGAGCGCGGAAGAAGGCGGCTTGCACGCCAAGGCGCGCCTCGTGCGCGACTTCGACTGGGACAAGCGCACGTTCCAAGCCGAGGGTGCTGTGACCTTCGAGAGCGCGCAAGGCAACGGCTCGGCGGAGCGCATCGAAGCCGTGAGCCGTGACGAGGTGCGCATGTTCGGCACCAGGTCCAAGCGCGCACGCTACGATTTTGCGCGTCCAGCTACGGACGAGGAGGGCGAGCTGATCGCTCACGTCGAGGCCGGAGAGATCAGCGCGCAGCCCGACCGCGTGGTCGCGCGGGAAAACGTCACCGCAAAGGTCGCGACCAAGGACACGCAGGTCGACTTGGAGAGTGGCGAGCTCGACCTTGCGCTCGAGCCTGAAGACCCGACGAATCGCGCAGCTCCGCGCGAGTTCCACGCGCGCGCGCACACGAACGTGAAGTCCAAGATCGTGCGCGGAGAGGACCGCGCTCAGGTTGCTTGCGGCGTGCTGACCATCGACGGCCGCGTCACCACCCAGGGACGTGGCAGCGTGTCGTCGACGAACATTCGCGCGTCCGAAGCCGTGCACGTCGACTACACCGGCGCGGGGAGCGTCATCGGTGACGGCGATCTATTCACGCTGGACGATGCCGGCCTCGCGCGCCTCTCCGCCGACGAGGGCCGCAAGGTGAAGGCGAAAGGGCGCTTCATCGGCAACGAAATGCCTTTCACGCTGGAGGCCGACTGGCTCGAGATCGATCGCGATCACTTCGCCGCGCAGGGTGCGCGCGCCAAACTGGAACCGCCGGCCAAAGCGAGCGACGCCGCCGTCGTGGTCGAACCCGAGGTCAGCGAGAGACAGCAAGGTCCAGGTGCCGAGCCCGCAGTCTTGCGTGAACTGCGCGCTGACATGATGCGCGCCGAGAATCACGAGATCTCACTCGTGGGGGACGCGCACATCGAGGGCGTGACGCTCGACGGTGAGGCGTGGAAGGTCGATGCGGCGTCGATTCGCGTGCGCGGCGATTTCTCGAAAGCCAAGCGACTCGAGACCAGTCAAATCGCGTCGATCGACGCCGAGGGCGGATTTCATGCGGTGCTCGGCGAGCGTATGGAGGCGAGCGGTGAGCGCCTGCGGGCCGTCCCCGAACGCATTCGCGTCGAAGGTGCTCCGGCGCACATGACGATGTTCGACGCCGAGTGGGAATCGGCGTGGATTCAGTACGACACCGCCAACATGCTGCTCTCGACCGACAAGGGCGCGTTGCGCTCGCGCGTCGGTACCGACGGCATGTCGTGGTCGATCGAATATGAATCGATGCAGCCCTTCGACCAGGAACAGAAGACGATCCTGGTCATGCGCAACCCGCGCTTTCGATTCGGACCGGATCAGTTGTTCGCCGAGTGGACCTTGTTCTGGGTCGACCGTGAGGAATGGCGCAGGAGCGGGCGACGGACGCTGAATGAAGCGATGAAGGGCGAGGATCTGCGCGTGTCGACGCCAGTGGATTCACAGCGCGCCACCACGCCTGCTCCGCGTGCCGACAAGTCGAATCCGTTCCTACAGATGCCTGACATCATGAAGGCGGCTCAGAACAATCCTCTGTTCCGCGTGCTCTCGGAGGTCTACATCGAGGGCAACATCGAGGTTTTCAGCGAAGGCGAACGCAACGCGCGGGCCTCGGCGATCTACCTCGACATCGCCGACACGCAGGGTTGGATTCAGGACGCCGACGTCAGTGTCGACATCAACATTCGCGGCTTTCGCCAGCGCTTGCGCGCGAAAGCGGAGTGGATGCGCATCGCGCCGACGCCCGACGGGCCTTCGTTGCGCGCGGAAAAAGCCGAGATCACTTCCTGTGAATTCGACCACCCGCACTACGTGATCGAGACGGGCGATCTGCGGATCACGCCGCGCAAGAACACGAGCGACGAGCGTGTCGCTTACGGCTTCTCGACGCGTCGCAATCGACTGCGGTTCGAGAACGGCATCCAGATTCCGTTGCCGTCGATCGCGCCCGAGCTGAATCGCAAGGGTCGCCCGCTCATCGATCGTTTCGTGCTGGGCAACAGTGCCAGGTACGGGGCGGCCTTGCGCGCGACGGTGAACGCGGAGCTAGGCCCGATCGGCAAGGCGACGGGGCGTGCGATCGGCAGTGTGCTCAAGATCCCCGATGTCGATCTGGATGGAAACTGGCACTACAACATCGGCATTCTTGGGTCGCGCGGCGTGCTGCTCGGTATGGGGCTCGACCTGGATGCGGGTGAGAAGTTCAAACTCGAGACCGACTTCGACCTGATCCCCGATCGACGCGGCGACCGCGGACTCGTGCGCGTCGATCCCGATGACCGTTCGTTGATTCGCACGTGGTTCCGTGCGCGCTCGCGCTACACGATTCGCGACGGTGAGTGGGTGGACCTCGCGTTCAGTCGTCAAAGCGACGCGGCGGTGCAGAGTGAGTTCTTCGAGCGCGAGTACCTGCGCTACGAGAACAAGGACAATTACTTGCATTGGCGCAAGGCTCAGAACGAGTGGTACTGGAACGCCAGCGTGAAGGGACACCTGGAGAACCGGCGCGAAATCGACGAGTTGCCGTCGGCCGGTGCCTACCGCGGGCGCACTCAGATCGGTTACGCGTTCGACAATCCGATCTACTACTCGGCTAGAGCCGACGCCGGTTACTTCCGGCGTCATGACGGTGATCCGCGCTACTACTCGCCCTTCGAAGACGGCCTCGGCAATCGCGACGTCGCGCGATTCGACACCGAACACAAGGTCGAAGCGCCGTTCAGCCTGGGCGTGCTCGCGGCGCGCGGAACGCCGTACCTCACGGCGCGCGGAACGCTGTGGGACGAAGGCGCGGATCCGGAAAGCGCGCCCTCACGCACGGCCTTGATCGCCGGCTTCGACGCGACGACGACTTTTTGGCGGCGGTTCTCCGGCGGCAGCGTCCACACGATCAGCCCGACGATCGGCGTGCACGCCGACATCATCAGCCAGGACTCCGGCGGCGAGCTGGTGCAGCTCGACAACATCGAAGACCCGATCGACGGCCGATTCATCGATCTGGGCGTGCGTTCGCGTTGGTGGCGCCCGGATACGAACGAGCGCATGGACCTCAGCGTGCGCGCTTCGCACGGGTCGGACCTGCCCGAGGGACAGGCCTCCGGTGTGCAGCCGATCTTCGTGCTCGGGGACTACTTGACCTTCGTCGACGAGATCCCGATCGGCATGACGCATGACGGGCGCTACGACACGCGCACCGGCAACACGACGTATTCGCTCACGTCGGTCGGCATCGAACCGTGGCGGAAGGTCGGATTCGAGTTCGGTTATCAACGCGGCTTGTCGACTGTGGATCAAGAGCGCTTGTTCGAAGCCGCCTCCATCGCTGCGCGCTACCGCTGGACGCCGAAGTGGGAGATGGAAGCCGGTCAGTCCTACGCGATCGCCGAAGGCACCGGCGTCGGCAGCAACTTCACCTTGCGCCGATTGGGCCACGACTTCGTGACGGAGATCGAGATCTCACATCGCTCGGGCGAAGGCACCGCGTTCAGCCTCAACTTCCAGCCCCGCATCACTTGGAAACGCTCCGGGCTGGGTCTGTTGGATCGCTGGCTCGGCCTCTACCACTGACGCAGATACCGTGTCTGGATCAAAACCTCACGATTCACTGTCGTGAAGGGTGCGGAGGGTTCCTGGTCCGAGTTTGACCGTACGGAGCCAGGCTCGTGTGGTGCAAACTCGCCGACGCGGGGCCTACAGGTT
>JAEUIA010000014.1 GCA_016795245.1 Planctomycetota bacterium | reverse complement strand
CGCCACTGCGCAAATCGCGAACCCCGAGGTCAACAATGGGGTGGGGACGAGTGGGGTGAGTTCGGTGTCGGACTGGAAACGTTGCGGGGCGGGGCGGCGGTGCGATCTGGTGGTGCTGTCGGCTGGGGTTCGGTGCCGCTGGTGATCGGTGGCGAGTGCGAAACGTTTCGGTTGCGATCGGTTGCGAGTGAAGCGGGTGAAAGCGCTGACGGACTGCCTGGTGCAAGTGTCCTCTGGTGCAACTCGCGCAGCGTGGAGGGGCAGGGATCGGTAGGGTTGCGTTAAGCGGCGACTGCGGTTCGTGCAGGCTGCGTCCGGTGTCGATCGTGTCCGCGCGCAGTCGCAAGCGAACGGGCTGTATCGTTCTTGGCTACACGCGTTGGACGACCGGCGCGTCGAGTACCGGCTGCACGACTCGACCTTCGGCGCCTGCGTCGCCGCCGAGTTCGTGCTTCAGCGCATCAGCCACGGCTTGCATGCGCGCATGGGGTCCGATGGCGAACAATGCCGATCCGCTCCCGCTCACCGTCGCCAGCCACGCGCCTGCGGCGCGCGCAGCCGAAAGTGCGGCTGCGCCGTTCTCGATCAGCGCCAGCCGGTGGCGCACGTGCAGACGATCGTGTTCGCCCAGGTGCAGCAGTTCTGGATCGGCGCTGCGCAATCCCTCCAGCAGCGCAGCCAGGCGACGCGGATTCTCGATCGCGTCGGCAAACGAAACTTCGCGCGGCAAGACCGAGCGCGCGGCGCGCGTCGAGAGCATCGCGTTGGGCCACGCTACCGCGAAACCCAGATCGGGATGCAGCGGTTGACGGAGGACGCGCAGAGTTCCGTCGTCGCGCGGAATCGCCAGCGTGCAGCCGCCGGTGATCGAAGCACTCGTGTTGTCTGGATGTCCCTCGATCGCGTGGCCGAAATCGCACAGGCGTTCGCTGGAGACTGATTCACGCGCAAGGGCGTTCGCGAGCAACACACCGGCTGCGATCGCGGCACCACTGGATCCGAGTCCGCGTGCGACCGGAATTTCCGAATGCGCGCTGAACACGAAGGCGCGCGCTTCGACACCGAGTTCCACGCGCGCGTGTTCGAAGGCGCGCAGCAAGATGTTGTCGCTCGTGCGCGGCCAATCTCTCGCCGCGCCCGAGAGATCGCGGAATTCGTGCGCGTGCGTGCGCGCGACTTCGACGATGCGTACGTCGAGAAACACGGACAAGGCGAGTCCGGCGAAATCGAAACCCGGTCCTAGATTCGAAGTCGATGCGGGGACGCGAACGGAAAGCGACTTCGAATGTGCGGGGGGGGGCATGGGGGGCTCGGGCGGGCGTCGGAGTGTAGTCATCGCCTCGTCCCCGGGCCCGTCTTCGTCCGGACCGCCGAATTCCCGAATTTGGGAATCGTCCATTCTCGCGTGGGAACCCCGGATCTAGCGCTTGTAGGCCCTCACGACACTAGATAGGGTGCGCCCGCGCGACCGGGACAGGGGGTTTTCTTGACCGGAGGCTGTCGCAGGCTGGGGAGGGATCCCGGCCGGGCCGCCGGTTGACCCACTCCGTCTCGGCTCGGCCCCCCCCTTTGTCGTGCGATCCCCACGCGGCATATCGGGGTCAGGTCGGGATTCAGAGGCGCGGAACGCCCGGCATCGAGATCGGGCGGTACTTGAGGGAACGATGATCGAGCCTGTTGCTGAGAAGGACCGCTTCTACTCCCGTCTGGCGATGATTCCGGGCATCCGCCCGATGCCGTCCGTCGGGAGTTGGATTCTGCTGCAAGTCCAACATCCGACCGACCTCGCGCGGCGTGTCAACCGCCGCCTCGCTCCCGGGGTCGTCAGCGTCCCGCGTCACGTCGACGGCGCCGTTAGGATCCAGGTCGCGGATCCGCGCACGAACGAGGAACTGCTGCGCGCTCTGCGCGAAGTCGTCTCCTGACCCCGACCTCTGCGCGCGGGTGGTAGGCTCTCGCGCGTGATGCAAAACCTACTGCTCGCGTTCAGCGCGCTGCTCAGTCTCGGCGATCCGGTCGCGGACGCGCCCCGAATTGCCGTCGAACTCGTCCCGGCGATCACACGCGCCGAGATCGAGGCCCATGTGCGCTTTCTCGCCGCCGACGAGCGCAAGGGGCGCTTCACCGGTTCGCCCGAGGCGGAGTTGTGCGCGCGCTACATGGCCGAAGTTTTCGCGCGCCAGGGCCTCGCACCGGCCGGCGACGACGGCACCTATCTCCAACGCGTGCCGCTCTCGAAGACCTCGTGGAGCGCCGCGCCTGAACTCGCGCTGACACCGACGGGCGGCGAAACATCCGCATTCGCCTACGGTCGCGATTTCGACGGCGGCAACGGCTATCCCGCGGCGCTCGACCTCGCGCTCGTCGTGGCGAGTTCGGAGGCCGACCTGCCCAAGGCGGATCTCGCACGGACGGCCCTGTTCTTCGACGGCTCCACGACGCAGCGCAAGCGCGCGTTCGAAGCCGCCGGACTCGGCGCAGGCGAGAGCCTGGGCCTGTTGCTCGTGCCCGGCTTCGACGAGTCACCCGCGCGCCCCGCGACGGTGCCGCGCGGACGGCTGGAACTCGCGAGTCGTGCACGCAGCGAATCCGTGCGGCCGGTGCGCGTGCACGGAGCGGCGCTGAAAAAGCTGCGGCAGTCGGGCGGCGCGCGCCTCGCTTTCGATCCGCACGTGACGCGCGAGGAGGTCGGCGCCTCCAACGTCGCGGCCAAACTCGTCGGCGTCGGCACTCCGGAGCAGCCCGAACTGGCGTCCGAAGCGATCGTCGTCACGGCGCACTACGACCATCTCGACGGACACCACGCGCGCGGTGGCCCGGGGGTGGACACGATCTGGAATGGGGCGGACGACGATGCGTCCGGCTGCGCGGCCGTGTTGGAGATCGCCGGCGCGCTGGCGCACGAGAAACCGCCCGCGCGGACGATCATCTTCCTGCTCGTCACCGGCGAGGAAATCGGGCTGCTCGGCACGGATCACTACCTCGACGCGCCGATCGTCCCGCTCGAGCGCACGGTGTTGAACCTGAACTTCGAGATGATCGGACGTCCCGACGACAAGATCGGCGGCAGCGGCAAGCTCTGGCTGACCGGCTACGACCTCTCGAGTCTGGGCGCAGCGTGCGCGGCGGCGAAGATCGCCGTGCTCGCCGATCCCTACCCCAACGAACATTTCTTCGAGCGCTCGGACAACATCGCGTTCGTGCGGCGCGGAGTCGTGGGGCAGACCTTGTCGTCCTACAACCTGCACAAGGACTACCACCAACCCAGCGACGAGGCCGACACGCTCGATTACGTGCACATGGAAGCGTGCACGCGCGCCGGTCTCGAGGCGTTGAAGCTCGTGTCGTCCGGCGCGCTGCGGCCGGCGTGGATCGCAGGCAAAGAGCCGAAACGGCGCTGAGAGTCGGGTCGCGAGCGCTAGGATGCTCGGTCCTGACACGCCATTCACCGCGGAGTTTCCATGCAGCAGTTTCGTTCCCGTCGCAATCAGCCGTCCCTTCACACCGCCACGCGCAAGAAGCGCGCGCACAAGTACACGGCGCGCACCGCGGACAAGCACGAGCTCTACCAATTGGCCGTGCAGTCACCCGAAGCCGACCTCGAGTTCCTGGTCAAGGCCTACAAGAAGATCACCGGCCGCGTCGCGACGCATTTCCGCGAGGATTTCTGCGGTACCGCGCTGCTCGCCTGCGAATGGGTCAAGCAAGGCGCGAAGTACTCGGCCGAGGGCTTCGACCTCGACGCCAAGACGCTGGCGTGGGGCTGGAAGAACAACGTGACGCCGCTCGAGGCCGCGTCGGATCGCATCGTGCTGCACGAGGCCGACGTGCGCGAGAAGGGCGACAAGCCGGCGCACATCCGCGTCGCGCAGAACTTCAGCTACTGCGTGTTCAAGACGCGTGCGGAACTCCTCGACTACTTCAAGCGCGTGCGCAGTGAACTAGCGCCCGGCGGAATGTTCGCCATCGACATCTACGGCGGCAACGAGGGCACCGAAAAGCTGGAGGAGGAGCGCAAGATCGAAGAAGGCTTCACCTACGTCTGGGATCAGTACGAGTACCTGCCCGGCAACGGCCACTACACCTGCTACATCCACTTCCGCTTCAAGGACGGCAGCGAGATGAAGCGCGCGTTCGCCTACGACTGGCGCTTCTGGACGATGCCTGAACTCAAAGATGTCTTGAGCGACGCCGGCTTCTCCGAGATTCAGTCGTGGTTCGAGCAGAGCGACGACGACGAAGGCGAAGGCAACGGCATCTACAAGCGCGACGACGCCGGCCGATCCAGCCGCGATTGCGCGGGGTGGGTGGCGTACATTTTGGCACTTAAGTGAGTCTGGGCCGGGCACGGGGTCCGGCGCGTCAAGCAAGGGCGCTGAACGCCGCCGACGCCCCTGCCACCGAACTCCGCTCCTCAACGCTTCCAGTCCGATACCGAACCCCGCCCCTCACACTTCCAGTCCGACACTGAACTCACCCCACAACGTTTCCATACCGACACCGAACCCCACCCACGCGTCCCCACCCCATTGTTGACCTCCTGGTTCGCGATTTGCGCAGTGGCGTTCGTCCGAGTTTGACCGTACCGAGCCAGGCTCGTGTGGTGCATCTTCGCCGGCGCAGAGCCGCGCGCCGGCGCGCGGCTCT
>JAEUIA010000135.1 GCA_016795245.1 Planctomycetota bacterium | reverse complement strand
TACGCCGGCGAAGATGCACCACACGAGCCTGGCTCGGTACGGTCAAACTCGGACGAGCGCCACCGCGCGAACCGCGAACCCCGAGGTCAACAATGGGGTGGGGACTGGTTGGGTGAGTTCGGTGTCGGACTGGAAACGTTGCGGGGTGTGTTCGGTGTCGCTCGCGAAGTGTTGAGGGGCGGGGTTCGCTGTCGCTCGCGAGGCGTTCAGGGGTTGCCTTCGGTGTAGCTCTGGAGACGATTCCTCGTGGGGTCTCGTGGTCTGCGTGCTTTCGGGCTCAGCGCGCCCCGATCTCCAGGTTGTCCGTCTGCATCCCGTCGAGCACGCGCAGCACCAATCTGCTGACGCGACGGATCTTGTCGTAGTCGATCTTCTCCGCCGTATCGCTGGGTCTGTGGTAGTCCTCGTGCACGTCACTGAACAAGAACATCACCGGGATCCCGAGCTTCGCGAAGTTCGCTTGATCCGAGCGCTCGTAGTACTTGTCCGCACTGCCCAGGGAGGGGAATCCCTCGCTCCCCGAGAGTGATTCGGTCAGGCGCACCAGCCCGTTGTAGTCCTTCTTCCGCGCGCTCGTCGGCGTGACCAGGAGCTTGTCCGGCGCATTGCGTCCGATCATGTCGATGTTGATGTTGCAGATCGCCTTGCGTCCGCCCGGCAGGTAGGGATCGTCGGTCCAGGCCTGCGAGCCCCACAGCCCTTTCTCCTCGCCCGACACCCAGATCAGCATCACCGAGCGGCGCAGCGGGCCGTGCACGTTGAGTGCCTCGGCGATGGCCATCAATCCGCACGTGCCGGATCCATTGTCGTCCGCGCCGTTGTTGATCTGTCCGTCGCGCGTCACGCCGATATGGTCGTAGTGCGCGGAGATCAGGATCGTCTCCAAGCCCAGTTCAGGATCGCTGCCGGGCCACAGACCGCACACGTTCTCGACGGCGGCGGGCGCGGCTTGCTTGCGCATCTCCTTCAACTCGCCCAGGCTCGCGCCGATGCGCGGCTTCGCCGGCTGCTTCGCGGATTCGAGCAAGCGCGTGAGCGCCTCGCGCGTGAGCATCACCGTCGCGAAGCGCTCGTTCTTCTCGTCGCTCTCTTCGGTGGCGGCCGCGGTGGCGCCCTTTTTCGGCGGATTGACGCCGCCGCGGCGCTGGCGTTCGAGCACGCTCTTGAAGCGCGCGGGATAGGCTTCGCCGGCGTAATCGGGGCCGGGCGCCATGATCAGCCCCAGGCACTTCGCGCGCCGCGCGTAGCGCGAAACGTCGCTCACGTCTTCGCCGCTGTCGAAGCACAAGGCCCACTTGCCTTGCAGCGCCTTCGAATCGAAATCGCGCTTGGTGCCGGCGCCGGCGAACACGACCTCGCCCGCCGTGGTGCTCGAGTGCACGTCGAGCGTCGACGGCAGGAAATAGTCGCTGCCGAACGCGAACTTCAACTCACCGCCGCTCGCCTTGAACTCGATGCCGCAGCCGGCTTCATCGAGCTTGCGCTGTTCCAGGTAGTAGGTGTGAAAGAACCCGTCGCGTGCACCCGGCGACCAGTTGAGGCGCTCCAAGCGCGCGCGGATGAAGCGCGCCGCGATGCGCTGCTCTTCGCTGGGCGTGTCGCGCCCGGCCATTTCGTCGCTCGCGATGAAGTACAGGTCCGCCTTGAGGCTGTCGGACTTGACGGTGTCCAGCGCCGCGATCATGCGCGCCGAGGTCGGGTCGGCGCCGGGCAAGGCGGCGAGTGTGATCGTCGCAGTGAGCGCGAAAGCGGTGAGTGCGGTGAGCGTGCGGAGGTGCATCCTGTAGGCCTCGTAGGGGTGTTGCGAGGGAATGGTAGCGACCGCGCCGATTCAAGGCGTACGAACGCGGTGAAATCGCGTCAGGACGGCCGCGTCTTCGAGTGCAGGAGCTGCAGCGTCGAGGCCGACAGGCGCGCGACCACCGCCTCGATTTCGGCGGAGTTTTCGAGCCGCGAGAGGTCGTCCAGGTTGGCGCGACAATACTCGCAACCGACTTCATCGATGTGGAAGGCGAGGAAGTTCTTGGGGCCGGCCTCCAATGCGCCGCTCAGCGAGCGTGCGATCCAATGCCGCGCCGGACACGACACCCGGCCGTCGCGCCAGGCCTGACGCACGTCGATGTGGAAGCCCTCGCCCGCGTCGACGGCGGCCGAGAGCAGCGGCAAAACGCGCTGCTCGGCATCGCGCTCTTGCGCCAGATCGCGCAGACGTTTCAGCGCGCGGAACTTGATGCCCGCCACCGCCGTCTCGTCGCGCAGTTCGAAGCGCTGCCAGGTGTCGCGGTTGCGCCAACCGGCGGAGAACAGCGCCTCGACGACCATCAGGCGCACGAACTCGTTCTGCTTCCACGTCTCTTCGACCCACGCGCGCAGGAGTTCCTGCAACATGCGTGTGCCGGTTTCCTCGAGGTCCTTCTGCCGCACGATGCCGCTGGGCGTCTCGTCGTCGACGGCGAGGTCTTCCAGCGTGCGGCCGGGTTCGTCGGCCGAGTCGTCCGGCGCGCCGAGGGTCAGCGCCTTCTTGCGCCGCAGGTGATCGATCGTGCGGTTCTTGCAGATGCCGAAGAGGTATTGCTCGAAAGTGTAGGCCGGATCGAAGCCCTCGATGCCGCGCACCGCGCCCAGGAACGCGTCCTGGACGATGTCCTCGCGCGCCTGCACGTCGCGCACACGGCGTGCGACGAAGGCCATCAAGCGGCCGCAGAAATGCTTCTCGACTGCCAGCCACTCGGCGTCGTCGAAGCGCGCGAGCAGCGCGATGTCGGGCTTCCACTCACTCATGCTCTCAACCCTGACCCCGGAACAGGAAGAACGCACCTAGCGTCGTCAGCGCACCGAGTACGAACAAGGCCAGTACGAACAGGCCTACCTTGAAGACCGCCAACAGCACGCGACCGAATGCACGCAACACACCGGTGCCCTGACCGCGGCGACGGAAGAGGCGCGCGAAGAGTTCACCCGTGTAGCGCGCGAGTCCGCCCGCGACCGCGAACAGGACTTCGAAAGTCAGTGCGACGGCGGAAAACAGCGTCGCTGCGAAGCCGCCTTGCACGGGCGGTGGGACGGGGATTGTCATGCTGCCGCCGCCGGAGTAGGCACCGCTCGAGTAGACGCCGCCCGCGCCGCCGGCGGAGTCGGGCATCACGAGATTGCGCTCCTCCGAGGCCAGCGTGTGGAGCGCAAGGATCTCGTTGTCCCTCTCCGGCGCTGCGCGGGCCGAGCTTGCACCTGCGCCCGCAGGCGGCGGCACGGGCGGCACGGACGGCGGCGGCGATGCGAACGACGCCGGCGTCGGCGTTCGATCGGAGGGCGACCGCTTCTCCGCACCCGTCACGATGCCGTCCCACATGCCGCGCGCCACTTCGACGGCGCCCCGCGTCAACTCGCGCGCGGTTCGACGCGCATCGCTGTGGGTCGAGTCGTTGCGCGAGGCGTCCGCGACCGTGTTCTCGAGCGGCGCGCGATGGAGCGGCGCACGGCGCGGCGGAATCGGCGGCGGTGTGCGCGGCGCGCTCTTGTAGTCGTCGATGCGCACCGAGTCCCCGGGCCTTGCCGTCTGACCCATCTCGGCCAGGAGTTCGCCCACGTCCGCGTAACGATCCTCGGGAGCCAGACGCAGACAGCGCTCGACGATGTAGCGCAATCCGGCCGGATACTCCGGCGGAAACACCGGCGGATCGTCGTTCTCCCGCACGGCCAACGCGCCCTGCACCGGTCCTTCAAAAGGCAATTTGCGCGCGAACACTTCGTACAGGATCACGCCCAACGAGTAGATGTCGGCGCGATGATCGGCGCGATTACGCAGCATCTCCGGCGCCATGTACTGCGGCGTGCCGCGTCCGAACGAGAGCGTCGTGCGACCGTCGGCCATCATCTTCGAGAGACCGTAGTCCCCCACGCGCGCCGACTCGCCCTTCAAGAACACGTTGCTCGGCTTGAGGTCGAAGTGCACGAGCCGCCGATCGTGCAACGCCACGACCCCGCGACAGGCCTGAACGAAATACGAGAGCGCGCGCTCGGACTCGATCTGTCCCTGCTTCAGGCGACGCGCGAGCGTATCCTCGCCGGCGTAGCCCATGATCAAGTACGGCACGCCGAGCACCGTACCCAGGTCTTCGATCGTGACGAGATTGGGATGGTCGATCGCGGCGAAGTGGCGCACCGCATCGAGTTCGTGTTCGACGGCGTCGCGCTGCGCGTCGTCGTCGATCTTCAGGAACTTGATCGCGTAGGCCTTGCCGATCGAGTGCTTGCGCGCTTTGTAGACTTCGCCGAAAGCCCCACCGCCGAGTCGATTCTGGATCTCGTATCCGGGGACGAAATTCGGCTCGCGAAAGCGATTGTAGAAAGCCTCCCAGTCCATGTTCGTCGCCGAGGTCGAATCGGCGCAGCCATCGTACGCATAGTGCCGCGCTGCGCTCAATCCGTTTGGGCGACCTCCCCTGGAACGTCGTCGCCCCGCGAGATCACGATCTCGAACGGCGCGCGGCCCAAGGGGCGCGAACCGAAGGTGAAACGCTCGCTGCGATCCGGCGGGAGCGCGAGCATGGCCGACGTGGGGCTCGCTGCGGTGGGCCGCACGCCGCGTTCGATTCCGCCGGAGCACTCGAGCGAGAGCTGCACACCCCGAGACTGTGGATCGCGCTCGGCGATCTCGAGCGTGACGTCGTGCAACAGCTCCGGCACGCGGATCGGGCGCGCGGCCTTCGAGCCGATGCGCATGCGCCCGTCGGTTCCGGGCACGAGCAGCACGATGCGCGCTGCGCCGGCGCATTCGAGGCCGCGTTCGAGTTCGAGCACGGCCGAGGAACTGGCGATCTCCTCGGCGCGAAAACGAAACGCGAGGTTCTGCCCGAGCACGACGTGATCGCCGTCGACGACGACGAGACCGGTCGCGGGCACGCTGCGTTCGCCGACTTTCGACTCGGCCTTACCGATCGGTGTGATGCGCCATGTCGGACCGGCGTGGAAATCGTTCGCGAAGCTGAGGCGCGCGTGTTGGCGCTCGATGTGCGCCAGGAAGCGCAGGTCGGCCCGACTCGAGGCGAGGTGTCCGAGCGTGAAGCTCGTTCCGACCGTCACCAGGAATTCGCCCGCGTCGTCGACCGCCATGCGAAACGTGGTGTGCGCGTCTTGCGCCTTGGCCGGCGCGGAACTCGACGCCGCCTGCGCCGTCGGAATCCCGTTGACTGCGCGCTCCGCACCCACGCGCGCGGCGCGCTCGCTGCGCAATTGCGCGAGCAGTCCCTGGATCGCGGCCGGGGTGCGCGTCGAACCGTGGCCTGCACCAGTCTGCGCGAGCACTTCCTCCGCCGCGCGCGTCAATGCACGCGCGGCCGGGTCGGCCTGCAGCAAGGGGTCCGCGAGCAAGGCCAGCGTGGCGCGCGCATCACCGGCGGCGAACAACTCGCGCGCGCGGGAGAGCAGCACGCGACGGCGCACGAAGGCAGGCAGGAACTTCATAAAGGCGTGCATGCGACGCAGAGCGTCCTGCATTTTGACCTGAAAAGAGCCGAAGATCGGTCCGCCGGCCGGAATTCGCCGTCGCGCAGCCGCAGGTCGCGCCGTGCGAGAAAAAAAACGGCGCGCGGAGCCGCAGGAGCAGGTTCCGCACCCGGCTCCTCGGTTCAGACGGCCGCGATGACGCCGCCACCCTCGTGGCGCGCTTCGAAGAAGGCCTTGCGCGTGCGCGCGAAGAGGTCCTCGCGCCGCCGCACGTCGGCGTGCGGTGTGCTCGCGATCCCGCACGAGATCACGAGTCGATCGCCGACCAGATCGCTGAGGCCGCGGGCCGTCGCCATCTCGCCGACGCGGCGCGCCATGATGGCAGCGCCCTCCTGCGTCGTGTTGGGCAAGAAGAACAAGAACGAACTCTCGTCGAAGCGTCCGAGGATGTCGGTGTCGCGCGAGGTCTCGAGGAAGATCCCGGCCAATTCGCGCAACACGTGCTCGTCGACCTGACCTTCGAAGCCCAGCATGACGCAGGCGAGCGGCTGGTCGAAGCGCTTCGAGCGCTTGAATTCCTCGTCGAGCTTGTAGTTCAGGAAGGCGTAGTTGAAGAGGCTCGTCTCGGGGTCGGTCAGGGCACCCACGAGGTTCAGGTCGGGCTTGCCCGCGATGTCGGTCAAGAGTTGCTCGGGCAGCGTGGGCGCGCCGTTCGATTGTCCGCGCGCGTCGGTGGGTAGTGCTGCGGGCGGCGCGATCAACGCTTCGAACGCGTCGCGCAGCTTGCTCGGCACGAGCGGGCGCTTGAGCACTCCGGTCGCGCCGCAGAAGCGCGCGATGGACTCGGCCATGTTGTTCTCGTGCTCGGTGACGACGAACGTGCGGCAGCGGAGCTTGCCCGACAGACGCCGACAATTCTCGTAGACGTTGCTGTTGCGCAGCCAGCCGTCGAGCAGCACGACGTCGTTGTGCCCGGGCGCCGAAGCCAGCAGGTCCGCCAGCGTGGCGCGCACGATGACCTCGAAGCCCCCTAACGGCAGCGCCGCAGCGCGCGCTGAGGCGGCCAGCGTCTCGTCGGTCGTCACCACGTGGATCGTGCGCAGTCCGTCGCCCATGGAATGGATCGTCCTCTCAGGTCGGCTCGTTCGAAGTGCGCTCGACGATGGCCGAGTGCGGGGGCGGGCAGCATCTCAAACTGCCCCGCTCCGGTTCAAGCACCGGAAAGCTCTTCGATCCACTCGTCGGGCATCTCGTAGTTGGCGTAGACGCTCTGCACGTCCTCATTCTCGTCGAGCGCCTCGATCAACTTCAGGACTTTGCGCGCGTCTTCCTTGTCGGCGACCGGCACGGCCAGGTTGGGCATGTACCCCATCTCGGCCGAATGCATCTTGATCTCCTTGGCCTCGAGCGCGCTCTTGACGGCCAGGAATTCGGTCGCAGGTGCGGTGATCGTGACCAGCGTGCCCTCGATCTTGACGTCGGTCGCGCCGCATTCGAGCGCCAGTTCGAGCCATTCGTCGTCGGTTTTCTCCTCGCGCTCGGCGACGACGATGGTGAGGAAACTGAACAGGAACGCGACCGAGCCGGGCGCGCCCAGGTTGCCGCCGTTGCGGTCGAAGATGAACTTGACGTCGGGTGCCGTGCGGTGGCGGTTGTCGGTCAGGCAGACGACCATCAGCGCGATCCCGCCGGCCGCGTAGCCTTCGTAGACCAGGTCTTCGTACGCGTCGCCGATCTTCTCGCCGGCAGCCCGTTTGATCGCGTGGGCGATCGTGTCTTTCGGCATGTTGCCGGCGCGGGCCTTCTCGACGGCGTACTTGAGTTTCAGGTTCGAATCGACGTCGGGACCGGACTGGCGTACTGCGGACATGATGGCGCGTGAGAACTTGGTGAAGTTCTTGGCGCGCTTCTTGTCGACCGCACCTTTGCGGGCGGCGATGTTGGAGGAGTGGGAGTGACCGGCCATGAGTGTTCGCCGCGGGGCGATTTCACCCATCGTAGGCCGGTCGTCACGTGACCGCCACGTCCGACAGCGCCCCGTGCGAGATTCCTGGCGCGTACCGCCCGTGCTGTCGAGAGGACTCGGATCCGTTGGATCCTGGGCTACGAAATGGAGGAGCGTCGAAGTCAGTTTCCGGTCGGTGTCCGGAGTTGCGCGTGCAGCCAGAGTTCCTCGTTCTGGAGCGCATCGAATTCGGGGTACTCACCGGGTGGAATCGCCGAGATCTCGACGTAGCCCTGGTTGTTGCCGCCTCGGACGTGCGTTGCGAAGCGGGTCTGCGCCGCCGGGTATCGCCGATCGACCTCGCTGCGCGCCATCTCGGCGAAGTTGTACTTCTTGCCCTGCTCCACGTAGACCTTCGTGTAGAGGCCGGCCCGCTCGCGCTCTTCTAGGATTCGCTTCTGCGTCCCTAGTCGCTGCTCTCGCAGGACCGCCAATGCGGCCCGCAACTCGTCCTTCGTGTGACTGACGTACTTCGCTTCGAAATCACTGCCCGAGGGAGCCGAACCCGATTCCTCACTCGTGGGCGGCGGCAACGCCTGTTCCTCGGAGATTGCCACACGTACCTCGTCAGCCTCAGGAGCGGTGAGCCTCACGGGGGACTCATCTGCCGGAAGAGTCTGCGCCCCGAGTGGGAAGTGACTCGGCTGAGTTGGACCTCCTCTGGGCAGAAGACCCTGACCCGAGACGAACCAAAACAGCAGGCCTGCACCAAGCGCCACGCCCACGATGATCCAAGGGCGAGTGGAGCGCTGGCTCCTGGAGAATCTTGCCTCCAGACTCATGGTTCTGCCTCCTGGTCACGGACAAGCGCCACACGTGGTGGTGAAGCTGACTGCCGGTCCCCCGCCATTTGGACAGGGGATCGTGTGCGTCATTCCTTCCTCGCCGCAGCGGACATGATCGTGGGAGTTGCCGACCAGGACCTGCTTCTCCGGGACGGACAGCCACACTTCCCAGGTCCAGTCGACATCGCACCCTTCGCAGTCGGCGGCGGATCCGCCACTGCCCCAGTAGCTCCAGGTGTGATTCGTCCAATCACACGCGTACTCTGCGGAGTTCTCCCCGGTTGGGCACTCGTCGGCCACGGCGGGAGAAATGATGAAGGCGGCTGCGATCAGAAGCCCCGCGGTACAGAAAGTCTTCCACACTCCCATGAAAAGATCCTCCTCGCGATTGCTACATGGAGGCCCCCGCTGTGGAGGCCCCCGCTGTGGAGGCCCCCGCTGTGTGTGTAGCCAAACTACTTGGACCAACCAGCTCCGTCAATGCTGGTTCGGTAGGGGAGATCGCGGCTAGGGAGGACCCCGATCTTGCTCGGTGACGCTGTTCATGACAGGTCCCGCGTCGCCGCGATCCCCTTCGGTCGAGAATCGCGCGCCGAGCTCGATACGCCGGATCAGCGCTTCGAGAACTGGAAACCACGGCGTGCGCCGCGACGTCCGTACTTCTTCCGCTCCTTCATACGACTATCCCGCGTGAGCAGCCCACCCTGCCTCAACATCGCATCGAAAGCCGGATTCAACTTCTTCAACGCGCGCGCCAATCCGAGCGTGACCGCCTCAGCCTGGCTGATGGGCCCACCGCCCTCGACATTGACCAACACGTCGTACTGCCCCGCCGTCTGCGTCGCGCGCAGCGGCTCGGTCGCGCGCATCTGCGCCGCGAGCACCGGGAAGAACTCGTTGATCTCGCGATCGTTGACCATGAACCCGCCCGCGCCGGACTTGACGCGCACGCGCGCGACTGCGGTCTTGCGGCGGCCGAGGCCCCACGTGAAATTCGAACTCATGAGCGGATCTTCTCGATCTTCTGCGGTTGTTGTGCGGTGTGGGGGTGATCTGCGCCGCCGTAGATCTTCAGGCGACGCTGCATGTCGCGCCCGAGCGTCGACTTGGGCAGCATGCGCTTGACGGCTTGACGGATGATTTCGTCGGGACGGCGGCTCTGCAGGTCGGCGAAGTCGACTTCCTTCCGACCACCCGGGTAACCCGTGTAGTGGAAGTACTGCTTGGCCTGTTCCTTCTTGCCGGTGGTCTGCACCTGCTCGGCGTTGATGACGACCACGAAGGCGCCGTTCATCTCGCTGGCGGTGTAATTGGGCGTGTCCTTGCCCATCAGGTTCATGGCGATCTGCGCCGCGAGACGGCCCAGGGTGAACTGGGAGGCGTCGTAGAGGAGCCAACGCTCCTTCAGATCGGCGGATCGGACGTGGGTGGTCGCTTGCATGGTGCGTGAGTGGCGGGACGGGTCGTGCGGCGCGGATCGCCGCGTAGGAAGGGGCAAGAAGGTATCGGGGGGCCGGGATCCCATCAACGCCTTTCCGTCCGAATCCCCGCTCAGAGGCCGCTGAGCCGGATCCAACGGGCCGTCCGCGCGGGTCCGCCGCATTCGCGCGCAATGAGGATGGGGACGCCCTGGGGCAGGTGGCTCGCCAACCACCCCGGCGGAGCGCCCGCCGGCCTGCCTTGCGGAAGCGGCGCGTCCAGTTCCCAGGCCGAGCTGGCGCGCCACTCCCCTTCCTCGCGCAACCAGACGGAATCCAGCGGCGCGTAGCCGTTGCCCGTGCGCGCGAGGGTCAAACCCGCGCCGGCGCAACGGCTCGCGAGGAAGAGTCGCGCTCCGCGGGCGCGCGCGCGCCACTCGTTCTCGTTCGCGAGCGGCGCGAACCAGGTCACGAGCGCGTCCGCCGGTTCGGTCCACAGTTCGAACTCGTGGACGTCGCGCGGGACGACGATCTCGTCGCGCGCGGCGTCGATGCGGCGCCAGGAGTCCTGTGCCGTGTCGCCGTCGATGAGCGTCACGCGCGCCGCGCCGACCTCCGCGGGCTTCGCGACCAACGGATACAAAGCGGCGGAGGCGACGACGCCCGCGACCAACGCGAGCCACGGCCGACGCTTCAAGGCGAGGGTCACGACGAGGGCGGTGAGCAACACGACGAGCGCCGCGCTCGAGATCGCGAGCGGTGTCTCCTCCAACGCCGGACGCGCGCGCGCACGCAGTCCGGGACTGAGATCCGCGAGTGGCGACAGTCCACCGCGCCAACCCAGAAAACGCGCGCGACCCGGCGTCTCGTCGAGTGCGAGCGGCTCGTCGAAGCTCACGAGCGGCGGCGCGTTCGTGGAGGCCTGAGCAGGAACAGGCACGGAGACGACGCGCGTCTCGCCCCGCTCGAGTTCGCCCTCGATGCGCGTCTCGCCGCCGCCTGGAATCGTGAGCACGACGCCGCGCACGGGCCCCACCAATTCCACGTCGGCGAAGCGCGCACGATTCTGCGCGGCCACGGCCACGGCGCAGAGCGTCCAGACACACAGCGTGACGACTGCGCGCATCACTCATCCTCCGTGCGCACGGACGCACGCCGTGCGCCGAAGCCGATCAGGGTGAGCACCAGCACCAGCACGAGCGGTGCAAAGGGGGTAGCGCGCGCGCCGGAGTCCTGCGCGAGTTGCGCGCACATCCAACCGAGCGGGCTCAGGCTCGACGCGTGTGCGAGCCACGTCGGAGCGGAGCCGAAGGTCGAGGCCCCGCCGAGCACGAGCGTGGCCGCGAGCACCGGGGCGAGCACGACGAACAGCGCCCACACGACGGCATGCGCGTCGCGCACGAACGCAGCGCGCGCAGCCAGACGCGCCGACAAGGAGAGTCCACACGCGAACCCCAGCGCTGCGCCCGAGATCGAAGCCGCTTCAGGCCGCGCCATCCCGCCGGCGAGATCGATCCAGGTTCCGAGCGCGAGCGGCGGCAGGAACAGTGCGATCTCGAAGGCCACCGCGCGCAGGCCGCTGTCGCCGAGCGCGCGCGGCAGACCGCAGTACGCGATCCACGGTATCGCCGCCAGCGCGGCGCGCGACAGTCCCGCAAAGGTCTGCGCGTCCAGCGCGAAGGGAGCCGCCGACAAGAACCAGGCGACGCAAGCTCCGAGGACGGACGCGCCGCGCGCGTTCATGGACGTTTCACGGGCGGATGTTCGTCGTCCTCGTCATGGGTGCGGTCGGCGCTGTCCTCGGCGCGGTCGGCGCTGTCCTCCTCGTGCACGGCGGGTGCCTTCGGGACCCACTCGCGCCAGGTGATGTCGCTCGTGTCCCAGCGCACGTCCAGGAAACTCCAGTCGCGCACGTTCTCACCCGGCGTTTCCGCGCGCTGGGCGCGCAGGAACTCCAGCGCGCGGCGCACATCGCCCCACTTGGCCTCGATCGGGCGCTCGCCGATCGCCTGCGCGTTCGGCGGGCGGCCGAACACGATCGTGCGCCGGCCCTCGAGTTGGATTTCGACGCCGTGCGCTGCCACCGGATCGAGGCGCGCCGCAGTCGCGTCGATGAGCGGCGGCCCCATGATCTCGAATTCGGATTTCGACAACGCAGCGCGCATCGAGATCGCGACCGCCAGCGCGTCGAGGTGGTGCGGTTGTGTCAGGCGCTCACCGGGTCGCGCCGCGTCGAAGGCGCCGTCGTTCGGTCCGATCACCGGCAAGTATCCGAGTACACCCGGAGCCGTCTCGATCCACGGCGGCGTCGGCCAGCGCCCGGGCAGCAGGATGCCGTCCTCCGCCACCGGTAGGAACTCACCGCCCTGCATCACGCAGGCCGCCGGCGTGCGCATGACGAGCGGCACCTCGACACTGTCGGGCCAGATCACCGACGCTTCGCCGACGCCCGCGACGAAAGGAAGGGCTGCGACGGTGCGGCGCACGCGTTCGATGGCGGCCGTGTCGTGGATCGACACCGGCGGCAGCGCGGCCAGCGTGCGGCGCATCACGTCGTCCCAGCGCGGATCGCAGAAGGCGCCCTCGGTCTCGAGCCGCGACGCGCGCGGATCGATGCGTTCGTAGCCCGCGGCCTCGACGCCGCGCGCCATGCCGTCGAAGACCCAGATCGCGGTCACCAGGAAGAGCGAAAGCGGGAGCCAGAGCGGCACGCGGCCGACTCTCCCGGCGCTGCGGCACCCGCCTGAGGGGCGGCTCCGTGCGCGCACACTGATCGCGAGGCTCACGCCGCGATCCATGTCACTCCCCCTTCTACTAGACAACGAACGATCGCGCGCCCCACACGGCGCGCGTGCTCAGTTGCGAACTTCGATGTTGCGGGCGGAGACCATCTGCGGCTCGGAGGCCGCAACCGAACCGTGCGTGCTGGAGCGGCGCACGATCTCTTCGATGTAGATGTCGAGCGTCGTCTGGATCTCGAGCACTTCCTCGCGCGAGAGTTGGACGGTCTTGACGCCGGCCTGCGCGTGCAGCTCGTGTCCGAGCAGGCGCGAGAGGATCTTCAAGCTCGTCAACTGGCGGATGTTCTGATTCATCGACTTCGTGCTGGTTTGGATGTCCATGAGAATTGCGGCCTGACCCTGCGTTGCCCGTGGCGGACGGTGCGCTCGAAAAGGAACTGGTGACTCGCGGATCGAGGAATTGTCATTCCGTCCGCGCCGGTCTCCTGATACCTCTGTCGAGAACGAAGCTCAAGCGCGCAGTTTCCTTCACCGCTCGATCCCGCGCGTCCGAGGACCATGAACGGACCGTCCCCCCTTCCACCGCCAGACGAAGACGCGCGCGATCGACCGCCGAAACCGCGGGATCGGACGGCGCGCCGGCTCGCACGGGAGACGCGTCGCGCCGAGGCCAATCGCGCGATCCGGGCTCAAAAGGGCGCGCGAAAAATGCCCGCTAAAAATCCCGCGCCGCGCCCCCCTCGCGAACACCCGACGAGCGAGCGGAAGGGTGAAGAATCCATCACGGACGGCGACTCGGTCCCGCACGCAGCCGACGCGGCGCCGCCCGAGCCCAGCCGTGAGGTGGTCTGGAAAGGGCTGCGCCTCAACGCGTTCCAGGTCCAGGCGGTCGACGCCATCGCGTCGGGGCTGGACGTCATGGTCAGCGCGCCGACCGGAGCGGGCAAGACGCTGGTGGCCGAGTACGCGATCGCCGACGCGGTTCGGCGCGGACGGCGCAGCATCTACACCGCGCCGATCAAGGCGCTGTCGAACCAGAAGTACCGCGACTTCCGCGCCGACCCGACGATCGACGTCGGGTTGATGACCGGCGATGTGACGATCCATCCCGGCGCACAGGTCTTGATCATGACGACGGAGATCCTGCGCAACGCGATCTTCGACTCGCCGGATTACCTGTCGGACGTCGAGTACGTGGTGTTCGACGAGGTCCACTACGTCGACGATTTCGAACGCGGATCGGTGTGGGAAGAAGCGTTGATCTTCGCGCCCAAATCCGTGCGCTTCATCTGCCTGTCGGCGACGGTGAGCAACGCCGACGAATTCGGCGCGTGGCTGACCGAGATCCGCGAGCGCGAGACGATCGTGATCCAGAGTTCGCGCCGGCCGGTGCCGCTCGCGCACCGCTTCTTCACGGCGCGCTCGGGGGCTTTCGAAGGCAAGGACCTCGAACGCATCAGGAAGCGCGAACTCGGATCGGTGGCCGACAAGCGCCGGCCCAAGAAGGCGGGCAAGGATCGGCGCGAGCGCGGCCGCGGCCGCGAGTTGCAGGAACCGCCCGATCCGCGGCCCTTGTTCGACGAATTGCAGTCGCGCGGATTGTTGCCGACGCTGGTGTTCGCTTTCAGCCGCAAGGACTGCGAGCGGCAGGCGCTGCGCAACGCGGGGCGCGAGCTCTTGAGCGTCGACGAGGTCGAACGCATGCGCGCGTTGCAGGACGAGCTGATCGAGTTGTTCCAACTCGACCCGGCGCTGAAACACGGCGAATTGATGGCGATGGCGCGCCGCGGCATCGGTTACCACCACGCCGGCATGCTGCCGATCCACAAGGAACTCGTGGAGCGCATGTTCACGTCGGGGTTGTTGAAGATGCTCTTCACGACCGAGACGTTCGCGCTGGGCATCAACATGCCCGCGCGCGTCGTCGTGTTCCAGGCGCTGCGCAAGTTCGACGGCGTGACCTTCGATTATCTATCTACGCGCGATTACATGCAGATGGCGGGGCGCGCCGGGCGACAAGGGCTCGACCGCGAAGGTCTCGTCTATTCGCTGCTGTCGCCCAAAGACCTCGCCGAGGCGCCGCTGAAGCGCTACCTCGCCGGTCGGGCTGAACCGGTCGAGAGCAGATTCGGCCTGTCGTACAGTTCGATCCTGCACCTCTTCGAACGCCTGGGGCGCGACCGACTGGCCGAGGCGTGGGAGAAATCGCTCAACCAGTTCCAGCACCGCCACGGTCCGAAGAAGCAGGCCGAGCACAACCGCCGCACGCAGCGGCGGATGTTGTACGCGCGCGTCGCGCTGCTCGAGGAACTCGGTTTCATCGACGGCGATCGACTGGGCGCGCGCGGCGCGGTCGCCAAGCTCCTCAATGGCTTCGAGTTGCAGCTGACCGAGCTGTGTTTCGGCGGGACGCTCGAGAATCTGCCGATCGATGCGCTCGCGGTCGTGTTCGTGGGCTTGATCTACGAGGAACGCCGGCGCGGAGAGAACCCGTGGATCAGCTCGAAGTTGCACGGCAACGTGCGCTCGAACGTGCAGCGCGCCATCCATCATTTGGTCGTGCGCGCGGCCGAGCACGATCTGGCCGACACCATCAAGATGCCGGATTGGGGTCTCTCGGCGCTCACGCAGCAGTGGGTCGCCGGCGCAGACTTCGACGAACTGCTCGAGACGGCCGACATCACGCCCGGCGACATCGTGCGCACGTTCCGCATGGCGGTTCAGTTGATGCGCCAGGTCCGTCGCGCGATCGACCCGGCCTGGGACCTGTACGACCACCTCGGGCACGCGATGGATGCCTTGAACCGCGACGTGGTCGACGCGCGCGCGCAACTCGAACTGGGTTGAGGGCCGCGCCCTGGGCGTGGGTTAGACTTGAGGATTGCGCCGCCTACGATCGGACGCGGCGCCGTCACCTCCATGTCCCTCGCACGCAAAGCCCGTTCCGCCGCTACGGCGCTGCTCCCCGACTCGACGCGGGCGTGGATGCGGCACGTCATGGACGTCGCCAACACCGAGTACCACTACCGCTTCAAGCGCAGCGAGATCCGCGCGCACCTCGAAGCGCTGCGCCGGATTCCGCGCGGCCTGCACGTCGAGGGCACGAACATCTGCAACGCGGCGTGCGTGTTCTGCGCCTATCCGCAGATGGAGCGCAAGAAGGTCTCGATGACGCTGGAGGACTTCCGGCGCGTCGTCGACGAGTACCTGGCGATGGGCGGCCGACACGTGTCGTTGACGCCGATCGTCGGCGATCCTTTCGTCGACAAGCACATGTTCGAGCGCTTGGATCTCTTGATGGCGCTCGATCAAGTCACGGGCATCAGCTTCTACACGAACGCCATCTTGATGACGCGCGAGAAGAGCGAGCGCCTGATGGGCTACGCGTCGAAGCTGCACGTGCATGTGTCTTGGGGCGGGTTCGACGAGCACACCTGGAACACGATCATGGGCGTGAACAAGTTCGCGGCTGCGCGCGACGCCGTGCTCGGTTTCCTGGACGTGAAGCGGGCCACCGGATCGAAGATCCCCTTCACGCTCGCTTTGCGCTGCCCCGACAGCAACAAGACCGGCGAGCTGTGGAAGACTCTCGCCGCCGCGCGCGACGAAGGCTTGATGGAGATCGCCGGCATGCCCGACTACGACTCGTGGGCCGGCAAGGTCACGCCCGAGGAACTGCACAAGGTCGGTTTGCGCCCGCGCAAGATGCCCTACAAGCGCGGCGCGTGCGAATTGCTCTTCACGAAGCCCGTCGTGCTCGCGAACGGCGACGTCAACGCCTGCGCGTGCCGCGACGTCGAGGCCGAGTTGATCGTCGGCAACATCAAGGAAGAGCCGCTGGCCGCGATCTGGGCCGGGCCGAAGATCGACGCGATCATCGACGCGCACGAGCGCGGTGACTACCCCGACGTCTGCCGGCGCTGCACGTACTTCGTGAGCGTGTACAACTCGCGCCGTTCACGCACCTTCGACGACGGCGGAAAACTGGCCGGAAACTGGGCGGAAGACTGATGGACGAACAGGCAAGCGGCGCAGTGATGGACTTGACCCAGGCCGATTGGGAGCGCCTGGCCGAGATGCGCGCGGGTTTCCTGCGCGCACCCGACATGGAGGGGGCAGTCGTCGACTACTGGCATTCGCGCCGCGACCTCTTGATCTACGACGCCACGTTCGGTGCGCGAATCGAATGGAAGTGGCGCGCCGTGCTCGCCGAGATCGCGCGGCGCGGAATCGACGTGCCGACGGGGTCCGTGCTCGACTGGGGCGCGGGCACGGGTGTCGCCACACGCGCCTTCTTGCGCGCGTTCGGCGCGGCGGACCGGCGCGTGCACCTCTTCGATCGCTCGCAGGCGGCGCTCGAATTCGCTGCGAACGCGATCGCACGCGAGATCCCCGGCGCGAAGCTCGGCACCGATCCGTGCAACGCCCCGGACGTACTGCTCGTGAGCCACGTGCTCGACGAACTCGACAGCGACGGCGTAGCAGCACTGCTCGCCACGGCGCGCCGTGCACGGCTCGTGATTTGGGTCGAATCGGGCGCCAAGGCGTGTGCGCGCAAGCTCTCGACGCTGCGTGAGCACATGCTCGACGAGCTCACGCCGCTCTTGCCGTGCACGCATCGCGCGGCTTGCGGAGTGCTGGCCGAAGACCGCGCCGGCGATTGGTGTCACCATTTCGCTCCGCCCGCCGCCGAAGCGTTCACGACGAAACACTGGCGCACGTTCTCGCACACCTTGTCGATCGACTTGCGCTCGCTCCCCTACGCCTACCTCGTCGCGCGTCGCACGTCCGAGTGCACGGCTCCGACGAATGCGGCCGTGCGCCTGATCGGAACGGCGCGCGTCGAGAAGGGCCGGGCGCGGCTCCTCGTTTGCGACGCGAGCGGCGTGCGCGAGAGCCGCCTCCTGGAGCGCACCGACAAGGCCTACTTCAAGGCGCTGGGCAAAGGCACCGCCGAACGCCTCCTGGCGCTCGAGGAGGCCGAAGGCCGGATCACACGGATCGTTCCCCTGTGAGGATCGCGATCCTCGGGTAGATTTGTGGGGAGAAATGGCCGCCCGCAACATGCCCCACAACTTGATCGCTCGCGCCTGGATGCCCTTTTTGGGCCTGCTGGGCCTGTTTCACGCCCCTGTACTGGCCCAGTGCTCGACGCAGCGCATGAGCATCAGCACGGCGGGCGCGGAGAGCGACGGGCATTCGGCGTTGGGCTCCCCCAACGTCAACCGCAATTTTCTCTCGGCCGACGGCCGCATCGTCGCGTTCTTCAGCAGCGCATCGAATCTGGTGCCGAACGACACGAACGGCGTGTCGGACATCTTCGTGCGCAACCGCGACGGCGGAACCACGACGCGCGTGAGCGTCGACTCCACGGGCGTCCAGGGCAACGGCGCTTCGAGCGATCCCGCGGTCTCCGCCGACGGCCGCTACATCGTGTTCGCGAGTGTGTCTTCGAACCTGGTCGCGGGCGACACCAACGGCAAGATCGACATATTCCTGCACGACCGCACGCTCGGCACGACGGGGCGTCTCAGCACGGATTCCAACGGACTGCAAGGCAACGGTGACTGCGGACGACCGGACATTTCGGCCGATGCACGCTTTGTAGTGTTCCACAGCCTGAGCTCGAACCTGGCGCCGCAGGACACGAACTCGACGCAGGATGTATTCGTCAAGGATCGGCTCACGGGTATCACCAACTGTCTGTCGATCGACGGGTCTGGGGTTTGCGGGAACGCCTTCTCCGGCAATCCGGCGATCTCCGCGGGTGGCCGCTACGTCGCTTTCCACAGCGCGGCGACGAACCTCGTGACCGGCGACACGAACGGTGCGGTGGACGTTTTCGTGCGCGACCGCGGAACGTTCACGACGACGCGTGTCAGCACCAGCACTCAGGACGACGAAGGCGATTTCGCCTCGCAAACACCGTCGATTTCGGCCGACGGGCGCTACGTGGCATTCAGCAGCGCGGCGACGAACCTGGTGCCGGCCGACACGAACAACCTGTTCGACGTCTTTCGCAAAGACCGCGTGAGCGGTGAAACCGTGCGTGCGTCGGTGAACAGTTCGCTCGTGCAGGGCAACTCGGTTTCGCAGAACGGATCGATCTCGGCCGACGGACGCTTCATCGCCTTCATCAGTTCGGCGACCAATCTGGTGCCGAACGACACGAACGGCGGCGTGTTCAATTTGAACACCGACATCTTCGTGCGCGACATGATCTTCAAGCAGACCTCGCGCTTGTCGGTCGATTCGAACGGAGTCGAGGGCGACCTCGGAGGGTCGTCGTACAACGCGTGCATCGCCGCCGATGCATCGACGGTCGCTTTCTACTCGGCGGCCACCAACCTGGCGCCCGGAGACACGAACGGCTTCACCGACGTCTTCGTGCGCGGTTGCGGCGGACCGCCGTCGCCGACGACGTACTGCTGGGGCGACGGGTCTTTCACCGCCTGCCCGTGCGGGAACGCGGGGCAATCGGAGCGCGGCTGTCAGAACTCCTTCTTGACGGGCGGCGGATTCATCGCCGGCTCAGGGACGAGCCGCGTCTCGAACGACACGTTCACGATCGGTCTGAGCGGATTGCCGCCCAGCGCCGCCGTGCTCATTTTCCAGGGCGACCAGCAATTCGCCGGTGGCGCGGGCACGCCCTTCGGCGACGGGCTGTTGTGCGTCAGCGGCGCCGTCGTGCGTCTGGGTGTGCGCTTTTGCGTCGGTGGAGCCACGAATCTAGGCGTCGGCGCCGGCGACACGCCGCTCTCCATCACCGGACTGATCCCCACGGGGACCGTCGCGATTCGCTTCTACCAGGGCTGGTACCGCGATGTGGCGACTTACTGCACGAGCGATCTGTATAACTTGACCAGCGGTTTGATCGTGACTTGGACCCCTTGACCCTCCAAGCGAACCGCATGGATTCTTCATGCGCAACGCACTCGTAGCCTCGCTCACCGTTTCACTCGTCGCCGCCCTGTCCGTCGCGACTTTCGCCTTCGACACCTCGAAGTCTGGGCCTGCCGGGGGCGACGCCGCCATCGCGACCGCACCCAAGAAGATCGCCGCGCTCGACAAGGTCGCCGTGATCGGAGCCAGTATCTCGGCGGGGTTCAGACTGGGTGAGAATGCGGATCCGTTCGCGGACTCGAAACTTCAACTCGCGCACATCGTCGGTGCTTCGTTGTTGATGGAGCACCAACCCGTCGTCAACGCCGCCGATCAGTCGTTCTTCTTCGCACCGGTAAAAAAGAGCGAGAAGGCTCTGGCCACGGTCAAGGAGGCCGAGCCGACGATGATCGTCGCGCTCGACTATCTGTTCTGGTTCGGATACGGCCAGAAGAAAGAAGAGCAGCGCACGCTCGACCTGGACAAGGGACTCGCCGGGCTCGCGCAGTTCACCTGCCCCATCCTGCTCGGCGATCTGCCCGACATGACGCTTGCGAGCAACACGCCCGACCCGGTGTTCGGCAAGCCGCTGCTCGCGGCGAGCGCCGTTCCGAAGCCCGAGACCTTGAAGGCTCTGAACGCGAAAGTCGCGGCCTTCGCCAAGGAGCACAAGAACGTCGTGCTCGTGCCGCTCGCGGACTTGACGGCGAAGCTGCAATCCGACGCCGAGATCGAGGTGCGCGGCAACAAGTACCCGAAGGGCTCGATCGACAAGCTGATGCAGGGCGATCGCCTGCACACGACGCTCGAAGGTACGTGCGCGGTGTGGGTGTTCGCGCTCGACACCTGGCTTGCGACTCAGAAGGACGTAGCCTCTGCGAGCCTCGAGTTCGACGTGAAGAAGCTCGTGGCGAAGCTCAGCGCGAAGGAATCGGATGCGATTCCCGCCGGCGCGCCCGCGGACGGCACGCCGGACAAGACGCACTAGAAACCGAAGAAGCTGTCGCGCGCAGCCGCGCGCTCAACTCTTGGCGCGCGACTCGGCCATGCGCACCGGGCTCGCGCCCAATCGATCGCGGGCGATCACTTCACCGCTCTTGCGGTCGATCTCACCGAATTCGAGCACACCGGTCGGACAGCTCTGCACGCAGGCGCTGCAGCGCACGCACTCGGGGTCCTCCATCGGGAGGCCCTTGTTCGCGAAATTCATGATGTCGATGCCCTGGTGACAGACCGACGTGCACACGTTGCACGAGATGCACTTCTTCTTCTCGGGCAGGATGCGGAAGCGCGTGAAGCGCGCGTAGACGTGCATCAATGCCGCCAACGGGCACGCAAAGCGACACCAGATGCGGCCCGAGAACCAGAAATACGCCGCGACGCCGACGATGCCCGCGAGCCCCACGTCGACGACCCAGTAATAGTTGAGGCGCGCGCCCAGGACCGACCAGCCGGACAACAGACCGCTGTAGAACTCGCGCGCGAAATTCCCGACGCCGGTGTTCGGCGCGGTCCACGACACGACGCGCACGAGGAACAATAGAACCGCCGCGAACAGCACGACCTGCCCGACCATGTTCAGGCGATTCCAGAACTTGCCGTGCGGCATCTTGGTGCGGTGCTTGTCCCCCATCGTTTCGGCCAGCGCGCCGCACGAGCACACCCACCCGCAGTAGGCACCTTTCCCCCACTTGACGACGATCAACGGGATGATCACGCCTGTCTGCACGAGGCTGATCGCGAGCCACCACCACAACGGTTGGTCCGTGAACACGTTCCAGATGAAGAGCGGCCACGCCAGCACCAGCCCGAACGCGCGCCAGTACTCGCGTCCGTGGCCGTAGCCCGCCACCGGGAACAGGTTGTCGGCGACGGTCTTCCCGAACCCGGTGTCGAACACACCGTTGTGCCCGAGCAGCGGCAACACGATGTAGGGCAAGATGAAGAGCGGGATCAGTTGGAACGCGATCAGCGTCGAGGTCTGCGCCGTGATGTAGGGCGTCTTGCGGCGCTTGATGCGCGCGATGCCGAACAAGGTCACGCACAGGCAATACGCCAGTGAGTAGTAGAAGCCCGGTTCTTGCAGCGTGATCGTGAGCGTGCCGATCAAGGTCGACGGATCGGCCGCGCTCGCGAACCAACCCTGCATCCAGGCGCCGAGATTGAACGGGAACCACCGGTGTTCTTCGAAGACGTGTTTGAGCTCGCCGCCGGCCTTCCAGTTGTAGACGAACACGCAGAACAGCGTGAACAGGCCGAACGCGATCCATGCGCGTGCCGAGAGTTCGCCGCTGATCTTCACGCCGCTCTGGCGAAAGAAATCGAGCGGCGCCTCGCGACCGATCATGGCGAACACGGCGTCGTTCTCGAGCACCTGGTCCCGGCCTTCGGCTGTGCGCACCGTGACGGAATCGTCGGTGATGGACTTCACCTGGCTCTCCATCAGGAGCGCGATGCTGCCGCGCTGTTTGCGCGCGCTCATGAAGCCGCCCACGGACGTGGTGACGCGCTCGGAGCTCGGCGTCGGAACCGAGACGTCCGACAGCGGATCGGCGCGCAGGCGCTCGAGTTGCTCGATGTTGCCGGGTTTGGGCCGTGCGAACTCGGGCTTGCGGTAGGACACCGTCACCGCGCCACCGCACTGCGCCACGGCGATCGCGCATTCGAGAGCACTGTCTCCGCCGCCGACGACGAGCACGTTCTTGCCCGCGAATTCCGACGGATCGTGCAGGCGATTGAAGACCTTGCCCTTGTCTTCGCCGGGCACACCCAGCTTGCGGAAGTTGCCGGAGCGACCGATCGCGACGATCACGCGCCGCGCGCGCAGCGCTTCGCCCTCACGCAACACGACTTCGAGCACGTCGCCCGCGCGGCGGACCTTCTCGGCGCGCGCGGCCTTGGTCTCGACCGCGTGCTCGGCGGCGTAACCGCGGATCTCGTCGAGCAAGGGCTCCTTGACTTGCGCGGTGAACTGCAGCGCGCCGAATGGGGTCATGTCGGTCGGAAACGTGTAGATCGGCTTGCCCTTCGGGAAATTGACGATCGTGGAGAACGGCTCGGCCGCCTCCAGGATCTCGAACTTGAGCCGGCGCTGCTTGGCCTCGATCGCCGCCGCGATGCCCGAGACGCCGGCGCCGATGATCACGAGGTCGAGCACACCGGAGTCGCCGCGCTTGCGCTCGGACTCGAACTGCGGATCTTCAGCGATCGTCTTGACCGCGCGCGCGCCGGTATCCGACGAGAACTTCAGCAGCGGAATGCCGGTCAAGTCCCCCACGACGTAGAGACCGGGGACGTTGGTGGAGCCGTCGGCCCGCACCTCGGGGAGTTTCTCGACCGTGCCGGCCGGCCACTGGCCGTGGAGCCATTCGGTGTAGCGCTGGATCGATCGCAGCATGGACTGGGGGCCTCGTCTCTCGCAAATGCGCGCCGGGAACGAAAACGGGGGCGAGCGGCGCGCGGGGTCGACGGCTACGCACGATACAACGATTCGGTGACCGGGGTTTGCCGAATCAGTGGTGTGGAGAGCCTTGAACGACGCGACTCAGTTGGTGGAATGCGGTCTCTAGTGCTCGTGCGCGCGCGCACGGGGCTCGCTGCACCGTATGGACTCTCCTCTGGAACTCGCAACCAAGTCCTCGCAACGCACGGACGCACGCGCCCTGGAATTGGTGCGCTCGGTCTTCGGCTTCGACCGTCTGCGTCCCATGCAGGCCAGCGCGATCGAGGCGGGCCTCGCGGGACGCGACGCGTTGGTCGTGATGCCGACCGGCGGCGGCAAGAGCCTGTGCTTCCAGGTCCCGGCCTTGTTGCGCGACGGTTTCACGGTGGTGATCAGTCCCCTGATCTCGTTGATGCAGGACCAGGTGATCGGCCTGCGCGAGCTCGGCGTCGAAGCGCGCATGTTGACGAGCGCGCAAGACGCCGGTGAGAAGCGCGAGGTCGAGCGCGCGCTCGCCGACGGCAGCGTGAAGCTCCTCTACGTCGCTCCCGAGCGCTTGATGACGGACGGGTTCCTGGCGCGACTCGAAGAGCAAGGTCTGACTTCGATCGCCATCGACGAAGCGCACTGCATCAGCCACTGGGGCCACGACTTCAGGCCCGAGTACCGCATGCTGGGCGAGTTGCGCCGCGCGCGTCCGCACTTGCCGATCCAGGCCTTCACCGCGACGGCCACGCCCGAAGTGCGCGCCGACATCATCCAGGCGCTGGGGTTGAAGGACGCGGCCGTGCTGGTCGGCGGCTTCGACCGGCCGAATCTGACCTATCGCATCCAACCGCGCCGCGATCTCGTGCGACAGGTGTACGAGGTCATCCAGCGCCACGCGGGTCGCGCGGGCATCGTGTACTGCTTGCGCCGCTCCGACGTCGAGAAGTTGACGGCGGATCTGTCGGCCTTGGGAGTGCGTTGCGCCGCGTACCACGCCGGACTTTCCGCCGCCGAGCGCACGCGCACGCAGACCAAGTTCCTGTCGGAGGACCTGGACGTCGTCGTCGCCACGGTCGCTTTCGGAATGGGCATCGATCGCTCCGACGTGCGTTTCGTCGTGCACGCGAGCCTCCCGAAGGGCGTCGAGCAGTACAGCCAGGAGACCGGCCGCGCGGGCCGCGACGGTTTGCCGGCGGAATGCGTGATGTTCTACGGCGGCGCGGATTTCCACGGTTGGAAGAACCTGATCGAACATTCGGCGCGCGAAGCGGCGGCGGCCGGTGTCGAGAACGCGGGCGCGGATCTGGACAACGCGCTCGAGCGGCTTTCGCACTTGTGGGGTTTCGCGACGGGCGCGCGCTGCAGGCACAAGACCCTGTGCGAGTACTTCGGCCAGATCTTCGAAAGCTCCGCCGGCGGGTGCGGTGCGTGTGACGTGTGCCTGAGCGAACTGGCGCAGGTCGAGGACAGCAAGATCATCGCGCAGAAGATCCTGTCGTGCGTCGTGCGCTGTGAACAACGCTACGGCGCGCAGCACGTGACCGACGTCCTGCGCGGCGCCGACACGGCGCGCATGCGACAGACCGGCCACGACCGGCTGAGCACCTTCGGCCTGCTGAAGGAACATTCCAATCACGCCGTGCGCTCGTGGATCGATCAGCTGATCGGGTTGGAACACTTGCGCGTCGCCGAAGGCAAGTACCCGACGCTGTTCCTGTCGAAGAGCGGCGTCGAAGTGATGCGCGGCGAGATCGCGATCACGTTTTTCACGCCGGTCGAATCGAAGGCGAAGAAGGGCCGGTCGCGCGAGAAGGGTCGCGCGAGCGAACCGCTCGTGATCGAAGGCGGAATCCAGCCCGATCCCGAACTGTTCGAGACCCTGCGCGAGTTGCGCCGCGCGATCGCGAAGGAGCGCGGCATCCCGCCCTACCTCGTCTTCAACGACCGCACGCTGGCCCTGTTCGCGGCCCACAAACCGGCTTCCGAAGAAGGTTTTCGGGCCATCAAGGGCGTGGGCGACAAGAAGGCCCAGGACCTGGGACCGCAGTTCCTGGAAGCGATCGCGAACCACCTGCGCGCGAATTCCTGAGCGCGCAAGGTGTGCTTAAGACCGGTCGCCGATCCTCATCCCTGTGTGACCTACGGTCGAACTGGACGTCACACGGAGACTGACCTTCGTCCTGGAGCCTGACCCATGCACACTACACTCGTACTCCTCGCGCTCACGGCGCTTCAATCACCTGATGCAACGCCGCGCGGCCTGCGCACGAACACGCCTCTGGCGACACCCGGTTACACGCTCGTCGCGCCGTTGCGTTCGACGTCGACGTACTTGATCGACAACGCGGGCCGGACGGTGCACGAGTGGAAGAGCGATCTCCCGCCCGGGCAGGCCGTGTACCTGCAACCGAACGGGCGCCTCTTGCGCACCGAGCGCGTCGCCAACCCGACCTTCAGGGGCGGCGGACAAGGCGGCCGCCTCCGCGAGTTCGATTGGAACGGCGACGTGACCTGGGAGTACGTGCTCTCCGACGATCAGCGCTGCCTGCACCACGACGTGAAGGTGCTGCCGAACGGCAACGTGCTGGCGATCGTGTGGGAGATGAAGACCAAGGAACAAGCGCTCGCAGTCGGCCGCGATCCCGAGCAGGCGAACAACGGTCTGTGGGCCGACGCCGTGATCGAAATCGAGCCCGTGCGCCCGAGCGGCGGCAAGATCGTGTGGGAATGGCACGCCATCGATCACCTGGTGCAGGCGCGCGACGCCGCACTCCCGAACTACGCGCCGATCGCGTCGCGGCCTGCGCGCTTGAACATCGACGCGGATCTCGCACTGCGCGCTGCGCCGGCCGACGCCGCGCGTGATCGCGAACGCTTGAAGAAGATCGGCTACGTCGGCGAGGACGATCCCGCCGCGCGCGGCGGACGCGGCGGCCAGGACGGTCCGGGTCGCGCGGGCGGAATGGACGGCGACTGGACGCACGCGAACGGCATCGATTGGCACCCTGAACTCGACGTGATCGTGCTCAGCTCGCGCACGCTGTCCGAAGTCTGGGTCATCGACCATTCGACGACGAGCGCCGAAGCCAGGACCTCGAGCGGCGGACGCTACGGGCACGGCGGCGATTTCCTGTTCCGCTACGGCAACCCGCGCACGCACGGCGGCGAAGCGCGCGACCAGAAGCTGTTCGTGCAGCACGATCCGCAGTGGATCGGCGGCAGTCGGCTGTTGGTGTTCAACAACGGCGGGCTGGGTCACGAACACTCTTCGGTGGACGAGATCGATCTGGGCATCACGGCCGAGACGCTGAAGCAGGGCTTCGATCCGGCCGCGCTCGCGAACGTGAAGCTCGCGTGGACCTACACCTCGCCCGACATCCGCTCGAGTCACATCTCCGGCGCGCAACGGCTCGCGAACGGTCACACACTCGTCGCCGCGGGCGAGCCGGGTCTCGTGCGCGAGGTCGACTCCAAAGGCAATGTCGTGTGGGACTTCGCCAGCCCGTTCACCGGCGATGTCGAGGAGCGCGGCGGACCGCCCATGGGTGGTGCAGGCCCGAACGGTCCGCGTCCCGATGATGCAAACGGCCCGCCGCCTCCGCGCGAGCGCGGTGATGCACGCGGTGACGGCCCCGGCGGCGCGGTCCCCGGCGGCGCACCGCGCGGTGATGATCGCGGCCCGCGTGGTCGCGGTCGCGGCGGACGCGGCCCCGGCGGCGGCGGTGGTCCCTTCGGGTTCTTCCGCGCTGATCGCTACGCGCCCGACCATCCCGCACTGCGCGCGCTGAACCCGGCGACGGGCGAGACGAAGTAGCGTCCTTTTCGCGCGCCGGCGGCGACGGATCCAACTCGCACGAGCGACGAGGCGCCATCCGCGCGTCGGAGCTTGTGGCGCGGAACGCGCGCGGCGATACTCGGCCGAGGTCCAAGTGACTTGGGCATCTAGGCCAGGAGGTTTCGCCGTGTCGTTCCTCGTGCTGTTCGCGTTCTGCCTGCTGGGTTCCGCCTGTTCGCCGACGACTGTCGCTGTCGAGGATCCAGCCGCACAAAAGCCCGTCGTGGACAGGCCGGCGGTGGAGAAGCCCGCAGAGACACCTGCATCTGGTGTCGCGTCTGGATCCGGAACGCGGACAGTGCGGATGGAGCCGGCGGTGATCGTCGACGCGACCGGATTCGAAAAGCCGCTGGCGGCGGCGACCCTGTTCCTGCCGCACGGCTGGAGCGCGGAAGGCGGTGTCTTTTGGGGCGCGGAGTTCACCTGCACGAACGGATACGCGTTCCGTTGGAACGCCCGATCACCGGACGGCGCGACCCAGATCTCGATCCTGCCGCAGGAGAAATGGGAGTGGAACAACTACGGCGCAGGCGTATCGACGCCGGGCTGCGCGCTGCAACCGTGGACCAACGTCAAGAGCTACCTCGAAGCGCTGGTGCACCGCGTGAAGCCCGGCGCGCGCATCAAGCACTTCCAACCGCGCGAGGATCTGCGCAAGCAGTTTGCGCAGTACGAGACCTCGACGCCGATGCCGATGGGCGAAGCGCGCACGTGGGTCGAGGCCGCCGAGATTCGCGCCACGTTCACCGAAGCCGGCCAGGAGAAGGTCGGCACGATCCTTGTGGTGGCGGTGTTCTCGCTGTTGCGCAACAACTCCGGCATGGGAGTGATGGACGCGATCACGGGCAGCACCTTCCCGGCCTACGCGACGAGTGCCCCCGCGAAGGCGCACGATGCGGCCCTGTACGAGGCGATCCGAACTTCGATCCAAGTGGATCCGAATTGGGAGCGGCGCATCCAGGGTCACAACGTCGCGATCGGCCGCGTCGCGCTCGAAGAAGGCCGCAAGCGCGCCGCGATCATCGCGAAATCCAGCGCGGAGATCGCCGCGATCCGCAGCGCCGCGTGGGAGTCGTACTCGATCAGCGCCGATCGCCGCGCGAAAGATTTCGCCGATGCCTTGCGCGGCGTGCAGACCTGGCGCGACACCGCAGCCCCGGGCGGCACGGTCGCGCTCTCGCACAACTACGACCACGCGTGGCGCTTGAACGACGGCAGCTACGTGTTGAGCAACGACCCAAGCTTCGATCCATGGCGGGACCTCAAGGTCGAGGGCAAGAAGCTCGGGTTGGAGCGCTAGCCGCGTCGGGAGAAGCGACCGCGATGGGCGCATTCCACGGCCAGGACTCACGCGTCGATACACCTCATCGTCGGCACCTCGGAAACCGGAGTTCTGTTCGCGATTCGCTGAGCGCCAGCATCACGCGGTCCGGGCATGCGAGAGTGAAGCGCAGCTAGCCCGACCTGTTCATGAGTCCGCTTCTGCGGACGCAGAAGCGCTCGCCCCGCAGTTGTGCGGGATGGACTTCAATCCCGACTGACCTGACAGATCGCTTCCGGTCGAAATCGAGGCAGCGACTTGCGGGTCAAGCGATGCTACGACGCGGTGCATGAATGGTTCGCGCCAGAATCCCGCATCAAGCTCGTGTTCTGTCAGTCTGCATCACAGCTGCCGCCAGCCAGTTGCGCCTCCAATGCTTCCGTCGGAGGGAGACTGCACGACAGCTCCTTCGGCAACGATCGGGTCAATGCATACTGCGAAACACCGATCGGATTCGTCGCGACACGCAGTGCGTATTCGGCGACGACGCGGTTGCGCTCACGGCATAGAATGAGGCCGATGCTAGGCTGGTCGCTCGCGTGGCGCATGCGATCGTCCACGACGGCGAGGTAGAAGTTGAGCTTGCCCGCGTGCTCGGGTTTGAACGCACCGGATTTCAGTTCGACGACCACATAGCAACGCAGTTTCAAGTGATAGAAGAGCAGGTCGAGGTAGAAGCTCTCGCCGCCCACGTCGAGGTGAACCTGACTGCCCACGAAGGCGAACCCCTGACCCAGTTCGAGAAGGAACCGGCGCATGCGTTCGACGAGCGCCGTCTCGACCGCACGTTCATCCGCCGCGTCGCCGAGTCCAAGGAATTCGAACGCGTAGGGATCACGCAGGATCTCGCGCGTGAGATCCGACTGCTGCTTCGACAAAACACTCTCGAAGTTCGTGATGGCGTGTCCTTCGCGCTCGAACAGCCTGGACTCGATCTGTAGCGAGAGTACGTTTCGGCTCCAACCCCGCTGAATCAACCGCTCCAGGTACCAGCGGCGCGCTTCCGGGTCCTTGACCTGATTCATGACGACCAAAACGTGCCCCCACGGGCAATTTGGCAACAGCTGTTGCCAAATTGGAGAGTCCGGGAATTCCCGCGCTAAGTCTCTCATGGAGCGCAAGTTACGAGAGGACAGACCCTGGGTACCCGGGAAGGCTGCACGCAGGTCGAGCGCCAGGCGCTCGATGACTTGAGAGCCCCACCCCTGCGACTCCTGGCGCTTCAGGATTTCCTTGCCCAGGCGCCAGTACAGCCTGACGAGCTCGCTACCCACGGCTCTTGCGGCGCGCACCTGGGCCTCGGACATGCGCTCTTTGACCTCCCGCAGGAAGGCCTCGTAGCCCTGCGGGACAGCTGTCGAGCACTCCTGATTCCTCGTCATCGTTCCACCGGTGGCCAGCCTCAAATGGAGGCGAGACGTGTCTCCCGCCCTCGCAGGTTTTGTCAGGTGTCGTGGGGCGCGCCGGCACCGATCTCCCCCACACTCGACGCTCGACAGCGACTCGAGTTCGCAACGATCATTCGGATTTCGGCGCGGCCGCCCCCAGGTCCCGCTACCGCAGCGCCAACGGGTCGGATTTCGGCCCTCCAGCGCTCCCGTCCTTGTCCCCTCCCCCTCGCGCGGCGACAATCGGCGCGATGCGCACACTCTCGTTGAAGGTCAACGGCGACACCGTCCAGGCGGCGGCGCCGTCGCATTGGACGCTGTTGGAGGTCCTGCGCTACAAGCTCGGGCTGACCGGGTCGAAGCAGGGTTGCGACAAGGGCGATTGCGGCGCGTGCACGGTGCTCGTCGACGGCCGGCCGGTGCTCGCGTGTCTGACTCTCGCCGGGGCGGTCGAGGAGCGCGAGGTCACGACCATCGAAGGCTTGATGCCGCTGCACGTGAAGAGCGGCGGCGACGGGCCCGACCCGGTGCAGGCGGCGTTCGATCGCTGCGGCGCATTGCAGTGCGGATTCTGTCAGCCGGGGATGATGCTCTCGGCGCGCGCGCTGTTGAACAAGAACCCGTGTCCGACGCGCGCCGAAATCCGCGAGGCGCTCTCCGGCAATCTGTGCCGCTGCACCGGGTACACGCAGATTTTCGAAGCGGTCGAACTCGCCGTCGCTGAATCGATCGGTGTCGCCCCGGCGCCCAGATCGTGGGAAGCGCAGCGCATGGATCCGAGCGAGGCGCAAGCAGCGGCGAAGCGCGCGGCGGCGCACCTCGCTGAGCGGCGCAAGCAAGAGGGACGCGAGTAGTGGGCGCGCGCGACCAACACGGACCGGGCGCACCCTGGGGTGACGCGCAACCGGGAGCCAAGGACAACCAGGCGTTCCAAGTCGTCGGCAAGCCGCACCGCAAGGTCGACGGGCTCGCCAAGGCGACGGGAGCCGCGGTGTACGCCGACGACATCGTGCTGCCGGGCATGTTGCACGCGAAGACCTTGCGCTCGCCGCATGCGCACGCGCTGATCAAGAAGATCGACGCGACGCGAGCGCTGGCGCTGCCGGGCGTGCACGCGGTCATCACCGGACAGGACATGCCGATCAAGTACGGCGTCATCCCGTGGACGCCGGACGAGAACGCCTTGGCGCTCGAGAAAGTGCGCTTCATCGGCGATGAGGTCGCGGCCGTCGCGGCGATCGACGAGGACACCGCCAACGCAGCGCTCAAGCTGATCGAGGTCGAATACGAAGTGCTGCATGCGTACTTCGACCCCAAGGAAGCACTCGTGCGCCACGAGCCTTCGATCCACGAGGACAAGAAGCACAACAAGGGCAACATCAGCAAACACGTCGAACTCAGCTTCGGCGACGTCGAAGCGGCGGCCAAGACGGCGGATCTCGTGGTCGAGGACGATTACTCGTTCCACGGCACGACGCACACGCCCATCGAACCGCACTGCGCCGTTGCGCAGTACTCGGCCGACGGCGTCTTGACCGTGTGGAGTTCGACGCAGATCACGCACTACGTCCACCGCGCACTCGCGCGCGTGCTCGAACTCCAGCCGGCGAGGATCCGCGTCGTGCAGCCGTGCCTGGGCGGCGCGTTTGGCGGCAAGTCGGACCCGTTCAGCCTCGAGTTCTGCGTCGCGAAACTCGCCATGATCACGCGTCGGCCGATCAAGATGCTGTGGACGCGCGAAGAAGTCTTCTACGCGCACCGCGGCCGCCACCCGATGCAGCTGCACTACAAGACCAGCGCGACGAAGGACGGCCGCGTGACGGGCGTCGACGCCAAGATCCTGATCGACGGCGGGTCGTACAGCTCCTTCGGTCTCGTCACGACCTACTACGCGGGGCAACTGCTCACGGGGCCGTACGATTTTCCGAGCTACCGCTTCGACTCGACGCGCGTCTTCACCAACAAACCGCCCTGCGGCCCGAAGCGCGGTCACGGTTCGGTGCAGCCGCGCTTCGCGTTCGAAGTGCAGCTCGACCAGATCGCCGAGAAGCTCGGGATGGATCCGATCGAGATCCGCCGCAAGAACTTCCAGGGCGAGCACACACAGACCGTCAACGGCCAGCGCATCACCAGCAACGGTTTCATGCGCTGTCTCGACGAAGTCGAGCGCGCGAGCGGCTGGCGCGCGCGGCGCGGGAAGCTCCCCCACGGACGCGGACTCGGCGTCGCGGGATCGATGTACATCTCGGGCACCAACTACCCTGTGTATCCGAACAAGATGCCGCAGGCCGGCATCCAACTGAAAGTCGATCGTTCGGGCCTCGTGACGGTGTTCACCGGCGGCAACGACATCGGCCAGGGTTCGAACTCGGTCGTGTGCTACATCGTCGCCGAGGAATTGGGCATCCCGGTCGAGAACGTGCGCGTCGTCGCGGCCGACACGGACTTGTGCCCCGTCGACCTGGGAGCCTACAGCTCGCGCGTCACGTTCATGGTCGGCAACGCCACGATCGACGCGGCGCGCAAGCTGCGCGCGCTCATCACTGCGGCCGTCGCCGAACACTGGGGCATCGACACGCGACGGGTGCGCATGATCGAGGGCACCGTCATCGATGTCGAGGACGTCGCGAAGTCCATGAGCTCCGTCGAAGCCTTCCACATCGCCGAAGAGAAGCACGACACGCTCGGCTCGACCGGCTCGTACAACACGCCCACGCTCGGCGGCGACTACCGCGGCGGCACGATCGGCGCTTCGCCGGCCTATTCGTTCACCGCCCACGTCGTCGAAGTCGACGTCGACACCGAGACCGGCCGCATCACGATCGACAAGGTCTGGGTCGCGCACGACTGCGGACGCGCGCTCAACCCGATGCTCGTCGCGGGTCAGATGGAAGGCTCGGCGTACATGGGCGCGGCCGAAGCGCTGCTCGAACACCACGACATCAACCGTTTCGGTCTGCACCAGGGGCCGTCGTTGCTCGACTACCGCATCCCGACCTCGGTCGATGCGCCGGAGTTTGCCGCGTTGATCGTCGAGAGCCTCGACCCCGAAGGCCCGTACGGCGCCAAGGAAGCGGGCGAAGGGCCGTTGCATCCCGTGTTGCCCGCGATCAGCAATGCGGTGTTCGACGCGGTCGGCGTGCGTTTGAAACATTTGCCGTTCACGCCGGCACGCGTGCTAGCGGCGCTGCGCGAACAGAAGTCGGCGAGCGTCGCCAAGACCACTGCCAAGGGGCGCGCCTGATGTTGCGCCTCCCGCAGTTCGAGCTGGCGACGCCTAAGACGGTGCGCGAAGCGCTGCAGCTTCTGGCTTCGGTCGAAGGCGCCATGATCGTGGCGGGCGGAACGGATCTCGTGCCGAACATGAAGCACGAGCTCTTCACGCCGCCTCTCGTCGTCTCGCTCGCCCAGGTCGACGCATTGCGCGGCATCCAGCAGATCGAGAAGGACTGGATCTCGATCGGCGCGATGACGACGCTCGCAGACGTCGCCGCGAGCGAGCTGCTGCGCGAGCGCGCACCCGTGCTCGCGCAGGCGGCCGGACTCGTCGCCGGTCCGCAGTTGCGCACGATGGGCACCTTGGGCGGCAACGTGCTGCTCGACACGCGCTGCCAGTGGTACAACCAGACCTACTTCTGGCGCCAGGCGCTGGGCTTCTGCCTCAAGAAGGACGGGGGCAAGTGTCACGTCGTCGAAGGCGGATCGAAGTGCGTCGCCGCCGCCAGCAACGATTCGGCGCCGGCGTTGATGACGCTGGGTGCTGTGTTGGTGTTCGAAGGACCGCAAGGCAAGCGCACGGTGCCGATCGATGATTTCTGGATTGCCGACGGCATCGTCAACAAGCGCGTCGAGCCGGGCGAGATCCTGGTCGCCATCCAGGTTCCTCCGGCGGCGAAGAATCATCGTGGTGCTTACGGGAAGCTGCGCGAGCGCGGATCGATCGATTTCCCGCTGCTGGGTGTGGCTGTGCGCATCGACTGTGATTCCAAGGATGTGGTCACCGATGCGGATCTGGTGATCACGGCGCTGCAGGCGCGTCCGCTGCGCATCAAGCGGGCGCGGGAGACGTTGGAAGGAACGAAGCTCGGTTCGAGCGCGTTCGCTGCGGCCGTGGAGACGCTCGCGGAACTGGCGCACAAGCAGTGTCACCCGATGCCGAACATCCCTGGTGATCACGATTGGCGCCGGGAGATGGTGACTGTCTATGTGAGGCGCACCTTGATCGCGGCGGCAGAGTGCAGCGGGCCTGTGCATCACATCTGAGCTGAAGGTTTGAGCGGTAGAGCGAGAGCGCGCGCTGGATCGAGACTGCGTGGCGTGTGAAGTGGATGAGCGGCGGGAGCCACGTGTTTTTGCGATGCGCGTGGGAGATGAAGCGCGCGCGGCAAACTGGGAAGCAACGGCATTCGACGCGTGCTCCGCAGCGCGGAGTCCTGGTTGACCTCGCGCGGAGTACCGCACGAGGCCAACCAGGACTTCAGGAAAAGAGTGTCTTCGAGGAGCGGAACGCCGGGGTCAGGTAACGAGGCGTCAGGCAGAGTGGCGGTGGCGGAAGGTTGCGCCGGGAATCGTGCGCGGGACGCGACTCGATGTGTCGGTGGCGAAGCGTGGCTGACGCGCACCTTGGCGGTCGTCACATCCAATGACCCATTGCAGGCAAGGCACGACTGCATCTGCGCCCTTCGACGCTGCGCGACCGACGCCGAACCTCGCCCGCTCGACCCCACCCCGTGGTTGACCTCCAGGTTCGCTGTTCGCGCGGTGGCGTTCGTTCGAGTTTGACCGTACCGAGCCAGGCTCGTGTGGTGCATCTTCGCCGGCGTAGAGCCGCGCGCCGGCGCGCGGCTCTAC
>JAEUIA010000130.1 GCA_016795245.1 Planctomycetota bacterium | reverse complement strand
AGCCGCGCGCCGGCGCGCGGCTCTACTGCGGCGAAGATGCACCACACGAGCCTGGCTCGGTACGGTCAAACTCGGACGAACGCCACTGCGCAAATCGCGAACCAGGAGGTCAACAATGGGGTGGGGTCTGATTGGGTGAGTTCGGTGTCGGTCTGGGAACGTGGCGGGGTTTGTTCGGTGTCGGACTGGAAGCGTTGCGGGGCTCAGGTTCGGTGTCGGACTTGTAGCGTTGATGGGTTGGGTTTGGTGTCGGTCTGGAAGCGTTGAGGGGCTCAGGTTCGGTGTCGGTCTTGAAGCGTTGTGGGGTTGCGTTCGGTGCCGGAATGGAAGTGTTGCCGGCTTGTGCCTGTTGCCGGACTCGAAGCGTTGAGTGATCGCGTCCGGTGTCGGACACGGCGCACACTCGACCCACCCTCGCAACGAAGTCGGAGAATGCGCCAGAGGACTGCCCCATGGCCCCCCGCGCCGACTCGACTTGCGCTTCCATGCCGATCCGTGCGATCCTCTTTGCCCAAATCGAACGGTAACCATCTATGACATTTCAAAAGCTCGGGCTGCACCCCGATCTCCTGCGCGGTGTGCACGAGCTCGGCTTCACGCGTCCCACTCCCATCCAGGAGAGTGCCATTCCGCCCGCGCTCGCGGGCCGCGACCTGCTCGCCTGCGCCATGACCGGCAGCGGCAAGTCGGCCGCGTTTCTCCTGCCGGTGTTGAATCGGCTGATCACGCGCCAATCCACGCGCACGCGGGCGCTCGTCCTCACGCCGACGCGTGAGCTGGCCGCGCAGATCCAAGAGCACCTGTCGCAGCTGGCGCAGCACACGCCCTTGCGCGGCGCCGCGATCTACGGCGGCGTCGGCATGGGGCCGCAGGAACATGCGCTGCGCACGGGAGCCGACGTGATCGTCGCTACGCCCGGACGCCTGCTCGATCACATGCGGCACTCGTACGCCGACTTGAGTTCGCTCGAGGTCCTCGTGCTCGACGAAGCCGATCGCATGCTCGACATGGGCTTCTTGCCCGACATCAAGAAGATCGTCGGGCGACTGCCGACCAAGCGGCAGACGCTGTTCTTCTCGGCCACGATGCCGCCGCAGATCGCCAAGCTCGCCGATCAGATGCTGGTGCGCCCGGAGCGCATCGACATCGAGCGTCGCTCGGCGCCGGCCGTGGGCATCACGCAGGCCGTGTATCCGGTGACCCAGGGCCGCAAGAACGCTCTGTTGCTTGAGCTCTTGCGCAGCGAGGGCATCGACAGTGCGCTCGTCTTCACGCGCACGAAACACCGCGCGAATCGGCTGTCGAAGCACCTCGAGGACCGCGGCATCCGCACCGATCGCATCCACGGCAATCGTTCGCAGAGCCAGCGCACGCAGGCGCTCGAGATGTTCAAGCAGGGCAAGTTCCAAGTGCTCGTCGCCACCGACATCGCCGCGCGCGGCATCGACGTCACGGCGTTGAGCCACGTGATCAATTACGACGTGCCGAACAGCCCCGAGGACTACATCCACCGCGTCGGGCGCACTGCGCGCGCCGCCCTGACCGGTGACGCGTTCACGTTCGTTTCGCCGGACGAAGAGTCCGACCTGCGCGCGATCGAGAAGACGCTCGGCCGCCGCCTGCCGCGCATCACGCTGCCGCAGTTCGACTACGACGGCCCGGCGGAGTCGCTCAAGGGTCGCAGCGGACCGGTGAAGAACTCCCGCGGCGAGCGCTCGCCGCGCGACAAGTCCCGTGCGCCCGCCGGCGGCCCGCAGCGCCGCCCCGCTCAGCCCAAGCGCCAGCCGCGGCCCGCGTTCGGCTCGCGCGCCCCGGCCCGCCCCGCGGCCAGGCCGCCCGCGCGTCCTGCAGCGCACGCCGCTGCACGTCCGCCGCGTGCCGCCGCGAGTCCTTCGACTCCCCCGGCTGCGCGCTCGCCGCGTCAGGATCCGCGTGGCTCGGCGCGCCACCTGCCGAAGCCCGGCCAGCGCAACGAACGCGCCGGAAGCTTCGGCGCCGGAGTCGATTCGCGCCGGGACGAATCCTGACGCGACGCGCGCCCAGAGTCAGGCGCGGTGCGCGACCGGCCCGGACTCAGGATGATCGAAAGCTGAAGACGTTGCTCCAGGCAGCGTCCAGGGCGCTGCAGAGCGCTCGATCGCTTCATGCAATGCCTCGGCGCACAGGGCCGTCGCACGCAGCGAGTGCGGCGCGAAGAGTCCGGCGTGAGCACGCACGCCTCCGTGCGCGCCGCGGCCTGCGTGCGTCGGCCTGAGAGAACTGCACGCCTCGGAGACGAGCAGATTCGCGGCGTACGCCGCACGCGGCCCCAACACGGGGTCTGCAACCGCGAAGAGTGCGAGCGAGGCGCGCGCCAGCGTCGCATTGTCGGCGCGCGCGGAAGTGCTCAAAGGCTCGTTCGTCTTGACCATCGGCAACGCGCCGGCGCTCGCCTCGCTGCGCTGGATCAGTTCGAGCGTGGTGCGCGCAACGGCCGGGTGGCGGCGCACATCGAGCGCGAAGGTGTTCGCGACGCAGTGCCATGCCTGCAGCCGATCCGCGGCCTCCTCCGTGCTGTCGCTTGCCCGCGCTGAGCACGCCTCGCACTCGGCTTCGATCGCGTTCAGTCCGGCGCGCAGTGCGTCCTCGAATGCGCCCTGCTGCAAGCGCGTGGAACACAGGTTCAAGGCGCGCAGTCCAGCGGGAAAGGGTGCCTGCGTGCTCAACCAGCGCGCGCCACGCGACGCGGCATCGAACTCGGGAGTCGTCCAGGTGCGGTCGCCGAGGGCGCACAGGACCTGGATCGCCAGCGCCGTGACCTCGACATCGCACTCCTCGGTCAGGGGCGATTCGCCCCAGGCACCGTTCGTGCGCTGCGTCGCGACGATGCGCGCGCGACTGTCCGACGACGACTGGAATTCCGGCGCTGCACTCAACGCGACTGCAGCCCGCAGGCTCGCCGCGAAGTTGGGACGCGACCAGCCGCCCCAGGCCGTCCAGCGCTCGCGTGCTTCACCGCTCCTGGCGTCGAACGCGGCCGCCAACCACGAGCAGGCCGCCGCCCACTGAGCGCGGTGATGTGCGCGCAAGCGGAGTCTCGCGAGACTCTCGTTCACGGCCGCACCACGCGAGGAATAGACATCGACAGCTGGGACGGGCGGAAAAAAAATCCGCGCGCGTCACACAACCATCGGAAGGTCGCTCAACTCGCCTTGAGGCGAGGTCGGATCAGTTCGCCGGCGACTGCTCCGGGTGCCACGAACGCAGATCGACGCCGAAGCGCGACTCGAGGAACTCGCGCGAACCGATCTTCAGGCGGATGAAAGTCAGCTGTTCCTGGAACACCTGCTGCTCGGCCGCCTGCTTGAACTCGTCGACCTTCATCTTCGAGAGGTCGGGGTCGCGCACGCCGCCGACGCGCACGAGGTAGGCGGTCGTGCCGTCGCGGCTGATCTCGGGCTTCGCGACCGTGTTTTCCTTCATCGTGGTGAGCCCGACGTTCGAGCGGATGTAGGCCTCGCCCGGGGGCTCGTCGGCCGGAGCCGGAGCCATGCGCTCGCGCCAGTCGCGGCGCTTCACGGTCAGTCCGGCGGCCGTGACGGCCTCGGCGAACTTGGCTTCGTCCGCTTGCGGCTGGAACGGCAGCGCCATCGGATCGGCGGGGTCGGGACGCGTGCCGAACGCATCACGGATCGATTCGAGGCGCGCCAAGGCGATCTTCTTCGCCTCCTTGTCGGCCCAGACGCTCGCGACGCTCGCTTCGATCTCGCTGAACTCGGGCATGCGCGGAGGCTTGGACTCGAGGATGCGCCCGTACGCGAACGATTTTTCGTCGACGCTGAGAGCCGGCCACAATTGGCCCGCGGGCTTGTCCATGTCGAAGATGACTTCGAGCGTGCGCTTCCCGACGAAGGAGATGTTCATCTCCTTCCACGCGTCGAAGTTGCGGACGTCGGCTTGCTTGCGGTAGAGCAGCCCCAACTCCGAGGCCTCCGCTGCGAGATCGATGGTTTCGCCGGCGGTTTGGCGCGCAAGCAGCCCGTCCACCCAGGTCTTGAGTCCGTGGTAGATCGGAGCTTCCATCAAGGCCTGCTCCTTGACGCTTTCGAAGGGCTGCGCGAACGTCGGCGATTCCCGCGTCGGCTGCTTCGGAAAGCGCGCGTAGCCGAAGTCCGTGTGGTACTGCAGCGCCTCAGCCTCGAGGTTCGCGTCCGCGGGGCGCGGGAATTTGGCCAGGATCGCATCGCCGCTGAAGGGGCCGTCGAGCGAGATGCCGACCACTTCGGCGCTGACTTCGGGCTTCAACTTGTAGGCGTCCTTCTCGACGTCGGAGAGCGCGTCGAACCAGGCCTTGAGCGCTTCGCCTTGCGGCGCCTGCGCGCGCGCTTCCTCGACGAGCGTCGCGACCGGGAGTTCGACGTAGTCGTACATGAACTCCTGGTGGCGGCCTTTCCACGCCTTCTCGATCGCGGCCGGATCCGGAATCGAGTAGCTCTGCGCGAGCAGATCGCGGTAGCGATCGACGCGCAAGGTGCGACGGATCATGCCTTCGAAGTCCTTCGTCGAGATGCGGTAGGACTGGCAGTAGCCGCGGTAGTTGTCCGTCGTCTGGAAGACTTCGCGGATGAACTTCGCGACTTCGTCGTCGCTGATCACGATGCCGGCCTCGGCTGCGGACTGGTCGATCGCGATGAAGGAGGCCGTCTGCTCGTCGCTCGGATCGCGGTCCGCGCCCGGGAAGGCCCAGCGCAATACCGTCGCGATCGAACGCTTGTGTTCGAGGAAGGACTTCTCGCTGACCGACTTGACCAGACCGTCCGGCGACTTCCAGGTCATGAACGCCTTCGATGAACGATCGCGACCGCCCAACACGTCGAGGACCTCGGGGCCGACGGTGAAGGTCGTGAGCACCAGGATCACGACCAGGAAGGTCATGATGAAGCGCGTCTTGCTCGCGCCCTTCGGTACGTGAATGACATCATCGTCCTCCGCACCGTCGGGACGCACGATCTCGGGGTCGATGGGCTTCTTCTTCGTCGTGTCTTGGGACATGGCGTCGCGGCCTGCGTGGGCCGAGCGGGGGTACGGGCGCGGGGGCTCCTCGCGCGGCCGAAAGGCCGGGAGGGAAGCGGAGAAGTGTACGGGCGCGCGCCGAGTGGGCGCAAGGACGGCAGCCGGCAGGCTCCAGGAGCGGCCCTTTTCGCGCGCGCCACGGAGCCCGGTTCAGTCCTTGGTCAATTCGGCGTCGCGCGGCAGGTCCGCGAGGTTCGCCAGGCCGAAACGCTCGAGGAATTCGCGGGTCGTGCCGTACTGCAGCGGATGTCCGGGCACATCCGCGCGACCGGTCACGCGCACGAGGCCGCGCTCGATCAGAGTGCGCAGGATCGGTCCGGCCTGGACGCCGCGGATGGCTTCGATCTCGGCTTTGGAGACCGGTTGGCGATAGGCGACGACGGCCAGGGTCTCGAGCGCCGCCGACGAGATGCGTTCGGTGCGGCGCGACTTGAACAAGCGCTGCACGACGTCGCCGAGCTCGGGGCGCGTCAGGATCTGGTGGCCACCGGCGACCGCGCGCAGTTCGAGCGGGAGTCCGCTCGCCGCGAGGCGCTCGCGCATGGCTTCCAGCGCAGCGTCGATGCGCGCGCGCACCGGGCGCTCGAGCAGGTCCTGCAGTTTGCGCGTGGAGATCGGTTCCGGGGACGCGAAGACGAGGGCGGCGACGGACTGTTGCAATTCTTCGTCGGTCAGCGAGTCGCCCGGCCCGGTGCTCGAGTCCACACTGTCTTCTGCGGGCTCGACACCGGCACCTGCGCCCTCGGCAGTGGGCTCGGCCTGGGATTCGTCTCCGGCGTCCGCGGAGCGGTCCTCGCCCCCCCCCGGAGCCGGCTGCGCCTCGTCGGGGTTCAGGATCTCGTCGGGGCTCGTTTGCGTCGTGGTCGAGGAGCGGCGGGTCATGAGAAGGTCGAGCTTCACCGACACCGCGCGCGGGGTCAAGCAGCGGCCCGGATCCCGGTCCTTCGGGCCTCGAGGTAGCGCCCATCGGGCCGTGCAGTTAGCATCGATGGTGGCAGCGATCGGCCTTGTGGGGAGGCGCGGTCGAACACTCACATGCAGGGCAATCGTTCCGGCAAGCCGGAGGGCGCATCCGTCAGGACTGTGCGACTCCTGTGTCTATCGGCTCTGGGAATCCTCGCGATTCTCTACGGGGCCGCAGCCTACGTGGCCGGCACGGGCCCCGTGCTGTGGATCGCTGCCGGCGGTGTGTTGGGCACCCTGCTCTTCGCCTGGCTCGGCATCGAGCCGATCGCGCGGCTCCTGACCCGCGCGCAGCAGCGCGTGCGCGAAACGGATCAGCACATGCGCGCGGTGCTCGATGCGGCCGCGGAGGGCATTCTGACACTCAATGCCGACGACACGATCGCCGCCATCAATCCGGCGGCCGAGCGCATGTTCGGCTATCTGCCTCACGAAGCCGTCGGGTTCGGCGTGCACCTGCTCGTCGACGCGCTGGAAGTCGGCGCCGAACGCAACTCGACTTCGCGCACCCGCACGCGCGCAGCGGTCGGTCGCAGGCGCGACGGCTCGGAATTTCCAGTGCAGATCGGCCTCTCGACTGCGCGCGTGGAAGGCGTCGAGCTGCACATCTTGACCGTGCAGGACGGCAGCGTGCAGGCCGAGGCCGAGACCGCGATCCGCGAGAGCGAGATGCGCACGGCGGCGATCCTGTCGTCCGCTGCCGATCCGTACGTGATCATCGACGGCGAAGGGCGCATCCTCGATTTCAATCCGGCCGCCGAGCGCGTGTTCGCGTGGGAGCGCCGTCAGGTCCTCGACAAGGAATTCGCCGACGTCCTCATCCCCCATCCGCGCCGCATGGCGATTCGCCGCGGGCTGCGCGAGGCGGCGCAGGCGCAGAACACCACGGGCACTTCGATCCTCAATCAAAAGATCGAGCTGGCCGCGCGGCGCAAGGACGGGCGCGAAGTCGCGGTCGAATTGCTCGTGATGCCGATCGATCTAGGATCCGGCCGACAGTTCGCGGCGCGACTGCGCGACTTGAGCGGCCAGGTGGTCGACCACGAGGTCGTCGATCTGGGTTCGGTCGACGACGACAACCGCGCACAGGCGGTCGTCGAGTCGGCACCGGCCGCGATGTTGACGATCGACGCCACGAGCCGCATCGAGTGGATCAATGCAGCCGGTGAACGCCTGTTCGGCTGGCCACGCAAGGAGTTGGTGGGCGCGGACATCGTGCGCCTGACGCCCGCGGATCAAGGCACGAAGCGCGAAGCGTTGTTCGACGGCGCACGCGCGATGCTGCGCCTGGGAGTCGGCGCTCAGGCCGAGATGGAAGGCGTGCGCCGCGACGGCACGCGCTTCCCGATGCACGTCTCCGCCAGTCGCATGCGCGTGGGTGATCGCGCCCTGTTCGTGTGGGTCGTGCGCGACCTGTCGAAAGAGGCGGTGGACTCACGCCCGCTCGAAGTGAGCGGCGGCGGCGAATTGCCGCGCTGAGCTTGACCGGAGTGAGCCCGGATCGTGGGGAGACTTGCGCCACCACGGGCGGGGGTTGCGATCTAGATCCCGCGACAGCACGAGAAGCAGATGTCGGTACGAGGGTTCCTTCTCCGCGGTCGGGAGCGCAGGAGAAGCGCGGGCTCGGTCCTAGGCGCAGCAGTCGAGGAGCCACGGCTCCGCGACGCTTCCAGAGTGACGCCGAGAGCACCCCCGCAACGTTTCCAGCCCGACATCGAACCTGAGCCCCGCAGCGTTTCGAGTCCGACATCGGACCCAACCCCACAACGTTTCAAGTCCGACACCGGACCCAACCCCGCAACGTTTCAAGTCCGACACCGGACTCACCCCTCGCGACACCACCCCATTGTTGACCTCGGGGTTCGCGATTTGCGCAGTGGCGCTCGTCCGAGTTTGACCGTACCGAGCCAGGCTCGTGTGGTGCATC
>JAEUIA010000124.1 GCA_016795245.1 Planctomycetota bacterium | reverse complement strand
TCGCCGGCCCAAGGTCGATCGGTGGCGCGCGGTTCAACGCCGGCGAGTTTGCACCACATGAGCCTGGCTCCGTACGGTCAAACTCAACCAGCCACCACCGCAGCTACAGCAGCGAAAGCGGCGGAGTGGAGCCTGACCCGTACTGCCACCGGCCACCCGCAGCGGCGAATCGGCGGGTTTGGATCCTGGCACGGTATGAGCGTTTCAGGCGGTCGCGCGCAGGCGCATCCGGTGGCCGACCACGTCGAGCGCGGCCACGCGATAGGCTTCGGCCAGGGTCGGGAAGTTGAAGATGTTGTCGACGAAGGCATCGACCTCGAGGCCGGAGATCATCGCGACTTGCGCCAGGTGGATGAGCTCCGTGGCGCCCTCGCCGATCACGTGTGCACCCAGGATCTGCTTGCCGTGCGGTCCGCAGACGAGCTTCAAGAGACCGTCGGTCTCGCCGTTGATGTGACCGCGCGCGATCTCGTCAAAGCGCGCTCGGCCCACGACCGCACGGCCGTGGAGCTTCACGACCTCGCTCTCCGTCAAGCCGACCGACGCGATCTCGGGGATCGTGTAGATGCCGACCGGGATGGTGGTCACGGCTTGTGAATTGTCGAGGCCGAGCGCATGCCGCACCGCGCGACGGCCTTGATCCATCGACGTCGTCGCGAGCGCCGGAGGACCGACGACGTCGCCCACGGCGTAGACATTCGGCGCACTCGTCTGGCCGTGCTCATTCACCGCGATGAATCCGCGCTCGTTGACCGCGAGGCCCGCGGCGGCGAGGTTCAGGCCGCGCACGCTGGCCGTGCGCCCCAGCGCCACCAGTGCGCGTTCGGCGTTCAGCGTGCGACCGTCGTCGAGCGTCACGGTGACGCCCGAGATCATGTCGTTCGTCACCGACTTGTGCTTGACGCCGCCGATGTACCGACCGCCGTCGCGCTCGAAGCGCGTGACGAAGCGATCGCTGATTTCAGGATCGAGGAACCCCAGCGGGCGATCGCCCTTGTCGACCATCACGACCTGGACGCCCAAAGCCTGGAAAATGGTCGCGAATTCCGACGCGATCACGCCCGCGCCCATCACGATCATCGACTGCGGCAGGTAGATCATCGACAGGATCGAGTCGCTGTCGAGGATGCGTTCGTGGTCGATGCCGATGTCGGCCGGAGCGCGCGGACGCGAGCCGGTCGCGATCACGATCGTGTCGGCGCGCACGCAGCTCTTGCCGCCGTTGACGTCGACGATTTCGACCTCGTTCGCCGAAACGAACGCGGCCCGACCCTGGCGCAACTCGATGTGATTGCGGACCAGTTGGTTCTCGAGGTACTGCTCGTGCGCGTGTTCGACGCTCTCGAGGCGCTGCATCAGGCTGGTGACCAGCACCTGACGGCCCACGCCTTGCGGAGCGAGATTCGCCGCGCGTTTGCGCAAACCGGCGAAATACACGGCGCTTTCGCGCAGCGTCTTGCTCGGAATCGTGCCGCGGTGCACGCACTCGCCGCCGATGCGCGCTTCGCGCTCGACGAGCAAGACGCGCTTGCCGCTCTTCGCGCCTTGTACTGCGGCTTTGTGGCCGGCCGGGCCGCCGCCCAGGATCACGAAATCGAAGTGCTCGGGGACGAGTTTCACGCGAAAGCCTCTTTGGTCTGCTCGACCAGTTCGCGACGCGCCAACAGGTCGTCGATGTCCTCGGGGTAGAGTCCCAAGGGACCCAGGATCGAAAGTGCGCGAATGTGCGCCTCGTGCTCGGCGTCGGGCGTGTCCGACCAGTGCGCCAATTCGTCGCCCAGCATCACCGTGGCGGCCAGGTCAGTGTGCTCGCCGGCGCGCGTCAGGTCGTGGTGCCCGTCGATGGCGATGGAGATCCAGTGCGGCAGCTTCCACATGTCGATCAGGCGCGCGCCGACTCCGGCGTGGAACTCGTCGACGAAACCCTGGATGACGCTCTCCTCGACCGGCGATTCGTCGATCAAATCGAGCACGGCCTTCAGCACGATCGGGCGGCCGACGTCGTGCAGCAATCCGGTCAAGAATGCGGCCTCGACGTTGCGCCGGCGGTGGCGCGCGACTTCGCGCGACCAGACGGCTGTCGCGGCGGCGTGGATGCGCAGGGTGCGCATCTCTGCATCGCGACCTTTGATCACCTGTGTCCTGCCGTTGACCGCCGCGGCGATCGCGAGGTCGCCCATGGTGGTCATCCCCAGGCGACTGACCGCTTGTTGGAGCGAGACGATCGGTTCACGCGGCGCGTAAGCGGCCGAGTTGGCGATGCGCAACACGTTCCCGGCCAGGGCCGGATCGCGCTGGATCAAGAGACCGAGCTCGTGCGGGTCGCCATCCGGGTCCTGGCACAAGGCCAGGACGCGCGAGGCGACATCGGGCAAAACGGGCAGATCGATTTCCGAGTTTTCGATCTTGCGGGTGAGCTCGCGGCGCAGCTCGACGCTTCCTTGGGCGATGGACTTCATGGGGACTTCTCTCTTCGTCCCGCGCCTGCATATCCCTGGAATACCAATCCAGCGGAATGCAGGTTGAACGACTGCGGCCCGCCGCGCATCTTGGACCGCGCGTGGAGTCACGTGCGCGAGTTTTTCGCGTAGGACCCTGCGCCCCACCCAACTTTTCCGAAGTCGATCTGCGCGCGATCAGGGCCGCGCTCCGTCGCACCCACCTGTTCCGGACCCCCTCCATCCATGTCACACCGCAACCCCAGCACCGATCCCGAGTGCCAGCGCCTCGCGGAAGACGCCGATCGGCGTGCGAACTGGAAGCGTTGGGGGCCGTACCTGGGCGCGCGTCAGTGGGGGACGGTCCGAGAGGACTATTCCAAGGACGGCGACTGCTGGAATTACTTTCCACATGAGCACGCGCGCAGTCGTGCGTACCGCTGGGGCGAAGACGGGCTGCTCGGCATCACCGACCGTCAGTGCCGAACCTGTTTTTCGGTGGCGCTGTGGAACGGGGTCGACCCGTACCTGAAAGAGCGCCTCTACGGCCTCACGAACGGCCAAGGCAATCACGGCGAAGACGTCAAGGAGCAATATTTCTACCTCGAGTCGACGCCGACGCATTCCTACATGCGGGCCTTGTACAAGTACCCGCAGGTCGAGTTTCCCTACGAACAGCTGCGCGCCGAGAACGCGCGGCGTACCAAGTCGGAACCGGAGTACGAATTGGTCGACACCGGCGTGTTCGACGACAGTCGCTACTTCGACGTGTTCGTCGAGTACGCCAAGGGCGCACCTGACGATGTCTTGATCAAGATCACCGTGCACAACCGCGGTGATCGCACGGCGAAGTTGCACGTGTTGCCGACGGTGTGGTTTCGCAACGTGTGGGCCTGGGGTTGCGGTGAAGAGGGTTGTGCCGTGCGTCCGCGGTTGCGCGCGCTCGACGACACGACGCTGCGCCTCGACGAGCCCACGCTGGGTCCGATGCGGATGGTGATCGCCGCGAACGAGGATGCGGAATCCACCGAACTGCTGTTCACCGAAAACGAGACCAACGCGCGACTGCTGTTTGGATCTGGAAATACCGCTGATTTCGTGAAGGACGCCTTCCACGAACACGTCGTGAACAAGACGCCCGGCGTCGTCAACCCGAAGCGCGAAGGCACCAAGGCCGCTTGGAACGTCGCCTTCGAGATCGAGGCCGGCGGATCGCGCACGGTGCGTCTGCGCCTGTTCGCGGCCGCTGCGGCGCCCGCCGATCCGCTCGGCAAGGACTTCGAGCGCACGTTCGCCGCGCGCCGCGCCGAACACGACGCTTTCTACGCCGACACGCTGCCCGTGAACGCGACAGAGGTGGAGCGTCAGGTCAGCACACAGGCCTACGCCGGCTTGCTGTGGTCGAAGCTCTTCTATCACTACGCCGTCGACGCCTGGCTGGACGGCGATCCAGATCAGCCCATCCCGCCCAGCGAACGCCGCAACGGACGCAACCGCGATTGGCGTCACTTGTACAACCGCGATGTGTTGTCGATGCCCGACACGTGGGAGTACCCGTGGTTCGCGGCCTGGGACACGGCGTTCCACATGATCGCGATGGCGCGCGTAGATGCGCACTTTGCCAAAGAGCAACTCCTGCTCTTCCTGCGCGAGTGGTACATGCATCCGAACGGCCAGATTCCGGCCTACGAATTCAATTTCAGCGACGTCAACCCGCCGGTCCACGCGTGGGCGTGCTGGCGCGTCTACAAGCTCACCGGTCCGCGCGGCGGACGCGACCGCACGTTCCTGGCGCGCGCATTCCACAAGCTGCTCATCAACTTCACGTGGTGGGTCAACCGCAAGGACCCGTTCGGCAATCACCTGTTCGCGGGCGGTTTCCTGGGCCTCGACAACATCGGTGTGTTCGATCGCAACCGGCCCTTGCCCGGCGGCGGACAATTAGTGCAAGCCGACGGCACGGCGTGGATGGCGTTTTATTGCGCGACGATGTTCTCGATGGCGGTCGAATTGGCGCACCACGACATCGCCTACGAAGACGTCGCCAGCAAGTTCTTCGAGCATTTCGTGGCCATCTGCGACTCGATGAACCGGCTCGGCGGCAGCGGCCTGTGGGACGACAAGGACGGCTTCTACTACGACCAGATCATCGTCGACGGTGAGCCCATCCCGCTGCGCCTGCGGTCGATGGTCGGGCTGGTGCCGCTCTTCACCGCCGAGGTCGTCACTTTCGCAGAGATCGCCGCGCTACCGAAGCTGCAGAACCGCATCGAGTGGTTCCTGAAGCACCGCACCGACCTGAAGGAGACGATCTCGTACCTCGAATTCGACCGCGAGAGCGGCCGCGGGCTGCTCGCGATTCCTTCGCGCGAACGCCTGGCCAGCGTGTTGCACTACGTCCTCGACGAGAAGGAATTCCTCTCACCGCACGGACTGCGCTCGATGTCGCGCGTGCACGCCGAGCGCCCCTACAGTCTGAAGATCAACGGCGAGGAATTCAGCGCCGAGTACGAGCCGGCTGAAACGAAGCACCGCATTTTCGGCGGCAACTCGAACTGGCGCGGGCCGGTGTGGTTCCCGCTCAATCACCTCTTCATCGAGGTGTTGGATCGCTATCACTACGCCTTCGGTGACACGTTCCAGGTGGAATGTCCGACCGGCTCGGGAAAGTTCATGAACCTGGGTGCGGTCGCGCGCATCTTGCGCGAACGCCTCGCGTCCCTGTTCGTCCCCGGCGAGGCGGGTCATCGGCCTTGTCACGGTTCATGCGGCCGCTTCGCCGGCGATCCCCACTGGAAGGACCTGCTGCTCTTCCACGAGTACTTCCACGGCGACGACGGCACCGGATTGGGGGCCAGCCATCAGACGGGATGGACCGCACTCATCGCTCCGACACTGGAGAACCTCGCTCGCGAGCGCGCGAAGAGCCACAATGCGCCGGTCCAGGCGCCGGCCCTCCCGCACCCCAAGAAAACCAGCGCAAAACCGAAACGGACACACCGCTCATGAACCAACAACTTCGCACACAAGACGCGGACCTTCTGGCCGTGGACACGATCCGCACGCTCTCGATGGACGGCGTGCAGAAAGCCAATTCGGGCCACCCTGGAACACCGATGGCGCTCGCGCCGGTCATCTACTCGATCTGGCAGGATGCGCTGCGCTACGACCCGGAGAATCCGCACTGGTTCGATCGCGATCGTTTCGTGTTGTCGTGCGGGCATGCATCGATGCTCCTGTATTCGGCACTGCACCTCGCGGGCGTCAAACAGCTCGATGCGAAGGGCGCGAAGACGGGCAAGCTCGCCGTTCCGTTGGAGGAGATCCAGCGCTTCCGTCAGATCGACAGCTTGTGCCCCGGACACCCCGAGTACCGCTGGACGACCGGTGTCGAGACGACGACGGGCCCGCTCGGACAAGGCGTCGCGAATGCGGTCGGTATGGCGATCGCCGGACGCTGGCTCGCGGCGCGCTACAACAAGCCGGGCTTCGAGCTGTTCACGCACCGCGTGTTCGCACTGTGCAGCGACGGCGACTTGATGGAGGGCGTCGCGTGTGAAGCGGCCTCGATCGCGGGACACCTGGGGCTCTCGAACCTGTGCTGGGTCTACGACAACAACAAGATCACGATCGAGGGCGAGACCGATCTCGCGTTCACCGAGGACGTCGCGACGAAGTTCGTCGGCATGGGTTGGAACGTGACGCGCGTCGTGGACGCCAACGACCGCGCTATGTTGCAGCACGCTTTGAAGGTGTTCGAAAAGGAAGCGGCGCGTCCGACGCTGATCATCGTCGACAGCCACATCGGCTGGGGCTCGCCCAAGAAGCAGGACAGTCACTCGGCGCACGGCGAGCCGCTCGGCGACGATGAGATCCGCGCGACGAAGAAAGTCTACGGCTGGCCTGAAGACGCCCAATTCCTGGTGCCGGACGGCGTGCGCGAGCAATTTGCACGCGGAATGGGCGCGCGCGGTGCGAAACTGAGTGCAGCCTGGAACGACCTGTTCGCGCGCTACCAGAAAGAGCACCCGAAGCTGGCCGAGGAAGTCGCGCAGATCCAGCGCGGCGAACTTCCGAACGGCTACTCGACCACACTGCCGACCTTCCCCGCCGACCCCAAGGGCATGGCGACGCGCGATGCGGGCGGCAAGGCCATCAACGCCGTCGCGCAAGCGATTCCGTGGCTCGTCGGCGGATCAGCCGATCTCGCGCCTTCGACCAAGACGCGTTTCACCTTCGACGGCGCCGGCGATTTGGAAGCGCACACGCCGGGCGGACGCAACATGCACTTCGGCATCCGCGAGCACGCGATGGGTTCGATCGCGAACGGCATGGCGCTCTCGGGCTTGCGCTCGTTCGGCGCGACGTTCTTGATCTTCTGCGACTACATGCGCCCGACCTTGCGGTTGGCTGCGCTGATGGAGATCGCGCCGATTTTCGTGTTCACGCACGACTCGATCGGAGTCGGCGAAGACGGCCCGACGCACCAACCCATCGAACAACTCGCGTCGATGCGCGCCATACCCGGCGTGACGACGATCCGTCCCTGTGACGCGAACGAAACGGCCGAAGCGTGGAAGGCCGCGCTCGACAACAAGCACGGGCCGACGTGTCTGGCCTTGACGCGCCAGGCGCTGCCGACGCTCGACCGCACGAGATACGGTGCGGCTTCCGGTCTGCAGAATGGCGCGTACGTGCTCGCCGACGCGAAGGGCGCTCAACCGCAAGTGATCTTGATCGCGACCGGCAGCGAAGTCGCACTGTGCATCGCCGCGTACGAACAGCTCTCGAAAGAGGGCATCGCCGCGCGCGTGGTCAGCATGCCCAGCTTCGAGCTCTTCGAGCGTCAGTCGCAAGCCTACCGCGACAGCGTGCTCCCGCCCGACTGCACCGCGCGCGTCGCCGTCGAAATGGCTTCGAGCTTCGGCTGGAGCCGTTGGGTCGGCGATCGCGGCACAACCATCTGCATGATGGGCTTCGGCGCATCCGCGCCGCTTCCGGACCTCTTGAAGAAGTTCGGGTTCACCGTCGAAAACGTCGTCCAAACCGCCAAGAAGCAACTGAGTTCGATCCTAGCGTGAAGAAACAACCTGAGAAGACCATGAACGCTCTCCAGCGCCTCTACCCCGAGTTCGGCCAGTCGATCTGGTTCGATTTCATCAGCCGCCAACTGCTCGACACGGGCACGCTCGCCAAGCTCGCGCAAAGCGGCGAAGTGCGCGGCGTCACATCGAACCCGTCGATCTTCGAGAAGGCCATCGGCGAAGGCGTCGAGTACGCGCCCGCGCTGGAGAAGCTGCGCAAGGCGAAACCCAAGGCGACGGCATTCGAGCTGTACGAGAACCTCGCCGTCACGGACATCCAAAATGCCTGTGACGTCATGCGCTCCGTCTACGACTCGAGCAAGTCGCGCGACGGCTACGTGAGCCTCGAGGTCACGATGCAGAAGGGCGAGACGGCCGCCGACATTCTCGAAGAAGCACGTCACCTGTGGGTCGCCGTCGGGCGTCCGAACGTGATGATCAAGGTGCCCGGTACCAAGGCCGGCATCGCGGCGTTCGAGGACCTCATCGCAGAAGGCGTCAACGTCAACGTGACGCTGCTGTTCGCCGTCGATACCTACGTCGACGTGGCCAAGGCCTACGTCGCGGGCCTGGAGAAGCGCGACAAGAAGAACGGCAAGCTCGATCGCATCGCCAGCGTCGCCAGCTTCTTCGTCAGTCGCATCGATTCGGTCGTGGACAAGGCGCTCGAAGCGCAGATCAGTTCGGCACTGAACGAGAAGGACCGCAGCGCTCTCAAGGGTCTGCTAGGCAAGGTCGCGATCGCGAACGCCAAGATCGCCTACGCCGAATATGGCAAGGTCTTCTCCGGCAAGAAGTGGGAAGCGCTTGCCAAGAAAGGCGCCCAGACGCAGCGCGTCTTGTGGGCTTCGACGGGCACGAAGAACAAGGCCTACAGCGACGTCCTCTACATCGAGGAACTGATCGGTCAAGACACGGTCAATACCGCGCCGCCGCAGACGATCGACGCCTTCCGCGATCACGGCAAGCCGCGCGCTTCGCTCGCGCAGGGGCTGGCTGACGCGAAGAAGGTGATGAAGGAAATCGAAGGCCGCCAGATCTCGATGAAGGCCGTCACCGATCAACTGCTCGCCGATGGCTTGAAGCAGTTCTCCGATGCGTTCGACAAGCTGCTCGCGACGGTAGCGGGCTCGGCGAAATCGAGCGCAACGCAGGCGAGCGCCGGCCATTCGACGCCGTACTCGTTCGTGGCTCCCAAAGAAGTGACGAACGCCGTCAGCGCGGCGTTGACCGCGTGGGCGAAAGCGAACGGCACCGAGCGCCTGTGGTCGCGCGACGCCAAACTGTGGACGAACGGCGACGAGGCCCAATGGCTCGGCTGGCTCGACGCGCCCAAGACCGCCAAGGCCGCGGTGGCCGAGCTCAACGCGTTCGGCGCTGAGGTAAAGAAGGGCGGCTTCACGCACGTCCTGTTGCTGGGCATGGGCGGTTCGAGTCTGTGCCCCGACGTCCTGCGTCACACCTTCGGCTCGACTCCGCCGACGCCGATGCTCGAAGTGCTCGACTCCACCGATCCGGCGCAAGTCGCAGCGATCGAGAGAAAGGTCGATCTCGCCAAGACGCTCGTGATCGTCGCCAGCAAGTCGGGCTCGACGCTCGAACCGAGCATCATGGAGCAGTACTTCTTCGATCGCATGTCGAAGCTCGTCGGCAAGGACGCCGGCAAGCACTTCGTCGCGATCACCGACCCGGGCAGCAAGCTCGAAGCCGTCGCCAAGGCCAAGAACTACCGCCGCATCTTCGCGGGCGTGCCGTCGATCGGCGGACGCTTCTCCGCGCTGTCGAATTTCGGCCTCGTGCCGGCCGCCGCGATCGGCGTCGATCTGGCGCAATTCACCGCTCGCGCATCTCTCATGGCGGATGCGTGCGGACCGAAGTCCAAGGCCGAATCCAATCCCGGCGTGCAACTCGGCGCGCTGCTCGGCGCGAGCGCGAAACTCGGGCGCGACAAGCTCACGTTCATCGTGTCGCCGCAGATCGCAAGCCTCGGCGGCTGGCTCGAGCAACTCGTGGCCGAATCGACCGGCAAGATCGGCAAGGGCATCGTGCCCGTGGATCTGGAACCCGTGGGGCCGCCCAGCGTGTACGGCAACGATCGCGTGTTCGTGTACGTGCGTCTCGAAGCGGCGCCCGACAAGGCTCAAGACGCGGGCATCGAAGCGCTCGAGAAGGCCGGACACGTCGTCGCGCGCATCCGCGTGGGCGACAAGCTCGACCTCGGAGCTGAATTCTTCCGCTGGGAGATCGCGACCGCGGTCGCCGGGTCGATCTTGGAGTTGCACCCTTTCGACCAGCCCGATGTCGAGGCCAGCAAGATCGTCACCAAGGAACTGACGAGTGCCTACGAGAAATCCGGCGCCTTGCCCGCCGAGAAAGCCTTCTTCGAAGAGGGCAAGCTGCGCCTGTTCGCCGATGCGAAGTACGCGCAGCGCCTGTTCAAAGCGACCGGAGCCAAGGCCGACCTCGTCGACGTCCTGCGCGCGCATCTGGACACGCTTAAAGCCGGCGATTACTTCGCGCTGCTGGCGTACATCGACATGAACGCGAAGCACACGACGGATCTGTCGGCGCTGCGCAATCGCGTGCGCGACGTCAAACACGTCGCCACGGTGCTCGAATTCGGGCCGCGGTTCCTGCACTCGACGGGACAGGCCTACAAAGGCGGCCCGAACAGCGGTGTATTCCTGCAGATCACGTGCGACGACCGCGTCGATGTGCCCGTGCCGGGCGCCAAATACACGTTCGGCGTCGTCAAGGCCGCGCAAGCGCGCGGTGATTTCCAAGTGCTCGTCGAACGCGGCCGTCGCGCGTTGCGTATCCACGTGACCGGCGACCTCGCGGCCGGACTGTCCAACTTCGGCACGGCGCTCGTCGATGCGCTGTCGAAACCCGCTCACTCCAAACTCTAGAGAGATTCCAACGATGCAGATTGCGATGATCGGATTGGGCCGCATGGGCGGCAACATGGTTCGGCGACTCCTGAACGGCGGCCACGAGGTCGTCGTGTGGAACCGCGACTACTCGAAGTGCGAAGAACTCGCCAAGGTCGGCGCCGTTCCGGCCAAGAACATCGAGGACCTCTCGAGGCTCTTGAAGAAGCCGCGCGCCGCGTGGGTGATGCTGCCTTCGGGCGACGTCACCGAGCAGATGATCGCGAAGCTCGGCGACATGTTCGAATCCGGCGACGTCGTGATCGACGGCGGCAACTCGTACTACAAAGACGACGTACGCCGCTCGCAGTTGCTCACGAAGAAGGGGATTCAATACCTCGACTGCGGCACGAGCGGCGGCGTGTGGGGTGTCGAGCGCGGCTATTGCCTGATGATCGGCGGGAACAAGGAAGCCGTCGCGCGCATCGACCCCGTGTTCAAGACGCTCGCGCCCGGCGTGGGCGAGATCGTCCCGACACCGGGCCGCAAGGGCGGCAGCGCTGAGCAGGGATACTTGCATTGCGGTCCGAGCGGCGCCGGTCACTTCGTCAAGATGATCCACAACGGCATCGAGTACGGGATCATGCAGGCCTACGCCGAAGGCTTCGACATCTTGAAGAACGCCAACGGCGCTTCGCCGTCGAGGGACGTCGTGTACGACATGAAGCTCGAGGACATCGCCGAACTGTGGCGCCGCGGCAGCGTGGTCGGTTCGTGGCTGCTCGACCTGACCGCGATGGCGCTGCAGGAGGACAACAAGCTCGCGCGCTACACCGGGTTCGTGCAGGACTCGGGCGAGGGGCGTTGGACCGTGCTCGCCGCCGTCGAGACCGCGACGCCGGCAGAGGTGTTGACGAGTTCCTTGTACACACGCTTCCGCTCGCGCCAGGAGCACACGTTCGCCGAAAAAATGCTCTCGGCGATGCGCGAGAAGTTCGGAGGTCACGTCGAAGTGAAGGCAAAGGGGTCCTGACGTGAGCGCCGACTCCATTCACGTCGAACTCGACCCGGCCAGTGAACTGGTCAATCCCTTCGCGCGTCCGGTCGGGCCGGCCGCGATCGTGATCTTCGGCGCCGCCGGCGACTTGACGAAGCGCAAGCTGATCCCGGCCTTGTGCAACTTGTCGAGCGACAACCTGCTCGCGCCGGAGTTCGCCATCCTCGGCATCGGTCGCACGGCGCTCGACACCGCGTCGTACCGCGAACGCGTGGCCGAGGACATCCAGAAGTACGCGACGCACGAGATCGCGCCCGAAGTCAGCAAGGCCCTGGTCGAGCGCGTCCACTACCTGGCGGGCGATTTCAATGACCCGAAGACCTACGAGGGAATCCGCGCGCAACTCGCCGAGTTCGACAAGAAGCACGGCACGCGCGGGAACCACCTCTACTACCTGTCGACGGCGCCCGAGCATTTCGCCGGCATCGTCGAGCAACTCGGAGCGGCCGGTCTCGTCACCGAGAAGGATGGGCAGTGGCGCCGAGTGATCGTCGAAAAGCCTTTCGGTCACGACCTCGACTCCGCGATCGAACTCAATGCCAAATTGCGCACCGTGCTGCGCGAGAGCCAGATCTACAGGATCGATCATTACCTCGGGAAAGAGACCGTCCAGAACATCCTCGTCTTCCGCTTCGCGAACGGGATGTTCGAGCCGGTCTGGAACCGACAGTACATCGACAACGTTCAGATCACCGTGGCGGAATCGCTCGGCGTCGAAGGCCGCGGCGGGTACTACGACACGGCCGGCGCGCTGCGTGACATGGTGCCCAATCACCTGCTGCAACTGCTCGCGCTGGTGGCGATGGAACCGCCGACTTCGTTCGAGGCTGAAGCCGTGCGCGAGGAAAAGGCCAAGGTGCTGCGCGCGATTCAGCCCTTGTCGCCTGAGCGCGTGCTGACGGACACGGTGCGCGGTCAATACGGCGAGGGCTACACCGACGGCAAGAAGGTCGCGGCCTACCGCAGCGAAGACCGCGTGCCGCCGAAGTCGAACACGGAGACCTTCGTCGCGATGAAGTTGTCGGTCGACAACTGGCGCTTCGCCGACGTCCCGTTCTACTTGCGCACCGGCAAGCGCATGGCGCGCCGCGTGTCGGAGATTGCGATCCAGTTCCGCAGACCGCCGCTCTTGTTGTTCCGCAACACGCCGGTCGAGCACTTGTCGCGCAACGTGCTCGTGATCCGTGTGCAACCCGACGAGGGCATCACGCTGCGCTTCGGCGCCAAGATCCCGGGACCGTCGGTGCGCATGAGCAACGTGGCGATGGACTTCCGCTACAAGGATCACTTCAAGCAGGCGCCCAGCACCGGCTACGAAACGCTGATCTACGACTGCATCAAGGGCGACCCGACGCTGTTTCAACGCGCCGACATGGTCGAGATGGGCTGGGGGATCGTGAAGCCGATGCTGGAAGTATGGGGCGCGCTGCCGCCGCGCAACTTCCCGAACTATTCCTCGGGCACTTGGGGCCCCAAGGAAGCCGACGAACTGCTCGATCGCGACGGACGCAAGTGGCGCAAGATCGAAGAGTGAGTCCTGCCGTGCGAGTCTTCGAGACGCCGGAGGCCGTGTCGGTCGCGGCCCGCGATCTGTTCGTGACGAAGGCGCGGGCAGCGATCGCCGCGCGCAAGCGATTCGACGTCGTGCTGGCCGGTGGTCGCACTCCGGAGGCGGTGTACAAGCTGCTCGTGGCGAGCGATCTCGAGTGGAAGCGCATCCACGTGTGGTTCGGCGACGAGCGCTGCGTGCCGCCGGTGCATGTGGATTCGAACTTCCACATGGCGGCGGAAGCGCTGCTGACCAAGGTGTCGATTCCGGCCGGCAACGTGCACCGCATGCACGGTGAACTCGAGGCGTACCGCTCGGCCGAGGCCTACGAGAACGAGATGAAGCGCGAGTTCAAGCTGGACGACGGCGAGTGGCCGCGCTTCGACCTCGTGCTGCTGGGCATGGGCCCCGACGGTCATACCGCATCGCTGTTCCCGGACACGACGGCGCTCGAAGACGACCAACAACTGTGCTGCGCGACGTGGGTCGAAAAGCTCAAGGCCTATCGCATCACGCTCACCTACCCGGTTCTCAACCAGGCCGCGCACGTGCTGTTCCTCGCGTGCGGTGCCGACAAGGCCACGGCGTTGAAGCTCGCGACAGCCGACGAAGTCGACCACAAGACCCCACCCGCCGGCCGCGTGCGTCCGAATGCCGGCGAGTTGGAGTGGTTCATCGATCGCGCGTTGGCGGCCGCTTCAGGGCGAGGCTAGCTGCGGTACGGAGTCAGGCTCCACTCAGCCGTTTTCGCTGGTGCGGCTTCGGCGTGAGGTCGAGTTTGACCGTACGGAGCCAGGCTCCTGTGGTGCAAACTCGCCGGCGTTGAACCGCGCGCAACCGGCAAACCGCGCGCCAGCGAGTTTGCACCACATGAGCCGGGCTCCGTACGGTCCAACTCGTCGATCAGGCGACGGAACGACGCCGGCGAAGCGGGGAT
>JAEUIA010000107.1 GCA_016795245.1 Planctomycetota bacterium | reverse complement strand
CAGTAGAGCCGCGCGCCGGCGCGCGGCTCTACTGCGGCGAAGATGCACCACACGAGCCTGGCTCGGTACGGTCAAACTCGGACGAACGCCCCCGCGCGAACCGCGAACCAGGAGGTCAACAATGGGGTGGGGTCTGGTTGGGTGTGTTCGGTGTGGGTCTTGAAGCGTTGCGGGGTGTGTTCGGTGTCGGACTGGAAACGTTGTGGGGTTGGGTTCGCTGTCGGTCTGGAAGCGTTCAGGGGCGGAGTTCGGTGCCGGAATCGAAACGTTGTTGGGCGGGGTTCGGTGTCGGACTGGAAGCGCTGAGGGGTTGCGTTCGCTGTTGGTTCAGCGCGTCACTTCCGTGCGCACGGCTCGAGCTTGCTCGCCAGCTGGTGCAGGAACAGCCCGACATCCGTCACCACTCCCAAGGTTTGCGCCGACCCGCGATCCGCGAGCTTCGTGACCACCGCTGGATTGATGTCGACGCATACGACGCGCACCCAACTTGGCAACATGTTTCCGACGCCGATTGAGTGCAGCATCGTCGAGAGCATCACGACCATCTTGCACCCCTCGAGCGCGCGCGCGTAGGCCTCCTGCGCTTCGATCAAGTCCATCAGGGTGTCCGGCAAGGGCCCGTCGTCGCGAATGGACCCCGCGAGCACGAAGCTCACGTCGTGCTTCACGCAGTCGTGCATGATCCCTTGCTTCAAGACCCCTTGTTTCACAGCCTCGGCGATCGAGCCCGCATGGCTGATGACGTTGATCGCGCGCATGTGGTTCTTGTGCCCCTCCTCGACCGGCGAACCGGTCTGGAGATCGACACCGAGCGATGTCCCGTACAAGGCGTACTCGATGTCGTGCACCGGGAGTGCGTTGCCGGTCAACAAGACGTCGACCCAACCCTTGCGCACCAGGTCACAGAAATAGTCGATCCCCCCGGTGTGGATCACGACCGGTCCGGCGACGAAGGCGATCTTGCCGCCGGCCGCGCGCACCTCGTGCATCATCTTCGCCACCTTGGCGACGCTGACTTCGACCCGTCGCTCCGAGCTGATGTCGTTGCTCATGAACGCGAAACCATGCCGATCGCGTTCGCGGTACTCAGGCACGACGCGCACGCCTTCGACACCGCACATCACCTGATCGCCGCGCGCGACGTCGCGCAGCTTGCGGCACACGACGCGTTCGCCTTCGTCGACGACGACCGCGTCCATGCGCTGGTGCTCGACCTCGATCCAGCGCCCGCCTTTGCGGATCTGCGTACGGTGATTGGTGGTCGAGTAAAAATCGTGAGGGACGCAACGATCCTTGACCGCCGCTTCGAAGCGCGCATCGCGCTGATCGACGAGCTGTGCGCCGAAGGGCACGAGTTCCTTCAGCAATTCGCGCAGGATCTCCGGGGAATTCGCCGTCAGTTTGAGCTGGATGAAGCTGACGTCGTCATTCGTCTTGCCGATGTCGAAGCGCAGGACTTCGTACACCGCGCCGCGCTCGATCACCTTGTCGAAGATGTGGTTGAGATGCTGCGAGTCGATCAGGTGGCCTTCGGCCTGGATCGTTTCGCTGTACTTGCCTTCGACCATGGATGACGCCTCAGGTGAGCATCCCGAACAATCCGACCGCGAAGCTGCCGAGGATCGATCCGACTCCGCAAGGCACGGCCCACTTGGGTGAGGGCCGCAGTCCGGGCGTCTCGCGCGCCAGCGCCATGCCGAACAACCCGGCCAGCCCGAAGAACACGGCGATGAAGCTCGTCATGAGTCCGATTGCGGACAGCAACGTCTCATCTCGACCGCCGAAGTCGGCCAGCGCCATGATGAAGGCGGCGACAGCTATAACCAGGCCGAGTGCGCACGAGCGCGTGCTCCAGCACAACGTGCGCTCGGCCTGCGCGAGTTTGTTCGGATCCACGTCGGACATGCAGCGCGCCATCCTCACGCGCGGGCGCGCCGCGAGCAAGCCGCAGTTCTCGCGCGTCATCGGCGTTGAGCGGTCCAGAGCGGGGGTCGAGATTTTTTTCCGGAGCCGGGACCCATGCGGAAGCGTCATTCCACTTACAATTCATGGTGAGAGTCCTGCTGCACTGCACGACTCGGGCTTCGCGCACCTCCACCTCTCCTGGGTACCCGCGCGGAGTCGGAAACCTCTCACTTTCCCGTTTACCCAGATATCGAAAGATCCATGAAGCACACCCTATTTTTCCTCAGTAGCTTCGCGCTCCTCTTGGCCGGCTCGGCCGAGGCGCAGAAGGTCAACCTGAACCCTGCGAAGAACTCGCAGTCGAAGGCTGTGAAGCGCGTTCAACCGGTGGCGACGCCGGGCCTGTTCGCACCCGCTCCCGCGGTCGGCGGCGCCGACGCCTGCACGACGCCTGACGTGGTCGTCGGCACGGGCACGTTCGCGTTCGACAACACGATCGCGACCACGGGCACGCAGGGCCAGGCCGAGCCGCTCTGCAACATCTTCGCCCTGGTCGCCGTCGATCAAGACGTGTGGTTCACGTGGACCGCCACTCTGACCGGCGTCGCGACCGTGAGCACCTGCGGTCTCACCGGCGTCGACACCAAGATCGCGGCCTACGACGGCAACACCTGCCCGACCGGCGCCGCGCTGGCTTGCAGCGACGACGACTGTGGATTCACCTTCCAGTCCTCGATCAGCTTCCCGTGCACGAGCGGCAACTCGTACCTGATCCAGATCGGTACCTACCCCGGTGCCGGCGGCGGCACGGGCTCGTTCAGCATCTCGGCTTCCAACGTTCCCTTGAACGACGACTGCGCCACGCCGCAGTCGATCTCGGGCCCGGGCCCGTTCACGTTCAACAACTCCGCCGCCACCACCGGCGCGCAGGGTCAGGCCGAGCCGACCTGCAACTTCTTCGGCGGCACCGCGATCCAGAAGGACATCTGGTACACGTGGGTTGCTCCGGCGAGCGGCCTGTTCGCGGTCGTGACGCGCGGCCTCACGGACGTCGACACCAAGGCGGCGATCTACGACGGCTCGGGCTGCCCGGCCGCTGCGGCGATCGGCTGCAACGATGACGGCGGCATCTCCGATCTTCAGACGACGGCCTTCTTCGTGGCCACGGCCGGCAACACGTACACGATCCAGTTGGGTCTGTACCAAGGCACGACGGCAGGCGGCCCCGGGGAGTTCATGGTCATGTCCACGACGCCCAAGGCCAACGACAACTGTGCGACCCCCGAGCCCGTCTCGGGTCAGGGCACCTTCTGGTTCGACAACGCGTTCTCGACGACAGGCGTGGAAGGTCAGACCGAGGCCAACTGCAACGCGTTCACGTTCACTGCAGTCGAGAGCGACTCGTGGTACCTGTGGACCCCCGACGGCAACGGCACGGCGACGATCTCGGCCTGCAACGGCACGTCGACCGACACCAAGATCGCGGTCTACCCGGGCGGCGCCTGCCCGACGGCCGGCACTTCACTCGCCTGCAATGACGACTTCTGCGGCTCGATCGGCCTGCAGTCGGAGGTGACCTTCACGGTCGTCTGCGGCCAGACCTACCTGATCCAGGTCGGAACCTATCCGTACGGCGGACAAGAGGGCGGCCTCGGTCGCCTGGACTACAGCATCGTCGGCACCTCGTGCTCGACGGTCGGCACGCCCTTCTGCCTGGGCGACGGCACGGGTGCACCGTGCCCGTGCGGCAACACCGGCGCCGTCGGTCACGGCTGCGGCAGCGCCGCCTTCGCAGGCGGAGCGATCCTCTCGAGCAGCGGCATCGCCGGTGCCTCGGCGGGTACGGACACGCTGGTCCTGACGGCGACCGACATCCCGGGTCCGGGCTTGTTCTTCCAGTCCAACGGACTGGCGGGCGCGCCCATCAACTTCGGTGACGGTCACCTGTGTGCCGCGGTCGGCATCATCCGCCTCGGCGTCGTGTTCCCGACCTCCGGTGTGGCCTCGTACCCGGGTGGCTTGACCCCGAACCCGATCCACATCCAGGGCGCGGTCTCGAACGGCCAGACCAAGCACTACCAGTGCTGGTACCGCTCGGTGCCCGGTCTGTGCACGGCCAACAACTACGACCTGACGCAGGGCCTGTCCTTCGTCTGGGGTCCCTGATGATCGGTGCGGTCGACTGCGGTTGACCGCTTCGTTCACCTGCTGAAATGGAGGCCGATCCCGTGTTGCCGGGGTCGGCCTCCCTCATTCCTGGGCCCCAGAAAGGTGTCGGGTAGAGAATAGGAACTCCTGGGTACGCACATCCGTCAGATCGTGGGAGACTTCACAATGGGGCTTCGCGTCGATCTCTCTCCCCCCCGGGGAGCCGGGGTAGGCCTATGCGGGTTAGCCCGCTCGCGCGTGCCCTTCTCCACCTCCACCTCCACACACTCATCCAAGGAATCGCCATGAATTTCCGCTCCACGGGAATCCTGTCCATCGCGACAGCCCTCCTCGCCACCAGTGCCTGGGCGCAGACCAACTTCCCCGAGACCGAACCCAACGCACAGAAGTCCGAAGCCAACGCTGTCGTGGGCATCGTCGCCGGTGACACGATCACGGGCGTCTCGACCGGATTGACGACGACGCTCGGGAGCACGCTAGCGACGACTGCCGACATGTTCCGCGTCCGCACGGCGGCTGCACCGCTCGGCATCTATCGCCACACGCTCACCCTCACGACTTCGACGACGACGGGCCACACGGGCACCCTGCGCGGTCTGAATCAGGTCGCCGGCGTGATCGGGACGATCGACAGCGCTATGCAGACGTCGTCGGCCACGATCGCGCCCATCCGCACCAACACCTGGTACGGCTTCGGCAAGCAAGAGGAAATCTACTACCGCGTCCACGGTACTGCGACGACGACGGCCGCCTACACGGCGACGCTGTCGACATCCACGATCACCGCGACCCCCATCACCGGAACCTTCATCGCCGGCCCGATCACGGTCGCCTCTGCCGTCGGACAGACGACGGACACGGAGATCTACATCTACGACGGAAACCTGTCGCCCGTTCCCCAAGGTCACAACGACGACCCGATCTCGGGCGGTGGTGCAGGGCCTGCCGCGCTCACCTTGACGCTCGGTCCGGGCACGTACTACGTCGCCATGTCGACCTACAACACGGCGAACAATCAGTCCGACGCGGACCCGAACGAGTTCTACCAGAACGAAATCGTCCTCGACTTCCCGAACGCGATGGCGAACAACAGCACGGCGACGACGGGAGCGATGAACTACACGGTGTCGGACGGCACCACGACGACTGCGGTCACGGCCACCCACTCGACTCCGTTCGAGATCGCCTGGGGAACGTTCACCGTCACTCCGCTCGTGGGTCCGCCGGCCAACGACAACTGCGCCAACGCGGTTTCGATCAACGCAGGCTCGGTCGTCGGCCAGCTTTCCACGGCGACGAACGACGGCGCGGCGAGCTGTGATCCGGGCGGCGCGGCGTCGAGGGACGTGTGGTACTCGTACACCAACGGCCCCTTCGCCGGCACGCTGAACCTGGACACCTGCGGATCCAGCGGCATCGACACGGTCGTCTCGGTTCTGAGCGCCTGTGGCGGAGCTGAACTGGCCTGTAGCGATGACTGCGGCGGCGCACCTTGCGGCGGACCGACCTCGTGCCTGTCCGTGCCCTTGGCGCCCGGCCAGACCGTTCTGATCCGTGTCAGCGACAAGGCTCTGGGCGGCAACCTGTTCTCGCTCAACCGTTCCTTCTTGCTGCCGAACGACAGCTGTGCGACGCCGGCTGTGCTGCCCGGCCCGGGCACGTACCCGATCGACAACTCGATCGCGACGACCGGACCCGAAGGTCAGACCGAAACGTTGTGCAACTTCTTCGGCGGCACGGCGATTCCGCGCGACCTCTGGTACACGTACAAGCCGACCACGAACGGTACGGTCACGGTGTCGACTTGCGGCCTGATCGCAGGCGGTCCTTCCGAAGACTCGAAGATCGCGATCTACGCCGGCGCCGGCTGCCCGACCGCAGGCACGGCCGTCGCGTGCAACGACGACTTCACCTGCACGGGTTTCTCGGGCTTGAACTCGACCGTGTCGTTCACTGCCGTCTGCGGCACGACGTACACGATTCAGATCGGCATGTACCAAGGCACGACCTCGTCGATCAGCGGTTCGTTCTCGGTCACCGAGACGGGCGGCACGACCTGCGCGACGCCGTCCACGCCGTTCTGCCTCGGCGACGGCACGGGTGCACCGTGCCCGTGCGGCAACACGGGTGCAGCGGGTCACGGCTGCGGAAGCAACGCCTTCGCAGGCGGTGCGATCCTCACCAGCACCGGCATCGCCGGCGCTTCGGCCGGCACCGACACGCTCGTCTTGACGGCGACGGACATCCCCGGACCGGGTTTGTTCTTCCAGTCGAACGGCTTGCTCGCGACGCCCGCGAACTTCGGTGACGGTCACCTGTGCGCCGCGGTCGGCATCATCCGACTCGGCGTCGTGTTCCCGACCGCCGGTGTCGCGTCCTATCCGGGAGGTCTGACTCCGAACCCGATCCACATCCAAGGTGGAACGGCCAACGGTCAGACGAAGCACTACCAGTGCTGGTACCGCTCGGTGCCCGGCTTGTGCGGTCCCAACAACTACGACCTGACCCAGGGACTGACGTTGGTATGGGGGCCGTGAGGACCTCTAGCGCGGGCTATACCGCGTATCCGTCCTAGCCAGGCGTGGGCGGCGTGGCCCACAACCTGCGATGCAGAGGCGAGGCCGAGTTCGGATTTTTCGAACTCGGCCTCGCCTGATTACGGGCACTCGCAAGTCCCTCGCCACAGATCCAGGAGAAGCCACCTTCACGGTGGACAGTCGAGGTGAGAAGCTAGAGAGCAGTGCTCGCCCGGCGCACTCTTCAACCGATTCACAATGTGGATCCGCGTGTCGATCACCGCGCGAACTGTTCGTTCGATGCTCCATTTCAATTCTCAGCAGGAGAGCCTGATCATGGTCATACGCAAAGGTGCAACTGCGATTCTCATCGCGACCTGGATCGCCACGAATACGTCGGCCCAGACGAACTTCCCGGAAGTCGAGCCCAACAGTCAGAAGGTTGAGGCAACGCCTGTGATCGGCCTTACTGCTGGAGACACGATCACGGGAGTTTCAACGGGAACGACGACGACACTGGCCACATCGACTGCGACGACGGTCGACGTCTTCCGCGTGCGCACGGCCCCGCTGGCTCCGGGGATCTACCAACACCGATTGACGCTCACGACATCCACGACGACCGGCCATACAGGCACGATTCGCGGGCTGAATCAGACGGGCACGGTCGGGGTCGGTGGCATTGTCGGAACGGTCGACACCGCGATTCAAACTACGATCACGACGTCCACACCTCCGCGCTACAACGCGTGGTACGGCTTCGGCAAGCAGGAGGAGCTCTACTATCAGGTCTCCGGAACCGCCACGACGACGGCGAACTACACGGCGACGATGACCACGACTCCGGTGGCTCCGACCGTGATCGCCCCACCGTTCGAGGCGGGCGCACCGATCACCATCTCGACGAAGAATCAGACCACGGTCGACACGGAGCTCCTGCTGTATGACTCGACATTCACGCCCGTTCCGGGAGGGTTGAACGACGGTACTTTCGGTGAGTCGATTGCCCACTCGACGTTGAAGCGCACACTTCCGGCCGGAACGTACTACCTGGCGGTGTCGACGTTCGAGCTGTGCTCGAATCAGACTGCACCCGCAGACGACAATTACACTGGAGGCTGGCTGACGGATTTCCCTGACTGCATCGTGTTGAGCAACTCGTCCTTGTTGTCGCAGGACTACGACTTCCAGGTCCGTGCCTGCAACGGAACCTGGACACAAACGAACCAGTCGCCCGCCGGTGCCCCCTACACCGTGACCTGGTTCCAGTTCACGACAGCCGTGGGTGCGCCGGTTTTCGGCTCGGCTCCGGCCAACGACAACTGTGCTTCGGCCCAGGCACTGACGGCCCCGGCCACGGTGAGCGGCGTCGCCGTCACCCTGGCCACCAACGACGGCACAGCCACGTGCGATCCGGGTGGAGTCGCCTCGAAGGACGTGTGGTACTCGTTCACGAACACGCTTTCTGGACCGTCACAGATGAGCATCAATACGTGCGGCACGATGGACACCGTCGTCACGGTGTTCAACGGATGCGGCGGCGCTGAAATCGCGTGCTCGGACGACTGCGCCGGCACTCCCTGCGCCGGTCCGGGCTCGTGCACGTCCGTCGTCCTCAACACCAGCCAGTTCGTGCTGATCCGGGTCAGCGACAAAGGACTCGGGGGCTGCAACGAATTCACGCTCAATCTGACGAACATCCTCGTGCCGCCGCCCCCGCCGCCGCACGACGATTGCTCGACACCCACGAGCATCGCCGGCTTTGGATTGTTCCCGATCAACACTTTCGGCGCGACGACGGGCACTCAGGGCCAGAATGAACCGCTGTGCAATCAATTCGGAAGCACCGTGGCTCAGGACGTCTGGTACTCGTGGACGGCAACGGCCAGCGGTACGGTCGAGGTGACGACATGCGGCCTGATCGCCGCCGGACCGAGCCAAGACTCCCACATCGCCATCTACTCCGGCGTCGGTTGCCCGACCACGGGCACAGCGATTGCATGCAATGACGACGGCCCGACCGGTCACTGTCCGGGTTTCTCCGGGTTCAACGCGCGTGTCCAATTCCCGGCTGTGTGTGGAAACGTCTACACGATCCAGATGGGTATGTATCCGTTCTCGACATCGACGATGTCGGGGCAATTCTCGGTCGCCCTGCTCGTCCCAGGCGCGTCGTGCGACACGCCCACCACGCCGTTCTGCTTGGGTGACGGCACGGGAGCTCCGTGCCCGTGCGGCAACACGGGTGCTGCGGGTCACGGCTGCGGAAGCAACGCATTCGCCGGTGGGGCGATCCTCTCTTCTGCGGGCGTCGCCGGCGCTTCGGCCGGCACCGACACGCTCGTCTTGACGGCGACGGACATCCCCGGACCGGGTTTGTTCTTCCAGTCGAACGGCTTGCTCGCGACGCCCGCGAACTTCGGTGACGGTCACTTGTGCGCCGCGGTCGGCATCATCCGACTCGGCGTCGTGTTCCCGACATCCGGTGTCGCGTCCTATCCGGGCGGTCTGACTCCGAACCCGATCCACATCCAAGGTGGAACGGCCAACGGACAGACGAAGCACTACCAGTGCTGGTACCGCTCGGTGCCCGGCCTGTGCGGTCCCAACAACTACGACCTGACCCAGGGCTTGACGCTGGTCTGGGGACCGTGAAAGTGAATTTGGACGCGGACTCGCTGCAAGAGCGGGCCCTTTAGCCGCGCGCACGCGCTGTCAGCCGTCCTCGAGTGGGGCCGGGTTCGGAAATCACCGAGCCCGGCCCTGTCGTTTTTGCGTCCGTCTCCGTCCTCGTCCGGTTCTGCGAGTATCCCTCTTCACGCGCCGAATGCAGGGTGAGAACATGAACGCGGTCGATCGTGCGTCGCCCCCCATTGGTTTCACTGCGTGAAGCCAACCGTCGATCCTCGCGCGTGAAGCCCTTCGATTGCTCCATTCCATTCTTCAGTTGGAGATCCTGATCATGTCGAGTCGCCTTACCTGGACTGCGGCTTTCGCCGCATCCTTGCTTTCATCGAGCGCGTTCGCGCAGACGAACTTCCCCGAGGTCGAGCCCAACGGCCAGAAGTCTCAAGCCACGCCCGTCGTCGGTATGGTCGCCGGCGACACGATCAGCGGTGTCTCGACCGGCACGACCACCGTGCTGGGTGACACTGCGATCAACAGCGCCGATGTGTTCCGCGTGCGAACGGGCGCGTTGCCGCTGGGGCTCTACAAGCATCGATTGACGCTCACCACTTCGACGACGACGGGCCACACGGGTTCGATTCGTGGATTGAACCAGACCGGCACGGTCGGCGTCGGAGGGACCCCAGGCACGGTCGACACGGAGATCCAAACTGCGATCACGACGTCGAGTCCGCCGCGGTTCAATTCCTGGTACGGATTCGGGAAGCAAGAGGAGATCTACTACCGCGTCGTCGGTACGACCACGACGACTGCCGGCTACACGGCGACGCTTTCGACGGTTTCGATCACACCGAACGTCATCTCAGCGCCCTTCGAAGCCGCGAACCCGGTCACCATCACGACGGTTGGACAGACGACCGTCGACACCGAGATCTTGCTCTACGATTCGACGTTCACGCCCGTCCCCGGCGGCCTGAATGATCACCAGTACCCGACGTTCTCGGCGCAATCGACGCTGACGCGAACGCTTCCTGCGGGAACCTACTACGCGGCGATTTCGACCTTTGAGCTGTGCTCAGATCAGCCCACGCCGAACGACGACAACTTCGTGACCGGCTGGATGACCGATTTCCCAGACTGCGTCGTGCTGAGTTCGTCGTCGCTGCTCACACAGGACTACGATTTCCAGATCTACGGATCGAACGGCCTGTGGTCTCAGACCAATCAGCTGCCTGCGGGCGACCCTTACCGCGTGACCTGGTGGCAGTTCACGGTCGCCCCCGGGGCGCCGCCCATCATCACGCCGCCCCCGCCGAACGACCTGTGCGCCAACGCGACCAGCGTGGCTGCGGGCACGACGACGGGGACCCTCCTGGGCGCGCTGAACGACGGCAGCGCCACCTGTGATCCGGGTGGAGCGGCTTCGCGCGATGTCTGGTATTCCTTCACGAACACGGCGCTCAGCACGCGTGTCTTGACCGCCACCACCTGCGGGACGACCGGCGTCAATGACACGGTTCTGTCCGTGTACAGCTCCTGCGGCGGAGCGGAACTCGCATGCAGTGACGACTGCGGTGGCACACCGTGCGGCGGCCCGACCTCGTGCGTGAGCGGCATCAATATCGCGCCAAGCCAGACCGTGCTGCTCCGCGTGAGCGACAAGGGGCTCGGCGGACTCGGCGGATTCACGCTCGTGATTTCCGTGACCGCTCTGCCTCCGCCACACGACTCCTGCGCCACGCCGATCGCTCTGTCGGGGTTCGGAACGTTCCCCATCGACACGCTCGGCGCCACGACGGGGCCGGAAGGTCAAACCGAGTCGCTCTGCAACTTCTTCGGTGGCACGGCGGTTCGACAAGATGTCTGGTACACGTGGGTGGCGACGAACAGCGGCGCAGTCACGGTGACCACCTGCGGTCTCATCGCGAGCGGCCCTTCCCAGGACTCGAAGATCGCAATCTACGTCGGCGCCGGATGTCCGACGGCGGGTACCGCGCTCGCGTGCAATGACGACTTCACTTGCACGGGCTTCTCAGGCCTGAACTCGACTGTGACGTTCAATGCTGTCTGTGGCAACACGTACACAATTCAGATGGGCATGTACCAGGGTACTGCGTTGACAATGTCCGGGTCTTTCTCGGTGACCGGAGCCGGACCGGCGTGCGCAACGCCCTCGACGCCCTTCTGTCTGGGTGACGGTACGGGCGCACCCTGCCCGTGCGGAAACACCGGCGCGGCGGGTCACGGCTGCGGAAGCAACGCCTTCGCGGGCGGTGCGATCCTCACCAGCACCGGCATCGCAGGCGCTTCGGCCGGAACCGACACGCTCGTCCTGACGGCGACGGACATCCCCGGACCGGGCCTGTTCTTCCAGTCGAACGGTCTGCTCGGCGCGCCCGCGAACTTCGGTGACGGTCACTTGTGCGCCGCGGTCGGCATCATCCGACTCGGCGTCGTGTTCCCGACATCCGGTGTCGCGTCCTATCCGGGCGGTCTGACCCCGAACCCGATCCACATCCAAGGTGGAACAGCCAACGGGCAGACGAAGCACTACCAGTGCTGGTACCGCTCGGTGCCCGGCCTGTGCGGTCCCAACAACTACGACCTGACCCAGGGACTGACGCTGGTCTGGGGGCCGTGATGATCGCGCGGCGCAATCGCCGCGTGTGAATGACAGCGGGGAGCGTGACGCATCGTCGCGCTCCCCGCTCTGCTTTTCGATCAGGCGTGCGAGAGTCGCTCAGGTGTTGCTGACGAGACGCCGCAATACGTACTGCAAGATGCCGCCATGGCGGTAGTACTGCACTTCGTTCGGCGTGTCGATGCGCAGGATCGTGTCGAACTTCGTCGCCTTGCCGTCCTTCGCCGTCGCTGTGACGCTGACCTTCGAGCCGGGTGCGAAGTCACCTTCGAGGATGCGCGGCAAGCCGGTGATCGCAAACGTCTCGTGGCCCGTGAGGCCGAGTGCGTCGACGCTTTGCCCCGCTGCGAACTGCAGCGGCAACACGCCCATACCGACCAGGTTCGAACGGTGGATACGCTCGAAGCTCTCGGCGATCACGGCGCGCACGCCGAGCAGGTACGGACCTTTCGCGGCCCAGTCGCGCGAGCTGCCGGTGCCGTACTCCTTGCCCGCGATGACGATCGTGGGAATGTTCGCGGCCTTGTACGCCATCGCGGCGTCGAAGATCGAGAGCTTGTCGCCGGTCAGCATCGAGACCGTGTCCCCGCCTTCGGCTCCGCCCATCAGCTTGTTCTTGATGCGCGTGTTGGCGAACGTTCCGCGCATCATGACTTCGTGGTTGCCTCGGCGCGCTCCGTAGCTGTTGAAGTCCTCCGGCTTGACGCCCAGCGACACGAGGTACTTGCCGGCCGGGCTCGTCGCCTTGATCGAACCGGCGGGCGAGATGTGGTCGGTCGTGATGCTGTCGCCGAACGAACACAAGACGCGCGCACCGGTGATATCGCTGACCTTGCCGGGTTTGACCGGCATGTCGTCGAAGTAGGGCGGGTTCTTGACGTAGGTCGACTTGGGATCCCAGGCGTAGGTGTCGCCTTGCGGAACTTTGAGCGAACGCCAACGCTCGTCACCCTTGTACACGTCGCTGTAGGTGCGTTCGAACATCGCTCTGTCGATCGTCTTGGCCATCACTTCGCTGACTTCGCGCGCGCTGGGCCAGATGTCCTTCAAGAACACGGGTTGGCCATCCTTGCCGGTACCGATCGGGTCCTTGGTCAGGTCGATGTCGACGTGCCCCGCGAGTGCGAACGCGACACACAAGGGCGGCGACGCGAGATAGTTCGCCCGCACCTGGCTGTGCACGCGGCCTTCGAAGTTGCGGTTGCCCGACAGCACGCTGGCGACGACGAGGCCGGCCTCGTCGATCGCGGCGCTGATGTTCTTCGGCAGCGGTCCGCTGTTGCCGATGCACGTCGTGCAGCCGTAGCCGACCAGATTGAATCCGAGCTGATCGAGGTACTTGGAGAGCCCGCTCTTGGCGAGGTATTCGGTCACGACCTTCGATCCGGGTGCGAGGCTGGTCTTGACCCACGGCTTGCTCGCGAGGCCCTTTTCGACGGCCTTCTTGGCCAACAACCCGGCCGCCATCATCACCGATGGATTGCT
>JAEUIA010000100.1 GCA_016795245.1 Planctomycetota bacterium | reverse complement strand
ACGCCGGCGAGTTTGACCCACACGAGCCTGGCTCCGTACGGTCAAAGTCGATCGAGCGGGACTAGGCAACCTGCCGCATGTGTTGCGGTATCGATCTCGGCCGACCCCTCAACGTTTCCAGACCGGCATCCTCCTACCCTGGTCCCTTTTTTGAGCCCGCGGCTCGAGCCGCGGGCCGGCGCTGCGGAGCACGCCTGCGAATGCCGTTGCCCTTCAACCGGCTTCGCGCTTTCTCCATCTGCTTCGCTCGCCGTGAGTCCACGATCACGCGACTCAACTCCAAAGCTAAGATCCCACCCGTGATCACGGTCTCGATCCTCGCACCCGACCTCCCCACCCTGCGCGCCCGCGCGCTCGCGCAAATCCCGTTCGCCGACGCGATCGAACTGCGCCTCGACAACCTCGCGCTCGCGCGCGAAGCCGACCTCACCGAACTCATCCGCGCGCTCGAAAAACCGGTGATAGCCGCCGTCAACGCAGCCGACGCCTTCGGGACCTTCTCCGGCACACGCGCCGAGCGCTTCGACCTGCTCGCGCGCGCCGCGCGTGCCGGCGCCGCCTACATCGACATCGACTGGAAAGAAGCCGCCCACCAACCGCCGCTCCCCACCACCACGCGGCGCATCGTCTCACGCCACATCCAGGACGAGACACCCACCGACCTGAAACGCGCCTTCGACGCGCTTGCGCTCGAATCACACGCCACCGATCGCCTGAAGTTCGTGACGCACGCCCACCGCGCCGAGGACGGCGCGCGCATGCTCGAATTCCTGAGTCGCCAGACGCGCGAGACCATCGCCTTCACGAGCGGCGAACGCGGCAGCTTCACGCGCGTCCTGGCGCCGATTTTCGGCTCGCAAAGCACCTACGCCGCGCCCGCCTTCGTCGCCGGAGTCGACACGGGCGGAGCGACCGCGCCCGGTCAGATCCGCGCCGACACCCTACGCGCGCAGCTCCCCGCAACCGGCCTGACCCGCGACACCGAGATCTTCGCCGTGCTGGGGAATCCCGCGCGCCACTCGCTCTCGCCGCGCCTGCACACAGCCGTGTTCCGGAACCACAACCGCAACGCCGTCTACGTCGCGATCGAGCCCGACGACATCGGCGTGTTCCTGGCGCACGCGCACGCGCCGAACTGGCGCGGCTTCTCGGTCACGGCACCGTTCAAGGAACCGGCCTTCGCGCTCGCAACGGAACGCGACGAACACGCGCGCGCATCCAGCGCCGCGAACACGCTGATCCGCGCGGGCGCAACCTGGAACGCGCTGAATACCGACGTGGGCGCCGTCGAAGTCGTCCTGCGCCGCGCGCTGCAGTCGGCAGAATTGGAAGCCGACCTCGCGACCGCACTCGTCATCGGCACCGGCGGCGCCGCGCGCGCTGCATTGACCGCCTTGCGCCGCGCGAAGCTGGGCGAGCGCAGCGCCGAAAGTGCGGCGTTCTGCGTGACCGGCCGCACGGAGTCGAAAGTGAAATCACTCGCGCGCGAGTTCGGCGCCACGCCGCTCACGCGCGACGAATGGAACGACCAACGCTTCGACATCCTGGTGCACTGCACGCCCGCCGGATCGCACGTGGCGCCGAACGAAATGCCGATCCCGTTGGCGCTCCTGAAGTCCGCGCGCGCCGTGATCGAAGCCGTGTACCGCCCGACGCGCACGCCGCTCGTGCAAGCCGCCGAACGCGCCGGCGTCGAGGTCGTGCTCGGCACTGCCTGGTTTCTCGAGCAGGCAGCCCTCCAGGCGCAGAGCTTCGGAGCCGATGAATCCGCAAGGCCCGTCCTCTTCGCCGAGCTCGAGCGCGCGCTCGCGGAGGCAAGGACCGCATGAGCTCTTCCCGCAAAATCGCCCTGATCGGCCTGCGCGCGAGCGGCAAGAGCACCGTCGGCAAGGCGCTCGCCGCGCACCGCAACGTGCCCTTCTTCGATCTCGATGAGGAGATCGTCGCGCAAGCCGACGTCCCCGGCCTCGACTCGTGCAAGGAAGTGTTGTTGGTGCTCGGCGAACCCTCGTTCCGCGCCGTCGAGACGGCCGCCCTGCGCCGCATCCTCGCGCGCCGCGGTCCGCTCGTCATCGCCACCGGCGGCGGTGCGGTCGAAGCTCCCGAAAATCGCGCCCTCCTCGCGCAGAACACGCTCACCATCTGGCTCAAGGTCGCGATCCCGATCCTGCAGGCGCGCCTGCGCAACGAGCTCGGCTCGCGCCCGCCGCTGCTCGGAAAAGACTCGATTTCCGAAGTTCCTCTGATCGCCGCCCGCCGCACGCCGCTCTACGCCGAATGCGCTGATTTCGTGCTCGAAGCGGATGTGGGGGACCCCGAAACCCTCACCGCCCGCCTGCAATCCTGGCTCGCCTACGTCGAACCGGGTTGATTTCCGCCGCGCCCGTGTCCATAATCACATCCTGAATCGCGGGGTGGAGCAGTCTGGCAGCTCGTCGGGCTCATAACCCGGAGGTCGCAGGTTCGAATCCTGCCCCCGCTACCAGTTCAAAGAGAGGACCCCGGTCATCCCGACCGGGGTCCTCTCTCGGTTTTTCCGGGGTCTCACTTCCGCAACTGCTCGGGGATCTAGCGAGATGTATTGCGGGTTCTGCTTCAACCGCGAAAAGCAGACGCGGAGGCGCCAGCTCCGAGTTGTTCGAGCTTTCGCATGAGGGGCATCGTCCGTCATGATCAGGAAAGCCCCGCCAAATCTTGGCTGCGGGTTGCCGACGCGACGCTCGGCCGAGCCGAATTGAGCCAACAGCCATGAACGACTCTCTCCGGGGCCTCGCCCACCAGCTTGACCAGTTCGCGCAGGAGCGCGACTGGCAGCAGTTCCATTCACCGAAGAACCTGGCCGCAGCGCTCGCCGTGGAGGCTGGCGAACTGCTGGAGCATTTTCAGTGGTTGACGGAATCGCAGAGCCGTGAGCTCGTGCGCGACAAGCGCGAGGCAGTGTCCGCGGAGCTGGCCGACGTGTTGCTTTACCTGATTCAACTCGCGAGTGCGCTCGACATCGATCCCATCGCGGCCGCACAGGCCAAGCTGAAGCACAACGCGCTGAAGTACCCTATCGATCGCGCGCGCGGCAGCAGCAAGAAATACGACGAACTGTGAACATGCAGCCATGGTGATCATCTACCAGGCCAGCAAGGGCCAGTTCCTGGAGCACGCGCAGCGCAACGACATCGAAGACATCGTGTCGCGACAGTTTCTCAGCGTGACCGGGCGGGGGGTCGGTCCATCCGAGATCCGAGCGTGGAAGAACTCCCTCGTGGAGATGGCCAAGGTCCTGAGTGACGAAGAGATCCCCACCGATGCCGGTGTGGCCATCGAGTACCAGCTGCCGCAGAGTTCCAAGCGCATCGACTTCGTGATCACCGGCGAAGATGCGGCCGCGCGCACCAAGGTCATCATCGTCGAACTCAAGCAATGGTCTGAGTCTAGACGCAGTGACAAGGACGCGATTATTTGGGCACGCCGCGGCGGTCCTTCAGGTGAACAGGAAGGGCTGCACCCGTCGTACCAGGCCTGGTCCTACGCCGCGTACCTGCAGGACTTCAATGCTGCGGTGCAAGACGGAGCCATGACGTTGCAACCCTGTGCGTACCTGCACAACCACCCGCGTGACGGTGAGATAGATCACCCGCACTACCGCGAACACCTGGCGCGGGCGCCGTTGTTCTTGGCCCGCGAGCGCGAGAAGCTTCAGCGGTTCATTCGCGAACACGTGCGCCACGGTGACCGCAAGGGCGCGCTCTACGCCATCGAGAACGGACGTATCCGGCCTTCGAAGATGTTGAGCGACTGCGTGGCCGGATTGTTGCAGGGCAGGCCTGAATTCGTGCTGATCGACGATCAGAAAGTGGTGCACGAGACGATCCTGAAGGCCGACGCGCGAGCTGAGTACTGCAAGCAGGTCGTGATCGTGCAAGGAGGACCTGGAACCGGGAAGTCAGTTGTCGCTATCAACCTGCTTGGGTCCCTGCTCGCGCGCGAACGTAACGCGCGATATGTGTCCAAGAATTCGGCGCCTCGAACCGTCTACGCCGCCAAACTCGCGGGCACATTCAAGAAGACGCGCATCAACAACCTGTTCAGCGGCTCGGGCTCGTTCATGAACGAGGAAGCCGACACATACGACACACTGATCGTCGATGAAGCCCACCGCCTCAACGAGAAGAGCGGGCTGTACGGCAATCTGGGTGACAACCAGGTGAAGGAACTGATCCGGTCTGCGCGCTGCACGGTGTTCTTCGTCGACGATGACCAGCGCGTCACGCTCTCCGACATCGGGGACACCGATGAACTCCGACGCCATGCGCGCGAACTCGGAGCCGAGGTGACCGAATTGGAACTCGCCTCGCAGTTCAGGTGCAACGGTTCGGATGGCTACCTCGCATGGCTGGACAACACGCTGGAGATTCGAAACACCGCGAACCCGACCTTGGATACCTCCGGGTACGACTTTCGCGTCTTCGACAACCCGTCTGATCTGCACGCACTCATCGAGCTGAAAAACCGCGGCAACAACCGGTCGCGCGTCGTAGCCGGCTACTGCTGGAAATGGCCGAGCAAGAAGGATCCGCAGGCCTGGGATATCGCCGTTCCGGAGTACGAGTATCAGCGCCGCTGGAATCTCAACAAGGACGGAAGCTTGTGGATCGTGACACCGGGGTCGGTCGAGCAGGTGGGCTGCATTCACACATGCCAGGGTCTGGAACTTGACTACGTTGGTGTCATCATCGGCCCCGATCTTGTTTACCGCGACGGGCAGATCGTGACGGATGCAACGAAGCGTGCATCATCCGACCAATCCGTGAAGGGGCTCAAGAAGATCTCCAAGGTGGAGCCCGAACGCGCGCGCCGACTCGCCGATAGAATCGTCAAGAACACCTACCGCACGTTGATGACCCGAGGCATGAAGGGATGCTTCGTGTATTGCACTGACGGCCCGCTGGCGGCTCACTTGCGGAGCCTCCTGCGGGCAGCGCCTGGGAAGGGCTCGGTTGCGATTCAGGATGCTCTCTCGTCTGCAGTCGCAAGTCGTCAGCAGAATGTCGTTCCTTTGCGAAGGGCCTCGGAGGAAGAACGACGCGCCGGCGTTGCAGCGGTGCCCGTGATCGACCTAGTGCTTGCCGCAGGAGCATTTTCCAAGTGGCAAGCTCTCGAGGACGGCTCCGTTGACTGGGTCGTCCTTCCCGATTGGGTGCGTCCCCAGCCCGGACTGTTCGTCGCGCAAGTGGTGGGGGAGTCCATGAATCGCCGCATCCCGAACGGCTCGTGGTGCCTGTTTCAGGCGAATCCGCGCGGAACCCGCAATGGAAAGGTGGTGATCGTCAAGTATCGCGACATCTTGGACCCGGAGTTCGGGGGACACCTCACAGTCAAGCTCTACTCGAGCGAGAAGGTGCCTGCCGAGAACGCCGAATGGCTGCACCAACGCATTACCCTGACCCCGGACTCCGATCAGGCGGGCTTCGAGCCACTGGTCCTCAACCTGGGTGAGGACGACGACAGTTTCTCGGTTGTCGCCGAGATGCTGATGATACTCCCCTCAGCGACCGACTAGCAGTCGCGTTGCGAGGATCGCATGCATACACTCAAGAAGTTGAACGAATCTACGTTGGGATCGGCTTCATTTCCCCGAGCAATTCGTCCAACAGCCGGGCCAGCATCGTGGAAGGCCTCACGCCCATCAGGATCCGAAATAACCCGTGGTACTAGAGCGGGTGCAGGCTGAGCAGATCACCCGTGATCGCGGGCGGATTCGGGAAACAATCCTACGGTCGCGGCACGAATACGAAGAGTGACGCCCGGCGCCCGCGCGCGTACTCCCCGCGATCTGAATTGGATTCGCCAGGGGCCCGCGAGACGGGATCGAGGACTCTCGCCCGCATTTTCGGCGAAGTCAGTCCATGGGACACCGTGTGCATTAGGATGGCAGACACGCGGATGCCGGGCGCGAAGCCCGGGCGGCGCGAATCTCCATTCAGCCCTCTCTCTCGGACCAGACCTCATGCGCTACCGACCGAGCCACATCCTCCAACTCGCGTCCGTTCTCACCTTTTGCTCCAGCGTGAGCGCCCAAGTCGCGACTGCGATCCTGCGGGAAGGCGACGCGCCGATCGGTGCCCCGCCAGGCATCACCGTGACGTCGATCTCGGGGGTGGCTGCGAACGAAGTCGGTGGCGTGTTCGCAAGTCTGCGCTTGACCAACTGGAATGACGGGATCTGGGGGGACGCCACCGGCCTGAATGGAGTGATGCTGCGCGAGGTACAGATCGGAATCTCGGGCTACGACCAGACTGCGTTCGGTGCTGATTTCGGAGGCAGCGACACGGGTCAGTTGGGCTACGGTCCGACATGCATCGATCTGTCGACGTTCGCGCAGGGACTCGATTCCATTTGGCTGGACAGCACGCCCCTTGCGGTGGAAAACCAGGCGATCCCCACGCTTCCAGGTAAGAAGTACCGCTTCGTGAGCCAGCCAGGGATCACGGGCAACGGCATTCCCTATTGGTTGGGGGGCATCACCGACATCGCGACGGGTGTGGAAGAAGGCCAGGCACTGTTCATGGGCTCGGGCGCCACGGTCGTACTGAAGCCCGGTGATCCGGCACCCCCTCCGCTGACGTCTGTCCTCGCTCTCGCTGCCGGCGACCGGGACGCACGGTTCTCGCGCAACGGCGCGCACTACATCAACGGGACTCCGACCACGGACCCGGGGACGTCCAACTCGCACATCATCATCGACGGCGCCATCCCGCTCGACGCGGGCGGAAACCGCATGAGCGAGGGCCAGCCCGTCTCGGCCGCCGCCGGAGGACTCCCGGGTGAAACGTGGTCGAACTGGGGTTCGCTGGGCGTGAACGATGCCGGCGACTGGATGGTCGGGGGCGACACGAGCGCCGCGACGACGATGGACAATTTCATCGCCAAGAACGGCGTCATCATCGCGCGCGAAGGCTCCGTGCTGGGGGGGCTCACGCTCACGGGCGGCGTGCTCGCTGCTGACATGAACGAAGCGGGCGGCGTCGTGCACATGTGGAACACGCCCGGCAACATCCAGGCGCTCTACTACAACTCGACCCTGCTCCTGAAAAAGGGCGATCTCGTCGACCTCGACGGCGACGGCGTCGTCGAGCCGACGCACATCCTTCACAGCATGCTCGGCGGCGCGGGGCTCGTGATCGGCAACACGCACGTGTTCCAGGTGGGGTACGTGAACATCGGCGGAACCATCTTCGATTGCGTTTTTGCCATCCGCATTCCGACGACAGCGACGTCGTTCTGCTCAGGAGACGGCTCCGGCACGGCGTGTCCGTGCGCGAACACCGGACTCGCGGGACACGGCTGCGCGAACTTCAACTTCGCATCTGGTGCGCGCCTGTCGTCTGCGGGTTACGCGGGGGCGTCGGCGACGACCGACAGTCTCACGCTCATGGCAACGAACATCCCCGGACCAGGACTGTTCTTCCAAGGCACCTCGCAACAAGTCGGCGGAGCGGGACTCTCATTCGGTGACGGACTCTTCTGCGCGGGGGGAGCGATCTTGCGCTTCGGTGTCGTGTTTCCGACTGGGGACTCGGCGACGTATCCCGGCGGACTGACTCCGAGTCCGGTCCACCTCGCCGGTGCGACGGCGAGTGGAGACGTTCGCCATTATCAATGCTGGTACCGCGACTCGGCCACGTTCTGCACGCCCGCCACCAACAACCTGACGCAGGGATTGACGATCCTCTGGGGGCCGTGATTGCGCAGGCGCCAAGGCGCGGTAGCTCTGCATGATTCACTATCCTTCAGCTCCACGCTCACCTCCCGCTACCAGTTCAAAGAGAGGACCCCGGTCATCCCGACCGGGGTCCTCTCTAGGTTTCTCGGGTGTTCGTTCGCTTGCCCTGGCGGGAGGAAGCCAACCTCCAAGTCGGTTCGACTCGCGAACTCAGTTCCTCGCCGTCAGCGGATCTCCGAGCGGAAAACCCAGTTTCGCGAACTCGGGATCGGTGAGCGCGACGGCCGAGGGGTGCTGGGGGCAGAGCTTGGCGAGCAGGTGTCCGACGAGTGCGCGCTGCTGCGCATCCGGGCCAAGCGCCGCCGATGAGATCCAGGGTAGCGCCATGTCGCCGTAGGCTTGCAACGCGCGCACCGAGCGCGCCGCGTCGCCGTCGATCCGATTGTCGCAGAGGTGCCAGACCAGGATCTCGACGATGCGATCCAACTGCACGGCGCAGCGGCGACGAGCCAGAATGTCGCACGCGTAGAGACGGCCCTCGAGATTCTGCGAGTCCAGGAAAGTGATCAGGTGCGGAACGGCGAGCGCGTAGAGCGTGTCATCCGACAGCAGTCGTTTCCTCGCGGCAGTTCTGTGGAGGATGTAGGTCGAATCGCTGAAGCACGTTTCAGTGCCGTCGTCCAGCATGCGCGTGAAGGTCGTGTCCCACTCCGCGAGATTGTCGACCAGCAATTCGGCCAGTCGCGCCGTCGGCCGTGCCGCGGGGATCTGCCCCAGGACGTAGGCCGCCACGTGGCGCTGCTGAGAGTCATCCGAGTTCAGCGCCGACTGGAGAAACGGAATCGCTTGCGCGTCCGCACAGATCAAGGCGCGCGCGGCACTGCCCGCATTCCATTTGACGTGGTCGTCGCGCAGATCCGCGACCCATTCCTCGATCATGCGGTTGGACGGCTTGATCGCCGCGGAGGGTGCAGCAGATTCCATCGCCGCTTCCTCGGGTGCCGACGTCGCGATCGTGTCCGGCGCGGAAAGCGACTCACCGTCGACGACGACCGCGATCCGGTGCGAACTCAGATCCGCTTGCGCGACGGTCAAGACCGTTCCCGCTCTGCCGGAACTCGTCGCGGAACCGGTAGGGTCGTTCGGCGGCGAACCCTCGGACTTCGTCACCTGCGCGAGCGACGCTCGCTCGGCGGCACTCACGCTGTCGGCGACAGGCGCCCGGAAAAACCGGGGATTTGCCACCCACGCCGTCGCGGCCACACACAACGCCGTCAGCACCAACAGAATTGCACTCGCGCGCATCGCTCACGTCCCCCCTCATCCGTCCGCGCCCAACCCCTGGTTCGCACGCTCGCAGGCGCAGCGAGCTCGACCGCGGGCCCAGGTGCGCGTCCCCACGCGCAGGTCCCGTCGATCTCGACTGTGCTCCGAGTCCTGCGCCGATTCAATGGAGTACCGTGTTGCACCAGCCGGCACTTGCGGCGCACATTGCCTCCGATGTCCAGCCGCGAACTCCTTGTCCTCGGGACCGCCAGCCAGGTCCCGACACGCCACCGCAATCACAACGGGTACTTCCTGCGCTGGGACGAGCACGGATTCCTGTTCGATCCCGGCGAGGGGACGCAGCGGCAGATGGTGCACTTCGGGCTGAATGCGGCGGCGATCACGCGCATTCTCGTGACGCACTTTCACGGGGATCATTGCTTGGGGCTGGCCGGCATCGTGCAGCGCATTTCGCTCGATCGCGTGCCGCACACGGTCGACGTGCACTACCCCGCGTCGGGTCAGGTGTATTTCGAGCGGCTGCGCGGAGCGTCGATCTTCTTCGACCAGTCGCACCTCGCTCCGCACGGAATCGAAGACTCGGGTGAGATCGCGCGGAACGACGCGTTCACCATCACCGCGCGTCGGCTCGATCACGGCGTCGACTGTTTCGGCTACCGCATCCAGGAGCCGGATCGATGGAACGTCTCCACGGCGCGGCTCGAGGAACTCGGCTTGCGCGGACCGCTCGTCGGTCAACTGAAGCGCGAGGGCCGAATCGAGCACGGCGGGCGCGTGATTCGATTGGAAGAGGTCGCCACGTTGCGGCGCGGACAATCCGTGGCGTTCGTGATGGACACGCGCGCGTGTCCGGCTGCGATCGAACTGGCGCGCGACGTCGATCTCTTCGTCTGCGAAGCGACCTTCCTGCACTCCGAGATCCAGGAAGCACAGGAGTACGGACACATGACGGCGCGTCAGGCGGCCGAGATCGCGCGCGAAGCCGGAGCTCTCAAGCTCGTGTTGACGCACTTCAGCCAGCGCTACGAATCGTCCGAACCGTTCCTCGCCGAGGCGCGCGCGATCCACGGCGACGTGGTGGCGGCCGAGGACGGACTGGTCGTTCCGCTGCGCACGCGGCGCGAGTTGCGTGCGGAAGCAGCGGAGTTGGAAGCACCCTGAGCGCGACCTCGCCACGACCCTGGCCTCACCCGCCCGCGCGCGAAAATCACCAGTCCCACCGGACCCAGATGCCGTTCGTCAGGTTCCAGCCGTCCGCGGTGCAGAACGCAACCGCGTCGCGGTACCAGGCCTGGTAGTAGCGCACGCTCCCGATCAGGGTGACATGTCCCAGCGTGTGCACCGGCGGCCCGCCCGCGGGCGGCACCTGCGATGCGCCGCCGACATTTGCGACGGTCCAGAGGCGCACGAGATTGCCTGACACGCACAACAAGCCGTCGCCGAAGACCGCGCCGCGGCCTGCAGCGATCGCCGTCGAGCCTTGGAAGTAGAGGCACGCGCCGTCGGTCATCGACGAGCCGCGCAAGACGAGCGTGTCACCCGTCAGCGTGGCCCGGCCCTCGGCGTCCAGGCGCCCGGCGTTGCCTGTCGAATTCGCGCAGCCGTTGCCGCTCATGGGCGGCGCGTCGTTGCCGCACGGACACGGCACGCCCGCGCCGTTGCCGAAACAGAACGCGCGCAGTTGGGGCACCGCGCCTTCGAACGCGCCGATGTCCACGATCGGCGCGGAGCCGATGCCGGTGTCGGGCACCGCGGGCTCGTCGCTGAAGCGCGGCCGGCGCGCCAGATCGAGCGTCGAACCCGCGGGCACGGCCGTGTTGTCGCCGGCGTCGATCGCGGGCGAGCCGATCGTCAGGCGGAATTCACCGGAGGCAAAGCGCGGATTGTCGCCGCTGTTGCCCGTGCCGGCGAAACCGCCCTCGACGAGCGAGTAGGTGACCGCGCTCGTGCCCGAGAGCTGGTGCGCGCTGGTGTGCGGACCGCCGAGCGGTCCGTTGTAGTAGACGATGCAGTTCACGATCGTCACGCCCGGGTTCGCGACGATCCCGGCCGTCGTGGACGTGGACGACGAGTTCGTGTTGAAGGCGATCGTGCAGTTCTGGATCTCGGTGTCGGCACCCGAGAGGATGCCTCCCACGAAGGTGCCGTTGTTCCCGACGATCAAGCTGTTCAGAATCCGCGGCGGGCCGCCGGGAGGGCTGAAGTTCTCGCTGATCCAGAGCCCTGCTCCATCCATTGCTCCGCCGCCTGAAAACGTGCAGCGCTCAAAGGTCACGGAAGTCGTGCGACAGAAAGCTCCTCCGCCGGCGGGCGCGGCGTTGTTCTCGAACGTGCAGTCCGTGAACACCGGCGCGCACAGTTCGAGGTACACACCGCCGCCTTGGCCCCACGCGAAGTTGTTCACGAAGCGGCAGTTGCGAATCGTCGGGCCCGCTCCGCCGACGCAGCGCAGCCCGCCGCCGAAGCGCTCGGCGAGCGGCGTGGCGGACTCGGAATGCCCGAGCGTGATCGTGAAGCCGTCGAGGATCGCGCTCGCGCCCATGCCGGCCGCGTCGACCACGTGGTAGCTGTTGTCGGTATTCACCGCCGCGGCGCCGATGTCTCCCGAGAGGATCGTCACGTGCAGCGCCGGATCGCGCTGTTCGCGCAGCGTTTCGCCGCCCGCGAATCCGCCGTACAACGCGACACCGTTCGCGAGAGCATGACTGAGCGTGCGTGTCGTCGTGGTCGTGGGCACGTAGGTGCCGGCCGCGACCCAGATCTCGTCGCCGGGGACTGCGGCCGCCAAGGCGACGGCGACGGCATCCGGATCACGGTAGGCGTCGCTCCAACTCGAGCCGTCGTTGTTGCCGGTGGTCAAAGCGCCGTTCACGTAGCGCGTTCCCGCGCCGGCCGCGGGACTCGCGATGCACAGTGCCAGACCCAACGAGCAAGGAAATGTGATGCGAAACTTCATGAACCCGACTTCCCGGCGGCGACTGCCGCCCGCTGTTCTGCTGTCGAACCAGCCGGATGCTAGGCGTGGCCGCTCGCGCGCCCCACGCGTCGATGTGCGTAGACTCGAGGCGCACACTGCGGACGGTGACCGAGCGCGCAGCCTGGAGCGAACGGATCGTCGTCCGAGCGGTCCGCGGAGCGCCGCAGGGTGTACCTCCGCCGGAAGGTGGCGCGGACCTGCGGGCCCTAGGTGAGCGGCGGCGCGAGGCGTTCATCCCTGCAGGCTGCGGCTTTCGTGAGGAAGAGTCTGCGATGGGCTGGGGGAGCGCGCCGCGGCCGGCACCCGCAGAGGACCTGCGGCAGAGCCGCCGAAGTTGATACGCTGAAACGCGCGTCGAATGCCTCGGCGCACGCTTTCGCGGCCGTCGAGCACAGCCCGCGCCAGCCCGGCGCACGCGGGGGTGCTGTAGGGACGCCGCGCGGCGCGATCGGTCCTGCCTGCCACCCAACTTCCAGAACCACCGCCTTCGCCATGATCGCTGCTCTGCTGCTCAGCTTCGCGTCCCTGTCCGGCTCCGTGCACGCTTCGCCCGCTGCGAATTCGATCGAATGGCGCGAAGACACCTCGGTCGAGGCGCAGATCGCCGCCGCCGGGCGCGACGTCGCCAAATTGCTCGAGCTGGCGTCCTCGCTCAGCGCGGCGAGCAAGAACGAAGCGGCCAAGAAGGTCTACAGGAAAGTCGTCGAGATCGACGTCGACAACGAGGTAGCGCGCAAGGCGCTGAACCACCAGTACTACGACAAGAAGTGGTTCGAGAGCTTTGCCGAGCTCGCCAAGTACAAGCGCGACGAAGCCGCGAAGATGAAGCTCAAGGGCCTCGTGCGCTGGCAAGAGGACTGGGTGCCCGAGGGCGATCTTCTGTACCTCAAAATGGGTTGGACGAAGGACACCGGCGGCGTGTGGTCGCATCCGGCCGAGGCGCGGAAGGCCGCGCACGCCGCCGAGCGCAAGGCCGCCGGCTGTGAATTCCGCGCCGACGACAACAGCTGGGTCGCGCCCGAGGACATGGCGAAGTGGGCCGCGGTGCAGTGGAAGTGCGGCGAGGAGTGGCTCGACATGGCGCAAGCCGACGAATACCACGCGCAGATCACGCAGTCGTGGGAACTCATGGGCGAGCACTTCGAAGTGTGGAGCACGTGCGCGTGGGACACGGCCAAGTGGGCGCGCTGGCACGCGGACAAGGCGTACCCGGAACTCGTGCGCATCTTCGGCGTCGAGCCCCGGACGAAACCGCACTTCTTCGTGTTGAACAGCCTCGAGCAGTACAACCAGGCCGCCGGGTTGAAGCCGATCCTGATCGAGAGCGAGGGCATCTCGTCGCTGCACGGCGCGTACTTCGCCGACGCGTTCTACGACGAGAGCTCCAAGCCTCCGCTGTTCCTCGGTTGCGGCGTCAGCTACTGGGATCGGCGCGACCCGAAGCTCGATTCATGGGGACCGAAGTGGTTGCGCTTCGCCGCCGCGCAGAGCTTCGTCGACGCCATCGATCCGTCCTGGAACGCGATCTCCGACTGGATTTCGAAGGAGGGTGGCGGCGACTTCCAGAACTATGCGGCGCCTTTCTGGGCCGAGAAGAAGATCCCGCGCTGGTTGCGCTACGGCGCGGCGTCGTACGTCGAGCGCTACATGCAGAACCCCGAGGTCGAGGCCGGCGTCGATCCCTGGAACCTGCGCACGTTCGCGTTCGAGGAGATCAAGAAGGCCGGGGGCTTGAGCAAGCTCGCGGAAGTCTTCGCGTTCAAACTCGATCTCAAGGACATCCCCGGATCCAGCCGGCTCTACCACGACGCCGGGTTGCTGGTCGCGTTCCTGCTCGACGGCGCGGCGGGCGACAAGGAACTGGCCGAGAAACACAAGGCCTTTCAGACCGCGTTGAAGTCGGGCTCGAAGGCGGATGTGACGACGGCTGCCGGCGCGCTGCAGAAGGCGCTCGCGAAGCACGAGAAAGACATCAAGAAGTTCGCCGGGCTGTGAAGGGGGGGGACGGCGGGAGCGGACGCACCTGGCGGATGCGGCGCAACGCGAGACCGGCACGAAACCCTCTGTAGTCGGTCGCGGCGAATGCGCCGCGACGGCGTTGTTGGTCGCGGCACATTCGCCGCGACGGTCTACTTCGCGAGCACCGCTTCCGCTTCTCGGCGCCAGCGCATCGCATCGGACTTGTCCCACGCCGCGGGATTGCCGCCGGTCTGCGCGTTCCATTCGACCATGCCGCGCTTGTAGTTCTCGCGCGCTTCGCCGTCGCGGCCTAGATGGCTGTAGATCAGGGCGCGCATGAAGTCGAACGAATTGGGCGTCACGATCAGGGCGTCCGGAACCTTGTAGTGCCCTTCGATCGCCGTCGCGGCGCCGCTCCAGTCCTCGCTGCGGATCCTGGCGACGGTCTCGAAGAGCCAGTCGAAGTCGGGGAATTCCATCAGTTTCCGAAACTCGGCCAGCGAACGCAGCACGAAGGCCGGATCGCGCCGCGCGGGATCGGGGTGGTCTAGCAGGGGATAGAGATAGGTGGCTACCACGATCGGCTGAGTCGCGTTCGCGAGCGCCGCGACGAGTTCCTCCTTGCTCGCCACTCCGCTGTAGAAGCGCATCGCCAACAAGTCCGGATGCCATTCGGGATCATCCCGGATCGCGAGGGCGCGCGTGATGCTCGCGAGCGCGCCGGCGTTGTCGCCGAGCTGCTGCAGCACCAGGCTCAGGTTGTAGTTCGGGTCCGCGAAGGTCGGATTGGCGGCGATGCACGCGCGGTAGGCGCCCTCGGCATCGGTCAAGCGCCCGAGCGCCCACATGGACTCCGCGATCACCATGCGCGTCCGCCTGTCGTCCGGTCGCAGCCCTAGCGCGGCCGAGCGACAGGCGAGTGCCGCTTGAAAGCGTCCCGCGGCCTGGTAGATGTTGCCGCCGATCGACTGCAGCACGAAGTCGCCCGGGTAGAGGCTCAAGGCCTGGTCGTACATGCGGTAGACCTCGGGACGGTGATCGGGGTAGCGGTCCCACAAGGTCGCGCTCAAGACCCAGATCGAACCCGGCGCGAGGCTCCCGAGGCGCTCGGGCGCTGTCAACTCGAGCAATGCCGGCAGATCGCTCTCGAAGATCGCCTGGCGCAGCTTCATGCGGCCGGGCTCGGGATCGAGGTCCATCGCGAGGTAGAGCAGGTTCTCGAACTTCTCCGAACTCTTGCCGTGCACGCGCCTGCGCACGCGGCCCCAGTCGTCGAGCGCGAGCGCGACTTCCTCGGCGATCGCGCGTTCACGGATGCGCTTCAACGCGGGCACGAGGTCGTCGCCTTCGAGGTCGACACCGTAGTCGTGGAAGGCCTGCGCGAAGGCTGCGTCGAGCGCCGTTTCGCGCTCCGCGTTGCCGAGCGCGTCGATCTGCTCGAGTCGCAAGTCGACCAGTCGCAGGCGCAGCGTTTCGTCCTGCGCGCGCAAGCTGCGTTCGCGTTCGGCCGTGTCCAGATCCGACTGCGCTTGCGTCACGAATCCGCGCGCGCGCTCGAGCAAAGCCGCGTCGACTTCGCTGGTCTCCGCCACGGCCAGAGCGCGGCGCGCCGCGGCCAAGGCTTCGGCCGGTTTGCCGGCGCGCCCGAATTCGATCGATTCGCCGTGCGCCGCCTCGACCGCGGTGCGCGTCTGCTCGATGCGTTGCGCGTGTTCCGCGAGGCGTTGCGCGCGTTCGGTGGTGACCCAGTAGTACGCGCCGCCGCCGAGCGCGAGTGCGGTCACGATCGTGCCGGCGAGCGCGACCGCGAGACGCCTGCGTCGGCGCTCCTCGGCCGCCTTGATGCGCGCTTCGGTCGCGCTGAGCTCGGCCTTGTGCGCGCGCTCCTCGACGTTGACGAGATATTCGTGGATGGCCGTCGCGACCGCTTCGGCATTGGCGGGCCGCGCGGCGCGCGCCGGCATCAAGCAGTCGAGGCACAAGCGCACGAGCACCGGATCGGCGTCGCAAGCTTCGATGCGCGCGCGCGCCGGATCGAGTTGAGCGCGCGCGGCCTGCACGACGACCGACTCGCCTTCCTTTTCCTCGTAGGGCGGTCGGCCCGTCAGGAGCTCGCACAGGATCGCGCCCAGTGAAAACACGTCGGCGCGCTCGTCGAGCTTCTCGACTTCGCCTTGCGCCTGCTCGGGCGCCATGTACGCGGGTGTGCCCATCACCGAACCAACGAGCGAATCGGAGCCCGACGAACCCGGGCCGCTGCGCACGGTCTCGATCACGGTGTGCAGGCTCTCCTTGGCCCGCCGCTCGTCCGCGACGCCGCCGCGGTGCAGCACCTTGGCGAGGCCCCAGTCGACGACCTGCACTTCGCCGAACGCGCCGACCATGATGTTGGCCGGCTTGAGATCGCGGTGCAGCACGCCCTTCGAATGCGCGTAGGCCATCGTCTGGCAGACCGATTCGAAGATCGCGAGCATGCGCCCGCGGTTGTCGGCGGGGGATTTGCGCTGCGTGAAGAGCGCGAGCAAGGTGCGCCCCTTCACGAGCTTCATCGTGAAGTACGGACTGTCGTCCGCCATCAGGCCGAGCTCGTACACCGGCACGATGCCGGGGTGTTGCAGTTGTCCGCCGATCTGCGCTTCCTCGACGAAGCGCTGCACGACGGCGGGATTCTTGGCGAGTTCCTTGTCGAGCACCTTGAGCGCGACATCGCGCCCCAGATCCGTGTCGTGCCCTTTGAGCACGACGCCCATCCCGCCGCGCGCGATCTCGCCCGCGAGCTGGTACTTGGTGCGCCCCTCGGGCGTCACCTTCGACGCGGGCGAGCGCGGATCGATGACGGGCGACGCGCCGTGTTCCGAACCGACCTCGGTCAACATGACCTTGGGCGCGAGCCCGGTGCGCTCGGCGATCAGTTGGAGGACGCTGCGACGGGACTTGCTGTCGTCGGACGGCGGTTGCTGCACAGGCGGGGTCTCGTGGGGGGGGATGGAGCGCTCGGAGTATACGGGCGCCGGCGCGAGGTGAGCCGGGTCCTTCGCGCGCTTCTCGCCGGTAGCGTCGAGCATCGGCCGGGTCGCGACGGCACAATCTAGCCATGTTTGCTCAATCAGTAGCCCGGCCTCGTCTCGCGTGGAGCGGCGCGCCGCTGGCCGAGAGAGGTTCCGACGAGTCCAGTTCTTCCTTCAGTTGGCGTGCGTTCAGCCAGAACCTGCACCTGGTCTGAGGACGAGACGCATGTCTGTCGCCACCATCTTCGTCAGCAGTGTGCAGAAAGAGTTTGCGGAGGAGCGGCGTGCCATTCGTGCGTTCGTCGAAGGCGATCCGCTGCTGCGGCGCTACTTCAGGGTCTTCCTTTTCGAGGATCTTCCCGCAGGTGATCGACGTGTCGACGATGTCTACCTCAGCGAAGTTGAGCGCTGCGATGTGTACGTCGGGCTGTTCGGCAACGACTACGGTTTCGAGGGCACGAGCGGCGTATCTCCGACCGAAATCGAATTCAATGCAGCCACCGCGCGATCGAAGACACGCCTGATCTTCATTGCGGGTGATGCAGGGTCTCGACATCCCAAGATGGCGACGCTCGTCGCAAAGGCGGAAGCCCAGCTAGTTCGCCGCCGCTTTGAAGGAGTGACCGAGCTCATTGCGGTTCTGTACGCCAGTCTCGTAGATCACCTTGAGCGCGCGGGAGCATTGCGCATGAAGCCCTTCGATGCGGCCGCCTGCCCGGACGCCGGGTTGGTGGACATCGATCCGGTTCGGGTGGAGTTGTTCCTGTCACGGGCGCACAGTCAACGCGGATATGCGCTGTTGCCGGGGACGCCGATCGAGTCCGCCTTGAGTCACCTGAATCTCTTTGATCACGAGCGTCCGACTCACGCAGCGGTCTTGCTCTTCGCTCGCGATCCACAGCGGTTCTTGCCCAGCTCCGAGATCAAGTGCATGCACTTTCACGGTCTCGAGGTTCGCAAGCCGATCCCCTCGTACCAGATCTACAAAGGAACACTCTTTGAACTGGTCGACCACGCGGTCGACTTCGTCATGTCCAAGTTGGCCCGTCAAGTTGGAACGCGCGCGGCCGGCCCGCAGGCACCCGTCGAGTACGAATTGCCGCGTGATGTCGTCAGTGAAGCGATCGTGAACGCGGTCGCCCACCGCGATTACGCGAGCAACGCCAGTGTCCAGGTCATGCTCTTCGCCGACCGGCTCGAGGTTTGGAATCCGGGGGAGTTGCCTGCGGCGTTGACTATCGCCGAACTGCGGCGCCCGCATGCTTCGATCCCGCGCAATCCGCTGATCGCGGATCCGATGTTTCTTGCGGCCTACGCGGAGAAGGCCGGCAGCGGAATTCTGGATATGATCGCGCGCAGTCGCGAGGCTGGGCTGAAAGCGCCGGAGTTCCGACAGAGCGGCGGTCAGTTCGTCCAAACGATGTGGAGGCCGGTGTCGACGAGTACCCCCCAAGTCGCCCCCCAAGTCGCCCCCCAAGTCGCCCCCCAAGTCGCCCCGGAATTGCGTCTGGCCTACGCCGTGCGCGGGGAGATGACACGACAGGAACTTCAGGACGCGCTGGGGCTCAAGGACCGGAAGCATTTCCGCGAGAGCTACCTGGACCCCGCACTCGCGGCGGGCCTGATCGAATGGACGCGGCCGGATGAGCCCAACAGCAGCCGGCAGCGCTATCGCCTGACCCCCAAGGGCGCTGAGGCCGCAGCCCAACGTTCCTGAGATCTCGGTCTTCGCTGAGCAAGATCCCGCCATGCCCACCCAACCCGAAACTCGCCCGCTTCCAGTACCTCCCGGCCCGATCTGGAATCCTGAAGCGGCGGCGAATTGGAGCCTCCCGTTCTCGCCCGCATTCGGTTCGTTCCTGCAGATGCGGAATTGGACCGTGCTCGGCGAGCCGGACAAAGCGCGCGCCTCGGGCGTGTGGTTCATCGCCAGCATCGTGATGCTCGCTGCGTATCCGGTCGTGTACCTCATGTTCGCGGATCATCCACAAGCAGACCTCGGCGTGCGCCTCGCGGGATTCCTGTTTCTGCTCACGTGGTATCTGGGGCACGCGCGTCAGCAAGCGAAGTTCGTGAAGCAACAGTACGGCACGCAGTACCCGCGCAAGAAGTGGGGCGCTCCGCTCGGGATCGCGCTGGCCTGCGGGGTGGCATACCTGGGTATGTCCTTCGCGCTCGCGGTCGCAGTGGCGGTGGTGAAAGAGCTCTAGGAGCCCGTGCGGCGTCTAGCGGCCCTGAATCACAATCGCACGGCCGCAGTGCTGGCCCTTTCGCGCATCCACGCCTAGCATCTCGACGGTTCAACATGCCGGACTTGCTCGCCTCCGCCGCATTGTTCGCCGTCGCCGGCGGACTTGGCTTTTGGATCGGAAGGCAGCGGCGCGGCGGAAGTGCCGTGCCGGCCACGCCCGGTGCGACGCCGCTTCCCGCGCCGAACTCGACCGATAACACGCGCGCCGAGTTGTACGCGCTCGCGGCGCAGCTCGAGAACACGTACGAAGGTATGGCGCAGCCGAGTGATCTGCGCACGTTGCCGCAGTTCCAAGCGGCCGTGAAGTTGCTGAGCAGCCGCGAGTTCGACACGGCGGATGTGTGCAGGTACGCGATCGGCGACAATTCGGTGATCACGTGCGTGGCGCTCGACGCGCTGCGCGTGCGCGCGGACAAGGATCCGTTCCTGCCCGCGCTGTTGCCCGGGATCAACGGGATCAGCACGTGGGGCAAGTGGATGTTCTGCGACCTGCTCGAGGCGCGGCATCCCGAGCCCGTGCTCGAAACGCTGTTGCTCACGATCGACTCGACCTGGGACACGCCGATGGCGCGGCGGGTGTTCCAGGACTTCGTGCGGCGGCGGTTGGAGCGCGGCGAGACGGTGAAGGTCGACGAGCGCTTCGCGGAGCAGAAGGAGTCGGAGCCGTCGATCTTCGCGCCGCCGCCGAAGCTCACGTATCTGATCGAAGTGATCGGCGGCATCGACAGCGACGCGGCGCGCGCGTTTGTCGCGGCGCTGCGCGCGGGGGCGGCGGCCGGCAAGGAGCGCGAGGCCTTGCGCGAAGTCGGGCGCGTGCTCGAAACCGACGCGACGGGCGGCATCGTGCTGCACCGCGGGCTCGAGCGTGCGCTCGCCGACGCTGAGGCGTGCGTGGCGCGGTCGCGCGCGTTGCTCGTTGTGGGGCGCGACGGTGTCGGCAAATCGACGCTGGTGCGGCTTGTGTGCGAGCGTCTGCGCGCGCGCGGCTTCACGGTGTTCGAAGCCGGCAGCGCCGATCTGCTCGCCGATCAAAGCATGATGGGCCAGCTCGAGGGCCGGCTGCAGAAGCTCGTGGCGGCGGTGCTCGAAAAGCCGGTGGTGTGGGTGGTGCCGAACTTCACCGAGCTCGCCTGGGCCGGGCGCCATCGCCACGGCCGCACGAGTGTGCTCGACACGTTGATGCCGCACCTGGAGAGCGATCGCCTGCGCATCGTGGGCGAGATCGAGCCCGACGGCTTTGATCAACTGCTGCGCGAGCAGCCGCGGTTGCGCGCGGCGGTGGACGTGGTGCGGTTGGAGCCGCCGAGTGCGAGCGAGACCTTGGATGTCGCGCGGCGCTGGGCCGAGGCGACGCCGAAGCTGGCGCCGGTGGGCGATGCGACGTTGCGCGAGGCGGCGGATCTGGCGCAGCAGTATCTGGGCGAAACGGCGGCGCCGGGGAACTTGATCGGGTTGTTGAGGCTCGCGAACGAGGTGCATCCAGCCGGTGACGGGCGCGCGCTGGAGGCGCAGGACCTGTTGCAGGCGTTGACGCGCTTGACGGGATTGCCTGCCGCGATGCTGGACGAGCGCGAGACGCTCGACCTCGAGAGCTTGCGGCAGTTGTTCGCGCGGCGCGTGCTGGCGCAGCCGGAGGCGGTCGATTGTCTGGTCGAGCGCGTCGCGATGCTGAAGGCCGGGCTGGTGGATCCCGCGCGGCCGGCGGGAGTGTTCCTGTTCAGCGGCCCGACGGGCACGGGCAAGACCGAGATCGCGCGCACGCTGGCCGAGTTCTTGTTCGGCTCGCCCGAGCGATTGGTGCGCGTCGACATGAGCGAGCTGACCGGCCCGCTGGCGCAGTCGCGTCTGCTCGGGAGCGGCGACGAGCGCGCGGAAGGTGCCTTGGTGCACAAGATCCGCGAGGCGCCGTTCTCGGTGGTGTTGCTGGACGAAGTCGAGAAGGCCGATGCGAGCGTGTGGGATCTGTTCCTGCAGGTGTTCGACGCCGGTCGGTTGACGGACGCTCAGGGGCGCACGGCGGACTTCCGGCATGCGATCTTCATCCTGACGTCGAACCTGGGTTCGGAGCTGTTGGTCAGCCGCCGGTTGGGCTTCGGTCGCGATGCGGCGGGCGGGAGTGCGGGCGGCGCGAGTGCCGTGCTGGACGAAATCGCGCGCCACTTCAGGCCCGAGTTCATGAACCGCATCGATCGCGTGGTGGTGTTCAGGCCGCTCGGTCGCGCGGTGATGCGCGACATCCTGCACACGCAGCTCGAGCGCGTGCTGGCGCTGCGCGGGTTGCGAACTAGACAGTGGGTGGTGGAGTGGGATGAATCCGCGCTCGATTTCCTGCTCGACAAGGGGTTCTCGCCCGCGCAAGGCGCGCGTCCGTTGCGGCGCGCGATCGAGAGGTGGTTCTTGTCGCCGCTCGCGACGGCGATCGTGAATCGCGATGCGCCGTCGGGCGATCAGTTCCTGTTCGTGCGTTCGAACGGCCACAAGATCGAGGTCGTGTTCGTCGATCCGGACGCGCCGGACGCCGGCGACGACGAGCCGCATTCGTTGGATGTCGAGGTGCCGGAGGGGTTGTCGCTGGGTCGGGTGGCGCTCGACGGCGGCAGTCGCCCGGAGGAGATCGCGTACTTGAACGGCGAGTTCGAGAAGATCGCGGCTGATGTGCGCGGTGAAGCGTGGACGAGCGCGCGCGATGCGGCGTTGGCGCAGATGGAGGAGCCGGATTTCTGGAATGCGGAGGCGCGCTTCCCGGTGTTGTCGGCGATCGAGTTCCGCGAGCGCGTCGAGAGCGGCCTGGCGCACGCCGAGCGCTTGTTGGGCCGGTTGCGCGCCGGAAAACGCGGCGCGTCGGCGGAAGTGGTGCGCCAGCTCGCGCATCAGTTGCACCTGCTGGAGGCGGCGGCGCGGACGCAGATCGAGGGCTTGCCTCGCGATGCATTCGTGACGGTCGAGGCGTTGCGCGATCGCAACGACGGCGCTCAGACCGTGGGCTTCGCGCGCAAGTTGGCCGCGATGTACGAAGGCTGGGCCGCGAGTCGCCGCATGCAGATCCAGGAGCTCGAACGCGTCGAGAGCGCGCAGACCTGGCGCTGGACGGCGGCGGTGTCGGGCTACGGCGCGCACGAGTTGTTGCGCCACGAGGCCGGCTGGCACGTGCTCGAGCACGATGCCGAGCATCAAAGCGTGCGCTTGCGCGTCCGCGTGACCGTCCTCCCGCAACCCGATCGCCCCGCCAAAGATCCGCTGGCCGACGCGCGCGCCGCCGGTGCGGCGCATGCGGCGAAGGAGACGCACGTGGTGCGCAGGTATCGCGAGCTGCCGTCGCCGCTGGTGCGCGACAGTGTGCGCGGGTGGAGGACGGGCAGGTTGGATCGCGTGTTGGGCGGGGATTTCGACCTGTTGTAGGGGAGTGGTGGCGCAGGTCGCGCCGCTCGACCTACTGCGGCATCTCGCCCGTGACGCGATACCCGCTGCGCACGAGCGCCGCGCACGCGGTGTCGAAGTGGTTCGCCGACACGAGCAACCAGTCAGTGTCGTAGGTCGAGATGACGAACACCGGCACGCGCGCTTCCGCGAGTGCGGTGCACAGCGAGGCCAGGAGTCCGATCGTCGTCATCGGCACCGTGCCGACGATGCCGAATGCGATCTTGTCGCGCTCCTGCACGATGTCGGCAGGGACGTGCGCCTGCGCGCACACGATCGACAACTCCGCCGCGGTGCGCGTGATGGCGACGAAGCCCCCGCGTGCCCAGGTCGGGATGTCGTCCGCCGGTGCGAGCCGGGCGATTGCGAGGCGTTCGGCGTGGACTTGAAATCCGTAGTTGGTTGTGGACATGGGGTCATTCTCCGTTGCCTGTGTGCAATATCAGCATGAGGATCGGACTCCTTCCACAGCCTGAAGTTCCTGTGAGCCATGGGCCGTGCGGATACGCAGGTGATTCAGGCGCGCGCGCCCTCCCCTTGAGGCAATTGGAGTTCAAGTTGAAGCATGCGCAACCGGCCATGACACCCGGTGCGCATGATGGAGCTTGGTAGTTCGCAGGCAGCAAGACGAAGTCGATCGTTCATGGGCCGATGATGGCAAATGCAAACACAGCTCTGGCGCACGCCTGTCCGAACGAGCAACCTGGTACGCATGACGGAGTCCCCCGACTATCAGCGCCCGACTGCTCCGGCTTACTACTCATCTAACATTGCAGAGTTTCTTGAGACAGATCCCGCAGAGATTCTCGGTCATCTCACCCGCCACAGTCAGGGGCCTCACGTCGAGAACGCGCAAGTGGGTGCGTGGGAACGCGAGATCGAGATCCTCGCAGCTGCCATGGCCGGAATTCCGGGGTTCCTGTACCTCGAGTTCGAAGTGCCCCGACTTGGCTCACGCGTTGATGCAGTCCTAGTCATCGGGCCGGCGCTCTTTCCGATCGAGTTCAAGTGCGGCGCTACGAAGTACCTACGAGCGGACTTCAATCAGGCTTGGGACTACGCCCTGGATCTGAAGAACTTCCATCGAGGCAGTCACCACGCGCCGATCTTCCCAATCCTAGTAGCGACGGAGGCCCCGTCGACTGATCTAGTCTGGAAACCTCCGCACGCTGACGGAGTGCATGAGCCTCGACAGTCCAATGCGGATGGACTCCGAGGCGCAATCGATGCGGCGCTCATGCTTGCTTCAGGAAAGCAGATCGACGGACAACATTGGGGACTCGAGCCATACCACCCTACGCCGACGATCATTCAGGCTGCACAAGCTTTGTACGCAAGGCACTCCGTGCAGGCCATTTCCCGGAATGATGCCGGTGCGAAGAACCTAACCGTCACATCACGGACCGTTGAAGATGTCATCGAACGCGCTCGCACCAAGCAGGAAAAGGCGATCGTCTTTGTCACCGGCGTGCCTGGCGCAGGAAAGACCTTGGTCGGGCTCAACGTTGCGACGCGGCACCGACGTGCGAAGGATCAAGATCCGGCACATGCGGTGTTCCTTTCAGGCAACGCGCCTCTGGTCAAGGTACTGTGCGAGGCGCTTGTGCGCGATGAGGTGAGTCGCTTGCGCTCATCGGGAGTGAAAGCTCGGAAGGGCGCGGTAGGCCAGAACGTAAAGGCATTCATCCAGAATGTTCACCACTTTCGCGACGCCGGATTGAATGACATGAGGGCCGCGCCGCACGATCACGTTGTGATCTTTGACGAAGCGCAGCGAGCTTGGAATCAAAAGAAGACTGCGGAATTCATGCGAATCAAGAAGAAGCGACCCGGCTTCGACATGTCCGAACCGGAGTTTCTCATTTCCTACATGGACCGTCGCGACGACTGGGCCGTTGTGATCTGCCTAGTCGGAGGCGGGCAGGAGATCAACTCCGGTGAGGCCGGAATCTCCACGTGGCTCGAAGCAGTGCGCATGCGATTTCCAAATTGGCGCGTACACATATCCAAGCACTTGACCGACTCGGAGTACGCGGCTGGCAAAGCGCTCGAAGTGTTGGGGCAGCACACACGTATCGAAACCAGCCCTGACTTGCACCTCTCCGTGTCCATGCGATCCTTTCGGGCCGAACACGTCTCCGCCTTCGTCAAGGCGCTGCTGGACTCAGAGATTGACAAGGCTCAGGCGGAATTCGCGAAGCTCGCTGGCAAGTACCCTATGGTCATAACTCGTGATCTAGCTCGGGCGAGAGAATGGGTGCGGCGGCAGGCTCGCGGGTCCGAGCGGTATGGTTTGGTCGCATCGTCGAAAGGCGAGCGCCTGAAGCCCCACGCGGTGGATGTGCGTTTCAAAGTCGACCCCGTGCACTGGTTCCTGCATGACGAGTCGGACACCCGGTCATCGAACTACATGGAGGACGCAGCCACAGAATTCCAGGTGCAAGGACTTGAACTCGACTGGGCCTGCGTGACATGGGACGGTGACCTCCGTCGCTCGAACGATGCATGGCACTACCATCGCTTTCGAGGTGATCGTTGGGTCGACATCAGGCGAGCGGAGCGCCAGCAGTATCTAGTGAACGCCTATCGTGTCCTACTCACGCGTGCCCGCCAGGGAATGGTCGTCTTCGTCCCTACGGGCGACAGCCATGATCCGACGCGTGCTCCGAAGTACTACGATTCCACGTACGACTACCTTCGTCGTGCCGGCCTGTCCGAGATCTAAGCCGAACCCCACGGCATCCATGCTGGTAGCAAACGATCTAGAGGCGCGCGTCGCCCACCTGAACATCGATCGCAGCGGCGGCAAGCGCAAGCCGCACAAACCGCTGCTCTTGCTGTATGCGATCGCCAGGCTCGTCAGGTTTCAGGAGACTGAACTCGAGTTCGACCGAGTGTCTGCGGCGCTGACACCGTTGCTTGCGGCATACGCTCCGCCCGTCAAGGACAAGCCTCAGCCTGCGTGGCCGTACTGGTACTTGCGCTCCGACGGAGTGTGGGAGGTGCCCGGCGCCGAGAAGCTCGAACTGCAGGACGGTGGGTTTCCGCGCATGGCGGGCCTGCGACAGACGCACGGCAAGATCCCCGAGAAGTTCGCGCGAGCATTGCAGGCTGACTCAAACCTCGTCACCAAGGTCGTACGCCTCATCCTCGACGAGCACTTCGAACCGTCGTTGCACGAGGACATCCTCGCAGCGGTTGGTTTCGACCGCAGCGTGCTCGACGGCGCAGCGCAGCGTGAGCACCCGAAGGGTGTCGGCGAAGGCGACATGGAAACGATCGAGCGCCTGCGGCGATCCGGTACCTTTCGCGACGAAGTGCTCAGCGCCTACGATCGCCGTTGCGCGCTCACGGGATTTCAAGCGCTGATCTCTGGCACGCTCTTCGGCGTCGAAGCCGCGCACGTGCAATGGCATTCGAAAGGCGGGCCGGCGCGGGTCGCCAACGGGATCGCGTTGAATCCGACTCTGCACAAGCTCCTCGATTACGGCGCGTGGAGCCTGACCGACGATCGACGCGTGATCGTCTCGCGCGAGTTCACGGGTTCGGATGCGGCGATCGAAATCTTGCGACCGCACCACGGCAAGCAGCTTCGCGATCCGTTGCCTGGCTGCGAGCCGGTGGGGGTGGACTACATCCGCTGGCACCGTGAGCCCGAACTGGGCGGCATCTTCCGCTGGCCTCCGTTGGCACTCTGAACGGATTTCAGAAGCCGCGTTTCAGTGCTTGCGGCAATATCACGCGCCTCCCACTCAGTTGCCGACACGAGATCCCGCGCAGGAATCCCACCCATGCACACCGACCGCCTCGAAATGCTGCAGATGACGACCGGGTACTGGGTCTCGAAGATGATCTACTGCGCGGCGCGCTTGAAGGTCGCGGATCATCTCGCGCGCGGACCGGCGACGGCGGCGGAGATCGCGGTGAAGAGCGAGTGTCACGCCGAATCCTTGCACCGCCTGCTGCGCGCGCTCGCGAGCCTGGGCATCTTCCGCGAGACCTCGGGCGGCAAGTTCGAACTGACGCCCAAGGCCCAGTACCTGCGCAGCGATCACGTAGAAGGCGTGCGCGACTTCGCCGTGATGATCAACGACGACCTGTTCGAGGCCTGGTGCGACATCTATCACTCGGTCAAGACCGGCGAGAGCGCCGTGCACAAGCGCTTCGGTGGCGATTTCTTCAGCGCGGTACTCTCCAAGAACCCGGACAAGTCCGCCACTTTCGACCGGGCCATGGAGCAGATCCACGGCGTTGAAATCCAACTCATGCTCGAGTTCTACGACTGGTCGCGCTTCGCGTGCATCGCCGACGTCGGCGGCGGCAGCGGGCAGACCCTGTTCGCGATCCTCGAGCGGCACCCATCCGCCAAGGGCATCCTGATCGACCTGCCCGACGTCGTGTCACGGGCGCGCGCGGCGCAGCATCCAGCGTCGAAGCGCTGTGCCTTCCACGGCGGCAGCTTCTTCGACTCCGTGCCGTCGGGCGCGGACTGCTACTTCCTGCGCCACATCGTGCACGACTGGAACGACGCCGACAGCATCAAGATCCTGCGCGCGTGCCGGGCCGCGATGGGCAAGGACGCGCGCCTCGTCATCGTCGAAAAGGCGATTCCCCAAGGCAACGAGCCCGAATTCGCGAAGCTCCTCGACATCAACATGCTCGCGATCGGCGGCAAGGAGCGCACGCTCGCGCAGTACGAGAAGCTCTTCGTCGACTCAGGCCTGAAGCTCGCGCAGCACTACCCGACGCCCGGTCCGACCGACCTGATCGAAGCGCGCCCGGCCTGACGGCGCCGCTACTGCTTCACCGCGACCCGCGCCTCGCGCGCCGCTGCGAGCGATTGCGCCGCCAGCGCGAGCAGGCCCTCGACATCGGCGCTGTGCTTCTGCGGCGGCACGCACGTATACCCCAAGTGTACGCCCACGCCGATCGTGTGCAGCACGACGTTCGAATCCAGGCTCGACTGCAGCTCGGCCACACGCCCGCCCGCGTCGTTCGCCGCAAGACCGGTGAGCAGCACGCTGAACTGCTCTTCCGCCGTGCGGCCGATCGCGTCGTAGTTCTCGATCGAACTGCGCAGGACCTGCGCGATCTCGGCCAGGATGATGTCGCGGCCGCGGCTGGTCCAGGTCTCCGTGAGCTTCGAGCTCATGTCCACTTCGGCGGTGAGAATCGTCGCCGGCAACAGGCGCTCGGAACACGACGCCAATCCCGCGCGCAGCATCTGCAGCATGCCTTCGCGATTCCACACGCCGGTCAAGGCGTCGATCACGTGCTTGCGCCGACCGGGCTCGAACGTGTGCGGGGCGCGCGTCGGTGCGCCGGCTTGCAGCGCTGCGAACTCGCGCGCCACGCTGCGGCCGAGGTCGCAGAGCAGCGCCAGGTCCGTACCGGAGAACGGGCGCGGCTCGGTGTCGATGACGCACAGCGTGCCGATGCACTGACCACCCGCCGTGCGAATCGGGAAGCCGGCGTAGAAGCGAATCCCGAGTCCTTGCGTCACCAACGGATTGTCGTGGAACCGCTCGTCGCGCGTCGCGTCCTCGATCCACAACACCTTGTTCTCGAGGATCGCGTGGCCGCAGAACGAAATCGAGCGCGGCGTCTCGTTCGCGACGAGGCCCTGGCGCGACTTGAACCACTGACGCTCTTCGTCCACCAGGCTGACCAGCGCGATCGGGACGCGCAGCAACGCCTTCGCGAGGCGGGTGATCTGGTCGAAACGTTCCTCGGCCGGCGTGTCGAGCACATCGAGCGCGTGCAATGCCGCCAGGCGCGCCGGCTCGTCATTCGGAATCGGGGGGGGGGCTGCATCTTGGGGCTTTCGACCGGCGCCGGGCCCCGACTGGGCGACATTCCGTAGCTACCGCCTGATTCCCACCCGCGGCTCGCACAAACCGGGTGCCGGCTCGCAAATGGGACCGTGTGCGCGCACCACAGGTTGCCGTGGTCGCGCGCTGGGCGAGGAGCCTTGCACGCTGAAGCGGCACGAGCGTCCAGCAGGCGCTCACGAGCGACAGCAGCGTGCCCCGTCCACGCTGCGCGACCAGAGCCCTCGAACCGCGCTCAGTCCGTCAAGTCGCGCGCTCGAGCCACGCGCCCAACCACGCCGCCGCCAGCATGAGCACGAGCGCCGGCACAACCAGACGTCCGAACCTCACTCCAGCCCCGAACGCGACGACGATCTTGGTGATCGTGTTGGCGCTCATCACAGCGAGGATCGGCACCACGGCAGCGTGAGCCTCGAGCTTGCCTGCATCGACGAGTGACGCCACGGAGACGCCGGCCGCATGCGCGTCGGAAAATCCGCCCAGCGCCGCGGCGACGATGAGTCCGGTCTGGCCCAGCCACGCTTCGACCGCGGCGGCGCCGAGGAGCATGACGCTGATCGTGGCGGTCAAGACGAGTGCGGTGACGAGGCTGAACGCGCGGCCCGGTGCACTCGCGGCCGGCGGCTGCGCGCGCAGGCCGCGCAGCGTGAGGACGATGCTGTACGCAGTCGCCACGGCTCCGAACAAGATCAGCGGCAGCGCGAGCGCCGCGAGTGCCGGCGGACTGGTCACCGCCAGCAGCGCCGCCATGAGCCCCGCAGTGACGACGGTCGAGAGGACTGCGCCGGCGGCTGCGGGCGCGAGCAGGTGCTCGTCCTGCTTCGCGACCTGACCCATCGAAACGATCGTCGCCACGCTCGACACGAACCCGCCGGCGAGCCCGGTCACCGGCAATCCGAAGCGCGGACCGAGCAGACGGCGCGCGACGTGACCAACAGCTCCCATCGACATCACGAGCACCACGATCAACCACAAGGTGCGCGGATTCACCGCCTCGAAGGGACCCACGTAACGATCGGGGATGAGCGGCAGGACGATCAGTGCTGCGGCGGCGAGCACGAGCGCATCGACGAGCTCGCGCTCGGTCAGCAGCGTGCGTGCGAAGTGATGGATGCGATCACGCGCGAACAGCAAGCCCGCCAGCGCGGCGCCGAGCCCGGCGGCGAGCAGGGAATCGCTCATCGCCAGCGCGCCCAGCAGCACGGTCAGGAGCAGCGCGACCTCGGTCGTGAGTCCGGGATCGTCTTCGCGTCGGCGCCAATACGCCACCGCCACCAACAAGGCGACACCCAGCACCGCCGCCGCGAGCACGGGCGCGCCGCCCATGATCCAACTCACCGCGCCGACCAATGAACCGACCGCAAAGGTGCGCACGCCCGCCGGACGGCGGTGCGGTCCATCACCCTTGCGCCGTTCGCGCTCGATGCCGACCAAGAGGCCGATGCCGAGCGCGACGGCGAGGTCGACCAGGGTCGAGTGCGTCATCGACGCCACAGCGTAGCGTGCGGGCAGTGCGACGATCGCTGCGCACTCTGGACGGGCCGAACTGCGCCTTCGAGCCCATGGTCAGGCCACTTTGCCGCAGGCCGGGCCGGGCGCCGGGGCACGCGTGCACGCGCGGAGCTTCCGACGGTGGAGCCGGCGAGACCGACCAGAGGCCGTGTCCCCGCCCGCAGCGCTATTGCAGTGCTCCGGCCCCACGTCGCACGCGCTCGATGTACCTTGTTGGCGACGCGGCTCACCGTTGCCGCGGACCTCCGCGCCGTCGCGCGCGACGTGCGAGATCCGATCCGTGCGACTGTGCGAGTTGCGTGGTCTGCGAGGAAGCTGTGGAGGGTGACCTCCGGCCTTGCTCGGCCAGTTCGTCACGACCGGCGGTCCCGCCGTCGGCCGACAAACCGCAGGAGAGAATGCCATGACTGCCACGCTCGATGAAACCAGACTGCACACGCTGCTGATGAAGGTGGTCGGTGACATGGGAGCTGCATTCAGCACGTCGCTCGTCGTCTTGGGCGACAAGCTCGGACTCTACAAGTCGCTCGCCGAAGCACCGGCCACGTCGGCGGAACTCGCCGATCGCACGGGCACCAGCGAACGTTACGTGCGCGAGTGGTTGAACAACCAGGCCGCGGGCGGGTACGTGCAGTACGACCCGGCGAAGCAGCGCTACTTCATGACGCCCGAACAAAAAGCCGCGTTCGCCGATCCGACGAGCCCGGCGTTCATGCCGGGTGCGTTCGAAGTCGCGACGGCGACCGTGCACGCCGAACCACGCATCCGCGAGAACTTCAAGACCGGCAAGGGGCTCGCATGGGGCGACCAGCACACGTGTCTCTTCGGCGGCACCGAGAGCTTCTTCCGCGCGAACTACATCGGCAATCTCGTCCACAACTGGATCCCGGCGCTCGACGGCGTGGAGCAGAAGCTCGAAGCGGGGTGCAGCGTCGCCGACGTGGGCTGTGGTCACGGCGCGTCGACGATTCTGATGGCTGAGGCCTTTCCTAAGTCCACGTTCATCGGCTTCGACTACCACCCGGCCTCGATCGAGACGGCGCGTGAACGTGCGGCGGCGCGCAAGCTCGACAAGCGCGTCAAGTTCGAAGTCTCCGACGCGACTTCGTTCCCGGGCTCGGGGTACGACTTCGTCACGCACTTCGATTGCTTCCACGACCTGGGGAAACCCGCGGAAGCGGCGCAGCGGGTGCGCAAGACGATCGCCAAGGACGGAACCTGGATGATCGTCGAGCCGTTCGCCAACGACACTCCGGAACAGAACCACAATCCGGTCGGGCGCGTGTTCTACGGCGCCTCGACGATGCTGTGCGTGCCGTGCTCGCTGGCGCTCGAGGGGCCGGCCTTGGGCGCGCAAGCGGGGGAGAAGCGCCTGGGCGAGATCGTGAAAGGCGCCGGCTTCACGCGCCTGCGCCGCGCGACCGAGACGCCGTTCAACATCGTGCTCGAAGCGCGCGCCTGAGTCCGCGATCGGAGGCGGAGCCTCAGCCCGTGTTCTGCAGACCGCGCGAGATGCCGCGCACGGTCTGGCCGAGCACGCGTTCGAGCTCTGCGTCCTGGCGACCTCCCGCGCGCCAGCGTGCGAGCAGATCGACTTGCACGAAGCTCATCGGATCGACGTAAGGGTTGCGCAGGCGAATCGAGCGCTGCAGCGTCTTGTCGCGGTCGAGCAACTCCTCTTGTTCGATCACCGTCAGGATCAGGCGCCGCGTGAGTTCGAATTCGGTGCGCACGACTGCGAACAGACGCGCACCGATCTCGCCGGCGAGCGCCGCGTAGCGCTCGGCGATCGCGAGGTCGGCCTTGGCGAGCACCATCTCGATGTCGGCCACGAACGTGGCGAAGAACGGCCACTCGCGCACCATCGTGCGCAGGCGCTCGAGGCCGTGGCGCTTCTCCGCCGCCGCGAGTCCAGATCCGACGCCGAACCAGCCGGGCAGCACGAAGCGCGACTGTGTCCACGCGAACACCCACGGAATCGCGCGCAAGTCCTGCACGCCGCGCATCGCGCGCCGCTTCGCCGGCCGCGAGCCGATGCGCAGGCCTTCGATCACGTCGATCGGCGTCGCGAGCTTGAAAAACTCCGGGAAATCGGGGTCCTCGTGCACGAGCGCCGCGTAGGCGCGCCGGCTCTCGAACGCGATCGTGTCCATCGCTTCGGACCACTCCGGCCGCGTCTCGTCGCGCGGCACCTCACCGGCTGCGTCGGGGCGTTCGAGCACGGCGCCGACGACGAGTTCGAGCGTGCGCACCGCGATGCCGCGTACGCCGTACTTGTTGTGGATGATCTCGCCTTGTTCGGTCATGCGCGTGTGCCCGCGCACCGCACCGGCCGGCGCCGCCAGGATCGCCGCGCGCGGTTTGCCGCCGCCGCGACTGATCGAGCCGCCGCGGCCGTGGAAGAAGGTCAAATCGAGCCCGAGTTCGCGCGCGGCGGCGACGAGCTCGATCTGCGCGCGTTGCAAGGCCCAGCGCGACGCGGCGATGCCGCCGTCCTTGTTGCTGTCCGAGTAGCCCAGCATCACGATCTGGCGCTGCTTGCGCTGCGCGAGGTGCGCGGCGTAGGCCGGATCGCGCGCCAGGGATCGCAGCGTGGCCGGCGCGGCGGCCAGATCGTCCACGGTCTCGAAGAGGGGCACGATGTCGAGCGGCACCGAGCCGTCGCGCTCGACGAGCCCGCCTTGTTGCGCGAGGTACAACACGGCCAGCGCATCGTCCGGTCCTTTGGTCATGCTGACGACGAAGATGCCGACGGCGGCAGGTCCGAATCGCTCGCGTCCCTCGCGCAGCGCATTCATGACGTCCAAGGTCGCGCGCGTCTCGGCGGAACGCTCGCGCGCCCGCGGCTTTTCGTTGCGTTTCAACGCGGCCGCGATGCCGGCCGCGCGCGCCGGCGGAGGCGCGTCCGAGAACGCGGCGTCGCCGAGCAGTTCGCCGACCACGCGCCGGTGCACTTCGGCGTCCTGGCGCACGTCCAGCGTCGCGAGGTGAAAGCCGAACGTGTCGAGCCGCAGCAGCAGTCGCCGCACGAGCGAACGACCCGCGCGCGCCCCGCCGTTCGCGGCCAGGCTGGCGTCGATCAGCGCCAGGTCCGCGCGGAATTCGGCCGGCGGACCGTAGCCTTCGCGCGCGCCAGCTTCCTTGCGTGCCAGTCGTTCCGACATGAGCCACAAGAGCAAGCGGTAGGGCATCTCGTGGTAGCGGCCCGGGATCTCGCCCCAGGTTGCGGGCAGGAGCTCGCGGTATTCCGCGACGCGCTCGTGCACGGCTTCGTCGACCGCCACGCGCGTCACGGACTGTGACAGACTTTCGAACAGTCCGCGCACTTCGCGCCGGTAGCGGCGCAGCACGAGTTCAAGGTGGCGCGTCAGCGTCGCGCGGATCGTGTCGGCGCCGACGTTGGGATTGCCGTCCATGTCGCCGCCGACCCACGAACCGAAGCGCACGAGCGGCTGCGTCAACTCCAGGCGTTCGCCGTACACCGCGAGGGCCGCGTTCTCGATCTCGTCGTGCAGCGCCGGGACGATGCGGTAGAGCACGTCGGTGAGGAAGAACAGCACGTGTTCGACTTCTTCGGCCACGGTCGGACGCGCGTGCAGCTGCTCCTCCGTCTGCCAGCCGGTCGCGACTTCCAGCGCGATGCGCTCCATCGTCGCGCGTTCTTCGCCGGGCGTCAGCGAGGCCACGTGGAAGCGGTCGACGAGCGCGCGTGCGATGCGTTGTTCCTTGGTGAGCAGCGTGCGGCGCACGGCTTCGGTCGGATGCGCGGTGAAGACGGGTTCGACGGACGAAGCCTCGACGCGCGCGCGCAGGTCGGCCAGCGTGACGCCTTGTTCCTTCAGCGTGGTGAAAACGGCCTGGAAACCGCCGCGCTGGATCTCGCCCGCGCGCAGGTAGTCGACGCGCCGACGGATGCGGTGCACGCGCTCGGCCATGTTGGCGAGGCCGAAGTACGACGAGAACGCGCGCACCACGTCGAACGCGAGGCGCGGCGTGAGGTCCGACACCGTCGCCGCCAGTTCGGCCTCGGCGCCCTCGTCGTCGCGTCGGCGCGCACGGGCCGCGTGCCGCGCCTTCTCGACGGTCGTGAACAAGGCCGGCGGTCCCTGCTCGCGCAGGATCTGGCCCAACAGCTCGCCGAGGCGGCTGACGTCGTCGCGCAGCGGGCGATCCTTGGGGTCGAAGTGGACGGGTTCGGAAATGGGATACCTCGGGGGCGCACGCCCGGTGGGAGTACCGGCCATCATCCCCTGGCGCGCGCGCAGGGTACAGCGTTCATCGCGGACAACTGCGCGAGTTCAGCGCGGACGCACGGCTACTTGTACGCGATCGCCGCGCTCGAAGGGCCCGCGAGGTGGATCACTTCGAAGCGCGTGAAGCCGACCTCCTTGCACCAGCCCTTGAAGTCGGCGCCCGAGTAATCGAAGGCCTCGCCGAACTCGATCAGCATGTTCAAGGACATCAAGAGGCCGAACGTATTCTCGCGCCGCGCGTCGTCGATCAAAGCCTCGACGGCGATCAAGGCGCCGCCCTTCGGCAGCGCGTCGTAGGCCGCGCGAATCAGGTGCAGCTTCTGCTCCAGATTCCAGTCGTGGAGGATCATGCCCATCGTGATCACGTCGGCCTTCGGCAGCGGGTCGACGAAGAAGTCCCCGGATGCAGTCGTGATGCGGCTCGTCATGCCCGCGGCGGCGATGGCCTTCTTGGCGATCGGTTCGACCGGCGGCAGGTCGAAGGATGTGCAGCGCAGGTGCTCGTGCCGGCGCGCGACCTCGATGCAGAGCAGCCCTGTTGCGCCGCCGACGTCGCACAGCGTCTTGTACTGCGAGAAATCGTACTTCTCCGCCAGCGCTTCGAAGTTGATGCGCGACAACCCGGTCATGGCGCCCATGAACTGTTCGAGCTTCGGCAACTCGGCGTACAGCTCCTCGAAAATGCCCTTCTGGCCGTGCTTCGTCTCGTTTTGCGGTTTGCCGGTGCGCAGCGCCGTGGGCAGGTCGTGCCAGAACTTGAAGAGGCGCGCGTTGAGCATCTCGAGGATGCCGCCCACGTAGCGCGGGCTCGTAGCGTCCAAGAACAAGGCGCTCTCCGCCGTGTTGAAGTAGCGCGACGCTTCGCCGTCGCCTTCGCGCCCCAGGAACTTCATCGAGACCAGCGCATCGAAGAAGTCCGCGATGCCGCGCGGATGGATGCCGATCTCGCGCCCCAGTTCGGCGCCCGTGAGGCGCCGGTTGCCGAGCTTTGTGAACACGCCGAACTCGACGGCGGTCAACAGGACCTTCGAAGACCAGAACGCGAACGCGGTCTGGAGGATGGGGGCGACGTCCGGCGGGTTCTTCATGATGACTCCGATGTCGAGGGGGCGAGGAGCGAGTCGGGTTGTCCGTACCAGGATTCGTCAGCGCTTCTTCGGTGCGACCTTGGCTTTCGCCTGCGCGACCTTCTTCTTGGGCGCCGCCTTGGCTGCGCGGGTCGCGCTCTTCTTGGCGGCTGGTTTCGCTTCCTTGGTGCGCGTGTCGAGCACCTGCAGGTAGTGATCGATGTAGCTCTTGGCCGAGACGCGCCGCAAGACGTCGGCGATCGCGGGCAGCGCCAGATCCTCCAGCTTCTTGAAGCGGATGCAGCTCTTGCCCATGTCGAGTTTCTTGCCGGTCTTGGCCCAGGCCGTCTTCAGGAGCTGCTCGTGCTCCGCGTTGAGGTACGTGCACATCAAGTACAGCGACATGTGGTTTTTCTGCGAGGCGAGCGCCGCGAACGGCAGCGGTTGCTTGGGGTCGCAGTGGTAGCCGGCCGGAAAGACCTTGTGCGGAATGTAGTAGCCGATCATCCCGTACTGCATGCCCTCCTCGCAGCTCTTGTCGATGTTCGCGAGGATCACCTTGCGCACGCCTTCGATTACCTGGCGCCGGTCCTCGGGCAGGTTCTTCAAGTACTCGCGGACGGTAGTGGCTTTGGACTGCACTGTGGGGCTCCGTTTGTCGTGGTGTGCGGGAAAGGCGCGCGCAGTGTAACGGGACGTCGTCGGCGCTGCGCAGGTTTGCGCACGCTCGGACCTTTGGATCAAAAGCGCGTGGCCTGGACCGAAGTGTCCTCGAACGCGCAGGCAGGAACACGCACCGCGCTGAAGGAGCCGATGTGCGCGGTGGACCCGCGCTGCGCGCGAACGCCATCCGCCCGCCGACCTCCGGCTGTGCAGATCCCCGGCGCGGCGGGCCCGCAGGGGGTAGAATCAGCGCTGCCCCCCATGGACGCCGATCGCGACAGCCACTTGCTCGACCGTTCGCGCACCGGCGATGAGAGCGCGGTCGAGGAGTTGTTCCAAACGCATCAGAGTCGGCTGTTGCGTCTGGTCGATCTGCGCCTGGATGCGCGCTTGCGCAGCCGCATCGATCCGCTCGACGTCGTGCAAGAAGCCTGGGTCGAGATCGTCAAACGCCTGCCGACGCGTGCGCTCGACGATCCGCTGCCGCTGCGCGTGTGGCTGCGTCTGATGACGCTGCAGTCGCTGGCTCAAGCGCAACGCCGCAACCTGGGGACGGAGATGCGCGACGCGCAGCGCGAAGTCGCCTTCGGGATGAGCCGTCCGAGCGTCACCTCCGCCGGACTGGCCGAAGTGTTCATGACCAGCGCCACATCTCCGTCGCAATCAGCGCAGCGCGAAGAAGTGCGCGCGTCGGTGGCGCGCGCGCTCGAAGAGCTCGGCGAAGTGGACCGCGAGATCGTGCTGTTGCGGCATTTCGAAGGCCTGTCGAACGAAGACGCCGCCGCAGAACTCGCGATCGACCCGGCCGCGGCCAGCAAACGTTTCTTGCGCGCACTCGTGCGCTTGCGGCCGGCGCTCGCGCGGCTGGAACCGGGCCACGGAGCCGCGCGCGCATGAGCTCCGAGCAGCGACCGCAGTCGGCCGAGGAGGCGCTCGAGCTCTTCATGGAAGCGCGGCGCCGCGGAGAGCCCGTCGATCCGACGACGTTCGCGGCGCAGCACGCCTACCTCGGCGCGGAATTCTCCGACGCGCTGTCCGCGCTGGCTGCGCTCGACGAGGCGGGCTCCGACGCCGAATTCATGGATCTCACCGCGCTGTCGCGCATCGGGCCCTACCGCATCGTGCGCGAACTCGGCCGCGGCGGAATGGGCGTCGTGCTCGAAGCGGTCGAGGAACCGCTCGGCCGACGCGTGGCGCTGAAAATCCTGCGCCCGGAATGGGTCGCGAGCGCTTCAGCGCGCGGGCGCTTTCGGCGCGAAGCGGAACTCGCGGCGCGTCTGGATCACTCCGGCATCGCTACCGTCTACGGCGCCGGTGTCGAGGAGGAGCGGCCGTGGATCGCGATGCGTTACGTCGACGGGCTCGCGCTGTCGCGTGCGATCGCCAAGGCGCGCGACCAGGAAGACTCGTGCGTGCGCGTCGGCGAGCGCGCCGAGAGCGGTCGTGCGGCGCTGCTCGCGGTCGCGGCGATGATCGCCAAAGTGGCGCGCGCCTTGCACGCCGCGCACGAACAGGGCGTCGTGCACCGCGACGTCAAACCTTCGAACATCATTCTCGCGCCGGACGGAACGCCGACGCTCGTCGATTTCGGTCTCGCGATCCCCGAAGACGCCGAGGCGCAGACGCTCACGCGCACCGGCGAGACGGCCGGAACGCCGGCCTACATGTCGCCTGAGATCTTGAGCGGCCAGGGCCGGCGCTGCGACGCGCAGAGCGACGTGTATTCGCTGGGTGTCACGCTCTACGAGGCGCTCACGCTGCGGCGACCGTTCGACGGCGCGACGCCGTTTGCGTTGCAGCACGCGATCCTGGCCGGGACGACCGCCGACCTACGCTCGATCCATCGCTCCGCGCCGCGCGATCTGGCGATCGTCGTCGCGACGGCGATGGAACGCGATCGGACGCGGCGGTACAGCACCGCGGCCGCGTTCGCCGAAGACCTGGAGGCCTGCGCCCAGGGCCGTCCGATTCGTGCCCGGCCGCTGCCGCTCCACGGACGCGTTCTGCGCTGGGCGCGTCGCGAACCGCTGCAAGCGGTGCTGACGAGTCTGCTCGCGGTCGCGATGATCGTCGCGGCGGTCGCCGCCGGTTCGTGGTGGCAGGGCCGCGGCGTCGTGCAAGCGGCGGCCAACATGAGCCGGAACGAAGCGTTCCAGACCGCGTTGCAGGAAGGCTACATCTACCTCTCCGTCAATTGGTTCGAAGAGGCGGACGCCAAATTCATCGAAGTGCTCGAGATGAATCCCTTCGATCCGGAAGCACTCGCCGGTCGCGCCATCGTCGCGCTGAAACAAGGCCAGCCCGAACGCGTGCGCGGCATCACGGAGAGCGCCACTTCACCTGCGTTCGACACCTTGCGCGCGCTGGCCGACGGCGAGACGCCCAAGCCGCGCTTCGGTCCCAAATGGTTTGCGAATGCCCCGGCCGTCGAGATGTTCGTCGACGGGTGGCGCATCATGCAGCAGATGGAAACGTGCGCGCCGGAAGAGAAGGCAGCGCTCGGCAAGCTCGCTTTCGAGCGTTTCGACGAAGCGATCCTGCGTTCCCACGTGAACCGCATGTACCACCACGTGCAGCGCTGCATCGCGGCCGGCGAGTCGGGCGACGAGGCCGCGATTCGTTCCGCAGCCGCCTCGCTCGCCGTCTTGTGGCCGAGCGATGCGCGCGCGAACTTCACTGCCGGGTGCGCGCTCGCGCGGATCGCTCCCGCCGAAGGCATTCCCGCCCTGCAGCGCGCGGTGCGCGTCGAGCCGGGCTGGCCCAAGGCGCACTACATGCTGGGGTTGCAGTACCTCGCGACCGGGCGCGCGCTCGCAGCCAGCTTCGAATTCCAGGTCGCGGCTGAACTCAAGCCCCAAGACGCGGATGCGCACGTGGGGCTGGGGCGCGCGTGGCGTGAACTCGGTTGTGCGCACGAGGCGCGCGCGGCCTTCTTGACGGCGGCGTCCTTGCGACCGAATTCTGCTGCCGCGTGGCAGGGTTTGTCGCACGCGGAGATCGGCGTCGGCGACGCGAGCGCCGCTCTGCGTGCCTTGCAGGCCGCCGTCACGGCCGATCCGTACGATCCGAACGCGCACGTGGAATTGGGACGTTTTCTCGGCGAGTGCGGGCGTCACGACGAATCCGCGCGCGCCTTCGAATCCTGCACCGTGCTCGCGCCCGAGCGCGCGGACGGCTGGGTGGGCTGGACGGCCGTCGAACTCGCGCGCGGTGCGCCGGATCAGGCGCTCGCGGTGAGCGAAGCGGGCTTGACGGCCGCGGGAACGAACGCGGAGTTGCTCGAACTGCGCGGGCGCGCGGTCGCAGCGACGGAAGCGGCGGCACCGGCACGAGAAAACCGGCGCTGACGTCCGCGGGGGACGTCGACGCCGGCTTCATCATCCATGTCGGCTCGCTCGAGCCGCAGGCCTACTTGCGCTTGACGGTGCGCTTTTTGGCGGCCTTGGGCGCGGCCTTCTTGGCGGCGGTCTTCTTGGCGGCCTTCTTGCGCCTGACCTTCTTCTTGGGCTTCTTCGCGGCCGCTTCGGCAGCGCTGGTCTTCGCCAGGTCGGCGCGGTGGGAGCGCTCGTAGCTCTGGATGTCCTTGAACGAGCCGTCGGCGTTGCGGACGGCGTAGAGCTTCTTGCCCTTCGAACTGCGCAGCACGGTGCGGCGTGATTTCTTGGCCATGTGGGGGATCTCCTCAGGTTTGGGATGGGGTTGCGCGATCGAGAGCGGCGCCTTCGAGGCGCTCCGTCGACCGCGCGGTCTGTCGTGGAACACTACCCGGCCGAGTGCGCGCGATCCAGATCGAGTTCGCGTCGTGTTGTCGTGGAGCATCCGGATTTGAAAGGATGTGCGCGTGCAACACGAGCGCATCCATCGGCAGTTCACTCGCGCTACGAAGCAGGGCGTCGTAGCGACTGCAACTCACCCGGAACACCAAATCTTCCTGCGTTTCACGGCCTCGGAGCAGCGCTCGTGAGTGCGAGCGTGCTTCAGATCCTGTGGACGACGCTCGTCGTCGCCGGAGGCGCCACGCTGATCGCGGCGCCGCTTGGAATTGCGCTCGGTTTCCTGCTGGCGCGCCGGCGATTCGTGGGCAAGAGCCTGGTCGAAACGATCGTCGCGCTGCCTCTGATCCTGCCGCCGACGGCGATCGGCTACATGTTGCTGGCGCTCTTCGCGCGCAGCGGCCCGTTGGGTGAACACGCGCTCGGCTTCGACCTCGACGTGTTGTTCACCGCGCGCGCAGCCTGTCTCGCGGCCGCGGTCGTCGCTCTGCCCTTGATCGCGCGCACGGCGCGGACCGCGTTCGAGGAGGTCGACCCGCGCCTGGAATCCATGGGTCAGAGCCTGGGATTGTCGCGCCGCCGTACGCTCGTCGAGATCACGCTGCCGCTCGCGCGCCGGGGACTCGCGGCCGCCGTCGTCCTGGGTTTCGGCCGCGCGCTAGGGGAATTCGGCGCGACGGTGATCGTGGCCGGCAACATCCCGGGCCGGACGCAGACGCTCGCGCTCGCGATCTTCGAGGGGATTCAGCTGGGTGACGATGCGCGTGTGCGCACGTTGGTGTTCTTGACGCTGCTCGTCGCGTTCGCGCTGATCTTCGTCGTCGAGCGCTTGTCGGGCGCGCGACACGGGAGGCGCGCGTGACGGCACTCGACCTGGCGCTCCGTGTGCCGCTCGCGGATTTCGAACTGGACGTCGCGCTCGCGACCGATGCGCGCTGCATCGGCCTGTTCGGCCCTTCCGGCGCGGGCAAGACCAGCATCCTGGAGGCGATCGCGGGGTGGCGCGACGTGGCGCACGGTCACGTCAAGGTCGGCGAACGCACTTTGCTCGACACGACTGCTTCGATCGCAGTACCCCTGCGTGCACGCGGCGTCGGATACGTTCCGCAGGACACGCTCTTGTTCCCGCACTGGAGCGTGCGGCGCAACATCGAGTGTGCTCAGGCCAGCGAGCCCGAGTTCACAAAGCGCGTCGTCGCGGCCCTGCTGCTGGGACCGCTGCTCGCGCGGATGCCGCAGACGCTTTCAGGCGGGGAGAAACGCCGCGTCGCGCTGGCGCGGGCGCTCTGCGCCGGTCCGCGCATCCTGCTCCTCGACGAGCCGCTCGCAGCGCTCGACCGCGGGCTGCGCGCGCGCGTGCTCTCGGACATCCTGCGCGTGCGCGCAGAATTCGACGTGCAACTCGTGCTCGTGTCGCACGATCCGACCGAGATCATCACCGCTTGCGACGAAGTCTTCGTGGTCGATTCCGGCCGCATCACCGCGCGCGGCGCGCCGGTCGCCGTGCTGCGCGCGCGCGCGAGCCTGGCCGAAAGCCTCGAGAACGTGATCGTCGGGCACGTGACCGCAATCGACGGCCGCACCGCACAGGTCGAAGTCGCGCCCGAGATCGTGATCCACGCCGTCGCGACGGATGTCGCGCTCGAGCGCCGCGTGTGGTTGGGGCTGGACGCCGAAGACGTCCTGGTCGCCGATTCCGCGCCGAAGCGCATCTCCGCGCGCAACGTGCTGCCCGCAGTGATCACAGAGATCGACGAAGACGACTGCGGCCGCGTGCGCATCGCAGCGCGACTGGGCGCGAAGGAGGGCGCACCCACGCTGTCGGCCGACTTGACGCGCGCGGCCGCGGACGAGCTGGCACTCGCCCGCGGCCGCGCGGTTCATCTCGTGTTCAAGGCCAGCTCGTGCCACGTCGTTGCGCGCGAGAGCTGACCTCGAAACAACTTCTCAGTAGACCTTCACCTTGCACGTGCCGCCGTGCTTCTGGTGGTAGTCCTGGTGGTATTCCTCGGCCGGCCAGAAGGTCGGGCCCGGATCGACGATCTGCGTGACGATCTTGCGGCCTTCGAAGCGCGGCGTCTTGGCGACGGCGTCGAGGTACTTCGTCGCCGCGACTTTCTGCGCCGGGGTAGAAGCGAAGATCGCGGAACGATACTGATCGCCGACGTCCGGACCCTGGCGATTCAGCGTCGTCGGATCGTGGTTGTCGAAGAAGAGCTTCAGGAGCGCTTCGTACGTGACCACCTGCGGGTCGTAGACGACCTTCACCGTCTCGGCGTGTCCGGTCGTGCCGGCGCACACCTGCTTGTAGGTCGGCTTGTCGTTCTTGCCGCCCATGTAGCCGGACTCGGCGTCGATGACGCCCACGGTTTGCTCGAAGACGTCTTCGACACCCCAGAAGCAGCCGGCGGCGAAGTACGCGGTTTCAGTCGGGAGCGGTCGTGATTCCATGGGCAGGGGTTCTCCAGCGGGAATGAACTTGAGGGCGGCGGAGTTCATGCAGAAGCGCTTGCCGGTCGGCTTGGGGCCGTCGTCGAAAACGTGGCCGAGGTGCGCGCCGCTGCGCGCGTCGAGGACTTCGGTGCGCGGCACTCCGAGCTTGTGATCGGTCTTCAACACGAGGTGACCGGCGTCGATCGGTTGCGTGAACGACGGCCAGCCCGTGCCCGACTCGAACTTGTCGTCCGAGCGAAAGAGCGGCAAGCCACCGACGACGGACACGTACGTGCCCTGGCGGTGCTCGTCCCAGTAGCGGCCGGTGAAGGGGCGCTCGGTGCCGGCGCGCTGCGTGACCTCGACCTCGAGCGGGTCGAGCTGCTTCACGATCTGTGCGATCTTCTCGGGCGTGAGCGGCGTGAGATCGTGACCGGACTTGGACAGGATCGGCTTCTTCAACGGAGACTTCTCGGTGAGCGGCTTCTGGGACTCCGGCTTGGGTGTTTCCACCTGGCAAGCGAAGGAATTCAAACCCAGGAACGCGACTAGACCAGCGGAGGCGAGGATGGCTTTCATGATGCCAGACTACGCCTCCGCTGCAGGATCTGTGACCCGAACCTCAGGGTCTTCGCGCGTGAACGTCAGGAATTATTGTTCCCAAACAATCGAGACCGCGCTGGTCAAATTGTTCGTGGCTGCGCTGCAGAAGGCCGCAGCGTCGCGGAACCACACCTGGTAGGTGCGCTCGGCACCCGCTCCCGTCACGAAGCCCGCGGCCGAAAGGCTCGGGCCCCCGTTCGGGAACTGCGATGCGCCGCCCGTGTTGAAGACCACGCCCAGGCGGATGATCGAGCCCGAGACGCACAACAATCCGTCGCCGAATTGCACGCCGATGCCGGAGCCGGCCTTGGTCGTGCCTTGGAAGTACAGGCATGGACCGTTCGTCATCTGCGTGCCGGAGAGGATGACCGTGTCGTTCGAGTAGCGCGCGTTGCCGCTCGCGCTCAGCGCGCCGCCGACGCCGATCGAACTCAGGCAGCCTTCTTCGACCAGGAACGAAGAGTTGTTGCCGCACGGGCACTGGATCAGGAAGCCGTCGCCGAAGCAGTAGCGCGTGATGCTCGGCACGGGGTACTCGAAGGGTCCCATGTCGACGAATCCGGCGGGCGAGTTCGGGATGCTCGGTTCGTCGGCGAGGCGCGGACGCAGATCGAAGTCGACTGTCAGCGCAGGCGGGATCAGCGCATTGCTGCCGGCGTCGATGCACGGTGAGGTGGGCTGCGAGTGGAAGTCGCCGCCGACCGGATTCACGATTCCTGGATCGGCCGAAATGTTGCCCGTGCCGCCGAAGCCGCCTTGCACGCACGAGTACGAGACAATGTAGGTCGAGCCCGAGAGCTGGTTCACGGCACCCTGCGCGCCGCCGGGTCCGGTGTTGCCGTAGACGATGCAGTTCGCGACATCGACCGTCGATCCGCTGGCGATGAAGCCGGCCGCGCTGCTGACCGTGGAGGTGTTGCCGTAGACGAGCGTATTGCGAAACGAGGGCGACGAGCCCGAGACGAAGATCGCACCACCACCGCCGCTGCCCGTGCAGGAGTTGTTGTAGAAGATGCAGTCATAGACCTTCACGGGTGAGCTGCTGAAGATCTCGATCGCGCCGGCGCGCGCGGCCGTGTTGCCGGTGAACACGCAGCGCGTGAAGACCGTGCCCACGCCCGAGGCCTGGTCGAAGGCGCCGCCGAACGATCCGCCGACGTTGTTCTCGAATCTACAGTCGGTGAAGGTCGGGCTGGACGAGTTGATGTAGCCCGCGCCGCCGCCGAAGGTGCAGCGGTTGGCCCGGAACGTGCAGTTGCGCACCGTGGCGTTGCTGTTCGCGAGCATCAAGATCCCGCCGCCGCGGTCCTGGTTCGCGCTGCTGTTGGCGTTGCCGCCGGTGACGACGAAGCCGTCGAGGATCGCCGTCGCGGTTGCGCTGTTCGCGTTGATGACGTGGAAGCTGTTGTCGTTGAACAGGTTGCTCCCGTCGTCGCCGAGCAGGTCGCCGGAGAGCGTGGTGACGTTGAGCGCGAAGTTGCGCTGAACGAGCATGGTCTCCGTTCCGACGAAACCGCCGTACACGGCGACACCGGTCTTGAGCGTGAAGTAGATCGTGCGCGTCAGAGTCGTGGTCGGCTTGTACGTGCCCTGCGCGACCCAGATCTCGTCACCCGCGACGGAAGCCGCGAGCGCGACCGCGACGCCGTCGACGGTGCGGTAGGCGTCGGCCCACGAGCTGCCGTTGTTGGCCCCGGTCGTGAGGTTCACGTCGACGTAGATCGTCGCCGCGGACGCGGTGGGGGCGAAAAACGCGAGCGCGAGGGCTGCGAGCGTTGCGAAACGGACCTGGAGTCGGATCATGATGAGAGAGGTGAGCCGGGACCTGAGGGGGAATTCGAATCCGCAAAGTGTACCACCTGCCCCTGATCCTGCAGGGCGCCCGCGCGCGGCAGAGTGCGACTCTTCCAGATCTGGAAGATCACCGGGTAGACGATCAACTCCATCGCGAAGCTGAGCGTGAGGCCGCCCAATAGCGGAGCCGCGAGTCGGCGCATCACGTCCGCACCGGTGCCCGTCGCCCACAAGAGCGGCAGCAGGCCGACGAAGGTCGCCGACACCGTCATGGCCTTGGGCCGGATGCGCTTGACGGCGCCGTCGTGCACCGCGGCGATGAGATCGGTCGCGGATTTCATGCGTCCCTCGCGCACGAAGCGTGCGTAGCTGTCGTCGAGGTAGAACAGCATCACCAGTCCGGTCTCGGCGTCGAGGCCGGCCAGCGCGATCACGCCGATCGCGACCGCGAGCGACATGTTGTAGTCGAGGGCCCACAAGAACCACGCTGCGCCGACGATGCTGAACGGCAACGCCAGCAGCACGACGGCGACGCGGAACCAGCTGCGCGACGCGGCGTACAAGAGCACGACGATCACGAGCAGCGTCGCGATCGACGCCAGGATCAGGCGCGGAATGGCCTTCTGGAGGAACTCGTACTGTCCCGAGAAGACGACCGTGTAACCCGCCGGCAGTTCGAGTTCGCGCGCGACGCGCTCCTGCGCTTCCTTCACGTACCCGCCCAGGTCGCGACCGGCGACGTCGACGAACACCCAGGCCGTGCGCTGCGCATTCTCCGAGCGAATCATCGGCGGGCCGGGGCGCAACACGAAGGATGCGACCTGTCCCAAGGGAATCGTCCCACCGCCCATGACGTCCACACGTACATCGGCGAGTGCAGGGATGTCGTCGCGCAATTCGCGCGCGTAGCGCACCTGCACGCCGTAGCGCTCGGGACCTTCGACGGTCGTGGTCACGACCATGCCGCCGATCGCGGTCTCGACCGCGTCTTGCACGTCGCCGGTCGTCAAGCCGTAGCGCGCCGCCTGCGCGCGGTCGATGTCGATGTCGAGGTAGCGCCCGCCGGTCGTGCGTTCGGGGTAGGCACTGGTGGTGCCGCTGACGCTGCGCACGATGTCGGCCGCGCGCTCGGAGAGTTTTCCGAGTTGTTCCAGATCGGGTCCCATCACCTTGATGCCGACCGGAGTCTTGATGCCGGTGGCGAGCATGTTGATGCGATTTTCGATCGGGTACGGCCAGGCGTTCGCCATGCCGGGCAGCGACACGGCTTCGTTCAAGCCGGTGTGCACCGTTCCGTCGGCGTCGGTCCAGCCCGAGCGCAACTCGTCGGTCGTGATCGGACGCGCAAGCGGCCAGATCGATTCCAACGGGCTCGCGATCCAGCGCGGCCAGTTCGAGAAGAAGCGCGTGACCGTGCGCTTGCGCCAGAGCTCGCGATCGGGCTCCAACTGCACCACGGTCTCGAGCATCGAGAGCGGTGCGGGATCCGTCGCCGTCTCGGCGCGCCCGATCTTGCCGTGCACGCTGATGACCTCGGGGAAAGACGCGATGATCTTGTCGGTCACCTGCAATAGCTCGCGGCTCTTGCCGACGCTGACCGACGGGTCCGTCGTGGGCATGTAGAGCAGGTCGCCTTCGTCCAAGGCCGGCATGAACTCGGTGCCCAATTTCGAGATCGGGTACCAGGCCGACGCCAGCGTGACGAGCGCCACGAGGATCACGACGGCGCGGTGCTTCATCGCCGCGCGGAACACGGGCTCGTACAGCCATTGCAGGAGCAGCGAGAGGGGACTCTTGTTTTCGTGCACGATCTTCTGCGGCACGAGCAACATGCCGGCCAGGAGCGCCCAGCCGCCGGCGAACCACCACGCGTACTCCTCGGTGGAAGCCCCGCGCCGCGCGACGACGTACAACATCACCGCCGGCACGAACATCGCGAGCAGGATCACGACCGTGCTCTTCCCTGCACTCCAGCGCTCGGGCAAGACGCGCGTCGTGATGAACAGGATCATGAAGACCGGGATGATCGTGATCGCGAGCAGCGCCGAAGCGGCCATCGCGAACGTCTTCGTGTAGGCCAGCGGATGGAACAATCGGCCCGCTTCGCCGCCCAGCGCGAACACCGGCACGAAGCTCACGGTCAGGATCGCGAGCGAGAAGAAGAGCTGCGGGCCGACTTCCTTCGCGGCTTCGGCGATGACGGTGGCGCGCGGACGCGGCGCGTGGCCGGCGGCGACGCGTTCTTCCTCGCGGTCGAGGTGCTTGTGTCCGTTCTCGACCATGATGATGGACGAGTCGACGACGACTCCGATCGAGATCGCGAGGCCGCCGAGCGACATGATGTTGGCTTCGATGCCGAGCAGGTACGTCGTGAGCACCGAGAGCAGCAAGCTCGCCGGCACCACGAAGACCGCGACCAGTTCGCTGCGCGCGTGCAGCAGGAACAGGATGCAGACCAGTCCGACGACCAGGATCTCCTCGAGCAGCGTGTGCACGAGCGTGTCGATCGAGCGCTGGATCAGTTTGGAGCGGTCGTAGGTCTCCTTGACGAAGACACCCGGCGGCAGCCCGTCTTCGAGCGCGTGGATCTTCTCCTTGACCTTGCCGATGACCTCGAACGAGTTCGATCCGAAGCGCGCGATCACGATGCCGCCCGCGACCTCGCCCTTGCCGTCGAGCTCGCCGACGCCGCGGCGCGCTTCACCGCCGATCTGCACGTGCGCCACGTCGCGGATCGTCACCGGGTTGTTGCCGACTCCGCGCATCAGCGGGATCGCCTCGATGTCGGCCGTCCCGTTCAAGTACGCGCGGCTGCGCACGAGCACTTCGTTCTCGGACAGTTCGAGCACGCTGCCGCCCACGTCGCGGTTCGAGCGCTGGATGGCCTCGCTGACCTGCATCAACGAGATGCCGCGCGCCGCGAGTTTCTCGGGATCGACGACGACCTGGTACTGCTTGACGAAGCCGCCGATCGAAGCGACCTCCGACACACCCTCGACCGCAGTCAACGGGTAGCGCAGGTACCAATCCTGCAAGCTGCGCATCTCCGCGAGGTCCAGACCCGCGGGCGTCAACGGCTTGCCGTCGATCGGGCACGCGCCCGGCTCCTCGAAGCCGCGCGCGCGCACGAGGTGCGGACGGCGCTTCTCTGGCGCAGCTGCGTGCGTCGCGTGCCAGATGTCCTCGTCCGGGTCGTGCCACACGCCGCGCGGGTGATCCGTGCAGTACCAGCCGGGAAACAGCGCGTATTGGTAAACCCAGCCGACGCCCGTCGCGTCCGGACCCAGGGTCGGTTGCACGCCGCGCGGCAAGCGATCGCGCGCGTACGACAAGGATTCGAGCACGCGGCTGCGCGCCCACGACATGTCGGTCCCGTCCTCGAACAGGACGTACACGAACGACATGCCGAACATGCTGTAGCCGCGCACGGCGGTCGAGCCCGGCACGGCGAGCATCGCCGTCGTCAAGGGATAGGTGACTTGATCGTCGACGACTTCGGGGTTTTGGCCTTCGTACTCGGCCGTCACGATCACCTGGACGTCGGACAGGTCGGGGATCGCGTCGAGGCGGATGTGGAAGACGCTGTACACGCCCGCGCCGACGAGCATCAGCGTGAGCAGGGCGACGATCGCCTTGTTGCGCGTCGAGAACGCGATGATCGCGGAGATCAACGTTCACCTGCGCCTTCGACCGCGAGCGGGCCGACCACGTCGCCGCACTCTTTCATCGTCGTCGCGTAGTAGGGGTTGCGGATCTCCTCGTCGCGCTGCAGCCAGCGACCGGGGGCCATCGGGCACATCAACACGTAGAGCTTGGGTCCGCCGGCCCGCGGCGTGGGGGCGACGCGCGACACCAGGTCGATCAAGACGTCGCTGGTCTTCTTGAACAGCTCGCGCTGCGTCGGCAGGTCGGCCTCGAGCAGAGGTAGAGCCGCGTCCTTGACGGCAACGGCGCGCGGATCGCTCTGTGATTGCCGCGCCAGTTCGCGCGCGGCCTCGACGAAGGCGCGTGCGTCGATCGGCTGCGTGCTCGTCTGCGGGGCGCCGAGCACGTCGGCCAGCGTCAGATAGTGCTCGACCACGGGGTCGATCGCCTCTGCCCAGGCCGGGCGCGCACTGGGTTTGGCGGAAGTGACGTCGCTCTTCGAGTTCAAGAATTTCATGATCGACTCGCGCAACCTGCTCTCCGAGTCGAGCAGGAACTGGCCGCTCGCGACCACCTCCTCGCCGAGGCTCAAGCCCGCACGCACGGCGACGATGCCGCCTTCGCCCGCGGCGCCGAGCTGGATCTCGCGCGGTTCGAAGCGGCCGCCGGAGAGCGCCACGAACGCGATCGCTCGTTCGCCGGTGTCGATCACCGCCGCGCGCGGGATGACGAGCGCATCCTCGCTCTCGGCGGCGTCGATCTCGGCGTTGACGGCCTGTCCCTCGCGCAGGCGCCGGTCTTCATTGGCGATCTCGGCGCGCACGAGGGCCGTCTGCGAATCCATGTCGACGTGCGGATGCACGAACATCACGCGACCCTCGAAGGTCTCGCCCGGATACGCGTCGGCGCGCGCGCGCACGAGTGCGCCGGACTGCACGCGGCCGATGTCGCGCTCGTTGACGCGCAGGTCCAACCACAGCGTTCTGTTGTCGGCGAGGCGCAACACGCGATCGCCGGGCTTCACGGCTGCGCCCGAGACGCCGTCGAGTTCGGTGACATGACCGTCGAAGGGACTCTTGACCGTCACCACTGCGGGCGTCGCGTCCAGCTCCGCGAATTGCGCGACCTCGTGTGCGCTGAATCCGAGCAGCACGATCTTGCGCGCGGCGGCCTCGTACAGGACAGCGCCGATACCGCGTGGATCCGCGTCGCGTTGCTTGCGCGCGGCGCGCAATTCGTCGATGGCCACCACCAGTTCAGGACTGGAGAGCGTGAACAGCGGATCGCCCTCGGCCACCCAAGACCCGTCGTAGATGTTCCACTCCTCGATCCAGCCGGCGACGCGCAGGTTGATGTCCTTGTGGTCGGTCTCGCGCTCCATCAGCGAGCCGTATGCGCGGATGGCGCGTCCGACGCTCGAGTACACGACGCGCGCGGTGCGCACGCCCATCGTCTGGATGACGGCGGGTTCGACCGCCAGTGCACCGTCGCCGCTCTTGTCGCCGAGCGGCGTCAGTGCCATGTGACAGATCGGGCACAAACCCGGTCCTTCCTGGATCACTTGCGGGTGCATGCTGCACGTCCACAGCGTGGCCGACGCTTCCGCGCCGGGCGCGGCCGAGTGTTGCGCGTGCCCGCCGAAGTGTCGTCCGGCGAAGTAGCCGACACCCAGACAGGCGAGTGCGAGGACGAGCACTCCGAATCGGACGCGACCTTTGGTTCCGGTTGCTTCAGCGAACATCAGACACCTCCCAAGTCTTCACGAGCGTTCCCCAGTCGATTCCCATCCACTCTTCCAAGCGCGCGAGGCTCACCTCGCGCGCCGCGCGCGCCGCCAGCAGCGCCAACCGCGCGTCGATGACCGCGCGCATCGCATCGATCCACTCCATCTGGCTCGCCGTCCCGCCGGCGTAGGCGCTGCCGGCGAAGAACGACAATTCGTTCGCGAGCGGGATGATCGTGTCCTTCAAGAAAGCGTGCGCACGTTCGGCCTCGCGCAGCGCCAGCAACTCCGCGGTGACGGCGGCGTTGACGTCCGTCGCGCCCTGGTGGGCGAGCGCCGTGTAGCGCGCGAGATCGGCCTTCGCCTGTTCGATCTCGGCGCGCACGCGCGGCAGCGCGACCGGCAGCGAGAACGAAGCGCCGAAGAAGCGCGTCACGGAGCCCGTCAGTCCTGCGCGCGGCGAGATGTTCGGCCACCACGCGGCGCGCGCCAACTCGAGCGCGTCCTCACGGCCCTCGACCGCGCGCGCCAACTCCGTGAGCGCCGGGTTGGAGAGCGCCGCGTGCGCCAGGATCACGTCGTCGGCGACGGGCGGCGCGTCGCGCAGCGGCCACGAATCACGGGCGCTGATCACGACTTCGGACGTGACGTGCGCGATGCCGCGCAAACGCGCAGCGGCTTGCAAGGCGGAGGACTGCAGTCCGAGGATCTCGTTCTCCAGGACTGCGAGTTCGATCTTCGTGCGCACGAGGCTCGCCGAGCCCGAGCCGATCACCGCCGCGCGCTCGGCGGCGGACGAAGCCGAGCTTTGCAGGGCGAGGATCTCCGCCTTCAGCGCGATTTCTTCTTCCAGGCGCGCAAGTTCCACCCAGCGCTCGAGAAAATCGCGCTGCAGGGCGAACTTCGCCGCTCGGAAGCGTTCACCGGCTGCACGCGCATCGGCCAGCGCGACCTTGCCCATCAACTCGGTCTTGAACGGCAGTTCGAGCATCGTGTCGGGATCGAAACCGACGCCCAGCGACGTGCGCTCCCAGGCACTCATGCGCGACGGCGAGAACATGTGCTCGAAGCCGATCTCGACGTTGGTGCTCGGCCACGTCGACTCGCCCGTCACGCGCGCGACCGCGGCGCGCCACTCCTGCCAGGCGGCTTCGATCTCGCCGTGCGTGAGGAACGCGCGCTGCAAGAGCTCGCGCCACGTCGGCCGCGCGGAGAGCTCGGGCAACTCGCGTTCGGAGCGCTGCGCCAGATACGGAGTCCCGTTGTCGGCGAGCCGCGTTTGTTCGTCGTCCAGACCCTCTGGTGCCAGCACGCAGGCGCTGAAGAGCAGCGCGATGCACGGTGGGACCCACCGCGTGTGAATTCGAAACATGACCGTCGTCCGTCGTTCTTTGGAAACGGGCGCGCGGCGCAAAGGCGGGGCGCGCTTGCGGCGGATCAAACCGCCGCCGGTACGAGGGCGCGACGCGCAGAAAGACGTCGATTCGCCGCTCCCAAGACGCGCGCAGAGAAAAGCTCGCGTCCGTGGTCAGCGGTTCAACGGTGGAGCGTGCAGAGTTCAGCCAGGAAACCCGCGACGCCGCGCTGGGCGAGCCGGGTGCGGGTGAACGAAGCTCTTGCAACGCCGCGATCGCCTGGCGGTCGCTCGAGCGCGCGTTGCTCTACGGGAGACACGACCGCGATCGCGAGGCCTGCGAAGTGCGCGATCGGTGCCGCGTGCAGGATGCGCACGAGCGAGCGTTCGCACGCGCTGTCGGGAGTCTGGGGAGCGACGGGCAATGGAGGTTGAGCGGCGAACGCGCACGCGCACGCGCCAGGGGCGACGACCTGCGGCGCGTCGGAGGGTTCGTCTGTGGGCTCCTCCGGCGCTTGCGCACAGCAGGCGTGCGCCGGCGCAGCGTCGACGGCGACGCAGCAGCACGCGCCGGTGAAGACGCGCGCGAGACAACCCTGGCTCGCCTGTGCGGCCGACTGCAACACGAACGCGCACACGAGCACCAGCGCCACGAGGCGCGTGGTGAAGGGCTTCGTCCGGTCGTGCGGGTTGTCGTTCATCGCTGTCTACAAGCTTATCCGAAGGGCGGGTCGCCGTCTGTGGATCGGCAGAAACTCAGGTCTTGGTGAACTCGATTCGGCCCCCAGGGAGCAGATACACGATCAACATGCGTCCGCCGGTCACCGTGGGCACGTGCGCGGAACCAGGCGGCATCACGACCCAGCCCGGCGCTGCGCCGTCGAAACGCGGCTCGCCCTCGAGCGCGATGCAGTAATTCACCTCGCCGCCGGGGTGCGCGTGATGGGGGCCGGGTCCGTCCATGTGCACGACGTCGATCGAGAAATCATCGGACTCGGGGACGGCCTTGGTCACGCGACCGAACTTGACCGGCATCGCACCGCGCTCGGCGATGCGCCCTTGTTCGAGCAATTCGATCAGCTTGGAGTTCAGCGCGCGCGCCTCGTTGCCGGCGGGGTGAAAGCGGTCGGCGAGCACGTCGCGCGCGATGTCAGGCTGCGAGAGATCGAGGCCGCGGGCGGCGTCGATCAAGGGGCGAAAGGTTTCGAGCATGGTCATGGTGGGACGAGAATACGTGGAAGTGCGCGGCCGGGCGAGTCGCTGCGTGGATCCGCTCGCGGGGTTCCCTACAATCCCGCGCTCATGTCGAGTGCCCTGCGCCACGCCCTGATCTCCATCGCCATCGTGGTGCTGGCCATGCTCTCGCACGGCGGTCTCTTGCGCGCGGGGCTCCTCGGCGACGATCAGGAACTCCTGCGCCAGGCGAGCCAGCCGCGGACGGATACGACCGGCGCGAGCGCGGGTTGGCTCGAGGGCGGAAAAGTCCGGCCGGTGCCGACCTTGTTGTTGCGTGTTCATGACGTGGCCTTCGAGGGCACGAGCCTCGTCGCACCACGACGCACCGAAGCGCTGCGCATGACAGCTTTCTTCGTTTTGTTGTCGGCGGCATTGGCGGCGGGCTTCGCGCTGAGGCGCGCCCTCGTCCCCTGGAGCGGCGCCGACAACGCCCGCGCGGCGGGTTTCGCGTGCGCGCTGTTCCTGGCGACGCATCCGCTTTCGACCTCGGCGCTCGCGCGGCCGCGGGCGCTGGCCGATCTCTCGGCGCTCTTGCTCGGGGCTCTGGCAGCCGCACTGTTCCTGCGCGGTCGACAAGCGCGCGAGAAGCACTCGATCGTGGGAGCCGGCTGCGCCGCCATCGCCGCCGGATTCGCGTCGAGTTCGGCGTTGCTCCTGCCTTTCGTGCTGTGCGGGATGGAACTCGGATCCGCGCGCCGTCCGCGGACGATGCCCGACCGTCTGCGCACGGCGGCGACGACGTTCTTGATCTTCACCGCCTGCGTGCTCGTCGAAGGTGTCGTCGCAACGGCGGCGGGGCTGCCCGCCCGCGCCGGTTTCGCGCACAGCTTGCCCGATCTGTCCGTCTGGAGCGATCCGTCGCGAGCGGTGATGTCGTGCGTCGAAAAGCTCGGGCTCCTGTTCTTCCCGATCACCGGCGGATCACTGGCAGAGAACTGGCCCGATTATCTGGTGTGTCTCGCCGTTCCCTTGCTCGCGTTGTGGCCCGTCCTGCGCAGCGCGCGCGTCGCGCCGCGCTTGTGGGGTTACCTCGCGGTCGCGTGGATCGTGGCGATGCTGCTCGCCGTGATTCCGCTCGTCGCCGTGCGCGTCGCGCCGGACGACGGTACCTACGCGGACCTGTTGGTCGTGGCCGGCGCATTCGCGGCGGCGGGGCTGGCGGTGGCGGCGACGTCGCTGCTCGGCACGCGCCGGATCTTGTTGCCGGGGGCGATCGCGATTCTCTTCTCGTGGCTCGGCACGCGCACGGCGCACCATTACTCCGAAGCCGCGCACACGGTCGCGACGCTGCGTTCGAGTATCGATGCGGCGCAGGCGTCCGTACCCATCGACGGACAAGTGCTGGTCGTCGACCCGCCGATCCATGCGAACGGTCTCGCGCTGGGCACGGACCCGCTGCAGCGCATCCTGGTCCGCCCCGCGTCGCGCGCCAACGAACCGCGGACGATCGTCGCCGGTTCGATTCCGATGCTGAGCCGGACCGACTTTTTCACCGCGTGGCGCGCGCGCGGCGTCGCGTTCCTCGAGCGCGCGCGGTCGGGGGATAGCGTGCCGACGAGCGTGCGCGTGATCGCGCCCACCGAAGGCGCTCCGCCGCCGGGTCCGTGGCAGGGTCCGAGCCGTTCCGAACTCTTCGACCTGGATCCAGAGAGCGTGCGCTTTGCGCGCGTGCAGGCGCTGCCGCAGACCTCGCTCGCCGACGCGCCGCGCATCGCCTGGCGCGCGAGCGAGCCATCCGGCGAATGGGTCGTGGCGACCGGCGTGTGGCTCGCCGGAGAGATCAACGCGACGGCGATCTTCGATCTGTGGAGCGATCCGAACTGGTGGTCGGTGCCGACCGTGCGACGAGTGCGCGCCGAGGACCCGCTCGTGAACGTGGCCCTGTTCGAATTGCTGCCTGATCTCCCGCTGGCGCTCGCGGGCGACGCGCCGCGTGTCGAGGGGACGGATTGGCGCTTCGAATTGCCGCGGGATTCGCTGGCGCCGCTCGTGCGCGGCAACGCGCGCTTCGTGCTCGAATTGCTGGACACGGTCGGTCTCTACTACGCGCGTTTCGAATGCGAAGAGACGATCTCAGGCTCGCTCTGCGTCTTGCGCGCATTCGGGGCCGAAGGCTTCGTGAGTCGAGCCCGCGCCCGCAGCGGGGGACAGGTGCTCTGGTCGCTCGAAAGGCGCGCCGGCGACAGTGCGCTCGCGCGCTCGACCGGAAAACGTTGAAGCCGTCTTGTATGCTCGCCGCTCGTTTTCCACGCCTAACCAGTACGCACACGACTCCATGACGACGAAGCCCGCCCAGTCCCTCGAATGGTTCGACAACCCCGTGCCCGGGCGCGATTACGAGATTCGCTTCGACTGCCCTGAGTTCACGTGTCTGTGCCCGAAGACGGGGCAACCCGATTTCGCGACCATCCGAATTCGCTACACGCCCGACAAGCGTTGTGTGGAGCTGAAGAGCTTGAAGCTCTACTTGTGGAGCTACCGCGATCAGGGCGCATTCCACGAAGCGGTCACGAACAAGATCCTGGACGACATCGTGCGCACGATCGCACCCAAGCGTCTCGTCGTCGAAGGCGACTTCCTCGTTCGCGGCGGCATCCACACGGTCGTGGAAGTACGTCACCCGTGACGCGCGAGCCGGAGCTACCGACTTCATGACCGCGACGACGGGCGGCACCGCGATCGAGCCCGCACCCGTGCAGCGCGGCCGTTGGATCGCGCTCCTGTGCGTGCTGTTCCTGGCGCTCGTCGTGCGCTCCGCGGTCGTGTTCGCGCCGCCCTCCGACCTGTTCGAGAAGGAGCAGGTCAATCAAGAGGAACTGTTGCGCGGCATCGCGGCGGAGGAATTGCTCGAAGGTCCGGTCGCCCCGCTCTTGGATTATCAAGTCAATCACTTCTGGGGCGGGTCGCTGGTCGTTTCGTTCGTCGCCGTGCCGTTCTACTACGTGTTCGGCTCGCGGCTCGTCGCGTTGCGGCTCGTGGGTGTGGTGTTCGCGCTGCTGGCGGTGTACTGCGCGTTCCGGTTGCTCGACCGTTTCGTCTCGCGCAAGGCGGCCTGGATCGGCGCGTTGCTGCTCGCGCTTTCGCCGCCGGGCTACACGTACCTGACGTGCATGGTCTTCGGCACGCACATGGAGAGCAATGCGTTGGCGTTGGCGCTCACGTGGGCGTATTTCGAATGGCGCGCGCGCGGAAGGAGCAGCGTGCTCGGGACCGTCCTGCTCGGAGTGCTCTCCGGTTTCGCGCTGTGGTTCGGCTACGGGCTCTTGCTCGTGATCTTGCTGACGGCGCTGTTCGAATTCATCGACGACCGCTGGTTCTGGCTGCGTCGGCGCAGCGTGTACTGGATCGCAGGTTTCGCCGTTGGATTCGCGCCGTGGATCTTGTACGGCCTGCAGCAGGGCTTTCGCGGGCTGGAAGTGTACGACGCCGGCATCTTCGAGCATTTCGTACAAGGCGTGACGCGCGGCACGGCGGTCGACATGCGCGGAGTGGTGCGCTACTCGCTCTTCGAGAAGGCGTGGATGGTGATCAACGTCGACCTTCCCGAAGCCCTGTGGTTCCACCATAGCCTCGGGATCAACGCGCTGGATGTAGGCCGGGGCGTGTTGCTCGGCTTGCTCGCGATCGTGATCGGCGTGGCGTGGACGACGCGGCGCGGCGTGGCGCGCACGGTCGCGCGGGCCTTCGGACGCGGAGCATCGGCGGGATCCACTCCCTTGCTCGCCGTGTTCACGCTCACGTTCCTGGTGCTCTACTTCGCCGCCTACGTCGCCAGCGACTTCGCGATCGGGCCGCGCGGATTCGTGCTCAATTTCAGGTACTTGATGCCGTTCTGGCCCTTCGTCGCACTCGCCGGCGGCATCGGCGTCGCCGCCATGATCGAATCCCGCGGATTCATGCGCGTGGCAGGGATCGCCGGGGTGCTCGCACTGTGCGTACTCTCGAGCTGGTCGACGATCGATCGCTGTCGCTTCGAGACGATGGAGGCGAACTGGGAGCGTCCGGGCATGTCCGAGACCTGGTTCGCGCGGCTCGTGGTGCTGCACTTCGGCACGGACGCCGAGAAGATGACGCGCGTCGTCGAGAACATCGAACAGCAGCGCACCCCCGAAGTGCAGGCGCGCCTCTTCCGCATGATCGGCCTGGGCCTGCGCACCTTCGGCCGCGGCGACGGCGAGAACAAGAAGGAAAAAGCGCGCAACGTGCTCTACCGCCGCACGCTTTCCGAACTCGAACGCCGCGCCCCGCCCGAATACCGGGCGCTGTTCGCGCCGGCGGCGACGAATTGACGCGCCTGGTTTGAGTTTGACCGTACGGAGCCAGGCTCCCGTGGTGCAAACTCGCCGGCGCGTGGTTTGCCGGTTGCGCGCGGTTCAAC
>JAEUIA010000089.1 GCA_016795245.1 Planctomycetota bacterium | reverse complement strand
GCGCCGGCGCGCGGCTCTACGCCGGCGAAGATGCACCACACGAGCCTGGCTCGGTACGGTCAAACTCGGACGAACGCCACTGGAAAAATCGCGAACCAGGAGGTCAACAATGGGGTGGGGTGAGGTGGGGTGAGTTTGGTGTCGGTCGCGAAGCGTTGCGGGGCGCGGTTCGGTGTCGGTGGTGAAGCGTTGCGGGGTGGGGACTTGGAATCGGTGTCGAGCGCGCAACGGGTGTGCGCCGAAGTTTGCGCCGGGGTGTTGCTGATGGGTGTGGGCAATCTCGTGCAGCGCTAGGCGCCGATGAAGAGTCCGCACTCGGGGCACTTGATCGGTCCCGCCGCGTACTCGGCGAGGCACGCCGGGCATTGGCGCGTCGGCGCCGTCACGTCGATCACGACGGTCGCTGCGCGCCGGCCGACCTCGTCCAGTTCGGAGAGGTATTCGGCCTCGAGGATCGCCGTCGCGCCCTTCGCATCCGGGCCCGCGACCGCGAGCCACAATTTGGTGCCTCAAGAACTGCAGAATTTGGGCGGGGGCGAGCGGATCTCGCTCGCGATGCCTTCCGCGCTCAGCGTTTTCTGCACGCGCCGCAGGTGATCCAGGCCGCCCTCGGCCACCACGTTCATTCCGCCGTCGATTTCCATCCTGGGCAGTGTACGCGATCTTCCGCACGGGGCCGATTTGCAGTCCGAACGGCCGACTCCGTATCCTGTTCGGCCCGAACGGAGTTCCTCTCGTGTCCGACTCTCCCAATTCCAACACGCTCACGCACGGCATCCGCGTGCAGGCCGCCGCGCGCTACAACGCCGACGACTCGCAGCCCGACAACCGCCAGTACCTGTTCGAGTACCGCATCCGGATCACGAACGAGGGCACGACGCGCGCGAAGCTGCGCTCGCGGCACTGGATCATCCTCGACGCGAACAACCAGCGCGAGGAAGTGCGCGGTCCGGGCGTCGTCGGCAAGCACCCCGACCTCGCTCCGGGCGAATCGCACGAGTACAAGTCGAATTGCCCGTTGCGCACGACGTGGGGGACGATGGAAGGCACGTACACGTTCGAACGCGAAGACGGCACGAAGTTCGATGTCGCGATCGGACGCTTCTTCCTGGCGCCGACTACAAACAAAGCCGGCACGCCGTCGTCGAAGTGAGGCGCGCCAGGCTCAGACCTGCACGCGCTTGAATTCGATCAGGCGATCGGCCTTGATGTAGGCGACGCCGATGTCGCCTTGGGTGACGCGCCCGGCGACGTTGCCGGATGCCTCGAATTCCGATCGTGCGCCCTCGCTGTCCTCGAGCGTCACGAAGTAGCGCGTGGTGGTTGGTCCGTCACCGCCCCCGCTGGTCTCCGTGCGCTCGCCCGCGATGAGCGCGGAACGCGCAATCAATTCAGCGGTCGCCAACTCCGCCGTCTTGCCGAACACGCGGACCAACATGACCAGACCAACCAGCCCGATCACGATCGGGAACAGGATCAGAGCACCGGCAGGTCGGAACAGCGCGACCATCACCCCGGCAAGGACGACGAATCCCAACAAGAAGATGCTGCCGAACACGCCGGATGCGATAGGCCCGCTCGCCGACGGGCGCTGCTTCAGGAGTTCGGGAAACGACGCGTGCTGCTCGAGACGCTCGAAGCGCTGCGCAGCACTCAGAGGGTGAGCAACCGCCGGCACTTGCGGCTCGACGCGCGGCAGGAGCGAGCCGCAGAAGGCACAGTACGGGCCGACTTCCTTGGCGCGCGCGCCGCAGTGTGGGCAGTTCGTTGCATAGGCAGTCATGGGGCACGCCCATTCTTGCGCGGTGGTACACGCTCTGCAAAGGTCGCAGTGTGTCGTTGCCAGGTTTCGCGCCCGGCAGTAGCGTCGCGCTCATGATCCTCCTCGCTACCTTGCTGTTCTCGGTCGCTTCCGAGAGTTTCGACAAGCAATTCACCGGCCGTTCGCTGCGTTTCGACTACGTGCACACGGGAACCGCCACGGAAGAGCACATCGCCTACGGCAAGTTGCGCCTCGAGGGCGAATGGCCCGAAAGCCGGACGCGCCTCGTCGACGATTCCGGTCTGGGGAAGTACCTGTTCGAAGTCCTCGACGAGAAACAAGCCAAGGTCCTGTGGTCGCGCCCGTTCGCGAGCATCTACGGCGAGTGGGAGTCGACCGGCGAAGCCGAGACGCTACGGCGCGCATTCCAGGAATCGCAGCGCTTTCCCGAGCCGCGCACGAAGGTCGTGCTGCGCCTGTCGAAGCGCGGCGACGACAACACGTTCAAGCCGATCTTCACGTCTGCGATCGACCCGACGAGCCGCTTCGTCGACCGCGCGCCGATCACGCCGCGCGGAACGATCATCCCCGTGTTCGAGCACGGCGCACCTGCGACCAAGGTCGACCTCCTGGTGCTGGCCGAAGGCTACCGCGAGTCAGATCGCGCGAAGTTCGAAGCCGACCTCAAGCGTCTGGTCGCCGTCATGTTCGCGACGGAACCCTTCCTGGCTCGCAAGGCCGACTTCAACGTGCGCGGTTTGTTCGTCGCCTCTCCGGAGGCGGGGATCAGCAACCCGCGCAAGGGCGTGTTCCGCGACTCGGCTTTCGGCTGTTCGTTCAACGCGTTCGACAGCGACCGCTACGTGCTCACCTTTGACGACGTCAACCTGCGCGAGATCGCCGCGCAAGCGCCGTACGATACGCTGATCATGCTCGCCAACGAGCGTAAGTACGGCGGCGGCGGCATCTTCAACTTGTGGTCGACGGTGACGGCCGACACGGAGCCCGCGGCCTACGTGTTCGTGCACGAATTCGGGCACAGTTTCGCCGGACTGGCGGACGAGTACTACACGTCGCAAGTCGCGTACGAGTCGTTCAGCAAGCCCGGCGTCGAGCCGTGGGAACCGAACGTGACCGCGCTGCTCGATCCCGAGCAGCTCAAGTGGCGCGATTTGATGACGGCGTGGACGGATCTCCCCACGCAATGGGGGCAGAAGGCCTACGACGAGATGGATCTCGCCTACCAGGCGAAACGCAAGAAGCTGATCGACGAACAGGCGAGCGAGGAAGCCACGGAAGCACTGATGCGCGAGGTGAAGGTCATGAGCACCGAGTTGCTCACGAAGGAACCGAACTACGGCAAGCTGGGCGCCTTCGAAGGTGCGATGTACGAAGCCAAGGGCCTCTACCGTCCGGAACTCGACTGCATCATGTTCACACGCAATCCGACGAACTTCTGTCGTGTCTGCACGCGTGCCATCGAGGCCGCGATCGATCGGTATTCGCGCTGATGGCAAAGTCCAACATTCCCGCCGAGTACCTGGCCGCGTTGGGCGGCGAGGATCCGCTCGTCATCCAGAAGCAGGCGCCGCTGCGCTTGAAGAAGCTCTTGAAAGGCCGCTCCGAGAAGGAGCTCGCGACGCGCCCGGGGCGCGGCAAGTGGTCGGTCAAGGAAGTGATCGGACATCTCGCCGACCACGAGGTCGTGTACGGGTGTCGCTTGCGCTTCGTCGCGGCGCTCGATCGTCCGGTGCTGGGCGGCTACGACCAGGACTTGTTCGTCACACGACTGGGCATCGAGCGTGCCACCACCAAGGAGTTGTTTCAGTCCTACGCCAGCGTGCGCAAGGCCAACAACGAACTCGTGGGACGACTCGATGCGGCGGCATTCGATCGCATCGGCTTGCACGCCGAGCGCGGCGAGGAATCGTTGCGCACGATCGTGACGCGCAATGCGGGGCACGATCGTCTGCACGAGGCCCAGGTCGAGCGGACGCTGGCTGCTGTCAGCGCGATGAGGCGCAAGCAGGCCGGGTCGAAACGCAGGTGAAGCACCTGCCTCTCAAGGCAGGAACTTCTTCTCCTTCAACTTGCGCGGCAGATACTCCTCGATCACGAAGTTGAGACCCCACTTGGCGAGCGCTTGCTGCTCGGCACGGACGCCGGACTTCAGCATCATCTCGATCGCCTTGACCCAGGGCTTGTGCGCAGCGAAGAACGGATCGTTCTTGAGCGCGTCCTTGGCGCGTTTGATGTCGACCTCGAGCAGCTTGTGCGTGGCGTCCTGCAGCTTGAAATCGATGATGTCCTGCGGCGTCACGCCCAGATATTGAGCTTGCGGCACGCAGAAGAAGCGGTTGATGTGCGCTGCGTTGCCTGAACCCACCTTCAGCGTGCGGTAGATGTTGGCGATGCCGTACGGATCGCAATCGACGAAGGCGTACACCGGGATCTTCTTGTCGTCCGCCATGCGCCGCACGAAGCGCCGCGTCGCGCGCGTCGGCACGCCGGCAGTTTCGACCAGGATGCACTTCGCCGTCTTCCAGTATTTGTGGTTGTTCAGGCGTTGGAACATACCGCCCGTCTCGATCGCGAGGATGAACTCGGCGTCGGTCTCGAACTTCAAGTGCTCGACCGAGTGCGGGATCGAGTAGCTGCCCGAGCCGAAGCTCGTGCAGTCGATACGGATCGGATTGTTGGTCTCGGGGTCACGATCGATGACGACCAGGTTGCCTGCGACCGAACCGCCGTGTTCCTCGGGGTAGAAGCGCAACTGTTCACGCGACAGACCTTCGAGGCTCGCGAGCGCCTCGATGTCGTCCAGCACGGTGTCGGACTCGGGCTGATCGTTGAACTTGGCTTCGCTCCAGTTCTTGGAGACGTAGTACGCCTCTCGCTTGGTGGCGAAGTCGTCGTTCTCGACCATTTCCTTGCTGAAGGCCATCAAGCGCAGCGTCTGCGCGAAGCTCTTGACCGTGTTCACCGACAGCGCGCGCGCCTTGCGCCCGCGGCCGAGTTCGAAGTAGCCGACGCTCTTGTCGTACTTGACGTTGCCCAGGGAACGCGTGGGGAATTTCAGCTCCGGCAGCGTGCGACCCATGATCTTCGTGCGCACGTTGAGCGCCGTCGCTTCGATCAGCTTCAAGGTCTTGCTGTCATCGCCGGTCAACTTGCGCGGGGCCTTCTTGACCTTCGCGGGCTCGGACTTCGGGGACTTCTTCTTGCGCTCGGCCATGGTGAATCGTCGGTGAGAGAATCGGAGACGAACAATCGCGTCCCGCGCTTCTAACCGAATGCCGCAGCAGGGGCAATGCCGCGCCGCGTGCGACTAGCCGTCAGGCGCTCAAGGCTGCCAGGAAATCTCGACGCCGTTCGACAAGTTGAACGTCGCTGCCGTGCAGTACGAAGCCGCGTCGCGGTACCAGACCTGGTAGGTGCGCGTGCCGCCTGCGGGCGGAACGAGGCCCAGCGCCGACAAAGTGGGGCCTGCTCCGGCCGGCACACTCGAGGAGCCCGCCGTGTTGAACTGGATCCCGAGGCGAATGATCGTGCCGCCCGCGCACAAGAGCCCGTCGCCGAACGCGAGTCCCGCGCCCGCGTTTTGGCGTGCGGTGCCTTGGAAGTACAAGCAACTCCCGTTCGGCATGCCGGTGCCGCGGATCTTCAGCGTGTCGGCGGCGACCGAGGCGGTGCCTTCGGCGCGCAGGTTGGCGCCGCCGCTGAAATTCGAGTTCGCGCAGCCGTTCGATGCGACGCTGTGTGCGACGGGCGTGGGCGAGCAGGGGCAGAGCGTGCCGCCGCCGTTGCCGAAGCAGAACGCGGTCCCGCTGGCACCCGAGACGCTGAGCGTGAACGTGCCGAATCCCGGAACCGCTCCGGGCCACGCGCCGAGTTGCAACAGATACTGCGCACCGGCAGTCACAGGAAACAGCACACCCGCGGGCCCGATCGTGGCGCAGCCATCGTCCGCGCACGCGAGCGCGGCGCTCGTCGGGCAAGTATTCGTCGCATAGACGGCGATCTTCGAGTCCATCGTGGATCCGTTGCAGAAACTCCACGTGGCGGTGCCGGTCCCAGGCGCGGTCCACAGGTACCACAGGTCGTAGGTGATGCGCGGGTTTGGATCCGACGGCGTCGTGCACAACACCTCGGTCTGTCCTTGCGTGCCCGTCGTCGCGAGGCGGTTGTCGAAGGCGTGCGGACCTGGACCCGCGATCGCGAGCGGTGTCGCGCACGCGTCACCCGCGGGAGGTGTGAAGTTCTCGATCGTGAAGAAGCCCGACGTGCCTGCTTGCCCGGGAAAGGTGCCGATCTGAATCGTGTACGTCGTGCCGATGCCGGCGAAAAAGCGCGCTTCGCTCGCACCCGCGACCGTGCCGCAGCCGTCGTCGTCGCACACGAGTGCCGCCTGGGTGGGGCAGCCGGCACCCTGGTAGACGGCGATCTTCGTGTCGCCGCTCGTGCCCGAACACGTGGTGAGCTTCACCCAACCGAGCACCGAGGCCGTCCACTGAAACCACACGTCGCCGTCGATCGCGCGCGTCGCGTAGCTCTCGCAAGCGATGTTGTTCTGGCCTTGCGCGCCCGTCGTTGCGACAGTGGTGTCGAACGCGTGCGGCGCACCGGCACCGAAGCCGCTGATGAGCGTCGGGTTCGTGCAGTCGTCGTTGGGCGTCAACGGATTGATGCTGATCGCGATGTTGCCGGTGCCTGGAACCGCGGGCGGAAACGGACCCGGAAAGAGGCCGACTTGCAGCATGTACGCGCTGCCCGCGTTGCAGCGGAAGGTGATGGTCGATTGAAACGTGCCCGAGCCGACGTCGTCGTCGTTACAGGCCAACGCTGATCCCGCAGTCGGGCATCCACCGCTCGGGACGGGCGCGGGATAGGCCGCGATCTTGGTATCGACGATCGTCTGGTTGACGGTCGTCACCTTGGCGATGCCGCTCGTAGGGGCGGTCCAGACGAACCACACGTCGCTCAAGATCGCCGTGCTGCCGAACAGGTTGCACGCCGCTTCGCTCTGCCCTTCCGCGCCGGTCGTCGCGCTGGTGTTGTCGAACGCGAAACTGCCCGTGCCGGCGATCGCGTCCGGCGTGGCACACGCATCACTGCCGCCGACGAGCGGAGCGGGAGGCGGAAAGAAATTCGACTGCGGCGCGGTGCGCGGGACGCGCGGCTTCGAGCGCTGGCCCTGCGCATCCGCGGTGCCGGCGCATAGGAGCACCAGGGCCGGGAGCAGGAAACCGAGTCGGGCGCGAAGGAGCATGCAGCAGTAGGCGCGGGCGCGGCCTAGGCTCAAGAATAGACCGGTTTCGGCGGGCAGGCGGGGAAAAACCGACCATGTCCGGGTGGCTCGTTGCGCCAGTCACCGCCGCGATTCGTTCAGCGGGCTCACAGCCCGATCAGAACTTGCGGCTCTTCTGCAGCACGTCGTCGAGGGTCTTGACCGTGTCGTCGCGCTCGGAGTCGTCGAGGTCGAGGATCTCCTGCAGCGCGAGCCCGATGTGCGGGATGTACATCTCGATGTAGTTGCGCTTGTCGAACTCGGCGCGCAACCGCTTGCCCTTGCGGATGTAGGTGCCCAGGCGCCGGCCGCACTCCTGGATGCCGAGCTTGATCTCCTTCATGATCTCGGGATAGCTCGCGATCGCTTCCTTCGATTCGGAGGTGAACGGCACCCACACGCTGGCGATGTGCACCATCACGGCCATCGGGCCGATCGGCAGCGCGCCTTTGGGATGTTGGAGGCCGTACGCGCGCCAGTTGGTCTGGATCACGGCCTTCGTCACGGCGCACGCGGCCTGCTGGTGCAGGAGCGGCACGCGGTTGGCGCAGCGCAGGACGCGGATCGGCTCGTCCGCGTTGCCGACCAGGTCTTCGGTCACTGCCGCGGCCTTGTCGCGCTTCACGATGCGGCCTTCTTGCGTGATGTCGAGTCCGACGCCGCCCGGCTTGCCGTAGGCGATGCCGACTTCGATCACGAAGGGATTGCCGCGGTAGACGGCGGGGGAGCGCGAGTTGGCGAAGTAGAAGTCGGCTTCCAATTCCTTCTTCAAGCCCTGCAGCACCAGCTCCTCGCCGATCGGCGAGATGCAGTTCGTGCTCGGCGCCATGATCTTCGACTTTTGGATCGCGTCGTGCAGAGCGCTCGCTTCCTCGCGCGCGATGCGCGAGGGATGGGCCTTCTCGGAGACCTTGGCCAGCTTGCAGATGTCGCGCGCGACCTTGGGACCGACGCGCGAGAACTCCTCCTGCATGAAGCCGGAGAGCGTGCGCGACGAAGTGTCCTTCAGCATGCCGATCAAGCGGCCCAACTCGACGCCGTGCGGGTGCGGCTTGATCTCCTCGACGGCGGCGGGCAGTTCCTTGGTCGCGCGCTCGTACGTGACCTTCTCGCCGCCCGGATCGGTGTAGTGGATCGTGACGTGCGGGTTCGCGATCGCCGTCTGCTTCAAGTACATGTCGACGGAGCGCAGGCCCTTCTGGTAGCGCGCCTCCATCTCGATCTCGACGCGCGTGCCGTGGTCCTTCTCCCATTCGGACACCTTCTTCTCGTGGATGTCGGGCTTGTTCTGCGACGTGTCCACCGACATCAGGAATTCGTGCGCGTCGGCGCGCTTGCTCGTGCGCGACAGAATGCGCGCGGGCTTCCCGGTCGTGAGCTGGCCGTACATGACGGCCGCGCTGATGCCGATGCCTTGTTGACCGCGCGACTGCGACAGCTTGTGGAACTTCGAGCCGTACAAGAGCTTGCCGAAGACCTTGCCGATCTGCTCGTGCACGATGCCCGGTCCGTTGTCCTCGACCGCCATGCGAAAGCGGTCTTCGCCGGTCGGCGTGAGCTCGACCGCGATCTCGGGCAGGATGCCGGCTTCTTCGCAGGCGTCGAGCGAGTTGTCGACGGCCTCCTTGACGGCCGTGAGCAGCGCCTTGAGCGGCGAATCGAAGCCCAACAAGTGCCGGTTCTTGGTGAAGAATTCCGCCACCGAGATCTCGCGCTGCTTCGTGGCCATCTCGGCGGCCGATTTGCGCGTGCCGGTGCGTTCCGTCTTGGTCTTGGGCTCGGATGCGTTCTCCGTCGCGGTCTCATCCGCGGCCGATTTCTTCGAGACTTTCGCGGCGCCAGACTTCTTCTGCGGCGCCGCCTTGCGCGCGGCTTTCTTCTTCGGCGTGGCGTCGGCGTCCGGTTCGGTGGTGTCCATCTCGTCGAAGAGCGTCGGCGTCGGGTCGGTGTCGTCGGTGTGAGTCACGGGCGCGTGGTCCATTCCGACCGTCTTAGGCACCGCGCGCGTCGAAAGCAACTCTCAAGCGAGGAGGCGCCACAGGCCAAAGGCGAGGATCACGATCGGCGGCGCCGAGCTGAGGCAGCCGATCGACAGGAAGCGCTTCTGCAGCGAGCCGGCGCAGTGCGGGCACATGCGCGGCGTGGGCTTGGGCAGGTTCCCGCGACAGTGCGGACAGAGCTTCGTGTCGAGGATCCTAGGTGACATGCGCCAACTCGATTCGGTCCGGGTTCAAGGTTCCGTCGCACAGCCCGAGCGCCGCCGCTTCGTCGCGGAAACGCAGCAGCGCGGGCCGCAGCGCCGGCCCCGGCTCGTACAGGCATTCCTCCAAGAGGTAGCGCCTGCAGGCAGCCAGCGGCAAGTTCCAGAGTGCCGCCGCCTCGCGCGCCAAATCCTCGCGCTGCTCTGTTCCGCGCTCCCGCGCGCGCGCGAAAGCCTCGATGTGCGCAGGGTCGAGCTCGACGCCGGCGCGCACGATCCAGCAGGCGAAGACGAACGGCAGCGCCGTGCGCGCCGCCCATTCGCGCGAGGGGTTGTAGTAGGGCAAGTCAGGTTCCGTGAGGCGCTCGCGCAGCGCCGCATCACCGATGCGCAGCCACGCATCGGCAGTGACCGCACGCGGATCGACGCCGGGTTCGACTTCGACGAAGCGCGGCACGACGCGTGGACGACCGCTGCCCTCTCTGGACAAGGGGCGCTCACACAGGACGCGCACCAAGGTCGCCGCTGCGCGGCTGGCCGGGTCGAGCGCGATCGTGCGCACATCCTGGATGGGACGGCGCAAGAACAACTGCACGCTCGCGACCTCGCTCGCGCCCGCGACGGCCGGGCCGTCGATGAAGCGAGTCCCCGGCGTGCGAAAGAGCTCGATCGAACTGACCAGCGCGACGTCGAGTCGCCCGTCGCGCAGACGCTCGACGAGTTGCGCGGGAACGTGCTGCGAAAGTTCGATGCCCGGTTCCGCGCCGAGTCCGAAATCGAGCGGTCGTCCGACCAGGTAGGGGACGGTGCCGACACGCAGCGGGGGGAGGTCCATCGGGTCATCGTATCCGCGCGCGGCTCGAATGCGCGCCCCTCATGATCTCTACGTGCTGCGGGATCGATGGCCCGCGGGCGCTGAGCCGCCAGCTCGACCCCGCACGCGCCGAAAATGCGTCCGATCGGAGCGAAACCCGCAGGCCCTCGGGTCGTTTCACTCTGCCCCGGTCCTGGCAGGCCGCCGTGCGCGGCCCCATCCACGCATCTTCGAGCCATCCGCAGTACAAGAGGTGGCGTACGCTTCCACGGAGACCATGACAGCCATGCGCCAGAACCTCTTCGTGACCGCTCTCACCACGCTCGCCCTCGCACTGCCTGCGTCCGCACAAAACTGCTCGCAGACCGCTGTGGGACTCGTTCCGCTGAACGACCTCGGCACGGGAATGCACGGCGGATTCCAAGGCGGTTTGTATCCGCTCGGGAGCAACACGCGCCCCGAAGCCCATACCGTCGACGGGCTCGCCGCCGCGCAGCAAGTCGTGCCGCGCAACGCTGCGGGTGATCCGTCCGCCGACGGAAAGATCGTGCTGCTCTCGATCGGCATGTCGAACACGACCCAGGAATTCCAGGCGCTCCAAGCGCTCGCCACGGCCGACCCGTTGCGCCATCCGCGCGTGCAACTCGTCGACGGTGCGCAGGGCGGGCAGACCGCGGCCACGATCTCCAACCCTGCCGCGAATTTCTGGACCGTCGTCGACCAGCGTCTCGCCAATTCGTCGGCCAGCGCAAACCAGGTGCAAGTCGTGTGGTTCAAGGAAGCCGACGCGAATCCCAATCAGGCGTTCCCGGTTCACGCGCAGATCCTGCAGAGCGAATTCACCGCGATCATGGCCATTCTGAAGTCGCGCTTTCCGAACTTGAGGCAGTGCTTCCTGGCTTCGCGCATCTACGCCGGATACGCCACCGGCACGCTGAATCCCGAGCCTTACGCGTACGAGCAGGGCTTCGCCGTGAAGTGGACGATCGAGTCGCAGATCCAAGGCACCGCGCTCAACTTCGATCCCGCGCGCGGTCCGGTCGTCGCACCTTGGATCGATTGGGGCACCTACAACTGGGCCGACGGTTTGACGGCGCGCAGCGACGGACTCACGTGGCTCTGCAGCGACTATCAACCCGACGGCACGCATCCTTCGCCTGCGGGGCGCACCAAGGTCGCGAACCTGTTGCTCGCCTTCTTGCACACAGAGCCGACCGCTGCGTCGTGGTATCTCGCGCGTCCGGAACCGTTCGCCTACGGCGTGGGCAAGACGACCTCGATCGCGAGCGTGCCGGCGATCGGCTGGAGCGGAAGCCCGACGCTCCTCACGAACGACTTCTCGATCTCCGTTTCGAACGGTGTGCCGAATGCTCCGGGCATCCTGTTCCTCGGCACGCAGCCCGCGCGCACGCCTTTCCTGGCGGCGCATCTGTACGTCGGCGGAGCACTCGTGCGCTTGCCCGTGCACGTCCTCGACGGCGCCGGAGCATCGAGCTGGCCCGTGCCGGTGAGCGCCGGTCTGATCGGGCGCACGTACTGCTACCAGGGGTATTTGCGCGACTCCGGACAGTCCGACGGCAGCGGCGCGGTGCTCTCCAACGCGCTGCGCGTGGTCTTCAGCCCCTGAATTTCGCGCGATTCTGGATCCTGGGTGCGAATGTCGGGCACCATGCGCGCGTAGGGCGCAACACCCCCCGGGATCCTGATGCTGAACATCGAAAGTCTGATTGGTTCTCTGATCGGCGGCACGCTGGGCGCGCGCGGCAAACCGCACCGGTTGGCCTCGAGCTTTCTCGCGCCGCGCTCGAAGTCGTTCCTGAACACCGGGACGATCCTGACCGCCGCGGCGCTCGGCTTCGGTGCCTACGAGATCTGGCGCACGCGCAGCGGCAACAACAGCGGCCCAGTGAGCGCCACGATCGGTGCGGGCGGAACACCGCCGCCGCTGCCGCCGCCCTTGCCCGGGATCTTCGGGGCATCGGGACCGCGTTCGACGGTCGAGGTGAAGCCCAATCCCACCGACGGCGTGGGGCGCATCGCAGCTCTGCTCGTCGCGGCCGCGCGCAGCGACGGCGAGTTGGGTGAAGCAGAGTACGCGTGCATCCTCGCGGAAGCGCGCAAGGCGGGCGCCGACAAGGACGTCTTGTCCGAGCTCTCGAACCCGCGCCCGCTCGAAGCCGTCGTGTCGGGCGTGAACGATCCCAAGCTCGCCGCGGACTTGTACGCGCTGTCCTTCGCGGTCGTGCGCGCCGACACGAGCGTCAATGCGGCGGAACGCGCGTGGTTGAATCGCTTGGGAACGTTGCTCGGACTGGATCACGGATCCATGGCACGGCTCGAGACGGACACGGCGACCGGCATCACACAACAGGCTTGATCGAAGGAAGCAAGAGATATGAGCGCAGACAAAGTCTGGTACATGGCCTTGGGCGGTCATCAGGTCGGTCCCCTGAGCGAAGCGGAAATCGTGGCCGAAATCCGCGCGAAGGCCCTCACGGGGGAGACGCTCGTGTGGGGGCCTGGGCTCCCTGAATGGACGCCGATCTCCAAGGTGCCGCGCTTCGCTGCTCACGTCGGAGCGCGCGGCGAAACCGCGCCCACCGCGCCGCAGATCCCGGGCCGGCGCGCGCACGAGATCGACTTCTTGATCCGCGGCGACGACATGCAGTTCGTCGAGGTCGAACTCGATCCGGGCGAGTGCGCGATCGCCGAAGCCGGATCGATGATGTACATGACGCATGGCGTCGCGATGCAGACCGTGTTCGGCAACGGCAGCGCCGCGGATCAGGGCTTTTTCGGCAAGCTCGTCGGTGCCGGCAAGCGTTTGATCACCGGCGAGAGCCTGTTCATGACGGTGTACGAGAACAAGGGGGCCGGCAAACACCGCGTCGCGTTCGCGGCGCCGTACCCGGGCAAGATCCTGCCGATGGACCTGGCGCAGCTCGGTGGTGAGCTGATCTGTCAGAAGGACTCGTTCCTGTGCGCCGCGCGCGGCGTCGAGATCGGCATCGCGTTCCAGAAGCGCATCGGTGTCGGGCTCTTCGGCGGCGAAGGGTTCATCATGCAGCGCTTGACCGGCGACGGCTTGACCTTCGTGCACGCCGGCGGATGCGTGCACACGCTCGATCTGGCCGCGGGTGAGACGATGCGCATCGACACCGGCTGCGTCGTCGCGTACCAGCCGACGATCGACTTCGACATTCAATTCGTCGGCAGCATCAAGACGGCGCTGTTCGGCGGCGAAGGCATCTTCTTCGCGACGTTGAAAGGCCCAGGCCGCGTCTGGCTCCAGTCGCTTCCGCTCTCGCGCCTCGCCGATCGCATCTACAAGGCCGCGCCGCAGACCGGCTCGCGCAAAGAAGAAGGCTCGATCCTGGGCGGGCTCGGCAACCTGTTCGACGGCCGCGAATAACCGCCCGGCCCTCGGCTCTACACCCGAATCGTCGGTACCGTGCCTGGCTCCAAACCGCGCGATTCGCTGGTCCGGGTGGGGATTCAGGCTCCACTCCGCCGATCTGTTGAATACGGTGCCAGAGCAACTTCATCACACTTCGCTGGCCGCCGTTGACCAGTACGGAGCCAGAGCCATTCTTCCCCGATTCACCTCTGTAACAGCGCGAACCCGCTGCACGACTTTGCGGCAATGAATCGGGGAAGAATGGCTCTGGCTCCGCACTGGTCAACGGCGGCCAGCGAAGTGTGATGAAGTTGCTCTGGCACCGTATTCAACAGATCGGCGGAGTGGAGCCTGAATCCCCACCCGGACCAGCGAATCGCGCGGTTTGGAGCCAGGCACGGTATCGACGATTCGGGCGCACCTGCGGCCGCGGTTTGTGATCGCAGTCTCGCAGGACCTCTCGCGCCGCTATCCTGTTCCGCTCGAGGCGTCCGTGCAGGAGAGTGTTTTTCATCATCCGTCGTTCCCCGACTTCCAGGTGCTCGATTCGGGCGCGGCCGAGAAGCTCGAGCGCATCGGCGACATCGTGTTGCGGCGACCCGATCCACAGGCTTTGTGGTCGCGCCGCCAGCCCGAAAAGGTATGGAATGCAGCCGACCTGACCTTCGTGCGCGAATCTGATCGCGGCGGACGTTGGGAAGCGCGCAAGGGTGCACACAAGATCGCGCTCAGCGCGGAGCCAGAGTGGCAGGTGCGCTACCGCGACGCCGCATTCATCGTGCGTCCGACGCCGTTCAAGCACATCGGGCTGTTCCCCGAGCAGGCCGCCAACTGGGAACTCGTCGCCGATCTGCGCGAGAGTTTCGGCACGGCGCGACCGCGGCTCCTGAACTTGTTCGGGTACACAGGTGCGGCCAGCGTGCTCGCAGCTCGAGCCGGGTACGAGGTGACGCACGTCGACGCATCGAAGACCTCGATCCAATGGACGCGTGACAACGCGGCGGCTTCAGGCCTCGCAGCGGATGCGCTGCGCGTCATGGTCGACGACGCCTTGGCGTTCGCGCGCCGCGACGTGCGGCGCAAGGCCCGCTACAACGTCGTGCTGCTCGATCCGCCGCACTACGGACGCGGACCGAAGGGCGAGGTGTGGCAGTTCGAAGAGCACATTACTCCGTTGATCGAAGCCGTGCGTGACATCCTGGAGGAGCGCGCCCTGGTCGTGCTCTCGACCTACGCGATCGGTTGCTCGCCTCTCACGTTCCGCAATCTGCTCTCCGAATTGGGCGGGGGAGACATCGAGTCCGGCGAATTGGCCTTGCCCGAAGGCGACGGTGCGCGCCTCTTGCCGTGCGGGTTCTGTGCGCGCTTTCGGCGCGGGATCGCGTGAATGGCGCGCGCGCTGGAAGTCCTGTTCGTCGACAACCATCTGCTCGTCGTCGCCAAACCCGCAGGCGTCGCGGCAGTTCCCGACGACTCCGGCGACGAGAGTCTGTACGACACCGCCAAGGAGTGGGTGCGGCGCGAATTCGAGAAGCCCGGCGACGCGTTTCTCGGCATCGTGCACCGACTCGACCGGCCCGTTTCGGGCGTGATGGTCTTCGCGCGCACGACGAAGGGCGCGTCGCGGCTCTCCGAACAATTCCGCTCACGCCTTGCGCACAAGTCGTACTGGGGGGTCGGGGAGGGCAACGTCCTCGCCGAAGCGGGCGCGTTGTCGCAGTGGCTCGAGAAAGACGAGCGCACGAACCGCGTGCGCGTGCTGGACCATCCCGGTCGGCAGGCGAAGCAAGCGATCACGCGCTGGCGCGTCATCGAGCGGCGCCCGGGTCGCACGCTCTTCGAGTTCACGCCCGAGACCGGGCGCCCGCACCAGTTGCGCGTCGCGGCCGCGACGCTGGGCACGCCGCTGCTCGGCGATCTCAAGTACGGCGCGAGCGCACCGCTCGCGGACAAGAGCATCGCGCTGCATGCCTTCGCGCTCGAGTTGGCTCATCCGACGCGAGCGGAACGATTGCGCTTCACGACGCGAGCGCCGAAACTGCCTGAGTGGGAATTCGACGCGACGAAGTAGGCGCGTCGCGGAGAATCACGCGACCTTGGCGGCCAGTTCGCGCGCTTCCATCGCGGCGTCTACGGCGGCTTGACGCGTCTGGGGCGTCAGCTCGAGGAAGTCCATCTCGGGCGCAGTCATCGCGTCCGCGGAATCCTGGTAGTCGTGCCCGAGCAGCATGTCCAGTCGCAGCGCGAGGCTGACGAGAGCCGCGTCGCGTTGGTTGTGTTGATTCTCGCTGTAGCGGTGGTGGCACGCCGCGATCGAGACGATGTCGGCCGGCATGTGCCACGCTTCGGCCAGGCGTCCGCCCGCGATTTCGTGGAACAGGTAGAACACGCGACCGACCAGCGCCGGGCTGACGTCGCTGCCCTTCGGCAGTTCCTTGCGCAACATCGCCAGCAACGAGACCTTGCCGATGTCGGCCAGGAGGCCCTGCAGGAACGCGCGATCCGGATCGGCGCCGAGCGGCTTGGCGATTCCGCGCGCGATCGACGCGGTCGAGTAGGCCTGACGCCAGACTTCCTCAGCGTAGGACGACAGGCGCTTGTCGCGCAACACGGCGCTGCGCATCGAAAGCGAGAACATGAGCGTGCGCAGGTTGCGCATGCCGATGCGGACCACGGAGGCGCTGATCGTCTCGACCGCTTCCGCGCCGGAGTACAGCGCCGAATTGGCCGTCTTGACGATCTCGCTCGAGAGCACCGGGTCGCTCTCGATCGCGCGCACGATGTCGGCGATCTCGACCGAGTTTTTCGACGTCATGTCGATGACGGCGAGCGATGTCGAAGGCAATTGCGGCAACTCCAGGTCGCCTCTTGCGATGCGGTTCGAAAGGCGCGCGAGCAATTCGCGTTCGCGTTCTTCGAGGTAGCCGTCGCCGCGCGTGTGGTATTCGCTCGCGCGTGCCTTGGGTTGCGCGGCACCAGGAGCTTTCTCGACCTTCGAGGGCAGCGCGGGAGCCGAAGCCGCATCTGCGGCTTGAGTCTTCGATGTGACGGCGCCTGCTTCAGGCAGAGACGTCTCCGCGGGTTGCGCGGAAGCGTGTGCCGCAGGGCTCGCCCCTGGTGTCGGTCTGGAACGAATGACGACGGTAGTGCGCTGCGACGAAGCGCTGCGCCCGGTCAAGGCCGACAACCAACCCGTGATGATCTTCCACATGTGGGGACCGCGGCTTGGGGGGAAAGGGACAGCCTACGGTGCAAGGTCAGATCGTCCGTACCCGGCCCCGGGGTTTACGGATTTCTCCCCTCGCAGTCCCGAATCAGGGCGGGGGCAGGCGGTACAGGGCCCGCAGGGAGCCGCCCGCGAGGGGAGCGGGCCAGTCCACGGTCGGGGTCTGCGCCCCGTTCGACCACTGCACGAAGATGTAGTCCTGGCCGGCGACGGTCGCGGTCAGGGGGGCCGTCACGTGGTGCTGGAAGCCGACCAGGCTGGGCGTCAGGAAGGGCGTCGCCCGCGGCGCGTCGTCGACCGTGAGCGGGATACCCTCGGGCAGCGAGTGAAACGAGACGTTCGTGGTCGCCGGAAAAATAGTCACGCTGCGCGAACTCTCGATCCCGTCCGAGTCGCGCGCGCGCAGCACGATTTCGTAGTGCGTGTCGGCCGGCTCGTGACCGCTGGTCGGTACCACGAACGAGCCGGATGCGGCGCCGCTGATCGGGCCGACGAACGGGTGCACGTGTAGACCGTGCACGAGCATGACCTGCCACGAGAGCGCGCTCGGTGCGAGGACGCCGTCTTCGACGTCGGTCGCCGAGCCGGCGAACTGAATCGTCTGTCCTGCGGTGTAGCGCGTGCCCGTCGACGGTTGCGCGATCATCGGCACGGGTGCGTTGCCGACCGTGACGCGGAGCGCCGGAGCGGAGTGGGAACTCGCGCCGTCGCTCACCGTCAACACGACGTCGTAGGCGCCGCGCGTCGCGTACACATGACGCTCGCGCCGCGCGCGTCCCGTCGTGCCGTCGCCGAAATCCCAGTGCCAGGTCAGCGTGCCCGGACCCGAGTCAGGATCGAACGATGCCGCGCCGTCGAAGAGCGTATGCAACGGCGCATCACCCGCGAGACGGAAGCCGCGCGCGAGGGCTACCGGCGGCTGGTTGGTCGAATTGGTGTAGGCCACCTTCCACAGCTTGCTGCCCTCGACGGGCGGCAACCATGGAACGCCGTAGGTGAGGTAGTACAACGCTCCGTCCGGGCCAAATTGCAGATCCACGACCGGGCCCGCGTCGGGAGCGGGCATGAACATGGGGTCGGCGACGACCTGATTGGAGCCGTCGAGCACGAGCCGCCTGATCCAGGCGTTGGCGTAGTCGGCGACGAAAATGTTGCCCTGGAATTCGCCGGGGAAACTGCTGTTGTCGCACACAGGACCCGCGACGATGCAAGCTCCGGGTTGCGTGGCCGCGTAGGCCGGATCGTCGTGCCGCCACTGGTGCACGGCGGGCGTGTAACTCGCGCACGAAGCGACGAAGCAATTCGGGCCCTCGTCGTTCGGCCAGCCGTAGTTCGCGCCGGGCGCGAGCACGTCGAGTTCCTCCCACGACGTCGCTCCGTTGCCACCGACGTTGCCGACCCACATGAGCTTGTGCACCGCATCCCACTTCATGCGGAAGGGATTGCGGAAGCCGCTCGCGTAGATCTCGGGCCGCGCGAGCGGGTCGCCGATGAACGGATTGTCGGCAGGGATGCTGCCGTCCGCGTGCAGGCGCAGGATCTTGCCGCCGTGGTTCCCTAGAGGTTGTGCTGTCGTGCTGTCGCCTTGGTCGCCGACCGAGATGAACAGCATGCGGTCGGAGTCGAAGGCCAACGCCCCGCCGTGATGGATCGCGCTCGAGACGGCGGGGTGTTCCCACAGCACTTGCTCGCTCGCGAGCTTGGCCGTATTGCCGTCGACCTTGAAGCGCGACACTCGATCGTGTGCTGCGCTCGTCGTGTAGAACACGTAGATCAGGCCGTTTTGGGCGAATTCAGGATCCAGCGCCATGCCCAGCAAGCCGCGCTCAGCTTGTCCCAGGTCCGCCGCGAGCGAGAGCAGCGGCGTAGGCAGCAGATTGCCGTTCGCGATGACGCGGATGCTGCCGCCGCGCTGGCCGACGAAGACGCGGCCGTCCGGTGCGATCACGAAGGTCGTCGGTTCGATGAACCCGCCCGCGACGAGGACGCGTTCGAAGCCCTGCGGCAGCGCGGTGGTGATGATCGGAGCGCACGAGCGCGGATCGACGGCGAACGAGGTCCACTCGCCGTTGCCGAGCAGACCGGCGATCAATTCGCCGTTCGGCGAACCGGCCGCGCTGGAGTCGCGCACGATTCCGCCTGCGCCCTCTTCGAAGCGCAGGCTGGCGGCGAGACCGGGCGAGTTGGGCGGGATGATGCGCTGGAAATCGGCGTTGATCGCGGCCGGCGTGCGTCTGAAGGTCCACATGCGCACTTCGTCGATGTAGCCGTTGAAGGCGTTCTGTCCCGGATTCGTGTCGAACTTGTCGGCGCCGAACACGAGCCACGCGTTCATGGGATGCAGAGGCGTGACACCGTCGTTGGGATAGGAGAGGTCGGCCTTCGAGACGTTGGCGCCGGTGGCGACGTCGAGCACGCCGTCCACGACGATGATCTTGAATCCGCCCGGAAAGACGCGCGAGACCACGACGTGGTGCCAGGCGCCGTCGAGCACGTTCGTGCTGCCTTCGAGCGTGTGTGTAGCCGGATCTTGTCCGGGGCCGTCGCCGCGCCCCGTACCAAAGCGCACGTGTCCGCCCGCGATGCTGACGCCGAAGTCGCGCTCCGAGCCGCTGTGGATCCCGCGGTCGATGATGATGTTGCCGTTGCGCCAGCGATCGTCCAGGAAGGACTCGTCACCACTGCCGCCCGTCGTCGGATTGTCGGCGAGCAAACCGCGCACCCAGAATTCGATCGCGAACTCGGCCACTCCGATGTCGCACGCGGCCGAGGCGTCGGGGCCGGGCGCGTCGTCGTCGATGCGAAAGCGCAGACGGTCCTGACCGTTCTGACCTGTGCCGTGAAAGCGCAAGGCGTGCAGCGATGCCTGTGCGTGCGCAACACCGGTCGCGACCAACGCGACGAGTGCGCTTTGCAGGCACGTTTTCCAAGTGCGGTTCATGCGCCGAACCTGCCGGATCGAATCCACTCCATCACCTACAGTCTACGGTGAATCCTCGCGCTCGCAGGCGGGAGCGGGGTGGAAAGTCATTCCACCGTGACCTTGGAATCGCACAGGATGCGGTTCAGGCTTGCCAGTCGCAGCCCGGAACACGCGCCGATGCGGATGCGCTGTTCATTGCGACCCGGCGCGAGTTCCACTCGCAGGTCCACGACGGTGTCCTCCAGGTCGTAGCGCAGGTCGAGGGGCAGGTGGAATGGCGTCTCGCTCGTGCCCGCAACGGTCACATCCACGACGAGTTCGGGTCCGTCCAGGCGCACGGATCCGGTGAGCTTCGGGTAGCCCTTGCCGTACACCCATTCGTCGAAGAAACGCTTCCAATCCGCTTTCGTCTCGCGCTCGACGACGGCGCGGAAATCCTCGGTGGACGCGTTCTTGTAGCGGTACTCGAGGTTGAACGCGCGCAACACGGCGAAGAAGCGCGCATCGTCCTGCATGTACGTGCGCAAGGTCTGCAACACCCACGCACCCTTGCCGTAGATGTTGATGTCGTAGGCCGCACCCGAGTCGACGTTGTCGCCGCGGTAGAGGCGCGAGTTGCGGCCTACGCTCGAGCGCCACGACTGCATGTGCTTGTCGGCGATCTCGCGGCCTTGCACGTGCTCGAGGTACACGGCCTCGGCGAACGTCGCGAAGCCCTCGTGAATCCAGAAGTCGCCCCAGGCGCGCGCGCTGACGGCGTTGCCCCACCACTCGTGCGCACTCTCGTGCACCAGGATGTAGTCGAAGTACTTGTTGCGGCCTGCGTACGGGTCGCGTCCGCCGTGGACCTTCAGCCACGCCGGATAGCTCGATCCGTAGGCGACTGCGGTCGAGTGCTCCATGCCCCAGAAGCTGGTCTCGACCAGCGCGAACTTCGAGGTCTCGAACGGGAACGTGCCGAAGGCCTGGGTGAAGGCCTCCAACATCGGTTCGACGTCTTGGAATTGCAGCGCCGCCTTCTCGACGTTTTCGGGCAGGACGTAGTAGATGAAGGGCAGCGGATCGGCGTGAGCCTCGATCTCCAGGGTCGTCTCGACCACGACGTAGGGCGCGACGTTGAGCGTGACGCTGTAGGTCTCGAGCGGATACGCGTGCGCCCAGTGAAATGCCTCGGTGTCGTTCGCGTTCGCGGTGCGCGCGGTGAGGCGTCCGTTGCCGACGGCGTACAGGCCCTGCGGCACCGTGTAATTCTCGAAGATGCGCTCGGGCTTGTCGTCCGGATGAAAGTACGAGTCCTTCGACGGCCACCACGAGGCGCTGCCCGTGCCCTGGCACGAAGTCGAAATCCACGGGCGACCGTCAGCGGTTTGCTTCCAATGGAATCCGGTGAACGAATCGAGCGCGCGCGGCGCGCCGGCGTAGGCGACGGCGAGGCGCACGGTCGAATCCTTGGCCTCCTTGCGCCCCAACTCGCACATGAGCAGCGGCGGTTCGTAGCGGAATCTCAGGGCCCGCCCGCCGGTCAGGGTCGAAGTTCCGCTCAAGGGCTCCACGAGTTCGTACACGCCTGCGACTTTGAATCCGGACTTGAGATCGAGCACGACGGTGTCCGTGTCGTCGCGCAGGACGAGCGCTTCCATGGCAACCGTTCCCGCGATCGTCTTCGTCGCCGGCAGGACCTCCAGATCGATGCGGTAGGTGAGCACGTCGTACGCCGTGCGCGGATCGACGTCGATCGCCGGCGACGCAGTCGCGAGAGCCAGGAGGAGTTGCAGCATGCGGAGGGGAATCGAAACGAAAACGCCTCGGCTTCCGGAATGGAAGACGAGGCGCGGATCTTAGCCCAGATTCGGCGCGCGGCTCAGCGTTGCGTGCGCGCTTCGAGGAATTCGACCGCACGCGGGCGAGCCAGCGCCCACGTCATGCGGCGCACGGCCTTGTCGGCGTCGAAGGTGCGGCCGCGTTTCTCGGCGGCGGCGGCGAGTTTGGCCTTTTGCTCGACCGTGAGCAGATTGAAGACGCCCTGGCCGTAGGGGAGGATCTGGTCGCGCGTGCGCTCGCGCAAGGCCTTCAGCTGTTCACGCACGGCGGCGCGGACGGCCTCGCGATCACCGGTCGTGTTGGACTTGCGCGCGTTCTCGATGAGGGTGCGTGCTTCGGCCCGGGCGGCGGCGGCGATCGGGGCGATGCTCTTCGCGGCGGCCAGCGCCTGTGCGCGTTGGAACTCGGTGATCTCCAGCGTGCGCACGAACTTGCGGATCTCCCCGCGCCGCTCCCTGCGGTCCGCGCGCTCGCCGCGCATTCCCGTGAAGTCTGCGCGCGCGCCCATGCGCGCGGCGAACTCTGCGCGTGCGCCCATGCGCTCAGACCGGGCGCCTTCGCGCCAGAAATTCTTGCCGTGGCCTTCACGCGCCCCCTGGGCGGTTGCGGCCGTGGCGAAAAGGGTGATGGCGGCGAGGCCGCACAGGGTCCATTTCAGGCTGATCATCGTGCTTGCTCCAGGTCGGTAGGCGAACTCGTGTACGCCCGCTTCAAACCGGGTGTTGGGGTATGGGTTCCGCGAAGAATTCGCCCTGCGAGCTCTGCGCTGCAGGATTCCGCGCTTGCTAAGGTTCCGGCGTGATGGAACCGCGGACGACGACGCTGGCCGTGATCGGCGATGTGCATGCGCACTGGAAGAAGCTCGACTTCGTGTTGACGCGTATCGCGACGACGCCGGTCGATCTGGTGCTCCTCGTGGGCGACATCGGCAGTCACGACCTGGCGCACGCGTGGCGCCGGACGCCGGAGCGCGACGCGCGCTACCTCGCGTCGGTCGAGGAAGTGCTGCGCCGCGTGCGCTCCCTGGGGGCACCGGTCTTGTACGTGCCCGGCAATCACGATCTGCCCGACCTCGCCTTCGAAGGCAACGTCGACGGTCGCGTCGAAGTCGTCGCCGGCCTCGCGGTGCACGGGATCGGCGGCGCCGGGCCCGGTCGGTTCGGATTCGCGTACGAATGGGACGAGGAACAGATCGCCGCGCGTGCGAATCCCGCGTGCGATCTGATCCTCTCGCACACGCCGCCCGCGCGCACGACGCTGGACCTCTTGCACGACAAGACGCGCCACGTCGGCAGCGAATCGATCCGCGCGATCGCCGCACGCCACGACGGCGTGCTCGTGTGCGGTCACATCCACGAAGCCGCCGGTGCCGAACAGATCGAGCGCTGTCTGTGTCTCAACGTCGGCGGTCTGGGCGCGCCGTTCGGTCGCGCGCAAGTCGGCTTCGTGCGCCGCGACGAGCGCGGTGCGTGGGAGTGCACACACGAAGACCTGGAGAGCGGCGTCGTGCGCAAGTGGAGTCGCGGCTAGCGGACGCGGTACACGGCTATTTTGTTTCTCCCCGATTCGCCGACGTCGAACCGTGCGCCGGCGGGCGGTTCGTCGCCGGCGAATCGGGGAAAAAATGGCCGTGTACCGTATCCGGCGGGTTTGCACTACATGAGTCGGGCCAGGTACGGTCAAACTCGACTAAGCGACTAGACCGCGACCGGCGCCCGCTCGCCGCGCTTCGCGACGGACTCGTCGCCGCTCCACACCACGTTGTAGAGAGTGTCGCGTTCGACCGGGATGCGGCCGGAGTCGCGGATCCACTGCACCAGGTCGGCGCGTTGCACGTGTTGCGGCGTCGTGGCGCCGGCCTCGTGGTAGATCTTCTCTTCGACGACTGTGCCGTCGACGTCGTCCGCGCCGTAGCTGAGCGCGAGCTGCGCGACCGGCACGTCCATCAAGATCCAGTAGGCCTTGATGTGCGGAATGTTGTCGAGCATCAACCGTCCGACGGCGAGCTCACGCAGTTCGTCGAGGGCGGTCGGGCCGGGGACGTCGGCCATCTCGCTGTGGTCGGGATGGAAGGAGAGCGGGATGTAGGTCTGGAAACCGTGCGTCTCGTCCTGCAAGAGGCGCAAGCGATCGAGGTGATCGATGCGTTCCTCCGGCGTCTCGATGTGGCCGTGCAGCATCGTGCAGTTGCTCTTCAACCCGGCGGCGTGCACCGTGCGTGCAGTTTCGAGCCACTGATCGCCGCTGATCTTCAAGTGATACGTCGCCTGGCGCACGCGCTCGGAGAACACCTCGGCGCCGCCGCCGGGCACGGAACCCAGTCCGGCCGCGATCAACTCCGGCAGCACTTCGGCGAGCGGTTTCCTGGCCTTCTTCGCGATCTGGTCGAGCTCGACCATCGTAAAGGCCTTGATGTGGATCGCCGGCCGCGCGCGCTTGGCGGCGCGCAAGATGTCGAGGTAGTAGCTGTACTCGAGCTTGGGGTGGATACCCGCGACCATGTGCACTTCGGTCACGCCCTCGCCCAGTTGCGCGGTGATCTTGGCCGCGACTTCATCCGGCGTCATCCAGTACGCGCCCGCTTGATTGGGCAAGCGTTGGAACGCACAGAAGCGGCACAGCTTGTTGCAGATGTTCGTGTAGTTGACGTGCTGGTTGACGTTGAAGTACGCTAGATCGCCGTGCATGCGCTCGCGCACGTGGTTCGCCAAGGCACCGACGGCGTGCAGATCGGCGCCGTACAAGCGCAAGCCCTCGGCGCGATCCAGACGCTTTCCGTTCACGACTTTCTCGGCGATGTCGCCGATCCCGGCCGCGGCCGAACGTTGCAGCAGGCGGTCGGGCGCGCTCATGCGACGCTCCCGGCGGCGGCGTGCGTCGCCGCTTCCTCACGGTTGCGCGGCGCGCGCGATCCGTCGTAGCGCTCGTCCACGATCCCGTACCACGAATTGCGGCGCAGCGGCGTGAATCCGGCGCGCGTGATCTGGCGTTCGATCTGTTCGATGGGGGAGAGGTTCATGCAGCCCGCGGCCGAAACGACGTTCTCCTCCATCATCGTCCCGCCGAAATCGTTGCAGCCGTAGCGCAGCGTGATCTGCGCCATCTTCAGGCCCTGCGTAACGTAGCTCGTCTGGATGTTCTCGATGTTGTCGAGGTAGATGCGCGACAAGGCCTGTACGCGCAAGTACACGCCGGGCGTCGCCTTCGCCGGGTAGAGCTCTTGCTCAGGGACGCCGTCGGGCTGCATCGTCCAGCACGCGAAGGCCGTGAAACCGCCGGTCTCGTCTTGCAAGGCGCGCACGCGCTCCAAGTGCTCGATGCGTTCGGCCGGCGTCTCGACGTGCGCGAACATCATCGTGGCCGAACTGCGCAAGCCGGCTTCGTGCACGCGCCGGTGCACTTCCAACCAACGGTCGGTGGACGTCTTCTTGGGCGCGATGATCTTGCGCACGCGTTCGACCAGTATCTCGGCGCCCGCGCCGGGCACGCTGCCGAGGCCGGCTGCCTTCAAATCGCGGATGACGTGCTCGACCGGGCGCTTGTCGAGTTTCGCCAGGTGATCGAGTTCGGGCGCGGACAGCGCGTGCAGGTTGATCGCGGGATAGCGCGCGGCAAGGTCGGTGAGGAGCTCGCACCACCAATCCGTCTTCAGGTAGGGATGGTGCCCGCCTTGCATCAATGCCTGACGCCCGTCGAGCGCCGCCAATTCGTCGAACTTGCTGTGGATTTCCTCGCGCGACAAGACGTACGACTCGCCGTGCTTCGGACGCCGGTAGAACGCGCAGAACCCGCAATCCGTGATGCACACGTTCGTCGGGTTCACGTTGCGGTCGACGATGTACGTGACCACATTGCGTGGATGCTTGCGCCGGCGGACGAGGTCGGCCAGGCGACCCAGCGTCAGCATGTCGGCGTGATCGTGCAGGAGGAGCGCTTCGGCGGGGCTGATCCGGGCACCGTCCTCGACCCGTCCCGCGATCTGCTCGATGCCGGCGGCCTGCGGGCCGCGCGCGGCCCCTCCGGCGAGCGGAGCTTGCCAACGATCACCGGCTGAGTGCGTAGCCTTGGACGCCGCGGACGCGCCGGAGCTGGGCTCTGAAATCATGGCGCGGGAGTATAGATCACAGGAGTAGGTAGAACGAGACTCACGCGATATCCTGCCCGATTCAGCGGGCGAGCAGGAATCGCGCGCATTCGAGCACATCATGAAGCTGACCCTCACCCCCGGAATTCGGCTGATCCCGGCGCTCGCCGTATGCGCCGCTCTCCTCGCCCCCTACACCCTCGCGCGCGCCGAAGACCCGCCCAAGCCGGAGGTGTCCGAGGCCGACAAGGCTCGCGAACGCGAGTTGCTCGACCAGTCCTTCAAGTCGCTCGAGGAAGAACTCAAGGCGATGCTGGAAGAGTTCTCCAGGGAGATCCAGGCGGCGAACGCCAACAAGATTCCGCGCGAGGAATGGCCGAAGTCCCCGGCGGGCTCGTTCTACCCGCGCTTCGAGAGCCTCGCGTTGCGCGGGCAACCGGATTCCTTGCGCTGGTGCATCGGCATCATGCCTTCGATCGAGTTGCCGATCGACGAGCGCAATTCGAAGCGCGACGCGCTGTACAAGTGCTACGTCGCGCAGTGCGTCGACTCCACGTTCACCCCTGACATCATCGGCTTCATCGCGACGGAGGGCAGCCCCGTCGGACTCGGCGTGGATCGCGTCGTTCCGTTCCTCGATCAGATCGCGAAGAGCGCTAAGAAGGAAGACGTGCGCGTCCAGGCCATGTGGACGAAGGCCGATCTCTACAGGCACAGCGACAAACCTGCCCACTCCGCGCTCGCGATCGCCAGCTACAAGGCGCTCATGACGGTGTACCCGAAGAGCGCGGAGGCCGCTCGCGCCAAGGGCCTCGTGTTTCAGCTCGAACGCCTGCAAGTCGGCATGACCGCGCCCGATGTCGCGACTGTCGATCTGGACGGCAAGAACTTCAAGTTGTCCGACACGCGCGGCCAGGTGACTCTGGTCTTGTTCTTCGGCAGCGGTCATCGGGCGACTCAGTTTCTGCTGCCGCAGTTCAAGGAACTTCAGACCACGTTCAAGGACAAGCCGTTCACGATCGTGGGTGTCACCAACGACACCGACAAGGACGCCTTCAAGAAATTCATGGCCGACGCCGGCATCGACTGGAAGATCTCCTGGCAAGGCGGCCCTCAAGGACCTTGGATCGAACAGTGGGGCATCGCGCGCTGGCCGACCGTGTTCGTGCTCGACGAGCGCGGTGTCATCCGCCTCGTGAACGTCGAGCCGCCGGCGATCAAGGCGGGAGTCGAGCAGCTGTTCGCCGACAACGAGGCGAAAAAGAACGCTGCCAAGTGAGCTGCGTCGACGAATTCAACGCGCGCGAATGCTGCGCGTGCCACCCCTGATCCGCCGGAATCCAGAGCCATGCCCCCCCAAGCAACGCAATTCATGGACACGATCGTCTCGCTCTGCAAGCGACGCGGATTCGTCTTTCAGGCCTCCGAAATCTACGGCGGCATCGGCAATACCTACGACTACGGTCCGCTCGGAGTCGAGTTGAAGCGCCGAGTCAAGGAAGCGTGGTGGACGCGCATGGTGACACTGCGCGACGACATGGTCGGACTCGATTCGGCGATCATTCAGAACCCCAAGGTGTGGGAGACGTCCGGTCACGTCGCGGGCTTCACCGACCCGATGGTGGATTGCAAGAAGTGCAAAGGCCGATTCCGCGCCGACAAACTGGCCGACACGGCGTGCCTCGAGCGTCCCAGCAAGCGCCCCGGCGAATGCGGCGGCGAACTGACGGAGGCGCGCGCGTTCAATCTGATGTTCAAGACCAACGTCGGGGCGCTCGAAGGCGCCGGCTCGGTCGCCTACCTGCGGCCCGAGACGGCGCAGGGGATCTTCTTGAACTTCAAGAACGTGCTCGAGAGCTCGCGTCAGAAACCGCCGTTCGGAATCGCGCAGATCGGCAAGAGCTTCCGCAACGAGATCACGCCCGGCAATTTCGTGTTCCGCACGCGCGAGTTCGAGCAGGCCGAGATGGAGTTCTTCATCCCGCCCGCGCAGAACGATCATTGGTATCAGTACTGGTGCAAGGAGCGCGGCTCCTGGTACGCGGACTTCGGCATCGATCCGACGAAACTGCGGATGCGCGAGCACGCCAAGGACGAACTGGCGCACTATTCGACCGGCTGCACCGACGTCGAGTACGAGTACCCGTTCGGGTGGGGCGAACTCGAGGGCATCGCCTGCCGCACGGACTTCGATCTCAAGCGCCACAGCGAAGCTTCGGGCAAGGATCTGCGCTACTTCGATCCCGAGACGAAAGAGAAGTACTTCCCGTGGGTCGTCGAACCCGCCGCCGGCGTCGACCGCACCGCGCTCACGTTCCTGATCGATGCCTACGACGAAGAAGAAGTCGAAGGCGAGAAGCGCGTGGTCTTGCACTTCCACCCCGAGATCGCGCCGATCACGGTCGGCGTGTTGCCGCTCGTCAAAAAGGAAGGCATGCCCGAGAAGGCCCACGAAATCGAGGCTGAATTGCGCCGCGCGCGCTTCACGACCTACTACGACGAGAGCGCCGCGATCGGTCGCCGCTATCGCCGCCTAGACGAGGTCGGCACGCCGTTTTGCGTGACCATCGACGGCGACACGATGGCCGGCGACGTCGTGACCGTGCGTCACCGTGACACGATGCTGCAGGACAAGGTCAAGCTCTCCGAGCTGAACACGTTCCTCGCACAGTCGATGCGCACGTGGAAGCGCCCGGTGCGGCAGACGGCGACCTGAGCGGAGTCGCAACGCGCGTGAAGCAACGCCTCGTCTACGCGCTGCTCCTCGCCGCGGCCATCCTCGTCACCTTCCAGCAGGTGCGCGGCTTCGCGTTCCTGACCTGGGACGACAACATCAACGTCACCGATCACGCCGCGGTCGTCGGCGCGTCGTTCGATGGATTGGCCAAGGTGTGGCGCGAGCCCTACGCCAACCTCTACGTCCCGGTCGCGTACACGTGGTTCTGGACGCTGGCGTGGATTTCGAAGAACTGGCTGGGGAATGCCGGCCCCAGCGCCGTCCTGTTCCACGGCGCGAACCTAGCGTTGCATTTCCTGTGCGCCTGGTTCGTGTTCCGCATCTTGGCGAGGATCGTCGCGGCCGAGCGCGCGGCCTTCGTCGGCGCACTGGCTTTCGCACTGCACCCGTTGGTCGTCGAGTCCGTCGCGTGGGTGACCGAGGCGCGCGGATTGACGAGCGCCTTGCTGGCGTTCGCCGCGCTCGATCTGTGGATCACGCGCGCGACGGCTGAAACGCGCGGACTGCCTGTACGCGTCGCTTGGCGTGCGGTGCTCGCGACGATGTTGTTCGCGCTGGCGCTGCTGGCCAAGCCCCAGGCCGCCGCGCTGCCCGCGGCGCTCGCGCTGGTCGATCATTTCGTGGTGGGTCGCGGCTGGAAACGCGTCTTGCCGCTGCCGCTCGTGTGGTCGGTTTTGGCATTGGGTGTCTTCGTGCTGACCAAGGCGCTGCAGAGCGACGAGACGCTGCGCTTCAGCGCACCGCTGTGGTCACGCCCGCTCGTCGCGCTCGATGCGTTGGGATTCTACGTCTGGAAGACACTGGTTCCGCTGGGCCTCGCCGCCGACTACGGCCGCACGCCGGAGTGGCTGCTCGCGAATGTGTCGCACGCCTGGCCCGCGCTGATCGTCGTCGCCGGCGCCGTGATCCTGTACACCCGGCGCTCGCTGCGCAGGTGGAGCGTCATGCTCGCGCTGTTCGCCGTGTTTCTCGCGCCGGTGCTCGGGTTGATCACATTCGGCTACCAGGACATCTCCACGGTGGCCGACCGCTACGCGTACACGGCTCTGTTCGCGGTGGCACTGGCTGTCGCACTCGCGCTGGAGCGTGCCGCGAACGGAGTTCAGTGGACTGTCGCCGCCCTGATCGTGGCCTTGTTCGCGACGCTCTCGACGCGCCAGGCGGACACGTGGCGCGACAACAATTCATTGTTCCAGCGTGTGTTGGAGGTCAACCCGCGCAGTTGGAAGGCCAACAGCAACCTGGCGCTGCTCGCCACGCGTGCGCGCCGCTTGGACGAAGCGGTGGCCTTGTATCGACGCGCGCTCGATGTCGGACCGTCGCGCTGGATCGTGCACCAGAATCTGGGACTCGTCCTGTGCCAGCAGCAGAAGTTCGTCGAGGGCGAGGTCGAACTGGCCCGCTCCTTCGCGTTGCGGCGCGAGAACCTCGACGTCGCAGCGGCGCTGGGCTCGGTGCGCCTCTCGATCGGCAAGTTCGCGGAGGCCGAAGAACCCCTGCGCGTCGCGCGCGAGCTCGCACCCTGGCGCGCAGACGTGCAGGACTGTCTGGGCACGTCCCTCCTCGCGCAAGGCAAGGACCTGGAGTCGATCCAGGTGCTGCGTGCAGCACTCGCATTGCGCGACGGTCCCGAGACGCGCAAGAATCTGGCCCAGGCCTTGATGTTGACCGGGGCGGTGCGCGAATCGATCGACGAACTGCGCCTGGTCCTGCAAAAGAAGCCCGCGTGGGCGGAGGCCGAACTCGACCTGGCGTGGCTGCTCGCGACGGTCGACGACGATGCGCTGCGCAACGGCGCCGAAGCGCTCGCCTTGGCCGAGCGCGCGGTGGCGGCTTCGCGCGCGGGCAGCGTCCGCAACCTCGACACGCTCGCCGCCGCTCAAGCCGCCGTCGGACGATTCGAAGCGGCGCGCGCCACCTGCGACGAAGCGCTGAGCATGCTGGATGCGAATGCCGGAGCGATGCGCGAGCGCATCGAAGCTCGACGCGCAGCCTACGCCCGCAACGAAGCGTGGCGCGGCGTCGCGCGCTGAGCGTTCAGTATCCGGCCGCGTGGCCGTCCTTGCGCGACTCCGAAGCGCCGACGAACACGCGGTGCACCTTGTCCCAGTGGATCGCCTGGTACCCGCCGAAGTCGCCCACGTTGGTGCCGACTTTGTGGCCGCGCTTCACGAGCTCGCGCGCTACGTCGGGTGACAATCCGCTTTCGAGCGAGACCTTGCCGCCGTCGCTCATCAGTTCGCCCGTCGGCTCCGACGAACCCTCGTGCAGGATGCGCGGCGCGTCGCCGGCTTCCTGGAAGTTCATGCCGAAGTCGATCACGTTGACCAGGATCTGCACATGTCCCTGTGGCTGCGTCGCGCCGCCCATGACGCCGAACGAGAGGAATGGCTCGCCGTCCTTCGTCACGAACGCGGGAATGATCGTGTGGAACGGGCGCTTCTTGGGCGCGTAGGTGTTGGGTCTATCGGGGTTGAGATCGAACATCTCGCCGCGATCTTGCAGGCAGAACCCGAGTCCGTCCGGCGTCATGCCCGAGCCCATGCCGCGGTAGTTGCTCTGGATCAGGGACACCATCATGCCGGTGGAGTCCGCAGTCGAGAGGTAGATCGTGTCACCGCGTTCGAGGGCGGGATTGCCGGCCGCGACGCGCTGGGCGGCGCGTCCGCCGATCAACTTGGCGCGCTCGGCCGCGTAGGCCTTCGACAGCAGGCCCTTGACGGGCAACTCAGAGAACGCGGGATCCGCATAGAAGCGTGCACGGTCTTCGAAGGCGAGCTTCTTGGCTTCGACGAAGGTGTGCACGTACTCGGCCGAACCGAATCCCATCGCACGCAGGTCGAAGGTCTCGAGCACGTTCAACATCTGCAATGCCGCGATGCCTTGGCCGTTGGGCGGCAGTTCCCACACGTCGTACCCGCGGTAATTCACCGACACCGGATCGACCCAGTCGCTCTTGTGCTCCGCCAGATCCTCGTACGCGAGGTAGCCCCCGTTGCGCTTCATGTAGCTCGCGATCGTGCGCGCGATGTCACCGCGGTAGAACGCGTCGCTGCCGCCCTTCGCGATCGCTGCGAGCGTGCGCGCGAGCCCTGGATTGCGCCAGAGTTCGCCTTTCACCGGTGCGCGGCCGTCGATGGTGAACGTCGTCTTGAAATTCTCGTACCGGCCGAGAGTGGGCACGCTGCGCGCCCAGTAATACGCGACGAGTTCGGTGATGGGCGCGCCCTCTTGCGCATAGCGGATCGCCGGCGCGAGCACTTGCTCCAGCGAAAGCTTGCCGAAGCGTGCATGCAATGTCGTCCAGCCGTCGACGCAGCCTGGCACGGACACCGGCAGCGGTCCATGGCTCGGGATCTGCTTCAAGCCGCGCTTCTGCAGTTCGGCCAACGTCAAGCTCGCCGGCGAGCGCCCGCTGGCGTTCAAACCGTGGAGCTTCTTCGTCTTGGGGTCCCAGACGATCGCGAACAGGTCGCCGCCCGGTCCACAACCCGTGGGTTCGAGCAACGCCTGCACGGCGTTGGCTGCGATGGCCGCGTCGACCGCACTTCCGCCCGCGCGCAGGATCTCCAGCGCGCTGGATGTCGCGAGCGGAATCGACGTCGCCACCATCCCGTGCTCGGCGATCACTTCGGAGCGCGTCGCGAAGGTCGCACCGGTGATGCGGTCGCCGCAGGGAACCAAAAGTGGAACGAGTGCGAGGGTGGTGTGGATCACCGCTCCAGTGTCGCAGCTCGGGCCCGGCGGGCCAAGCTGCGACAGGCGTGAATCACTGCGTGACGCTGGCGATGACCACCGCGCCCACGCCTTGGCCCGCGGGGACAGGTGTCCCCAGGGTCATCAGACCCGTGACCTGATCGATGCGCACGACCGACAACGAGTCGGATCCGGAGTTGGCGGCATACATGAACTTGCCGCTCGCGTCGACCGTCACGTCGTAGGGATGCATGCCGTCGAACAGGGTCTGAATCGGAGCGCTCAGCGTGCCGTCGGCCGCGATGGAGTGTGTACTCATGCTGCCCGTCCCCAGCGGGTCGAGCGCGACCGAGAACCCGAAGCGTCCGTTCGGTGTGACCGCCAGACCGACCGGTTCGATGCCCGCGCTCGTCGGCGGAGGCACCGCCGTGAGCTCGCCGCTGGTGCGCGAGATCGTGAAGCGCGCGATCGAATTGGCCGAACTCAACACGCCGTACAGGTGACGTCCGTCCGGGTGGAAGGCCAGGTCGAAGACTCCGGGAGCAACCGTGCGCGGCACCAGGTTGGTCGCGACGCCGGTGACCGGATCGAGCGCGAACGTGGAGATCCCCGACGTGTTCGGGAAGCCCGTGCCGTTGTTCGCCGTGTAGAGGAACCGGCCGGTCGGATCGATGGCGACCGCCGTCGGGTTGCTGCCGATCTCTTGCGTGCCGAGCGATGTGAGCGCGCCCGTCGTCTGATTGATCGCGTAGGCCGTCAACCAGCCGTCATCGAGCTGGACGACATCGTGAGCCGTCGCGTACAGAAAGCGCGCGGTCGGATCGATCGTCAGGTGCGTGGGCCGACCGGCGATGGCCTGTGCCGGGAGATTCGCGGTCAACGTGCCGTTCACCGCGTTCACGGAGAAGATCGAGATCGTGCTCGAGAATGCATTCGAAACGTAGGCGAAGCGCCGGCGCGGACCGACGACGATCGACGAAGGCAATTCGCCCGTGAGCACCGTGCCGGTCGGCGTGAGTGCGCCGGTCGTCGGGTTGACCGTGAAGCTCCACAGGTCGCCCGAGTACACGCCGGCCGAGTAGGCGAAGCGCGGAACCGTGGTCGTCGGGCGATCACCCGCGACGAGCGCGACGTCGCACGGCGCACCGCGCACGATCATCGAGCTTCTTTGCGTCAACACGCCGCTGGCTGCGTCGATAGCGAAGGTCAGGATCTCGCCCGAGTCCTTGGCCGACACGTAGGCGAAAGAACCGGTCGGATCGACGACGACCTTGGTAGGGGTCGTGCCGGCGGCATAGGTGCCGATCGCACTCAGTTCGGAGCTCACAGGGTCGATGCGGAACGCCTTGAGCGTCCCGTCGCCTTCGTTCGCCACGTACGTGAAGCTGCCCGAGGCGGTGATGTCGATCGACGCCGGCTTGGTGCCGGCGATGAGCGCGGTGCCGGCCGTGAGTGCGCCGGTAGTCGCGTCGAAGTTGACCGGGAGCACGCTGGCCGTCGACTCGAGCGCGACGAACAACTGCGGCTTGACCGAGTCGATCGTCAACGCGATCGGGCGACCGAACTGCAGCGCGAGAGCCGGGCCGGCAGACGTGAGCGCGCCGGTCGAAGCGTTGATGGCGAACGAGCGCAACTCGCTGCCCGTGCCGCTCGGCTCGGTGCCGCGCAGGGTGACGAACAGGAAGCGGCCGCTCGCGTCGACCGCGAGAGCCGAGGGCTGCGCGCCGACCGCGATGGGTGCGCTCATCTGCGTGAGATCGCCGGTCGCGGGGTTGATCGTGTAGGCGAAGATCTCGTCGCTGCCGCGGTTCGAGACGTAGGCGAAACGGCCCGCAGGTTCGATCACCATCTCGTGCGGGCCGGCGCCGCAAGCCGCCGGAGCGCGGTGGTCCAGCCAACCCGACACCGGGTCGACGCTGAAGACCGAGACGTTGCCCGTGGCCAGGTTCGGCGCGTACGCCGATCGTCCGTTGGGGTGGAACACGAGCTTCTCGGGTCCGCTCTCGGTGCCGCCCGTGACGGTCTGCGCCACGCGGCGCAGTTCGCCCGTTGCGAGATCACAGGCAAAGGTCGAGAACGAGTTGTCGACGGCGCTGGTCGAGTACAAGAAGCGCGCAGGCCCGACGATTCGCAGCGGCAGGCGCGCGTGCACGGAACCGCCGGAGTTCGCTGCGCGGACGTCGTACACCCGACGCGGCGCGGGCGCTGTTGCAACTCCGCTGATCGCACCCGTGTTCGGATTCAAGATCAATCCGGAGGGCAGCGCCGGCGTGACGGTGAACGTAGCGGGATCGCCGTCGTGTGTCGCGGTGAGCGTCGGAAGAGCAACCTGGCTGATGCCGAACACTTCGCTCGTCGAGTAGACGAGGTTCGTGGGCGCGACTGCCGGACTCGAAGGCCCGTTGCCACCGCCGCCACCGCCTCCGCAGGCGGGCAAGACGGACAGGAAGAGCGGAAGAAAGCGAAGATACGTGCGGGTCATGGAGGCGAACTCCTTCAAGAGTCGTCGCATCGGTTGCCAAGAGCGCTCCGCCTGCCACGGTCGAAGGCGCGCTCGTTCGGTGCGGAAAGGAAATATGTGCGGTGCCGGCTGCGTCTGAATCACATCGCCGGGGTTCTGCTCTCTCGTTCTGAAAGCTACCCCGCTCTCGCAAGTCGCGCGCTGCCGGTCGCACGCATTTGCGAGAAGTTGCGCGGCGAGGTCTGCGGTCTCGTCGGCGTGCACAGTATGGACGGGATGCGCGCGTCCGTGTGGAAAGAAATACCCACAAAACCCGTGTGAAAACTACCTAATCGGTTGTGCGGCTTGGCGCGATCCAAGCGGCGATGTCAGCAGATCAGCTCATCCGGAACACGGCGTGGTCGCCACCCTGCCGAACGAGTATCGAGGCTCGCAATCCGCTGCCAGACGTGCAGTGTCCTCCGAACGGTCGGACACATCATGAATCGGCAGAGTTCCCAACTCACATCGGCCTGCCGGACGTGCCGGGAAACCTGCGCGGCGCTATCGCCTGGATCTGGCTACCGACACCACTCGCCTGCTGGTCTTGGCGCTCACGATTCTCATCTAGTTCGCATGCGGAGTCGTGATCGGCACGACGCTCGCGCGATCAGCGATCTCGGTTCAGGAAGCGCAGCCCTCGGCGATCGACGCGAGTGATCTCGAGTCGACTCCGCGTGAGCCGAACCTGCAGTTGAAGAGCACGCAGGTGCGGCAAGACGTCCTTGCAGTCATCCTGCGAAGTTGCACGCGGACCCAGGCGGTCCCAAGTAGAACTGCGGCGGCCACGCGCGCTGCGTGAGGCCCTGCGGGCGCACGCAGTCACGCACGCGTGGGTCAGGCCCCGACGCGCGACTTCTTCAACAGGCGTTGCGCCAGTTCACGCGACTTGATCACACACTGATCGGAGTTGTCGTACTCGAAGCGGCCGAAGCGGCCGAGTTGCACGAGGCCTTGAGCTTCGAACCAGTCGAGCGCGATCTTGCGCCGGTCCGCGTAGGCGTGGTCGAACACGACGTACGCCTGTCCGATCTGCTCGCGGTCGTCGAACAAGACCTCGTCGCGGCGGATCAATCCGGCGTTCGCGAGGCCGTCGATCAGCTCCTTTTCGAGCGCGCGTCCGGGGAAGGGCTTGCCGCCGGCGACAGTCACCTCGCACAGGAAGGAACTCTTGCCGGTGGGGGCCATGTTGGGCGAGTAGTTCGACATGTACGTGATGCGATTCGCCGGACCTTGCGAGGCGTGCGGCAGGTAGATCCACGACAAGTCCGGATGTTGCGCGCGATCGAGCGCGAGCATCACGCACACGATGCCGTTGTATTCGAGCTTGCGGCAGGCTTCGGCGACTTCGCGCGGCATCTCGGCCACCAGATCGGGCATGTAGGTCAAGCTCAACGTGGAGACGACGAAGTCGAAGCTCTCGCCGTTGATGTTCCAGGTCGTGCCCTTCTTCTGGATCTCGCCGACTGGTGTGCCCAGTCGCATGTCGACCGACAGACCCGCAGCGATGCCGTCCGTGATCGCCTGAAACCCGCCGTTCTTCGGATAGTAGAACTTGGACTGGTGTGTGTAGCCCTCGGTGCGAATGCCGACGGCGGAGCGCAACACGTCGTCGACCGGCGCGTCGGGCACGCGACCCGCGACCCAATCGCTCGTCAGGAAATCGAGTTCGCGCTTCCAGACCTTCTTGTTGTAGGGGTCCATGAAGTGCTCGGCGATGCCGTCGCCGAAACGCCAGCGCACCCACTTGCCGAACTCCGCGGGGGCGGTGCTCTGCGACTTGCTGCGCTCGTGCCAGGCGCGCACGTAGCCGCTCAAGCAGTCGAAGTTGGCTTCGGGCGGCAGGTCGCCGAGCCCGTTCTCGAACGGATAGTTGACCCAGCGCTGACCGAAGCGGATGCGCGTGTGACGATCCTTTTCGACGAAGGCCGCATCGCCGCCGGCGCGATCCTTCATCCACTGCATCGCGGGCTTGTCCTTGCTGTACAGGATGTGCCCGCCGGAGACGTCGTAGGTGAAACCGTCGACGGTCTTCGAGCGACACAGGCCGCCCGGGACGGACTCGGCTTCGAAGATCGTGATGTCGGCAGCGGAGTGGCCGCCGTCGATCATGAATCGAGCGAGTGCAAGACCGGAGACGCCGGCGCCTAGGATCGCGATCTTCACGGGTGATTCGGGTGGGGGATCAAGGGATTCGAGTGCTTCAGTTGGAAGCCGGACATGATAACGCGTGTTGTCTCAGATCGGACGCAGGCGTCTCGAACTGATGCAGATGTGCGCTCCTTTCAGCGTGAACGCACGATCGTCTCGCGCGCGAGGCCCGAGCGCGCGATGGCGACGTTCGCTTCCGCGAGCCAGCGGCGCGCGTCGGTCACGTAACCCGCGGTCGGGACGAGGTCGGGCTGAAAGGCCAGGAAATAGGCGTTGAAGGCGTGCATGCAGGCTTCGCGCGCGTACTTCGCCGAGCACGAGGCCAGCGCGACCGGCAGGGAGAGCGACTCGGCTCGCTCGGCGAACACGATGCGCATGGAGCGACCGCTCTCGTCGGTGACGACGTACTCCGAGCGGACGGGCAGCTCGCTCACGATCTCCACGACCGAGCCGGGAAGGGTGTCACGCAAGAGTGCCGCGTAACGCATGCGCCCACCGTGGCGATCGACGACGAGATCGATGCCTTCGTGTCCGTGACGCGACCAGAGCTCCACGAGCAATTGCGCACTCGCTTCCCAGTGAGTCACGGACTTGTTCTGCGTGCGTTCGAACGAAGCGTTCAAGGCGGGGGCAGGAACAGCGTGCACCCAGGTCGCGAGTGGCTGCACCTGTGCGCGTGCGGCGGAATCAGTCAGGCGCATGACGGTCGGTGCGAGTTCGTCCGCGTCGAACTCGGGCGAGAGGCGTTCGGGCAGCGACGCGTACCACGCTTCGCGCGTCAAACCGGAGCCGTTCGACGCGAGCGCGCAGTCCTTGAGGAACGCACGCGTGTCCGTGCACGGCTTCGTGCTGCCGTGGCGCCAGGCTTCGAAGGCGAGCACGGTGTGTTCCAGGCGTCGCGCACCGGCCGGCGTGCGCGTGAAGACGACCTTCGAATCGGCGACGACGAGGCGGCTTGCGTCGCGCGACGGCTCGCGCGCCACGACCGATCCGAGTGCTTCCCACAGATCCAGCGGAGCACGCGCGACACGAAACGCGCACAGCGCGATCACGAGCGGCCCCAGCATCGGCCCGAGTCCCGCTTCGTCGATTCCGGCGACGATCCGGTGCGCGGGCGGGCGTGAGGCAGTGTGACTGCCGTCCGCAAACAGCGGCGCCGTGTGCTCCAGCTCGCGCGTGCGCCGGGCGCTCATCTCGCTTGCGCGCGCGCGTCCGGGAGCGGATCGCTCTTGTTGCGATTCTTGATCAGCAGCGCGACGGCGATCAGCGCCATGACGCCGGACACGAGTTGCGAAGTCGACACGGTGTTGCCGAACCACACACCGCGCACGCCGTCGCCGCGCAACAGCTCGACGAGCGACCGCAGGATCGCGTACAGGAGAATCACCCACAGCGACACCTGTCCGGTGTATCTCCGCCGTTTCAAGATCTGCCAGCCGACGTAGGCGATGATCAAGGCCTTGATGGTCATCAGCGGCTGTGTGGCCCACAGCACCTTGCCCATGTTCTCCGCGCCGAACAGGCTCTCGTGCGGCAACGGATCCGGCACGCGCAACGTGATCGGGAAGGGCAGACTCTGCCAGCGCTCGGGCACGACCTTGCCGTAGTCGTCACCGACCAGGAGACAACCGACGCGGCCGATCGCCTGTCCGACGAAGCCCGCGACGATGCCCATGTCTAGCGCGTGCACCGGCCGCACTTTCAAGCGTTTGGCGGCCCACATGCCGAACCCGATCGCGCCGATCATGCCGCCGTACATGACGAGGCCGCCCTGCCAGATGAAGAAGATCGACATCGGATCCGCGCGGAAGTGCTGCCCGTCGGGCGTGTCCATCGCGATCTGCACGATCACGTACATCAAGCGCGCGCCGAGCATCACGCCCGCGACGATCCACACCGTGATGTTCGAAACGCGCGCCGGGTCGTTCACCGGATCGTCGCCGTAGCGCGCCGCGAGGCGCGTGAAGATGTGCGATCCGACCAGGAACCCGATCGCGACCATGACGCCGAACGACCGAATCGGCCAACCGAGTCCGGGGATCTCGAACAGAATGGGGTGCATCGCGGGAGTGTAGCGCCCGCGGTTCCCGCGCTCACCCTTGCTCTCTTGTCCTCCGCCGCTATCCTGTTCGCCCCGCATGCGCGGGAAGCGGGTGCGCAGCATCCGGCTGGGACGTTCGAGTCGTTCCGAAGCACCGTGCCGTGCTTCGAAGGCGCCTACGAGGCGCGCGAGAGAGGCCGTCGATGGAACAGCGCGAGATCATGAGCAACGGTGCGGGTCGCGACCTGCCGCAGGTGAAGGTCTTCGTCGAAGGCCGTTACCGCAAACTCGTGCGCGACCTGCCGCAGACCGTGTTCTTCTGTCCCGAGTGCAAAGGCCACCCGCGCCGCCGCCAGAAATGCGGCCGTTGCGAGGGCTTCGGCAAGCTCACGCGCGACTCGGTTCAAGAACTGATCGGGTGGGTCCTCGGCGCCGCGTTCAAGACGCGCAAGAACAAGTTCCACGGCGCCGGCCGCGAAGACGTCGACGTGCGCATGCTCGGCGGCGGACGCCCGTTCGTCATGGAGATGGTGAACCCCAAGGTCCTCGACGTCGACCTCGCCGAAGTCGAAGCCGAGATCAACCGCCGCAACGCGGGCCGCCTCGAGGTCGTCGGCCTGCACTGGACCGAAAAGGACCGCGTGCGCGTGATCAAGGAGACCCCGCACGCCAAGGAATACGAAGCTCTGGTCACCACCGACGCAGCGATTCCTGCCGACAAACTGCAAGACCTCGAAGGCCGCCGCTTCGTCGTCACCCAACAGACTCCGATCCGCGTCGCCCACCGCCGCGCCGACAAGGCGCGCGAACGCTGGATCGAATTTCGCGCCCTCGTCCCCGTCGAAGGCACGAACGAACTGCGCGTCAAGCTGCGCACCGAACACGGCACCTACGTCAAGGAAGCCATCCACGGCGAAGGCGGCGCCACCACACCGTCGTTGTCCCAATTGCTCGGCGTGCAGTGCCACTGCAAGGAACTCGACGTGCTTGAGATCCTCGACACCGAAGGCGAGCCCGAGCCGCCGCGCGCGAAGCCGGCGGCTTTCGGCGAGGACATCTAGTCACGACCGCCGCGCGCTTTCGCGCGGCAGGCTACGGAGGGGAGTGGTCCCTGACCGCTCACCCGGCCCCAGATCCTCCTAGCTTCTTCTTCCGTCCTCTCCCCAAGAACTCTGCCGAATCAAGTGCTCCTGCGGCAGCCCCGCGCCAACTGCACGGTCCCGTCACGCCCAGATCAACCGCTCCAATCCCCGAGTCGTCCGCCCGCGCGCCTCCTAGCGATTGCTGCACGTACCCGCCTGACGCTTTCGCGCGGCAGCCTCCGATGCAGTCGTGTCCACGTCGCACGACGACCAACCCACGCGTCCAGTCCAATCCGCCGCATCTCTGCCGAATCAAGTTCGCGCAAGCCTCTGCCGCCTGCGTTTACTCTCCGGTCCAGCCGAGTGCGTGCGGATCGCAGACTTCCACCGCACCCGCACACCTGCTCCCCGGTTACACGGAATCACACGGAGAACTGCCCATGTCGCTCCTTCTGGCTCTGCGACTTCTCGCGACCACCTCGCTCGCCTGCCTCCTCACTCCCGCACTCCACGCCGATTCCGTGGACGGCAAGCGCAGCTGCATCGCTTCCATCGCCGACCTGGACGGTGATGGCCTGCGCGACATGCTCGTCGCCAATCGCGACCGCGCCACGCGTGAGTGTGTCTGGGCGATCTCGTCCAAGACGGGCAAGGTCCTTTTCAGGATCGAGGGCACCCATGCGGGAGACGGCTTCGGAGGTTCGTTCGCCGAGGTCGGCGACGTGAACGGAGACGCGCTGCCCGATTTCGTGGTGGGGGCAATCGGGACGCGCAGCACTCAGCACGGCTATGTGGACGGGCAGAGCGTTCCCCGGTCTACGTCTCCAACGGCTATTCCCGCGTCGCTTCCGGCAAGGATGGATCGACCCTGCTCGAGGTCCACAACGCATGGGGCAGATCACGAGCGGCCGAGTGCGTTGCGGGCGCAGGCGACGTCAATGGAGACGGAGTCCCTGACCTCCTCGTCGGTGATGTCGAATCGCAGATGGTCGTCGGTGTGCGCTCCGAGTTCCCTCACAGCCGTGGAGTCGTGCGCGTCCTCTCCGGTGTCGACGGTGCGCTCATCCACATCCTGACTTCACCAGCGCGCGGCCGGGTGGACATGTTCGGTGCAGCGCTCGCCGCGTTGGGCGACATCGACGGCGATGGCTACGCCGACTTCGCGGTCTCGGCGCCGCTGGGCTGGCCGACTTGGGAGCCAGATCAGAAGTGGCCTGGTACAGGAGCTGTCTTCGTATTTTCCGGAAGAACCGCGCTCTGCCTGCACGTCATCCAGAGTGACAACACCGGCGAGTTGTTCGGCTGGACAATCGCTGCCGCGAAGCACCCTACCGTGGAGGGCAGTGCCCTGTTGGCCGTGTCTTGCCCGAGCCGCACAGTCCGAATCCACACGACTTCCGATTGGACTTCGAAACTACTCGCGCGGTCCCACAGCATGCCGGGATACCTCGACGATTTCGGGTCCAGCATGGAGTTCGCCCTCGACCCCAAGACGAAGTGCGCGACCGCCCTCGTCATCGGTGCCGCCGAGAATGACTTCGCCTTTGACGAAGGCTACGCCGAGGTCTACCCGCTCGACGAACGGCCCATGATCCAGCTCGCATCCACGCGCCAGGAAGGTTTGGATGCCTGCGCTCTGGACGACATCGACGGGGACGGGGTCGCCGATTTCGTGTACGTGGGAGTGAAGACGATGACGCTGACCCTCGTCTCCGGGCGCAAAGGTGAAGCGATTCGGACCATCTCGTTGTTGCAGAAGCCGACCGAGAATCCTCGCTGAACGCAGTGGGCAGCGCCACGACCACAGTACGCCTGAGTCGCGACACGCTTGATCGTGGAGTTCGTTCCACATGCGATTCGGATCGCTCAGCTTCACGACCTCGCTCGTGCATCAGCCGAACTCTGCCGAATCAAGTTGGCTGAGAATTCCTGCGCAATCCGCAACCGAATCTCGCTTCGTTCGTCCGTAGGAACGATGACTACGAAGAATCGCAAGCAGGCCGAATTCGGATTCACCAACTGGGGCGGACGGCGCAGGGGATCCGGGCGGAAGCGTGCGGGTGAGCGCTCACGCGTGACGCACGCACGACGATCGAAGCTCTCAGCGCACACGCCGGTGCATGTCACATTGCGTCTGGCGACCGGGCTCCCGAACCTGCGCACGCGCGCCAACCATCGCGTCGTGCTCGATGCGCTGGCAGCGGGTTCGCGGTCCGGACTGCGCGTCGTGCACTACGCTGCGCTGTCGAACCATCTGCACCTCGTGTGCGAGGCTCGTGACCAATGCACGCTCGCCCGCGGCTTGCAGGGGTTGTGCGTGCGGCTCGCGCGGCGTCTGAATCGAGTGTGGCGTCGTGTGGGGCGCGTGTTCGGCGACCGCTACCACGCGCATGCTCTGCACACGCCGCGCGAAGTGCGGAACGCGATCGCGTATGTGCTTGGGAACGCGGCGAAACACGGTGTATCCATCCCAGGCGGAGTCGACCCGTGCTCGTCGGGGCGCTGGTTCGACGGTTGGAGAGTCGCACTCGTCGGCGCGCTCGCTCGCGTGGCGCCGCTTCCGGCTCCACGGACATGGCTGTTGCGTGTCGGGTGGAGGCGCGGCGGGCTGATCGACTTGCAGGCTTGCGCACGACGCTGAAGGGCGCCGTGCTTGCGCGTGCGTGTGACGAATCAAGTCACCGCATCGATCAAGCGCTGGATCGGGAAATCCGCTCCAGCGCGCGGCTCGGGCAAGACGCCGCAGGCCACCAATCCGTCGTCGCTGCGCGGCTCGCACAGGTAGACGGCGATCGCGCCCAGAGGTTGTTCGGTGGCGACGATGGCCGTGCCGGCGCGGATGGTGCGCGTGTCGTGGCGCCAGGTGACTTCGAGTTCGCGCTCGGCGTCGGCTTCGAGTACGGCGCGGCTGCTGTCGACCTTGACACGCTCGACACGCGCGATCGCGATCTCGGCGCGCACGTCTTCGGTGAGTCGATTCACGACCAACCCATGGCGCTCGAGGTGCTCGGCCGCCGCCGGCGTGAGGACGTAGCCGAAGGGCCGCTCGACGAATTCGCTGCCCAGGAAGCGGCCGATGTGGGGGATCGTGACCGCGATCGGTTCGCCGTCGAGCTTGCGCGGTGAGCGCGTCAAGATCAGCACCGGGTCGTCGAAGCGCTCCAGAGTCGAACGCACGGCGATGCGGCGCGGCGGCAGGATGCAGCGCTCGACCAGCTCCACGATCTCGCCGCCGTGATCGCGCGCGAAGCGCAGCGTCTCGAGCACGAACGCGTAGGTCACCGCGACGCGCGTCTCGAAGCTCTGGTACGAATACGCTTCGAGCAGCAAGTCCAGGCGATTCGTAAGGCCGCGGTAGTTGCTGCCAAAGCGCGGATGGTGCGTGTAGGTCTTCCAACCTTCGCCCTTTTCGCCTTCGTCCTCGACGAAGTTGCCGTACCAGAACGTGTCGAAGCCCGCGTTGCGGCGCACGGCCTCCTGCACCGCCGGCAACAACATCTCGCGCATGTAGAGAATCGGCTCGACGCGTCCCGACTCGATCGTGTGCGGGACATCGTAGGTCAGTTGAAAGCGGTGCACCGACCCGTTCGTCGAGTGGCAATCGATCGTCAGGTGCGGCCGCCACGGGCGGCACACCTGCGACTGCAAGAGGCGCATCTCGGCCGCTTCCTGCCGCATGTAGTCGCGATTCAAGTTGATGCCGCTCGCGTTCACGCGTGTGCCGACACCGCTCGGGCCGATCTGGCCTTCGAACTTGTCTAAGTTGAGCGCACGATTCGCGGGATCGATGCGGTCGTTGCCGTCCGGATTGAAGAGCGGCACGACCACGAGCACGATGCGCTCCAACAATCCGTCCTGGTCGTTCGAGAGTAGATCGCGCACGAGCATCAACCCCGCCTCCTTGCCCTCGACCTCCCCGGCGTGGATGCCGTTGATCACGAGCACGATGGGCAGTCCGCTGCGGCGCGCTTCGTCCGGCGTGTGGATGCCGCGCGCCGACAGCACGAGCAGCGGCAATTCGCGGCCTTCGGGGCTGGCACCGAAGCTCGTGACGTGCAGCCGTGCATCGTTCTTGGCACTCAGCTCGCCGATGAAGCGCATCACGTCGGCGTGACGCGAAGTCTCGCTCCAGTTCGTGGCTTCGGCTCTGGTCAGCGGCGCACGCACGACGGCAGGTTCTAGATCACGACGCCGATGACTTCGGTTTCGAACACCAGACTCTGATCGACGTAGCCTTGCACGCCGTAGAAGAACATCTTGCTGCGCACGCGGTTCTCGCGCGCGACGAACACGAGCTTGTGACCCGGCTCGACTTGCCCGCGAAAGCGCGTGTCGTTCAAGCCGCCGAAGCCGATGAAGCCCTTTTGCTCGGGATGGCGCATCATGTGGTCCCACGACGCGAGTTGCGCGGCCGTTTCGATCATGAGTACGCCCGGAAACAACGGCCGGCCGGGCACGTGATCGGCGCACCACCAATCGTCAGCCTTGATGTCCTTGAAACCGATCGACATGCGCTCGTCCTCCGCAAAGCGCAGCACGCCGTCCAACAACGCAAAGCGTCCGGCTTGCTTCAGTCGCGTGTAGATCTGTGCCTTCGTGGCGACCGGCTTCGTGAAATCGAGCTGGGAGAAATCGATCGTCGGCGTGGCGGGCATGGGCATGGGGGGGGATCGGTCCGCTGTGGGCGAGAGGTCGAACGAGGCATGAAGTGTTACGACTCATGCGCGATCCTGCAACGACGCGATCTTGGATCGGGCAGAGGGAGCGCTACCATCGCGACATGGCAAGCGACCAGGCACCGGATTCGAAGCAGCACAAGCCGGCCACGGTCTGCGTTCACGGCGGCTACCGCGCCACGGCCGAGAACCCCGCGGTCGTGGCGCCGATCGTGAGCAGCACGACCTTTCTGCTCGATGACGAGGCCTACGCGCGCATGCTTTCGGGCCGCGCGGACGAAGCGCTGATCTACACACGTATCAAGAATCCGTCGCTGGACGTCGTGCAGGATCGCATCGCACGCCTCGAAGGGGCTGAGCGCGCGCTGGTCTTCGCTTCGGGGATGGCCGCGATCCACGCCGCCGTGATGAGTTGCGTGAAGCACGGGTCGGTCATCGTGGCGCCGCGTGAAATCTACGGCTCCGCGTGGGATCTGTTCGCGAACCTGCTGAAGCCGCTCGGGATCGAGACGCGCTTCGTCGACATGTCGAACGCGGGCGAGTTGGAGCGCGCGATCGTCGATTCAAGGCCCGCCGTCGTCTACGCCGAGAGCATCTCGAATCCGACCCTGACCGTGTGCGACCTGCGCGTCGTGGCACGCCATGCCCGCGCAGCCAAAGCAGCGCTGATCGTCGATGCGACGTTCGCCACGCCGATCCTGCAGCGTCCGCTCGCGCTCGGCGCCGACCTCGTCTTGCATTCGGCGACGAAGTACATGGGCGGGCATTCAGACCTCATCGGCGGCGTCGTCGCCGGATCGAACGCGCGCATGCAGTCCGTCTACCGCTGGATGCAACTCGCGGGTGGTTGCATGGATCCGCACGCCGCGTTTCTGCTCGATCGCGGCCTCAAGACGCTGCCGTTGCGCATGCGCGCGCACATCGAAAACGCGGCGGCATTGGCGGAACACCTCTCGCGCCATCCGCGGGTGAAGAGCGTCTTGTACCCAGGATTGGCCGCACATCGCTCGCACGAGATCGGACGCGAACTGCTGTCGGGTTTCGGTGGCATGCTCTCGTTCGTGGTCGCGGGCGGCGACGCGGCCGCGCTGCGTTGCATACGCGCGCTGGAGCTGGCCCTCGAAGCCTCCAGCCTGGGCGGCGTGGAGACGCTCGTGTCGCTGCCGTTCAACACCTCGCACGCGCGCCTCTCGCCCGCCGAGCGTCAAGCCGCCGGCATCGCCGACGGGTTCGTGCGTGTCTCCGTCGGCATCGAGGACGCACGCGATTTGATCGAAGACTTCGACCGCGCCTTGGAGAGATCGGCCACAGCATGAAGGACACCATGACCCGCGCGACCACGCACGACTTCGTAGCCAAGCTGAACCACGACTACGAACGACTGCACACGCAGAAGGAAGACGCCTTCTGGAAGGCGTACATGGGCAACGCGGCCGACCCGGCCGCGGCGCGCGCGGAACTCGATCGGCTCGAAATCGAGTTGTCGGAGTTCCTGCGCGATCCGGCACGCCTCGCGAGCGTCCGCGACGAGATCGCACGCGCCGAAGCGACCCTCGACGGTGCCGAGGAATCCGGCAAGCCTTCGGGCGAGGACCTGACCGCGTTGAGCGGCTGGCTCGCGACCTTCGAAGCACACGTCATCGACTCGGCCGAGGCACGCGCGCTCGCCGACGAGATCGTCGCGGCCGAGGGCGCGCTCGCGCTCGCGCGCGGCAAATTGCAACTCGACTACACCGACGAGAACGGCACCGTCGTCGAATGCGGCATGACGAAGCTCGGCGCCCTGATGTCGACTTCCAGCCACGAAGCCGTGCGGCGTTCGGCTTGGGACGGGTTGCGCCGCATCGAGCCCTACGTGCTCCAGAACGGATTCCTGGAGGTCGTGCGCCTGCGCAATCGCCTGGGTCGCATGCTCGGCGCCGAGGATTACTACGACTGGAAGGTGCGCCGGGTCGAAGGGATTTCGAAGGCCGAGATCTTCGAACGGCTGGACGACCTCGAGGCGCAGACCCGCGCAACGGCGCGCAAGTCGATCGACGACTTGCTGGCGCAGCGCGGCGCGGACGCGGTCAAGCCGTGGAATCTGCGCTTCGTCGTCGCCGGCGACTTGACCAAGGAACAAGACCCGTATTTTCCGTTCGCGCGCGCGCTCGATCGCTGGGCGCGGTCGTTTGCTGCGCTCGGGATCTTCTACAACGACGCCGAACTGGTGCTCGATCTCGTCGATCGCAAGGGCAAGTACGAGAACGGCTTCATGCACGGCCCGGTGCCGGCGTGGCGCGAAGACGGGCGCTGGCGCCCGGCGCGCATCCAATTCACCGCGAACGCGATCCCAGGCCAGGTCGGCGTCGGGCGCCGTGCAACCGAGACGCTGTTCCACGAAGGTGGACACGCGGCGCACTTCGCCAACATCGACATGCCCGCGCCCTGTTTCGCGCAGGAGTTCGCGCCCTCTTCGGTCGCGATGGCGGAGACGCAGAGCATGTTCCTCGACAGCCTGCTCGGCGATCCGGACTGGCAGGCGCGCTACGCCCACACTCTGGACGGCGAACCGATGCCGCACGAGCTGATCTTGAAGGGGATCGAGATCGCGCAACCGCTCGCCGCATGGAACATCCGCGCGATGTGCGCGGTGTGCTACGCCGAGCGCGCGCTGTACGAGATCCCGGACAGCGAATTGACCGCCGAGCGCGTGTTGAGGGAATTGCGTGCCGTCGAAGAGCGCCTCTTGTTCCTGGACGGCGGTTCACCGCGTCCGACACTGGCGGTCCCGCACCTATTGTCGGGTGAGAGCAGCGCGTACTACCACGGCTACGTCCTGGCGGAGATGGCGGTGCAGCAGACGCGCGCCTTCTTCCGTGCGCGCGACGGCTACCTGGTCGACAATCCGCGCATCGGCCCGGATCTGCGGGAACATTACTGGCGCCAAGGCAACGCGCTGACCTTCTTCGATTTCGTCGAGAACCTGACCGGCGCGCCGCTCACCGCGCGCGCGATGGCGGGCGACGCCAACCGCAGCGTGGCGGAAGCGCTGAGCGAAGCCCGGGCCGACCTGCAACGTGCGGCGCTGAAACCGCGCGCGGATGTTGCGATCGATCTGGGCGCGAAGCTCCGCGTCGTGCACGGACGCGAGACGATCGCCGAACTGGGTGCAGCCGGATTCGAACCCTTCGAACGCGCCTTCGCGCAGTGGATTCGCCGGCTCGAATCGACCGGCTAGCGTCCTGCGCCGGAGGCTTCGAGCGCGACGTCACGGTGCGAGGCTCCACTCCGCCGATCTGTTGAATACGGTGCCAGAGCACTTTCATCACACTTCGCCGAGGGGACGGAGTCAGGCTCCACTCCGCCGTTCTCACTGCCGTGGCTTCGGCGCGTGA
>JAEUIA010000105.1 GCA_016795245.1 Planctomycetota bacterium | reverse complement strand
CCGGCGTTGAACCGCGCGCCACCGGCAAACCGCGCGCCGGCGAGTTTGCACCACAAGAGCCTGGCTCCGTACGGTCAAACTCAACCAGCCACCGTCGCCGCAGCGGCGAAAACGGCGGAATGGAGCCTGACTCCGTACATTTCGGTCGGGGGACTTGCAGGTGGGGCTAGCGCTCGAAAAGCGCGAGCAGATCCGGCGGCAGGCTGATCGGTCCGCGCGCGCGTGCATTCAAGTCGATGCACGCCAGTTCGACGGATCCGCTGGCGATGCGGGCCCCGTCGGAGACGCGCTCGATCTCGGATTCGAAGGTGACCGAGGCCGCACCAACCCGTCCGACCGTCGTGCGCACGACGAGCACATCCTCGTACAGAGCCGGCGTGCGGTAGCGGAACTGGATCTTGCGCACCGGCAACCCGACCCCGCGGCGTTCGAGTTCGGCGTACGAGCAGCCGCGGTCGCGCATCAGGTTCGTGCGGCTCTCCTCGACGTACAGGATGTAGTTGGCGTGGTGCACGACACCCATCTGGTCGGTCTCGCCGTAGCGCACGCGGATCTGCGTTTCGTGGCTGGGTGAGCTCATGCGGGGATCATGTCACGTCGCACGGCTCGCGAGTAGTCTGCTGGCCTTCCGAGCCTCACCCTGTTAGAAACCTCGACCGGCGTGGCGCGCGGAAACCCCTGCGGCGCAGCCCAAAAACTCATGAGCTGGTCGAGCACGAAAACGATTGAACCGCGCGGAGACGCGAATGTCGCTTCGTGGCTCGGGTGGATCATCCCCGGCGCCGGCCATCTCTACGTCGGCGCCCCGATCCTCGCGGCCGTGGCGTTCTTCTCGGTCTTCGGCCTGCTGCTCCTCGGGATCCGCCTCTCGAACGGAATGGTGTTCGAGTTCCTCGACGCCGACCTGCGCGGGCCGATCGCCGGTGCGCTGACGCCCGAAGTCGGGAACCTGGCCGGCCTCGTCTACTACGTGAAGGCCTACGGCTTGTGGCCCAACTTCCCGCGGCCGTGGCCCGAGTTCATCCATCTCGGCTCCTGGCTCATGGCTTCGAGCGGCATGCTCAACGCCGTGTTCGTCGTGCACGCCGCCGCGATCGCGCGCCTTCCGAAGGACACCGCCGTGCGCGGTTTCGCGCCCGCGTCGCACGTGCTCGCCGGATGGTTGGTGCCCGGTCTGGGGCACGTTCTGCAAGGGCGGCGCGCCCGCGGCGTCGCGGTCTTCGTGATGCTCGTCGGCCTGCTGGTGCTCGGCACCATCCTGGCGGAGGGTGCGAACCTGAACCGCGAGCGCCACTTCTACTACTGGAGCGGACAGTTCCTCGCGGGCGCACCGGCCATGTTGCTCGAAGCCTGGCACGGGCACGCACTCGTCACCGGCGACATCGAATACAAAGACGCGGGCCTCGTCTTCGGTTGTCTCGCGGGCCTCCTGAACATCCTGTGCCTGCTCGACGTGCAGGCCTTCGGCTTGCGCCGCTTGCTCGAGACTTCCGACGCCGAGCCTGCGCAGCGCATCGAAACCTCGGGGGTGGTCGCGTGAACGACATCGCCGTGCACCTCCTGTTGTTCTGCGTGATCAGCGTGGCCATCGTCGTCTGCGGCGCGTTTTTCTCCGAGGCCGACGACCGCAAGGCCCTGCGCCTCGTCCCGCGCCGCCTGGCGTGGTTCGTGGGCGGCTGTGGGATCTTGGTGGCCGTCATCTTGATCATCGAACACACCTTCGCGCGCGTGAGCTGAGTCGTTCAGCGGCCGCGCCGGTAGAGTCCACCCGGCGCCCTCACGACCAGATCTGCGACCTCGAGTGCGACCAGCGTCGCCAGCACCGTCTGCAACTCGATTTCCGTGCGCGCGGCGACGGCGTCGGCGTCCAGCGTCTCGCCCTGAAGCACGGCCAGGATGCACTGCTCTTCGCGGGTGAGCTGCGTTCCGCGGTCGGCGCGTGCATCGCCGCGCACCGCGGCTTCACCCAGGATCTCGCGCACGATCTCCTCGGGCGACTCCACCAGCGTGGCTCCCTCGCGGATCAAGCGATGCGATCCGCGCGACATCGGATGATCCACGCGTCCCGGCAAGGCCCACACCGTGCGGCCCTGGTCCGCCGCCCAGCGCGCCGTGATCAGCGAACCCGAGGCGTGCGCGGCTTCGATCACGATGACGCCCAGGCACAGCCCCGAGATCAGCCGGTTGCGCAGCGGAAAATGGTGCGGACGCGGTGATTCGCCGGGCTGGAATTCCGAGAGCAAGAGCGCGCGCCGGTGCATCTCATCCGTCAGCGGACCGGTGGGCCACGGCCGGTCGACACCGCTGCCGAGCACGGCGATCGTCGCTCCGTTCGCATCCAATGCGGCGCGATGCGCAGCGGAATCGATGCCGCGCGCGAGGCCTGAGACGATCGTCGCGCCGGCCTCGGCGAGCGCGTAGGCAAAGCGCCGCGCCTGGGCCTCGCCGTACGGCGTGGGGGAGCGCGATCCGACGACGGCGATCCGCGGCTTTTTCTCCAACAGCTCGACGCGTCCGCGCAGCCAGATGCGTTCGGGGCGACCGTCGATGTGGTCCAGGTCAGCCGGCCACGACGGTGAGCCGGGTTCCAGACACAGAGGCGGTCGCGCAGTGTTCACACCGATCGTGACGAACGGCCGCGCGCGCGGTTGCGGTTCACGCGCTCATTTTTCGGGATCGTCGCGCCCGCGCTCGCCGCGCTTCTCGGGCCGATCCATCGGGCGGTTCTCGCCCCAGTAGAGATCCCACGCGTACTGCGTCGCCTTGGGCAGCGGCGCCGCCTTGGCCTCGATCTCGAGCTTGGCGCGACTCTGGTTCCACCATTTCATCCACGCCTCGGACGAAGTGCCGTGGTCCACGCCCGTGAGCACCATCAGCGAGGTGCGGAACAGCCCCATGTGCGGTTGGATCTTGTACGGCCCGGCCGAGCGCATCAGGTCGAACAGCTTTTCCACCGACGCTTTCGTGCGAATGCGTCCCAGGCCGAGGATGCGCGCCTGGAGCACGGGGTATTCGAGTGTCGTCCAGATGTCGTCGGTCAGGACCTCGATCGAACTCGCATCACCGTGCTGACCGATCGCGCGCAGCAGGGATGCGTACAGATCCAGGTTTTTCTTCAACCGTGGTTCGCGTTTGGCGGCGTCGAGCAGCGCGCGCGTTGCCTCGGGATGATTCATGAAGCGCAACGCTTCGATCGCCGCACGGCCGACGTCCGCTTCCTTGTCGCGCAGACCTTTGGCGATGCGGCCGATCACCTCTGCGTCGAGGACCTGGCTGCCCTGCTGGATGGCCTTGAGGCGCTCGGGCGTGCCGCCGTCCTTGAAGGCCTTGTCGAGTTCCGCGATGGCGCTCTTCACCTGCGCGGGCGGCGGCACGGGTTCTTCGAGGGCGAAGAGCGGTGCGAGGGCGAGGATCAGGTGCAGCATCGGCGGTTCTCCGGCAGCGGGAGTGCTCAGGACTGACGTAGTCTCGACTACACGGCCTGGAAACGAAAGAGCTCACTCCGCGTTCGCGAAGTGAGCTCGCATGACTGTCGAATTCAGCCTGTCCGCGCCGGTCCTAGTCGGCGGATTCGGGCGTGACCGTGACCGGCTCGGTCTCCGTCGGCGAAGTCTGTTCGAAGGTGAGGCTCGCACCGTCGGGCGCGACGTGGACCTTCATCGGTTCCTTCTCGGCGACGCCCGTGCGCAACAGGTGCTCGGCCAGCGGGTCTTCGATGAAGCGCTCGATCGCGCGACGCAGCGGGCGCGCACCGTAGTCTTCGCTGTAGCCCTGCTTGATGAGGAAGTCGACCGCGGCGGCGTCGAGATCCAGGTTGACACCCTTCTCGGTGAGGCGCTTGCGCACCTCGTTGAGCTGAAGGTGCACGATGCGGGACAGGTCTTCGTGCGTCAGCGGGTTGAACACGACCAGCTCGTCGACGCGGTTCAGGAATTCAGGCCTGAAGTAGCGCTCGACTTCGATCATCACGTCGGCCTTCATGCGCTTCGAGCGGTCCTCTTCCGACATCTTCGTCGGAGCGGAGACGCGATCGAAGCCGACCTTGGAGCCTTGCTTCATCTGCTGGCTGCCGAGGTTGGACGTCATGATCAGGATGACGTTGCGGAAGTCGACGTGGCGCCCGAACGAGTCGGTCAGGCGGCCTTCCTCCATGATCTGGAGGAGCATATTGAACACATCCGGGTGGGCCTTCTCGATTTCATCGAGGAGCACCACCGAGTACGGACGACGGCGCACCTTTTCGGTGAGCTGTCCGCCTTCCTCGTAGCCGACGTAGCCCGGAGGCGCGCCGACCAGTCTAGAGGCGTTGTGTTTTTCCATGTACTCGCTCATGTCCATCGTGATGACGGCGTCTTCGCTGCCGAACATGAACTTGGCGAGTTGTTTGCACAGGTACGTCTTGCCCACGCCCGAGGGGCCGAGGAACACGAACGAACCCATCGGACGGCGCGGGTCCTTGAGACCCGAGCGCGAGCGGCGCACCGCGCGCGCGATCGCCTTGATCGCATCGTCCTGGTGGATGACGGTGGAGCCGAGTTCGGCTTCCATCTGCAACAGACGGTCGGCTTCCGCGCGCTCGAGGCGCGTCAACGGAATGCCGGTCATCTTCGAGACAGTCTCGGCGATCACTTCGGCCGTGACTTCGCCGACCTGCTCTTTTTCGTTCTGCTCGGAGCGCCACTTGTTCTGGGCTTCCTCGCGCTTCTTCTTGAGCTGGTAGGCCTGGTCGCGCAGTTTCGCGGCCTTTTCGAAATCCTGCGCCGAAACGGCCTCGTCCTTGGCGCGTTCGAGGCGTTCGATCTCGGTCTGCAGATCGCGCAGATCGGGCGGCGCGACCATGGCCTTGATGCGCACGCGCGCACCGGCTTCGTCGATCACGTCGATCGCCTTGTCCGGCAGGAAGCGGTTGTTGATGTAGCGCGTGGCCAGTTCGACCGCCACGGAGAGCGCTTCGTCGGTGTAGGTGATGCGGTGGTGCGCCTCGTACTTGTCGCGCAGGCCCTTCAGGATCTCGACCGTTTCGGTGGGCGTCGGCGGTTCGACGTTCACGGCCTGGAAGCGGCGTTCGAGCGCGCCGTCCTTCTCGATGTGCTTGCGGTACTCGTCCAGCGTCGTGGCGCCAATGCACTGGATCTCACCGCGCGAGAGCGCCGGCTTGAGCACGTTGCTGGCGTCGATCGCGCCCTCCGCGCCGCCCGCGCCGACCAGCGTGTGCAATTCGTCGATGAAGAGCACGACGTCGCGCACGCGGCGGACTTCGGTCATCACGGCCTTGATGCGCTCTTCGAATTGACCGCGGTACTTGGTGCCCGCGACCATCAACGCCAGGTCGAGCACGACGATGCGCTTGTTGCGCAGGATGTCGGGGACGCGGTTCTCGATGATCTGTTGCGCGAGACCTTCGACGATCGCGGTCTTGCCGACGCCCGGCTCGCCCAGGAGCACGGGATTGTTCTTCGTGCGGCGCGACAGGATCTGGATCACGCGCTCGATCTCGTTCGCGCGGCCGATCACCGCGTCGAGCTTGCCTTCGCGCGCCAGCTCGGTGAGATCGCGGCCGAACGAATCCAGGGCCGGCGTCTTGCTCTTCGTGTTCTGACCTTGGGCGGGCGCGCCTTCCTGCACCGGCGTCTCGTCTTCCTCTTCTTCGTTCGAGTCGGCGCCCAGGAAGTCGAGGACTTCCTCGCGCACGTCTTCGAGCTTGACGCCCAGGTTCAACAGGACCTGCGCGGCGATGCCTTCGTTCTCCTTGATGAGACCGAGCAGCAGGTGTTCCGTGCCGATGTAGTTGTGACCAAGGTTGCCGGCCTCTTCCATCGACAGCTCGAGCACCTTCTTGGCGCGCGGCGTGAACGGGAGCTGGCCCATGGTCACCATCGACGGGCCGGTCTTGACGATCTTCTCCACCTCGGAGCGGATCTTGTTCAAGTCGATGCTCATGTTCTTGAGCACGTTCGCGGCCACGCCGCTGCCTTCCTGAACGAGGCCCAGGAGGATGTGCTCGGTGCCCAGGTACTCGTGGTTGAACCTCTGCGCCTCCTGACGGGCGAGGTTCATCACTTTCTTGGCGCGATCGGTGAAGCGGTCGAACATGTTGTCTCCGAGTGGGTCGTGCGCGGGGTTCTGAAGTATGCGGCGGATGACTACCCGACATCCGTTCGCATTCCGGGACTAGATGGTAGCTAACCCTTGCTTGTCGGCCTTCAAGACTCGTGGGGTTTACCGAAGCGTCGCGGAACCGTGCCGCTGTGAAAGTCTTGCCGGGTCTCAGGCATCAGGAGGCGCGTCTTCGAGGGATTTCAGCTCGTCGCGCAGCCGCGCGGCGCTCTCGTAGGCCTCCTCGCGGATGGCCGTGTCCAGGCGCGACCGCAGGTCCTGGAGGCGCTTCATGCGGTCGAGATCGGCCTCGCTGGTCCCCGGGATGCGCCCCACGTGCGTGCGCGCGCCGTGCACGCGCTCGAGCAGGTCGCCGATGTGAGCGCCGAAGATCTCGTAGTCCTTGGCGCAGCCGAGGCGGCCCTTCTTGCGAAACTCGTCCAGCGTCATGCCGCACGACGGACACGCGAGCCCGGACTTCTTGCGCGACTGTTGCGAGAGCTGGAGCAATTTCCAGATGTCGGCCTGGGTCTTTTTCTGCGCGGCGGTGTGCGGCAAATCCATCGACTGCGCGCACACGTCGCACAGGTGCTGCTCGCTGATCGTCTTCTTGCCGGCCGCTCCGGTCGGAGTCGTGCCGCTGAGCGAAGTCTCTTGAGCGATCTCGGTGACGTGAACGGTCGCGGCGTTCTTGAGGCAGTTCTGGCAGATCATGGGCGCGCTGGAAGGGACCATAGATCCTATAGAACGCTATCGGCCGGTCGTCGAGAAGGGACGTCGCCCAGTTTGCGGCAGCGGCTCATACCGGGGGCGAAACCGGCGTGGAGCAGGCCGTGAGGGCCCGGCGGAAGGCCTGGGCGCGCTCCTGGAAGTTCAAGAACTGATCGAAGCTGGCGGCCGCCGGCGAGAAGAGCAGCGTTTCGCCCGGCCGCAGGTGCTGGAACGCCACGGCGACGGCCTCGGGCACGGTTCCGGCGACATGCGCCTCGAAACCCGCCGCGCGGTAGGCGTCGGCGAAGGCTCCGGCCGCCGAACCGAAGGTCACGACGCGGCGCACGCGGCCGCGACTTTGCTCGATGAGGTCCGCGAGCGGCAGGTGGTCCTTTTGCTTGCCGCCGATCATCAGCGTGAAGCCGGGCGCGAGCGCTTCGAACACGGCCAGGGTCGAGTCCGGCGTCGTCGACACGCCGTTGTCGAACACGCGCACGCCCTGATGGAGGCCCAGGTTTTCGAGGCGATGGGGGAGCGCCGTGACACCCGGGAGGGCCGTGCGCAGACGTTCCAGTGGAGCGCCGAGGAGGCGCGCGATCCCCAACGCCACCAGCGTGTTCGCGCGCTGGAAGGCGCCGGCGAGTTGCGTGTCGGCGACCTGCCCCAAGACCTCGCGGTGCAGGCGATATCGTCCGGCGCGGATGTTCAATCCCTGGTCGGAGGCGCGCGTCGCGAACACGTCCACGCGCCCGATTCCGTCCGTGCTCCAGGCGGCGATGCGCGGGTCTTCGGCCGACAAGACCGCGCGTCCGCCGACCGCGGCGGGCAATTCGAGGATGCGCCGCTTGGCCGCTGCGTAGGCCTCCACCGTGCCGTGCCGCTCGAGGTGGTCGGCGAGCACGTTCACGACGCACGCGACTTCCACGCGCGGCGGTCCGTCGCGGCCGACGAGGCGCGCGGGCAGCACTTCCAATTGATAACTGGAGAGCTCCAGAACGACGACGTCGGACGGCTTCATCTCCGTCGCCGCCTCGAGCAGCGAGCGCCCGATGTTGCCGCCGAGGATGCAGGGGATGCCGCTCGAGTTGAGCAGTTGCGCCAACGTGTTGCAGGTCGAACTCTTGCCTTGCGTGCCCGTCACGGCTGCGATGCGCGCCGGGCACAATTCGAGGAACATCGCCGCCTCGGATGCGAGTTGCACGCCGTGTGCGCGCGCGGCGGCGAGGTAGGCATTCGTCGGCGCGACGGCCGGATTCGCCACCACGAGGGTCGTGTCTGTGAAGTCGCGCAGTTCGTGCCGGCCCAGCACGTAACGCACGTTCTGCCCGCGCAGTTCTTCCAGTGCCGGCGCCAATTCGGCCTCGCTGCGCAGATCGGTCGCCGTGACGCGCGCACCGTGCCGCGCGAGGAAACGCGCGACCGTCGTCCCGCCTTGGAAAAGGCCCAGACCCATCACGGTCACCGCGCGGCCGCCGAAATCGGGCCGCCCGTCGCGATCGAACGGGATCACTCCGCTCACCGCGGTTCCTCGTGCGCTTTCGCCGGCAAGGGTCGCGGACCCGTGGGTTCGGCGAGGCGCAAGGATTCCGCGCGCTGCAACACCGGATCGATGTCGGGCATGCTCAAAGCGCTGTCCTCGGCGACGAGCACGAGCGCGACCTCGTGCCGATCGCGCCAGCCGAAAGGCAACAGGACTTCGGAGATGACGTCGAGCGGAAAGTGCGCGTACCAGGGCGGTTTGATCTCGACGAGCCGCGACTGCGAGCGATAGCCCTCCAGATACAAAGTGACGCGCCGCGTGCCGTAGGCTTCGAACGAAGTCTTGAAGGGCGTGACGCCGACGACCATGTCGTCGAGGCGGACGAGGGCACCCGGAGGCGTCGAATCGATCGTCAGCTCGCGCTGCGCCGCGCAACCGGCCAGCGCCGCGCACAGGATGAAAGCGACGACGCGCATGGGGTTCGATGTACGCGAGGGAAGCTTGGGCATCAAGGCCCGAACGTCGAGCCCCGAAGTTGGCGGAGAGAGAGGGATTCGAACCCTCGGTACCCCGTGAGGAGTACACCGGCTTAGCAAGCCGGCGCTATCGGCCACTCAGCCATCTCTCCCGCAGAATGGGGCGGGGATCGTAGCCGCATGTCCGGCGACGGGCAACCGTCGAGCGGCCAGGGAATCGCCTCAGAGGACCTGCGCCCAGGCCTGGACGAAGGCGTAGAAGAAGACCGCGTCGGGATTGTGCGCCACCTCGTGCAGTTCCCGGGTCATCCCGGCGACGGTCGCGGCCGAAACCTTGCCCTCGCGCACGAGGCCCGGAGCGCCGGACAGCAGGAGTTCGGTCCAGTAGGCGATGAACTCGGCGCGCTCGCCTGGAACGCGATTGTCGAGGTGGATCGGACGCACGGTCGTGACGATGTCGCGGCAGCCGACGGCTTGGAGGAGGTTGCCGAGCTTGGCGCCGACGAAGGGATCGCCGCCGACCGCGAGCTGGTGGTCGTTGAACGCCATCCAGTAGTTGAGCGTGTGCGGGCTGTAGGGCTCGAGGAAGAACGTCGCGTTCAAGACCTCGGTGCACACGATTGGCGATCCCGGGCGCAACACGCGGCGGGTTTCGGAGAGCACCAGCATCGGGTCGGCGACGTGTTCCAGGATCCAGCACAAGAACGCGGCGTCGAAGCTGTCCTTGCCGAAGCGCAAGGCTCCCGCGTCGCCCTGCTCGAACGCCGCGCGGCCTTTCGCCCACGGGAGCTGCGCGATGTGACGCTTCGCGCGCGCGAGGTTCTGCGCCGACGCGTCGACGCCGGTGATGTGCAGATCGGGATGGCGACGCAAGAGGATGTCGGTCTGCGCGCCGACGCCGCAGCCGATCTCGATCAGGTTGCGCGCGCGCCACAAGGGCAGGCCTTCGTGCACCCGGGCTTCGAGGAAGCGCGCCTGGCGGTAGAGGCGGTCTTGTTCCTCGCGCGTGAAGCCGTGCACGTAGCCCGACGTGCGCTTTTGGGTGCGCACTGTGGACGCTTTGGCGGTCTTCTTCTTCGAGGCTTTGGCCATCACGAAGGCTTCTGCGCGTGCAGCTTCAGGTCTGCGAGTGAAACGAACTCGAGCGTGCGCTCGTGCGTCGCTTCGAGCACGACGGCCGGCGCGCAATTCGCCTCGAGCGCCTCGGCCCAACGCGCCGCGCACAGGCACCACTGGTCGCCCGGCTTCAGCCCGGGGAAATCGAAGTCCGGCATCGGTGTCGACAGGTCGTTGCCGCGCGCGCGTGAAAAGGCCAGGAATTCGGCCGTCACGCGCACGCACACCGTGTGCACGCCGACGTCTTCGTCCAGCGTATTGCAGCAGCCGTCGCGCAAGAAGCCGGTCAAGGGCTTTAGCGAGCAGGTCTGGAGTCTGCCGCCCAGGACGTTGCGCGCCACGGCGCGCGGATCTTCACGTTTCTGGATCATCGCGTAGAGACGCTATCAGACCGTCAGCCCGGCGCCCAGCCGCGGGCGACGAGCGCTGCGAGCAAATGCTTCAAATTCGTGGCGCTGTCGACACGCGCCGTATCCAAGCGCAGGTCCGGATTCAGCGGCTTTTCGTAGGCCTGATCGATGCCGGAGACGTTGACCAGTTCGCCCGCGCGCGCGCGCTCGAAGAGCCGGTCTTTGTCGCGCGCTTCGCAAACCTCGAGGGGTGCGTCGCAGAAGACCTCCAAGAACCGATCGGCGTGCGTCAGCGCGCGCGCGGTCGCCCGCATTTCGGCCGTCGGTGAGACGGAAGCGACGATCGCGATCAAACCCTGTTCCGCGAATAGCCGCGCCAATTCCGCCGTGCGCCGCGCCTGCTCGGCGCGATCGGCGCTAGAGAAACCCAGATCCGCGGAGAGGCCCCGACGCAGCGTCTCGCCGTCGAGCACGAGCGCGTGTCGGCCGCGTTCGAACAGCACCTTCTCGAGCGCGTAGGCCAGCGTGCTCTTGCCCGAGCGCGGAAGTCCGGTGAACCACACGACGAACGGCGTCTGGCCTGTGCGACTTGCGCGCTCAGCCGGGGTGATCAGCGAAGCGTGCGCACGCACGTTCGAACCGGCATCGTGCGCACGGCGGCGACCTTCGAGCGCATCCTCGACCGGTGCGCGCTCGACGACCATGCCGGCGGCGACCGTCGCGTTCGTCAAGCGGTCGATCAGGATGAAGGCACCCGTGCGCCGATTCTTCGAGTACGCGTCGACCGGCGCGGGCCGCACGCATTCGAGGCGCACGCGGCCGATCGCGTTGAGTGCCAGACTCTCCGCCGGTTCGGAACGCAGGGTTTCGGTGTTCAGCTTGTAGCGCAGTTCCGTCACCGTCGCGGGCGTCGTCAGCGCCGCCGTCTTGAGCAGGTACGCGCGGCCCGGCGAGAGCGGCGCTTCGCTCATCCACACGACCATCGCTTCCAGCGCGTGCTCGAGTACCGGCGCGTTGTTCGGGCGCACGAACACGTCACCGCGGCTGGCGTCGATCTCGTCTTCCAGCGTGAGCGCGACGGCCATCGGCGCGAACACTTCCTGACGCGTCACTCCGGCCGAAGTCAGTGCCTTCACGCGGCTGCGCTTGCCCGACGGCAGCACGGCGACCTCGTCGCCGACGCGCAACACACCCGACGCCAGCGTGCCCGCGTAGCCGCGATAATCGGCGTTGGGGCGCAGCACGAGTTGGACCGGCAGGCGCAGGTCGACCAGGTTCTGATCGCTCGCGATGTACACGTTCTCCAGGCGATCAAGCAGCGGCCCGCCGCGGTACCAGGGCATGTTCGCGCTCGCGTGGACGACGTTTTCGCCCTTGCGTGCGCAGAGCGGCACGAACGACACGTCGGCGGTCGCGAGCTTGGCGAAGAACTCGCCGCAAGCCGCGCGGATCGTATCGAACACGCGCTCGTCGTAGCCGACGAGGTCCATCTTGTTGATCGCGACGATCACGTGGCGGATCCCGAGCAGCGAACAGATGAACGCGTGGCGGCGCGTCTGCGGCAGGACGCCTTTCGTCGCGTCGATCAGGATGATTGCGAGGTCCGCGTTCGAAGCGCCCGTCGCCATGTTGCGCGTGTACTGCTCGTGGCCGGGCGTGTCGGCGACGATGAATTTGCGCTTCGCCGTCGCGAAGTAGCGGTAGGCCACGTCGATCGTGATGCCCTGCTCGCGCTCGGCTTGCAGGCCGTCGAGCAGCAGCGCGAAGTCGATGTCCTCGCCTGTCGTGCCGAAGCGCGCCGTGTCCTTCTTCAACGCCGCGAGCTGGTCGTCGAACACACCCGCGCCGTCGTGCAGGAGCCGACCGATCAACGTCGATTTGCCGTCGTCGACCGAGCCGCACGTCAGGATGCGCAGCAGTTCCTTGCGGCCGTAGCGCTCGAGCCAAGATTCGATGCCGATCGCGCTCAGATCGTCCGCGTCGCCGCCCACTGCCGCGCGCATCAGAAGTAGCCCTCGCGCTTCTTGTCTTCCATCGAGCCGGCTTCGTCGTAGTCGATGACGCGCCCTTGGCGCTCCGAGCTGCGCGAGCGCAGCATCTCTTCGATCACATCAGGCACCGAGGTTGCGCTGGATTCGACAGCACCCGTCAGCGGATAGCAACCCAGCGTGCGGAAGCGGACGCGCTTCAGCTCAGGCCGCTCGCCCGTTTCGAGCGGGAAGCGTTCGTCTTCGACCATGATCAGCGTGCCGTTGCGCGACACGACCGGGCGTTCGGCCGCAAAGTACAACGGCACGAGCGGGATCTTCTCGGCGTGCGCGTAGAGCCACACGTCGAGTTCGGTCCAGTTCGACAACGGGAACACGCGGATCGATTCGCCCTTGTGGACGCGCCCGTTGTAGAGATTCCACAGCTCGGGGCGCTGGTTCTTCGGGTCCCACTGGTGGAACCTGTCGCGGAAGCTGAAAACGCGCTCCTTCGCGCGACTTTTCTCCTCGTCGCGGCGCGCGCCGCCGAACGCGGCGTCGAAACCGTGCGCGGTCAAGGCCTGCTTGAGCGCCTCGGTCTTCATCACGTGCGTGTAGCGCTGGGTGCCGTGCTGGAACGGATTCATGCCGGCCTTCACGCCGTCCTGGTTGATCCACTCGATCAGCTCGACGCCGATCTCGCGCGCGATCGCATCGCGGAACGAGATCATCTCCTTGAATTTGAACGTCGTGTTCACGTGCAGGAGCGGGAAGGGGATCTTGCCCGGCGCGAAGGCCTTCTGCGCCACGCGCAACATCGCCATCGAGTCCTTGCCGATGGAAAACAACATCACCGGTTTCTCAAACTCGGCGACGACCTCGCGCATGACGTGGATGCTCTCGGCTTCGAGGGCCTCGAGGTGGCTCAAGCTGGATGCGTTCATCGCTGATCTGCGTGTTGGCTGGCGGAGGCGGAAGGATTCGAACCCTCGATGCCTTGCGGCATGGCGGTTTTCAAAACCGCTGCAATCGGCCACTCTGCCACGCCTCCCTGGTGCGGATCTGATTCCGCGCGCGAGGAAGATACGCGGCGCGGGCGACTTTCGCACGCGCCGATACTCGAACGCCTATTCTTCCGCGGCCGGGTCGGCCCCCGGGTCGGGATCGGGACCGGAAGTGTCCGTGCGCACCGCTTCGAGCACGCTCTCGGCGACGCGCATGGGGCAATCGGCCCGCAGCGCCAGAGCCACGGCGTCGCTGGGCCTCGCGTCGACGATCGCCGTGCGCTCGCCGCGCTCATCCTGCAGGACGAGTTGTGCGAAAAACGTGTTGTTGCGCAAATCGACGATGTCGACGCGCTTCAATTCCGCGCCCAGGGCCTTGATCGATTCGTAGGCGAGCTGGTGCGTGAGCGGACGCTCGGGTTGGATGCCCTGGACGACGCGGCGGATCTCGCACGCCTCCGACGTGCCGATGACGATCGGAAACCCGCGGTTGCCGGCCAGTTCACGCAGGAAGATGTACTGCTGCTCGGACCCCTCGCGGATCACGATCCGGTTGAGGGCGACGTCGATCATCGGGGGCTCGGCTAGAGGGTCCTTCATCGGTGTGGAGCTTATCGCACCTGCCATCGTAGAGGGGAAGGGTGCTACCATGCCGCGATTCCATGGATCGACCGTTCGCAATGACCACACAGCCGCCCGTCAAGGGTGCCGCGCGCGAAGACAAGCCCGCCGTCGACCCGCGCTACCCCGAAAACCCTGTACTGGTGCAGATCTGGCGCGGTGAGGCGGTCGAATCGCAGCACCGCGGCGCGTGGGTCGTGTGCGATGCGTCCGGCACGACCATCGACGGAGTCGGTTCGTGGCGCGTGCCGATTTTCGCGCGCAGCTCGGTCAAATCGCTCCAGGCGCTGCCGTTGCTCGAGACCGGCGCAGCGGCGCGGTTCGAGTTCAGCGACGAGGAAGTCGCCTTGACGTTGAGCTCGCACAACGCCGAAGCCTGCCACACCGAGGTCGTCTCAGGGCTGTTGCAGCGCCTGGGTCTCTCCGCCGCCGATCTGCAGTGCGGGCCGCAGTCTCCAGGCGACCCCGACGTGCGCAATGCTCTGCGCGACGCGCAAGCGAAGCCGACTGCGCTGCACAACAACTGTTCGGGCAAGCACGCCGGATTCCTGGCCTTGGCCCTGCATCTGGGAGCGTCGGTGAAGGAGTACTTGCACCACGAGAGCCCGGTGCAACGCCTGGTGAAGAAGGCCGTCGTCGACATGGCCGACGTGCGCGAAACGGAACTGTACGTCGCGATCGACGGCTGTTCCGCGCCGACCTTCCGCATGCCGCTCAGCGCGCTCGCGACCGCCTTCGCGCGCGTCGCCAATCCGGACGGGCTGCCCGCGCTGCGACGCGAAGCCTGCGATCGGATGACGAACGCCGTCGCGCGCTTTCCGCACTTGATCGCAGGTCGGCACCAGCGCATCTGCACCGACATCGCCCGTGTTACGAAGGGAAGATTGTTCCCGAAGATCGGCAGCGACGCCGTGTACGCGATCGGCGTGCGTGGATCGGATCGGGCCTTGGCGATCAAGATCGACGACGGCAGTTACCGCGGCATGCACCCCTTGATCGTCGCGTTGTTGCGTCGCTTCGAATTCGCCAGCGCCGCGGAGTGCGATGCGCTCGAAGCCTGGGAGGAGAAGCGTTTGAAGAATTGGGCCGGGATCGAAATCGGGCGGACCCGCGTCGTCGGCTGAGAGGCGACCCCGGGGATGGCTGTCACACCATGACCGACTGGACGCCGCCGTCGCTGCCGGAATTGCCCGTGGACGCGCACAAGGGCGACGCCGGTCGCGTCTTGCTCGTCGCGGGGAGCGCCTGGATGCCGGGCGCCGCGATCCTGGCCGCGCGCGCGGCGCAACGAGCCGGAGCGGGACTCGTCGGTGTGCTGGTGACGGACGATCTCTTGCGTCACGTATTGCCACAGGCGGCACCCGAGTCCGTGCTCGTCGATCCGAGCACGCTGGATCTGTCGCCCGGCAAGTGGCACGCGGGGCTCGTCGGCCCCGGGATCGGATTGGGCGAGCCCGCGCGCAACCTCGTCAGGCGCATCATCGCGGAGTTCGACGCGCCGCTCGTGATCGATGCCGACGCGCTCACGGTGTTGGCGCAAGAACCCGGCCTCGCACGGAAGCGCCGCTCCGCCACCGTCGTCACGCCGCACGCCGGCGAGGCGGCGCGACTGTTGGCGCGCGAAGTGCCCGGCGAGCCCACCGCTCGCAGCGCGGCTGCGCGTGAGATCGCGCAGAAAACAGGCGCAATCTGCTGCCTGAAAGGCCAGCGCACCGTAGTCGCGACCGGCGAGCGCGTGTACGTCAATCAGACCGGCAACAACGGCCTCGCGACGGCCGGAGCAGGTGATGTCCTGGCGGGTATCGCCACGGCGTACCTGGCGCTGGTAACAACCTTGGAAAACCCGCGCTTCACCGCCTTCGACGCCGCCGCGCGCGCGGTGTGGGTGCACGGTCGCGCCGGTGATCTGGCGCGCGCCGCGCGCGTCAGCCGATCGCTGATCGCATCCGACCTGATCGACTCCCTTTCCAGTGCACAGAACGCGTAGACTTGAAAGAGACCATGAGCACGAACGAGATCACACTGCCCGCCGACGCCGCTGAGACTCTGGACGACGGCATCGGATTCGTCGCACTCGTCGATCGCATGCAGGTCGATCCGGCGCTGAAGGTCGTGAATGCCGCGCGCATTTCCTACGACAAGAAAAAGGCCGCGTTCGACGAGCGCGACAAGAAGCTGTGTGCGTTCCTGTGGGAGCACGGACACACTTCGCCCTACCGTCACTCCTTCTATACCTTTCACTGGAAAGCGCCGCTGTTCGTGTTTCGGCAGGCGTTCAAGTACCAGGTCGGTTCCGGGTGGCGTAAATACGAAGTCGACGGCAACCCGGTCAGCCTGGAAGTCTTCGACGTGATGTTCGACACCGACAAGGGTTGCTCGTGGAACGAGGTCTCGGGTCGCTACGTCGAGTGGACTCCGGAGTTCTACGTGCCCAAGGTCATGCGCGCGAACCCGCCGCACGGCAACAAGCAGGCTTCGATCGATCTGGGTGCGAGCTTCGATCACGCGCGCGAGCGCGAGCTGATGGTCGCCGAATGCCGCGAGAGCTTCGAGCGCTACAAGGCGCGCATCGAGCGCGGCGTGGCCAAGGAGATCGCGCGCCTGTGTCTGCCGCAGAGCGTCTACAGCCAGGCCTACTGGACGGTTTCGTTGCAGGGCGTCCTGCACTTCCTCGAACAACGTCTGAAGCCCGACGCACAGTACGAGATCCGCCGCTACGCCGAAGCCGTGCACGCGCTGATTCGATCCGATCTGGATCGCCTGGGCATCACGTGCGAGCGCATCGTCGCCGGAGATTTCGGGAGCGGCTCCGCATGAACTCACTCGGATTCACGATCGGCACCTGTGCCGCCGCGATGATGCTGTGCGCCTCGTTCGCCGGGAGTGCGCAGGACTCCGTTCAGCCGGCGCGGAGTGCCGGTGACCTGAAGACAGTCTTCGCTGCACAGGGCATCCACATCGACGTCGAGAAGGGCCTGTGCACCATCCCTGCGCGCGTGCTCGTGCGCGACGATCTGCTGGAGTACCTGCTGGTCAACCCGCACGGACAGACGCACGAGAGCATGTTCGTGACCGAGGTCGTGCCTTCGGTCCTGAACGTCGCGCTGCTCGCATTGGGTGTGAAGCCGGGACGCAATACGAGCTGGGTCGCGCGCGAGCCGGCGCCGAGTCCGGAGGAGATCAAGGACGGCGTCAGTCCGTACACGGTCGTGCCGCCGCAGGGCGACGCCTTCTATTTCTATGCGGCGTGGCGCGCGGGCGACGAAACGTATTTCTACCGGGTCGAGGACCTGGTGCTCGATCGTTCGACCGGCCAGACGATGCGGCGGCACAAGTGGGTCTACCTCGGCTCGCGTCTCGTGAAACCGCGCGCGGACAAGCAAGAGGAAGCTTTCGCGGCCGACCTGGAGGGTAATCTCGTCAACGTCGCACTCTTCGATCAGGGCAACACGCTCGTCACCGCGGCCCTGGAGGAGTGTACGAAGCAGACCATCTGGATGACGAATTTTTGGCTCGTTCCGCCGCGCGACGCACAGGTCGAGTTGATCTTCTCGCGCGAGAAACTGGCCGTTCTGCCGAGCGCCGTGGAAGCGCGTCTGCCCGTCGTGAGCGTGGAGGCTCCGCCGCAGGATGAGCGCTGACTCCCAGTCCAGAGGACGCGCACTCTCGCGCTCGCTTTCGCGCTCGTTCGCACTGCACTGCGCCGCGCGCGCGGCGGAAGCGCTGGCGCTAGGCTTTCTGGCGGCGGCGATCGTCTGGTCTGCCGTCGTCTGGACGCAGCAGTCGGACGGCGGCGCGCACACCTGGATCGCAGCTTTCGTGGCGGGCTCGGCGGCGGCTGCCTCGATGTGGCTCGAGCGTTCGCCCGACGTACACGCCCACGTGCGTCGCGTCGACGAGCGCCTGGGCTTGAACGGCGCTCTCGTCACCGCCGACGACGTGAGCGCGACGGCCGCGCCCGATTCGCTCGCGGGTGCGCTGGTCGCCCGTGTGCACGCGCAACTCGCTGCTCCGTCGCTCGCGCGCGCCTCCTTGCCGAGCACGCCGCTCGCCCTCGTGGCGATCCTGATCGGTGTGGGAGTGCTGTTCGCGGTCCACGATCTCACGGCGCGCCAGGCGCAGGGCGATGCCGTGGTTTTGGACGCGGCGCAAGCGCGTCAGGCGACCTTGACCCAGGCCGCGGCCGCACTGCGCTCCGCGGCCGCGCGCGCCGTCGCGTCGGGCAAGGCGGACCCAGCGGCGCAGGCGGTGATGGCCCACCTGGCGGCTGCCCTGGAACGCGAGGCGCGCGAGTCGGCGCCGACTCCCGCTGCAGACACGTCAACTCAGGCGCAGTTGACCGAGGTACTCACAGGTTCCGAACTGCGCCCGTCCGAGCGCACGGCGCTCGCCCGCGCGCGCGCGCTCTTCGAGTCCGGCCGCAGCCCGACGCTCGCAGTCGACTCGCCCCGGACGCCCGGATCGGGCGAGCGGGGCGAGGGGTTTGAACACGAAGGCGCGGGGAAAGGGGCAGGTGGCGACGCAGGCCACTCCGGAAGCTCGCAGACCCCCTCGTCGGCCTCCTCCGACCCCGCTCCGCCCGCCGGATCTCTGGCATCCGCGGCCGCGAGCGGCAAGATGGTCGCCCCCGCTGCACTCTCCGGCGCTGCCGGCGGCCCCTCGTCTACCTCGTCCGCGAGCGAGCGCGGGGTCGTCGGGCTGCGCTGGTGGCCGACCCGCCACGACGCCGTCGTCGACGCCTGGGTCAAGTCCACGAACCACCCCGACAACCACTAGGACTTCCTTGGCTCCTCCGCACAATCCTCGCAGGCTCGGCGTGTGGCTGATCGGCGCCCGCGGTTCGATCTCGACCTGCCTCGTGTACGGACTCGCAGGTTTGCGCGAGGGTCTGCTCGAGCCGACGGGGATCATCACCGCCAAGGATCCCTTCACGCGCATGCGGCTCGTGGACCTGGATGCGCTCGTCCTCGGCGGTCACGACGTCTGCCAGCGCGATCTGTCGCACTCCGCCGGCGAACTCGTGCGGCACGGCATCTTGAGCTCGGACCTGATCGTCGCCGGCAGCGGGCTGGCCGCCGAGTACGAGAAGGCGATCCGGCCCGGCACGCTCGACGATTCCGACGTCGGTTTCGCGGATCTAGACTCGCGTGCCGCGCGCTTGTCCTCGCGTCCGCCGCGCGACCAGATCGCGGCGCTCACCGCGGACCTCGCCGATTTCAAGCGCGACCACAAGCTCGATCGCGTGGTCGTCGTCAACGTCGCCAGCACGGAGGCTTTTCGCGGTCAGCGCGACGAATGGGAATCACTCGTTGCCTTCGAGGCCGCGCTCGACGCAGGCAAGTCCCAGCCCGCATCGCTGCTCTACGCCTACGCGGCGATCGCGGCCGGCTCACCCTACGTCAACTTCACGCCCAGCCGCGGCGCGTCGATCCCGGCGCTGCGCGAACTGGCGCGCGAGCGGCGCGTACCGCACTGCGGCAACGACGGCAAGACCGGTGAAACGCTGGTCAAGACCGTGCTCGCGCCGCTCTTCACCGCGCGCGCCCTGAAGGTGCTCTCGTGGCAGGGCTACAACATGCTCGGGAACCGCGACGGCGCGGTGCTCGCGGATTCGGCGCACAAGGAGACGAAGGTGCGCAACAAGAACGAGGCCCTGCGGCAGCTCTTGGGCGACGAGAATCTGCACACGCACGTCGGCATCGACTACGTCCCTAGCCTCCAGGACTGGAAGACGGCCTGGGACTACATTCACTTCGAAGGTTTCTTGGGCGCCAAGATGAGCCTCCAATTCACCTGGACGGGCAGCGATTCGGCCCTGGCAGCCCCCTTGGTGATCGACCTGGTGCGCCTCGCGGACCTGGCCCAGGCGCGGGGCGAAGTGGGGGAAATGCCCCACACGGCGGCCTTCTTCAAGGCCCCGATCGGGGGCGGGACGCACGATTTCCACGCCCAGTTCCTGGCCCTCCTGGCCTACGCCGAGCGGCACAATTCGGCTCGCCACCGCGCCTGAAGCCCCGGAACCGGGGTCCGAGTGCACGGTTATAGCGCTGCAATCGTCGCCTCGGCGCTCTCACGAGCAGGAATAACGTCGTATCCTGGTCGTAAAGCGCGACTATCTCACGCAAGCCTGGCAGCTTCCCCGAGCCGCGATCATGAAGAGAATCCTACGCTCCACACTGGACCCCTTGCCCCGCTCCCTCTCGACGAAGACGCTCGTCACGCTCGTGACCGTCGTGGTCCTGGGGACGGCGGTCACCGTCCACCGCTACATCGAAAGCTCCGGCAGCGCCGACGCCGGCGGTTTCCATGCCGTCCGCGGCAGCGGTGAGGTCCGCGCCGCGGACGAATCGATGCGCTCGATGCCGGCTGCCCGCGCGATCTCGTTGAGCCCGATCCAAGGCGGTCGCTCGTATTGCGAGTCGCGCTCGACCAGCGTCTCCGGCTGCACGTCGACCGCACCCGCAACTCCAACTCAATCGCCGTCCCCGAGCTCGTTCCAGCCGCTCTTCGAACAATCGGGCGGTTGAGTCGGAAGCGCCGCGTGCGTCCGCAGCAGGCGCTGTGAGCGACGCACGGTGCGTCGCGTGGGTCGTTCCACGCGAGTTGAGCTTCAGGCGGCGCGCCGTGGACAACACACCCCGCGCCGCGATCACTACACTGCGTGGCCACGCATGGAACCGCGCACTCCGCTCAAGCTGTCGACGACGACGCTCTGGTACTACCCGTCTCAGCAGTACTCGACGGTCCCGATGGGGACGCCCGGGTACCAGGGCGCGACGCCGGCGTACGTCATCTGGAATCTCTTGAAGCGCTACACGCGCGAGGGCGATCTGGTGGTGGACCCCTTCTCGGGAGGAGGGACGACGCTCGACGTGGCGCGCAGTCTGGAGCGGCGCGCGCTCGGGTACGACCTGCAGCCGCAGCGCCCGGACATCTTCCGCGCCGATGCGCGCAAGCTGCCGATCGAAGACGGCAAGGTCGACTTCGTGTTCATGGATCCGCCGTACTCGACGCACCTCGACTACTCGCAATCGGAAGACTGCATCGGCGGGCTGGATGCGTTCGAGGAAGGCTACTTCGATGCGTTGGATCAGGTCTTCGCGGAGTGCGACCGCGTGCTGCGCGATCGACGCTACCTCGCGCTGTATTGCTCGGATACGTACAAGCACAAGCGCGGGTTCGTCGGCATCGGTGCGCGCGCCTTCACGCTCCTCGAGAAGCGCTTCAAAGCGATCGATCACATCGCCGTCGTGCGCGGCAACCGCAAGCTCGAAAAACCCGCGTTTCACAAGGCGGCCGAGGAAGGGAACTTCTTCCTGCGCGGGTTCAACCACCTGTTGATCTTCAAGAAGGAGCGCTCGCCCGCGCCGCGCGATCCCAAGGCTGTAGACAAGCCTGCACGCTCGAAGCGCAAGCGATGAAGTTCGGAGCGGTGAGCGCCTCGCGCGTCCCGCGCAGCTTCTTCGCGCGCGCTGCGCCTCTGGTCGCGCGCGACATGCTCGGTTTGATCCTCGCGCACCGGACTGTCGAAGGGCTGATCGCGGGACGCATCGTGGAGGTCGAGGCCTACCTGTCTAGCGGTGACGAGGCTTCCCATTCCTTCATTGGTCGCACGCAGCGCAATGCGGCCATGTTCGGTCCGCCCGGACATGCCTACGTCTACTGCATCTACGGCGTGCACCACTGCTTCAACGTGGTTACGGGTCCGGAGGGGAGCGGTGAAGCCGTGCTCGTGCGCGCTTTGGAGCCGCTGGTCGGCGAAGCACTCATGAGCGCGCGGCGCGGACGCGAGCGTGACCTGTGCGACGGCCCGGGAAAACTGACCGTGGCGTTCGCGATCGGACGCGAATGCGACGGGTGTGATCTGTCGCGCGGCCCTTTGGGTCTGTGGAAGCCGTCGGGCGCGGTTTCGCCGCTGCAGGTCCGCGTCGGACCACGCATCGGCATCACCAAATCCGCTGAACTGCCGCTGCGTTTCCGCGCGGAGTTTGCCGCACCAATCAGTGCGGTTGGTGGTCGGGCGCGGAGTGATCGTGATCCGGAGTGGTCGCGCCGTCCTGCGGCTTCACGTCGCCCGCGGGCGTCGGATCGCGGATGATCACCTTGTTGCCCTTGGCTTCCTGATCGGCCTTGATCTGCTCTTGGATCTCGGGCGGCAGGGTGCTCGGAATGATGTACGCGTCCTTGTCCGGGTCGTTCGGATCGATCGGCGCGGGTTTGTCCTTCACGAGTTCGCTCATCTTCTTGCCGAAGTTGGAGCGCGTGTAGCTCGAGATCTGGAAGTCCCACGGCGCCAGCAACCGGTTGAGTTCTTCGACCTCGGCCTGCACGGCTTCGGGCGACTTCAATGCCGGTGCAGCGGGTTTGGGCGTCTCGCCCTCGGGCGTGGGCTCGACGTGCGGCTCTTCGTACGAAGCGACGAACTTCGCCCAGGCCTTGCCGTCCTTGTCGTGCGTCTTGACGTCCACCACGAGGCCGTCGAAGGTCTTGAAGCGCGCCGTCGGGCCGGGCGGCGCGGAGTAATCGATGGTGCCCGCCGGCGCGACGTCCTCGAGGTTCACGTACTCGAGGCCAGACGCGACCGATCCGGGCGCAGTGGGGTAGGTGAGTTCCTTGCCCTCCGGAATCGCGAGCAAGGTGAAGTCGGTCAGGGTCGGACTGGCGCGGTCGACGGCCAGCAGACTGCCGTCGGCCTGCGTGATCTCGACCGAGCGAATGCGGTCGCGCTTCACTTCCAGGATCTTCTTCTGCAGCAGATCCGCCCCTTGTGCCTTGAGGTCGAACGTGCCCTGGACGAGCCAGGTCTGCGCTTCGCCGCCGCGACGCACGTAGCGTTGGTTGGTGAGCACCGCGCCCTTGCTCTCGTGTTCTTTGCCATAGACGAGGCGTGCCATCTCGGAACCGCTCGCGTCCTTCAACGTGACGAGCGCGGACTCGGACTCGGGTGTGCCCGGATCTTGCACGCCAAAGGCGGCATAGTGAGTCGGATCGGAAGTCTTCGGGTCGATCTTGCGCATCTCGCCCATCGCGATCAGAAGCTTGCGCACCGATTCCATCTCGATCGGATAGTTGGCCTTCTCGGCCAGTCCCCAGCGGCCGTTCGCCTTGGCGAGCGTGTACTCACCGTCCTTCTGCTGGATCGTCACCGATGCGACGTCGTTGATCTTCTCGAGCAGTCCGGGGAACAGCCTATCCTTCGTCTCCTTGCTCGCGCCTTCGGGAGAAGGCGTAGCGGTGACGGCGTCTTGGCTGCGGTTCAGGCTGTACACGGCCAGGCCGACCGTTCCGATCGCGGCGACTGCCAGCAGAGCTAGAGATTTTGTCTTCATGGCGATTCAGCTTGCGAGCGCGCTCTCGCGCGCCGCCTTCATCTTGCTGCGGCGGATCTGCCACACGATGGCTCCCAGTACGAGCACGACGAGCGGCACGGCAAAGCCGACTACGACCACCAATTGGGTCTTCAACGATTCGATGTCCTTGCGCAATTCGAGTTTGACACGGCGCAATTCCTTCTTGGTCTTGTTGCGTTCATCGCGGAATTTCAGGATCTCCGCCTGCTGCTCGGGCGTGAGGATGACCGCGCCGTTGATCTCCGGATTGCCCTGGAGCTTGCTGATCTTCTCTTCCGCGTCGCGCAGCTTGGCCTCGAGGTCTTTCTCCTTCTGACGGAACTTGCTCTCGGCCTCGCGGCGCAGGTCGGCCACCTTGTCGAACGGACGCAAGGAACGGCCGCGGCTGCGCAGGCTGATCAGATCGTTCGAACCCGACAGATTGTCGACGACGTTGGTGAGGAAGGATCCGTTGTCGGCCAGCGCTTGCGGGATGCGCGTCCCCAGGAAGTTCTGCACGCGGACCCACATGTCGTCGGCGAGCATGTCGGCGTCGGCCACCACGATCACGTTGATCGGTCCCTTGGATTCCTTGAGCGACTCTGCCGGCAGGAGCGGCGTCGGCGCGTCGGCGGACTCGGCGGCCGATGCCGGCTTCCCGGCCGGGAAGGCGGTCTTGACCGTGCCGTTGATGCGCGCGGCGAGCATCATCTTCTCTCCGCCGGCCTGGAAGCTCTCGAGGAGTTCCGCCGCGCTGGCCTGGAACTGGACCTTGGACTTCTCGATGCGCATCGAGTTCTTCGTCGTCTCGATGAGCGGCGTGATCGTCGTCGTCGCACCGTCGCGCTTGCGCAGCACGCCGGCGAAACCCAGGTTCATCGACTTCAGCTGGCTGGTCGTGAAGTCGCTCTTGTCGAGCGCGTCCTTGTCGCTGCGAACGCCGATGTACACGACGGAGTCGATCGGCGGCTGGCCTTGCCCCTGGGAAACGCGCAACGCGAGATCGCGATCGCCGACGATGTCGTCCTTCGACATCTCGATGCCCCAGGCCTCGCCGAGGACACCCAGCGAAGAGCTGCGGTCGGCCATCATCGATTGCATGGGATTCTGCGGATCCTCGCGCACGGGCTGCGCGACGCAGTAGGGATCGATGAACGCCACGACGTTGCCGCCGTTGAGCACGAATTGATCGATCGAGTACAGCATCCCCGGCGCCAGGTTCTGCGGGTGCACGAGCACGAGCACGTCGAGGTTGTCTTCGAGCTTCTCCGCGGTCGGCGGGATGACCTTGACGTCGAAGGTCTGACGCAGTTGTTCCAGCGCGATCCACGGCTCCTGCGGTCGCGCGCGCGGATTCATCATGCGCGCCATCGGATCGCCGTCCATCGGCAGGCTGGTGACGAGGCCGATCGTCTTCTTCTTCGGGTTCGAGAGGTTGTAGACGAGGCGCGTGATGTCGTACTCGAGGCTGTCTTCCTTGTCGGGCTGGAAGAAGGGGATGACTTCGTCCTCGGGCGAACTCGCGCTCGTGCCGGCCAGTCCGAAGTACAGCATCTCGCCACCGGCGGTGGCCGGAACGCCCTTCAGTCCGTACTGAGCGGCGCGCTCTTCGGTTTCGGAGTAGGGCTCGGGGTCGGCGACTTCGAGGGTCAGCTTGCCGCCTGAATGCGAAACGTACTCTTCGAGCAGCTCGCGCACGCGTTGGGCGTACGAAACGACGCCCGGAGCCTGCTCGGCCGCGAGCTTCTTCGAGAAGTAGAAGCGCAGGCTGATCGGGTCGCTCACCTTGGCGAGCACGTTCTTCGTGCCCTGAGACAGGGTGAACAACTTGTTCTCGGTCAGGTCGATGCGACCGCGCGTGAGCGTCGTGCTGCTGAGGACGTTGAAGGCCAGAAACAGCACGAATACGAGGGCGAGTCCGCCCCAGGACAACAAGCGCCTCATGATCAAGCCGCCTTCTTCATGTCGAGGACGATGCCGCTGCCGATCAAGCACGCGACGATCAGCGAACCAAAGTACGTCAAAGCGCGGACGTCGATCACGCCGCCCGAAATCGTGTTCATCTGCGTCAAGAAGCTGAAGCTGCGCACCGCGTCAGTAACGGCAGCGGGCACGGTGCCGGTCACCCAGTCGAGCACGAACGGATGTCCGGCCAACACGAACAAGAGACCGACGACGAACGTGAGCACGAACGCGATGACCTGGTTCTTCGTCGAGGCCGAGAAGAGCGAACCGACGGCCAGATAGCCGCCCGCGAGCAGGAAGCTGCCGATGTAGGAGGCGAGGATCACGCCGTTGTCGGGCTTGCCCAGGAAATTGACCGTGATGACCATCGGGAAGGTCAACACCAGCGCGAGCCCGGTGAAAAACCACGCCGCCAGGAACTTGCCGAGCACCATCTGCCACAGCGTGACCGGCAGCGTCATCAGCAATTCGACCGTGCCTGACTTGCGCTCCTCGGCCCACAACCGCATCGAAACGGCCGGGATCAAGAACAAGTACAGCCACGGGTGGAATTGGAAGAACGGCACGAGATCCGCCTGTTCGCGCTCGTAGAAGCCGCCCAGTGCGAAGGGCATCACGCCCATGAACACCAGGTAGAAGAACAAGAAGACGTAGGCGACGGGCGTCGCGAAGTAGCCCGACAGTTCACGCCTGGCGAGGGTCCACACGTTTTTCACGGAGCGCTCTCCTAGACCTTGATCAAGAAACCGCAGCGCGGCTCGGGGTGGATGTGATGTTGCGGAACACTTCGTCGAGCGGGCCGCGCGACAGGAGTTCCTGCGGCGTGCCGTCGAACAAGAGTTTGCCGCGCGCGATGATGATGGCGCGCGTGCAGACCGCTTCGACTTCTTCGAGGATGTGCGTCGAGAGCACGATGGCCTTGTTGGGCGCCATCGAGCGGATCAAAGCGCGCACTTCGTGCTTCTGGTTCGGATCGAGGCCGTCCGTGGGCTCGTCGAGCACCAGCACTTCGGGGTCGTGCAGGATGGCCTGTGCCAGTCCGACGCGGCGCTTGAAGCCCTTCGACAGCGTGTCGATCGATTGGTGCAGCACCGCCTCGAGGTGCACGAGGCGCACGACCTCGGCGATGCGCGCCTTCTTCTTGTCGCCGGTCAACCCGCGGATGTCGGCGATGAACTCCAAGAACGCGGCGGGCGTCATGTCGCTGTAGGCCGGCGCGCCCTCGGGCAGGTAGCCGAGCTTCTTCTTGGCGGCCATGCCGTCGTTCTCGATGTCGTGTCCGGCGATGGATGCCGTCCCGGAAGTCGGCGCCAGGAAGCCGGTCAACATCTTCATCGTGGTCGACTTGCCGGCGCCGTTCGGGCCCAGAAACCCGAGCACCTCGCCGCGGCGCACGTTGAAGGTGACGTCGTCGACCGCGCGCAGCGAGCCGAAGTCCTTGGTCAGATGCTTGATCTCGATCATGGCGGAATGGGGCGTGCGAACGCCGTCGAACAGGGCAGGTCGGGGCGCTCGACGACGCCCGTCGCTCACTTTTCTGCTGCTGAGCGAGGGGGTGCGGCGCTTTGGGGGGGGTAACTAGGTATCCGGTGGGCGGGGGAGAGACAAGTGCGCGGCGGTCAGGAGGTCGCCTTTCGCAGGATTCAGCCCCACTACGGACCCATCTCTGATCCGTTGGAGGTCAGCCCGAGGCTATAAGAGGGGTTCGCGCTTCGCCGCCTGCCCACGTGGACCTGCACCCCATCGAAATTGCCGCCCTGCTGATGGCGGCGAGCGTCCTCGGCGCCCTCCTGCCTCTCTACCGGCGCTGGTCTGAGCGCGGGCTGCACTTGTTCGTGGCGCTCGCGGCAGGCGTGTTCCTCGGGACGATCTTCCTGCACCTCTTGCCGCACATGGCGGGCGTCGCGGATCACGCTCACGTCCACGCGCACGGAGAGGAGGGCGCAGGCGGTGAACTCGGACCATGGATCGCGGCCTTGTGCGGACTGTTGCTCCTGTTCGCGATCGAGAAAGTCTGGCTGCCCAATCTCACCGAGTCTCCGACCACGAACCCGCACACGGTGCTGTGGTCGGCGACCTACGTGGGATTGGCCATGCACGCCATCACCGCCGGCTTCGCGCTGTCCGCCGTGCTCGACCAGCCCGACGGCAGTACGCAACTCCTCGTCTCGCTGACGATTCACAAGGCGACCGAGACCTTCTCGCTGGCCACGGTGATGCGCCTCGCAGGTCTCTCGCGCGCCCGCATGCTCGTGATGCTCGGTCTGTTCGTGTTGATCGAGCCGGCCGGGTTTCTGCTCGGCCGTGGAGTCGTCGTCGGTTTGCCGGATTTCGACTCGCTCCTCACCGGGTTTGCGTGCGGCACGTTCTTGTACGTCGCGCTGTGCGATCTCCTGCCCGAGGTGTTTCACGGCAACGATCGTCCGCGCTTGAAGCTCGTCGCGGTCGTCGTCGGTATCGCGATCACGGCGATCACGACCGAAAGGCTCTTGGCTGCGGGCGAGTTCGCCGCGCTAGTCGCGCGCGCGAGCCTGGACGTGTTCCTCGATCTGGCGCCGTATCTCCTGCTCGGATTGCTGGCCGCAGGATTCGTGAGCCTGATCCTGAAGCGCGCGCGCCTCGCACGGAAAATAGCCGGAAACGACTTCAAATCCGTGTTCTGGGCGGCGCTCTTCGGTGCACCGCTGCCGCTGTGCTCGTGCTCGGTCGTGCCGGTGGCCGTATCGTTGCGCAAGGCGGGCGCGAGCAAGGGCGCCACCAGTTCGTTCGCGATCTCGACGCCCGAGACGGGCATCGATTCGCTGGCGGTCAGCTTCGTGCTTCTCGATCCGATCCTCGCCATCGTGCGTCCCATCGGTGCCGTCGTGTCGGCGATCGCCTCGGGGATGGCGGTGAACTGGCTGGTGCGCGCGAAGCTCGACAGCGCGCCGGAAGTGCAGCACGACCGCGCCGCACCTGAGGTCGCAGCGTGCACGCACGATCACGGAGTCGGAGCGCGACATGCGCAGCACGATCATGGCGCGCATGGACACCAGCATGCCCATGCTCACGCGGACTCGCACACTCACGCAGGCGCCGCGACGCAGGTGGAATCGAGCACAGGCACTGCCGTCGCCGAACGGCCCTCTGAAGAATTCCCCACCGCGACGGTCCGACCCGAACGAGGCGTCGTCGCGCGCGTTTTGCGTTACGCCTACGTGGAGATGCTCGACGACCTCACGTTGAGTCTAGTGTTCGGCGTCCTCGTATCAGGCGCGATCGTCGCCGCGCTGCCGGCCACGATCTTCGACGAGCCGCTTGCGAGCGGCTTCCCGGCGCTCTTGTTGATGCTCGTGATCGGCACGCCGCTGTACGTCTGCGCGCTGACTTCGACGCCGATCGCGGCGGCCTTGATCGACAAGGGCCTCTCACCCGGTGCCGCCTTCGTGTTCTTGCTGGCCGGGCCCGCTACCAACGCAGCGGCCTTGTTCATGTTGTCGAAGGTCTTGGGCAAACGCGTCGTCGTCGTGCAACTCGTAGCGCTGTCGATCACCGTCGTCGCGCTGGGGTGGTGCGTGAATCACCTCTATCCGCTCTTCGGACGCACGCCCTCCGCCGTGGCCGGAGACCATGCAGCGCACGGGAGCGGATGGATCGCGATCGCCTCGGGCGTGGTCTTGGGCGTCCTGATGCTGGCTTCGCTGGTGCGCACGCACGGTTCGCGCGAAGTTCTCCCGGGTCTGCGCGATTCCGGCTGAACTCAAGCCGCTGACCTCGCTATCCTGCTGCCCCAAAATTCCGGCAAGCACAGGGACAACATGCAGACCATCTCCAAAGGCAAGATCGTTTCCATCCATTACACGCTGCGCGGCGACGACGGCGTAGTCATCGACAGTTCCGAAGGCGGAACCCCGCTCGATTACTTGCACGGTGCCGGCAACATCGTGCCGGGTCTAGAGAAGGGTCTGGACGGGCACGCGGTCGGCGAGAAGCTGGAAGTCAAGGTCGCGCCCGCCGACGGCTACGGCGTTCACGATCCGCGCGGCGTTCAACGTGTTCCGCGGCAAGCATTCCCCGAGGACGTCGATCTGGAACCGGGCATGCAATTCGGCGCCGAAGATCCGCAGGGTGATTCGACGACGGTCTGGATCGTCAAGGTCGAGGACGAGCAGGTCGTCATCGACATGAACCATCCGCTGGCGGGCAAGACACTGCACTTCGCGATCTCGATCGCCGCTGTACGCGATGCGACAAAGGAAGAAGTCGCACACGGCCATCCGCACGGTCCGCACGGACATCACCACCACTGATCTCTGCGCTCCATAGGAAGAACCTCTTTTCGCAGCCGCCTGGCCTATGACGCTTCGGGTCCGACGCCGAACCCAGCCCCACGACGTTTCCAGTCCGACATCGGACGCAACCCCTCGACATCTCCGGTCCGACACCGAACCTGAGTCCCTCAACGTTTCCAGTCCGACACCGAACCCCGCCCATTCGTCCCCACCCCATTGTTGACCTCGGGGTTCGCGATTTGCGCGGTACTCCGCGCGAACCGCGAACGCCGAGGCCGCGCTGCGAAGCACGCGTCGAATGCCGTTGCTTCCCAGTTTGCCGGGACCTCCCCATCTGCCTCGCGGGCAGTGGTGTCGCTTGAGATGAGTGACGAGTTGCTCGGTCCTGCGCAATGCTCTCACGACCGAGCGCGAGTCACTGCTGAACATGACTCACGCAGCGCGAAGGAGAAGAAGAGAACGAAGCAAGCAGAAAAGCAACGGCATTCGACGCATGCTCCGCAGTGCGGCCTCCTGGTTCGCGGTTCGCGCGGTGGCGTTCGTCCGAGTTTGACCGTACCGAGCCAGGCTCGTGTGGTGCATCTTCGC
>JAEUIA010000047.1 GCA_016795245.1 Planctomycetota bacterium | reverse complement strand
TGTAGAGCCGCGCGCCAGCGCGCGGCTCTACGCCGGCGAAGATGCACCACACGAGCCTGGCTCGGTACGGTCAAACTCGGACGAACGCCACTGCGCAAATCGCGAACCAGGAGGTCAACAATGGGGTGGGGACTGGTTGGGTCAGTTCGGTGTCGGACTGGAAGCTAACTTGGGTTGGGTTCGGTGTCGGTCTGGAAGCGTTGTGGGGTGAGTTCGGTGTCGGACTGGAAACGTTGAGGGGTTGGGTTCGGTGTGGGACTGGAAGTGTTGCGGGGTGTGTTCGGTGTCGCTCGCGAAGTGGTAAGGCGTGGGACTCGAGGTCGGCCTGGGAGTGTTGTCTAGCGGCGGCAACTCGTAGCCGGCTACGGGTGTTGAAGAACGCGCCCGTGGTGCAGGTGCGTTCTTCTCCTATGAGGCGCCGCCGGAGGCTCGTGATCAGAACACGAAGTACTGCAGCACGAGATCGTTGCGGTCGCCGTCGCCGTTGATATCCGTGCCGGTGGCACCTTGCAGTGCTTCTTCCGTCAGGAAGGCCGCACACGCCGGGGCGCTGCTGTGGCGATCGAATTCGATCACGGGCCTGTTGATCGAGTTCGAGATGCCGCTGATGTTCGTCGTGCCTTGCGAGAAGGACGTGCGGAACATGACGCGGTCGTTCTTCGATCCGTCGTTGCTCCAGTCGCGATTGTCGAATGCTTCCGCCACGCGGTAGTAGCCCAGCCCGCGCGTGATCACCATCCCCGGGTTGAAGACGGTGGGTGGCGAGATGTCGAGTGCGATCGTCACACCCGGGAATGTCAGCGTGCCGCCCGAGTTGAAGACAGGGAATGTGGGGATGCTGTCGAGCAGGTCGTTGTCACCAGGGTTGGCGGTCGTGCCGGCATTGAGTGAAGTCCCACCGACGATTTCCTGGAGCGCGAGCGACATGCGCTGGCGATCGAAGGTCTCGGCCATCCAAGACGCGCCCACGAAACCACTGTGCTGGAATTGCCACGGGACGGTAGTCGTGCTCGGCAGCAGCCAGCCCACGAGGTCGAAGGTCTTGAACCCGTCGGCGTTGATGTCGAGGTTGTCTGCTGCTTCGTCGACGACGATCACGAGGCGTTCCTGCAGTTCCGCCAGGCCGCGTGTTCCGCCGGGGACGTCCTTGAGCGCGTGAATATTGGCGGCTGCATTGCGCGGCAGGATCGCGGCGGTGCCCGCGACCATCTGAGTCCAGCGCACGACGCGATCGGTCTTGTCGCCGTCGCTGTTCAAATCGCAGGTGCCTTCGCCCAGCGTTCCGGTGGCCGAGCTCTCGGGCGTGATCGTCGCGATGAACCCGTTGGAGATCGCGATCTTGTCCACGCCGACGAGTCCGGTGTTGCGCGCTGGATTCGTAATCGGATCGGCGACCCACGCCGCGAAGCGCAGGTAGTGCAGGATCGTGTCGTTCGTGTCCGTATCCGCGAGGCCGACGCACTGCGGCGCTTGCCACGACGGCGCGAAGAGCGCCGGATCATCCAGGTTGACGTTGCCCTGCGCCGCTTCACTGACCAGGAATCCGACTTGCCAATCCGCGGTGGCGACGAACTTCCCGCGCACCGGTGCGCTCGCACTTGCCATGGCGAGGCCAACGTTGTGCAACGGGGCCGCGGCCGTGCGCAGGTCCAAGAGACCGAGCACGAAGCTGTCCGTGGAATCGGCGTCGCCGTTCAGCACGCGCGCCTCGAGCGTTTCGTCGAGCGTGACGAAGACGAGCCCCTCTTCTTGGAGCGTGATCGAGGGATGCAGCGCACCTGCTGTATCGGTCGATGTGACGGTGACGATGGTGAGCGGCGCCGCGGAGTGGATCGTACGCAAGCTGGTGGCGTTGGCACCGACAGCCGGCGTCGCGCTCGCATAGACGAGGCGCGGCCCGAACGCGACAACTTTTTTCAGGCTCGAAGGCGCCAGATCATCGACGTACACGGGCATCGGCATCGCGCGCGACCAGTGCACGAGCACGATGTCGTCCTTGACCAGATCCAGGTTCCAATCGCGGTCGTCGAGCGCCTCGGATACGACCATGTACAACTCGCTTCCGATCCACACGAGGTCCTGCGCCGCGACACCGATGTTGATCTGCGTACGCGATCCGGCATCGACGTACACGGCGACGCCGTCGTCCTTGACCATGTCGCCGTTGAGGTCGGTGCCGCCGGGGCCTGTCGAGGCTTCGTCCGCAATCCAGGCGATGTTGTTGCCGGAGAGAGCGACGATGGTGTTGGCGCCGACCGACCACTGGGTCGCGCGCACCTTGAACGCGTCGGATTCACCGCTGCTGCCGGAAGAGCAGGCGCCGAGCAGCACCGCGCAAAGGCCGAAGGTCGCAAGGAGCGGGGAGGGCGCGGAGCACGCGCACGAACGAGTGATTTGGATTCGCATGATTGGAGTCGCCCTGCCAGGTCGACGTTGAGCGACAGAGGTTAGCGTCCGAGCGACCCTTATTCACCGCGCGTGTCGTCGGAGTCCGCGCTGGATTCCGCTCCTCGAGTGCAGTTTGATGCTCGCATGCGTGTCCTCTTCGTCGCCGCCCCGCACCGCGACACGTTCGGCTATTCGATGCCGCCCCCGGGGCTTTTGCGCCTGGGCGGTGCTTTCGAGCGCGAGGGCCTCGAAATAGCGCTCCTGGATCTGGCGTACGAACTCAGCTCCGGGGCGCTCCCCCACGACGATCGTCTGGCCGAGGCCGCCTGCGAGCGGATCGTCGCGCGGGGCACCTTCGAAGTCGTCGGCATGTCGGTGATGGGCGCAACCCTGCCGATCGCGCTCTTGATCCTGCAACGCTTGCGCGCACGCTGTCCAGGGACGCGCACATGGATCGGTGGTCCGGGCACGACAGGCATCGACGAGCACCTGATCGCACGCTTCCCTTGCGTCGACGTCGTCGTGCGCGGTGAGGGCGAGGTCACTGCACTCGAACTCGCTGCCGCTTGCGCGGCCGGCCGCGAACCGGCGGGCGTCGCCGGGATCACCTGGCGCGCGGCGGACGGCACGCCGCGGCGCGAAGCTGACCGTGCGCCCATCGAGGACATGGCGGCGCTGCCCGAGTACGCGTGGCACCTGCTGCCCGCGATCGCCGAGTACAAGCGCGTCACCGGAAGTGCGGACGGTCTGGTGGCGCTCGATTCCGGGCGCGGCTGCGTGTACGACTGTTCGTTTTGCACGATCGGTCGGTATTGGTCGCGTCGTTCACGCACATTGCCGGCGGCACGCCTGGCTGAAGAAATCAGCGCACTGCAAATCATGCCGGGCGCGAAGAGTGCCTACTTGTGCCACGATCTGTTCGGCGCCAACCGCGGACAAGCAGTAGCGTTCTGCAACGACCTGATCGCGCGCGGATCGCCTGTTCCGTTCGAAGTGCGCGCTCGCGCCGATCACCTCGACTTCGAGTTGCTGCAGCTCATGCACCGCGCAGGCGGCTACCGCGTCTTGATCGGCGTGGAATCCGCCGACGCCGCGGTGCGCGAGCGCAGCCACAAGGGACTGCGGCGCGGAACGGACATGCTGCAGGTCGTAGCCGATTGTGCGCGCGCCGGGATCACTCCGATTCTGTCGCTGATCCTGGGGCTTCCAGGCGAGACGGAAGCGGCCCTGGAAGCGAGCTTGGACCTGTGCGCGCGGGCATGCTTGCACGCCGGAGTGAACGTGTCCTTGCACCTCGTGAACCCCGAACCCGGATCCGCGTTCGGCGCGGAGTTCGGCGCGGATGCGCGTGCCGTCGCGGGCATTCCACCCGACATGGCGATCGGCGCCGGCGAAACTGCAGCCGAGCGCGAGCTCATCGCCGCGCATCCGGACTTGTTCACGACCTTCGCGCTGTTGCCCGGCGATGTAGACCATTTGCGCTACCTGCATGCGATCGCCGTGGAGCTGCCGGAGATCCTGATGCGCTACCCGCGCACCTTTGCGCTGCTGCGCGAGGAGGGCGCCGGCGCGACGGCGAGCGCGACCGGGCTGTATCGCGCCTGGAAAGCTCACGGACGCAGTTTCGAGGCCTTCGCCGCCGCGCGCGGCGACGATCTCGTGCGCGACATGCTGCGTTGGGAACAGGCGCTCACGCGCGCAGCCGTGCGCGGTGTACCGCCGCATGCGGACGGACGCGTGATGGTCGCGGCCGAGATGATCGAAGTGGGCTTCGACCTGCCCGCAGTCGCGCGAGGTTTGACGGCAGGAGAACGCACACACCGCGAGCCGGCGGTCACCTTGTTGGCGATCACTCCGCTGGTGTCCGGATCTCCGATGTCCGCCGCAGCCACGCTGCGCATCGCCCCCGACGTTGGCGAACTGCTGTCACGGATCGACGGCGCGGAGTCCGCCGCGGCACTCGAGCGCGCACACCCAGGCATCGCGCCCGTCTTGAACCGCTTCGCGGCGTCCGGTCTGATCACGTTCGAGCGCGACGATCGCGCACAGGAGATCGCAGCTTCATGATCCAACGACCCGGCTTTCCGATCTCGCTGATCTTTCCCCCGCAGGGCCATTTCACTCAGCCCTACCTGGCCCTGCCGTGCCTGAAAGCCTGGCTCGTTCAGCACGGCTTCGACGATGTCGAACTCGTGGACGCGAACATCGACGCCTACGACCGCTTCCTGTCACGCGAGTATCTGACGCGCGCACGCGATCGGGTGCGCGAGCGCTTGCCCCACAAGCGCTTCGCAGGGCGTGCGCAGCTCGAATTCCGCGAGTTGGCGGCCTTTCGCGCGGCGACCGAGGCGGAAGTCTCGGCCGATGCGTTGATCGAGCGTATCGACGACGCCAAGTCGATCGTGCGCGGCGGCGCCTTTCACGACATCGAGCGCTACATCCCGGCCACGCGCACGATCTACCACGCGCTGCGCCTGGTCTCGGCGGCGCACTTTCCCAGCGAACTGACGCCGCACAACTTCACGACCGGGTACGCGAACGACCGCTCGCGCGAGGTCCTGGCGGCGACGCTGGACGAGACCCAGAACCCGTTCATCGACCACTTCCGCACGCACGTGTTGCCAGACTTGATCGCGCGCAGTCCGCGCGTGGTCGGAATGTCGGTCATCTACGGCAGCCAGCTGATCCCGGCGTTGACGCTGGGGCGCATGATCAAGGCGGCGCTGCCCGACTGTCACATCACCGCCGGCGGCGGATTCCTGGCGTACATCGGCGCCAAGTTGATGGCCGCGCCCGGCATCGACGCGTGTCTGGATTCGATCATCTTCCACGAGGGCGAGTCGCCGCTGCTCGCGTTGTGCGAGCGCTTGCGCGACGGTCACGAACTGGGCGACGTCGGTTCGTTGACGTGGTTCGATCGCAGCCGAGGCGGAGTGCGCACGGTGACGAATGCGCTGGGACACCCGATCAAGCTCGACGACGCGCCGCCGCCCGATTTCGGCGGCCTGCCGCTCGCGCGCTACTTCTCGCCTGAACTGGTGATCCCCTACGACATCAATCGCGGCTGCTACTACGGCGAGTGCACTTTCTGCACGCTGCCGACGGTGATCGGGCCCGGGTACCGCACGCGCAGCGCGGCCACGATCGCGGATCACATCGTTCGGTTGCGCGACGAGTTGGGCACGCGCAACGTCAATTTCATCACCGACTGCATGCCGCCCGGCATGATCCGCGACCTGCCGCACGAGTTGATCGCGCGGCGCGCCGACATCCGTTGGTGGAGCGACGCACGCGTCGAACCCAAGGCCTACACGCCGGAGGGCGCGCGCAAGCTGCACGAGAGCGGCTGTCGCAAGCTGCTGTTCGGTTTCGAGACCGCCACGCCGCGACTCTTGAAGATGATGATGAAGGGCCAGTCGCTGAAGTCGACGATCGAAGTCGCGACCAACTGCGCACGCGCCGGCATCAGCGTCACGTTCTACGCGATGGTGGGCTTTCCGACGGAGACGCGGGCCGAAGCACAGGCGACTGTGGACTTTCTGGTGGAGCACAAGGACATCGTGCGCGAGGTTTCGCTGCAGACCTTTCACATCGACGAGGTCGCGAAGACCTACCGCGAGCCGGAGGCGTTCGGGATCAAGATCCTGTCCGACCCCGCGGCCGACTTGCAGCTCTACCACGACTACGAAGCGGCGAGCGGCATGACGCAGACCGAGGCGGCAGAGGTGTTCGAGGACATGATGGCGAGCCTGCGCGCTCACTATCCGCTGTTCACGGGCGACAACATTTTCTTCTTCATGCAGAAGAGTCACTACTTCCTGCATCTCGCCCGCGGCGTGACGCCGGACGAGTTCAACGATCGCTGTCGGCGGCGTGCGGAGCGACGGGCGAGTGCGGGACCCGAGGCCGCGCTGAGCGTGGGCGAGGACACGCGTCTGTTGGCGGTACCGTTCAGCTACACGGAAACGCTGGCGAAGCTCGCCCACCCGCTGGCGCGTGCGGCGCGCCCGGATTTTTTGACCGGGCGCTTCGTCGAGAGCGCCGAGAATGTGGCGGCGCGCGAATTGGGCGCGATCCAGCGCAAGGAGCGCGTGCTGGTCTACTGCGGCGAGACGGCTGAATTCGCGGAGATCCGCCCGGATGGCGCGCGGGCGCTGGACGCGTTGAGGCAGTGCGGATCGCTGGGTGAGTTGCTGGACCTGCTGCCCGCGCACGACCAGGCCGCGCGCGCGAACCTCACGAGTTTCGCGGCGGAGTTGCATCGACTCGGCGTACTCACGACACTTCAATCGGCGAGCGCGCGCGCCTGAGCCCAAGAGGAGACCTCCATGACGAAGAATGACACTCCGAAGTCCGAGCCCAAGACTCCCCACGGCGAAGTGCAGCGGATCGAGAAACGAGAGGCCGAGAGCGCACCGGCCAGGCTCGACTTCTCCAAGCTCGACTTGACCGTCGAGAAGGTCGAGGAGCGCATCAGTCCGAGCGAGACGAACGTCTTCGACAAGTAGGCGCCGCGCGCGCGACTCCTCCGCAGCGCGAGACGGCCGAGTCGCGCGCCACTCACCTGCAGCTTGCCCAGCGGATGCGCCCCGCTACGGAGTCCACACCACTCGGTATCCGCTCGTCAGGTTGAACGTCGCGCTCGAGCAAAAGACGGCGGCATCGCGGTACCACCCCTGGTAGTGACGCACATTGCCTGCGGCCGTCGCGCCTTGCACGGAGATCAGCGGTTGACCGCCACCGGGGAACTGCGAAGCGCCGGCTACGTTGAGGGACAATCCCAGGCGAATGATGGCGCCGCCCGCGCAGGTCTTGCCGTCGCCGAAGACCGTGCCGTTGCCGCCGTTCTGCGCGCTCGTGCCCTGGAAATACAGCACGAAGGAGTTGGTCATGCCCGATCCCAAGAGCACCAGTGTGTCATTGCTCACGCTGGCCGTTCCGGTCGCACTCAAGGCTCCGCCCGAACCGCTCGAATTCAGGCAGCCGGAGCGATCTCCGTACACCGAGACATTGCCGCACGGACACCCCGTACCCGAACCGTCGCCGTAGCAGAACGAGACGCCCGGAGGACACCCGGTTCCGAACAGGCAATTCACCCACTCCGGATGATCGATGAACGGATTGCGATTGCCTTGGAAGCTCATGACGATGTCGTTGCGACGGCGTTCCCAGGCATCGGGCGGATCCTGCTGGCTCCACTGCACGAGCACGCTCTTGATGCCCATGTAGGCGACCGACAAGTTGCTGCCCGTCGCCGAGCCCGCGATCAATGACTGACTGTCGGTGACGATCAAATCCGGCTCCGGCTGTCCGGTGACGCCGTGCGTGCCGCCTTCGTAGCGCACATCGGCGTAGAGCAGCGCGCGCGCGACGTCGCCGCGCTTGCCGATCCAGGTCTCCCACGTATCCGTCGTCGAAGATCCGTTGTTCCAGTTCGAGTTGCCCGGATACAGACCGCTGCCGCCGCCGGAACCGTTCGTGAGCGTCGTCACTCGTTCCGTGCAACTCGCCGAGCAATTGCGATAAGGCGCATTGCCGCGCGCGCTGTTGTAGGCCTGCACCGACAGGAACAGCATGTGGCAGTCGGTGTACGGATAGTTGCTCGCGCCGTCGTTCGGAAAGCCGTAGCTGTTCGGCCACGTGTGCTCGCGGTCGTAGAACGAATTCCCGCCCGTCTGCTTGGGCAGGCTGTCGTTCTTGTACACGTCGATGATGTTGGCCGCGTTCTGCGGGTCTTCGCTCGCCAGTGCGAGAACGTCCCACGTATCGGTGGATCCCGCCGTGTACGAGATCTTGGTGTGGTCGTCGATCACGGCGTGCAAGGTCGCGCGCAACGTAGTCGCGTTGGTCGGATCGACGCTCGCGTAGTATCCGGCCGGTTCCTGCGCTTGTGCGGAACCGATCAGCGCGAGGGCGCCGAAGAGCACGAGAGAGGCTCTGAAGTGCATGGGGAGAGTTCGGACAGAGAGAGAGGGATCGAAAATGGCGCCGAGGGTCTTCGGTTGTAGCCCAGGTGCCGCTCTCTCCACGATACCCCCCATCCGCCTGGGCGGGCCCCTCCGTCACGTTGTTAGTCTCCCTCGCATGCGAGTTCGGCTCCTGATCGCGTTCCTGATGCTCGGGCTGTGTGCCCGAGCCGCGGATCCGCCCACCGCCGCCGATCCGGTGTCGCGCCTCAACGTCCTGCTGCACCAGTTGGCTACGCGTCAGGTCCGGCTGCAGGGCGACGTGATCACGAATGCCAGGTCGCTCGTCGCGGATACGCGACTCGTTTGGAGCATCAACCCCTCGCGCGCGGTCGATGCTGCGCTCGCGATGCTCGATGTGATGGGTCTGTACCTCGATGCTTCGACCGACCCGAGTGCACTCACGCCTGAAGCCGAGCTGCGCAACGAGGCGGAAAACACGCTCCGGGCGAACTTCGACGCGGCGTTCGGGCGCTGGATGGTGAGCGAGGTGCTCGCGCTGCCGGGGTCGGCGCCGCTGGACCGCCGGCTCGCGGTCGTGCGCCTGCTCGAGACGATCAACGTGCCTTCGGCGAAACTCCCGCTGCTCTCCGCCGCGCGCGAGAAGGACCCGCGCATGCGGCGCGCGGCGGCGCGGGCCCTGGTCGGCTGGAACGACGACGTCGTGCACTCATTTTTCATGGGCCTTCTGGAGGCGCCGAACTCAGGCTTCGACCGAGGCAGCGCCTGGCTGGCTGAAAAACACTTCAGCGGGCTGCGCTTCGAGAATGGAAGCCGCGTGCTCGACGAGTACACGAAACGCGTGCGCAACGACCTGGTCGCGAGTGACTGGCGCAAAGCCTCGCGCGCCGTCGTGTTGCAGACGCCGATCGCGAACGAGACGGCGATTCCCGCTCTGATCGAGGCCCTGTCGATCTGGAAGGCACGCGGAGAAGCGGGCGCTCAATCGCTGCGGATACGCTTCGAGATCCAGCGCGCATTGCGCGCGCGTTCAGGGCGTTCCTTGGGGATGGATCCTGAGGAATGGCGCGCGTGGTGGGCGTTGATGCGCGGAGACGGCGCGCGCGCAGTGGCACCGGTGACGCAGGGCGGACAGGTCGAATCGACCGAAGCGAGCTTCTTCGGGATCCGCCCGGCGAGCGACCGCGTCGTGTTCGTGATCGATCGCTCGGGCAGCATGAACTTCGCGTTCGGAGATCAGGCGACGGGCCGCGGCGAAGCGGCGCGCAAGCGCTGGTCGGAAGCGCGCTCGCAACTGTTCGGGTTTCTCGAGGCGATCGGGCCGAAAGCGCGCTTCGACATCGTGCTGTTTCACACGATCCCCGAGGTGTGGCGCGGAAAGCTCGTGGCGGCGGACAAGGAGAACCTGGCGGCGTTGCGCGAGTGGTTGAAGTTCCAGATCCCAAACGGCGGGACGCAACTGCGGGCGGGTGTGGAGGCGGCGCTGCACGCCGATGCGAACGGGTCGGTGGATCTGGCGCTGTTGGAGGCGGATACGGTGATTGTGTTGTGCGACGGGGAGACGGCGGAGGGGTCGAGCTGGGTCGAGCCGTTCTTGGAGAAAGTGCTGCCCACGACGCGGGTCGTGTTTCACGGGGTGCAGATCGGGGGGCAGGGGGACGAGACGATGGTCAGGCTGGCGCGGGGGAGCAGGGGGGATTATGTGCGGGTGGATGGGTAGAGGAGGGAGAGAGGGAGAGGGAGGGAGAGAGAGGGGGCGCCTCTGGGCATAAAGTATTTCAGTACAAGATTTTACAGTGATATATCGTGCGTCGCGGGAGATCTACCTGCGGCGCACCGGGCAGGCCGGCCTCACAGCTCATTTCCCTCCATTGGACTGCGCCGCGCTGGCGCGGCGCGGGGGAGTGTTTGCGGGCGGCGGCGCCCGGCGGGTTGGGCGGGCCGGGCCGGGCCCCACACAACCCCCCCCCCCACCCGGGGCCGGAGCTGAACACAAAGGCACCCCGAGGGCGGGGCCCCCG
>JAEUIA010000039.1 GCA_016795245.1 Planctomycetota bacterium | reverse complement strand
CTGGAACGAGTCACCGGCGAGCCAGTCGAACTTGATCGCCTTGCCCGTGGTCGGGCTCTTGGCGAACACGTAGACGTAACCCATGTGCTGGTTCGGGTTGTCGAGCAGCGTGGTGACGGTCAGCGTGTCGTTCGGGGTCAGACGACGCGTACGGTTGAACTCGAGGCAGTCGTCCTTGCGGATGTAGACGAATTCAACGTCGACCGTACCGGCGAGCAGTTGGCTGCCACCGATGGGGTTCGTGTCGTTATTGGTGTTCGTGACCGTGATGGTGTAGAGACCGCCGCGGCTGTTGTCGAACAGGGGGTAGAGGAGGAGGCTGCCCGTGCGATCGAGGCTGTCCGCGCTCGCCGAAACGGCGAGGCCGAGGACCGCCACGCCCGCCAGGGCGAGGGAGGAGAATCGGGTCATGGTGATGCTCACTGGGTGGGGCGTTGGAGGGACAAGAAGCGTACGGCTCCCCATTACTTGCTGAATAATCGAGAAATAAAGGGCGATCTGTACGAACCTGCTTTCAAGATACCCGCTCGGGAGCAGACGTCCACCTAGAGTTGGAAGTGTTTTCTCCCGGCCCGTCCTGGCCTCTGCAGCACAGCCGGGGTAGCGCAGTCACCTGCGCCACCCCGGCTGCTTTCCAGATCTTTGACTCCAGGTCAGTTGGCGTCCGGGAACGGCCCGTGCTGGATCAAGTCTCCGTTAGCCTGTTCGCCGAGGCCGTAGGGCAGCGACGCGCCGGCGACCGGGCCGTCTTCACCGATGCGATCGATGCGCACCGCGAGGAAGGCCGGGTCTGAGACCGAGGCCGCAGTCGAGAACGCGACGGCGCCGTCCATGCGGAACCAGCCGTACTCCAGCGCGGGAACTCCCGGAAATGCGACCCGCTCGCCGAGCGAGTGGTTCGTCGACGTCAGGAACGTGTCCGAGAACACTTCGCTGATGTCGTGCAGGTCCTGGCGCTCCCAGCAATCGAACGCGTACTGGGTCGAGAACACCTCTTCGTTGTCGTTGTAGACGAGGAAGTTGATGATCGTCGTGAACGACTGACCGGTCAGGCCGATCAGGATCAACTCGGGTTCGGACACATCGTCGCGATCGGCGACGAAGCGCGGGACGAGCAGCTTGTCGCTGACCTTCTCGTACTCGTTGCCGTTCAGGTCGCGCACGCCGTCATTGTCGACGTCCGTGTCGGCGCCGGCCGCGAGACCGCTGCCGGCGCGGAACACGATCGGCGGGATGTCGATGCCGCCGAGCAGGCTCGGGGCGACCTGGAACGAATCACCGGTGAGCCAATCGAACTTGATCGCCTTGCCCGTGGTCGGGCTCTTGGCGAACACGTACGCATAACCTGTGGCCTGGTTCGGGTTGTCGATCAGCGTCGTGACCGTGATGGTGTCGTTCGGCGTCAGGCGACGCGTGCGGTTGAATTCGAGGCAGTTCGCGCCGTTGATGTAGACGAACTCGACGTCGACGGTGCCGGCTTGCAGTTGGCCTGCCGGGGTCGTGTCGCTGTTCGTGTTCGTGACCGTGAGGGTGTAGAGACCGCCGCGGTTGTTGTCGAACAGGGGGTAGAGGAGGAGGCTGCCGGCGCGGTCCAGGCTGTCCGCGCTCGCCGATAGGGCGAGACCGACGAATGCCACGCTCGCGAGGGCGACGGAGGAGAACTTGTTCATGGTGCGTCTCAGTGGATAGGGGGATATGGGAGGGGAAGGCTCGTCCTGTCAATCAATGTCAACAAATCAAGCTGAAAAGTGGTTTCCTAGGAAGCCGCTTTCAGTCTACCGCACCATTCTTTTCTTTCCCGGACCTGGAGGTCCAGGAATTGGTTTCGTGGACGGCCCTGATGCGAGCGCAGCCGGGGCAGCGCAGTCACCTGCGCCACCCCGGCTGATTTTCAGAACTTCCGTTCTAGATCAGTTGGCGTCCGGGAACGGACCGTGCTGGACCAGGTCCCCGTTGGCCTGTTCGCCGAGGCCGTAGGGCAGCGAGGCGCCCGACTGCGCGGTCAAGAGGAAGCGCTCGATGCGCACGGCCATGAAGGCCGGGTCCTGGACCGAAGCCGCAGTGGAGAACGCAACCGCGCCGTCCATGCTGAACCAGCCGTACTCAGTGCCGACGTAGTTTTCGTTGGCCGTGTGGTTCGTCGTAGCGAGGAAGGTCTGCGTGAAGGCGCCGTTGATGTCCCTCAACAGCACGCGATCCCAGCAATCGAAGCTGTACTGGGCCGAGAACACCTCTTCGTTGTCGTTGTAGATCAGGAAGTTGATGATCGTCGTGAACGACTGACCGGTCAGGCCGATCAGGAGCACTTCCGGCACCGACGCCAGCGGCACGTGGGCCACGAAGCGCGGGACGATCAGCTCGTCGCTGACCTTCTCGTACTCGTTGCCGTTCAAGTCGCGCACGCCGTCGCTGTCGACGTCCGTGTCGGCACCGGCGGCGAGGCCGGAAGCTGCACGGAACACGACCGGGGGAATGTCGACGCCGCCGAGCGAACCCGGGGCGACCTGGAACGAATCGCCGGCGAGCCAGTCGAACTTGATCGCCTTGCCCGAGGTCGGGCTCTTGGCGAACACGTACACGTAGCCTTCGTGCTGGTTCGGGTTGTCGTGCAACGTCGTGACCGTGATGGTGTCGGTCGGGGTGAGGCGACGCGTGCGGTTGAACTCGAGGCAGTTGGCGCCGTTGATGTACACGAACTCGACGTCGACGGTGCCGTTCAAGAGCTGGCTGCCGCCGCCGACCGGGGTCATGTCCTTGTTCGTGTTGGTGACCGTGATCGTGTAGAGACCGATCCGGCTGTTGTCGAACAGGGGGTAGAGGAGGAGGCTGCCGGCGCGGTTGAGGCTGTCAGCGCTGGCCGAGGTGGCGCAGCCGAGCAGCGCCACGCCTGCGAGGGCGAGGGAGGTGAACTTGTGCATGATGCTTCTCAGATTGGGGTGAGTGTAATGAGGACAGGACGCGGAAGGCGCCCTCGGAATTCAGTCCAAGAGACCCTTGGGGAAGCTGTCTCTTAGGAAGACCTATTTACTGTACCGCGCTTTTTTGAACGGGACACCCTCGTCCGAGAATCAATTTCTCTAGCCCCCAAAACGAGCACCGCCGGGGTGCCGCAGTCACCTGCGGCACCCCGGCGGCTTTCAAACCGTCAGCTCGAGATCAGTTCGCGTCCGGGAACGGCCCGTGCACGACCAGGTCGCCGTTGGCCTGCTCGCCCAGACCGTAGGGCAGCGAGGCCATCGCGACGTTCGAGGCGTTGTTGCGCTCGATGCGGACCGCGAGGAAGGCCGGGTTCTGGACCGAGGCCGCGGTGGAGAACGCAACCGCGCCGTCCATGCGGAACCAGCCGTACTCGACGCCCTGGAAGCTCTCGCCCGCGACGTGGTTCGTCGTGGCGAGGAACGTCTGGGTGAAGGCTCCGTTGATGTCACGGAGATACACGCGCTGCCAGCAGTCGAACGTGTACTGGGCCGAGAAGACTTCCTCGTTGTCGTTGTAGATCAGGAAGTTGACGATCGTCTGGAACGACTGACCCGTGAGACCGACGAGGATGAGCTCGGGGGTCGACGTGGCGCCGTTGTCGGCGAGGAAGCGCGGGACGAGCAGCTGATCGCTGACCTTCTCGTACTCGTTGCCGTTCAGATCGCGGATGCCGTCGCTGTCGACGTCCGTCGCGGCGCCGGCCGCGAGGCCGGAGGCCGCACGGAAGACGACCGGGGGAATGTCGACGCCGCCCAGGGTGCCCGGGGCAACCTGGAACGAGTCACCGGCGAGCCAGTCGAACTTGATCGCCTTGCCCGTGGTCGGGCTCTTGGCGAACACGTAGACGTAACCCATGTGCTGGTTCGGGTTGTCGAGCAGCGTGGTGACGGTCAGCGTGTCGTTC
>JAEUIA010000038.1 GCA_016795245.1 Planctomycetota bacterium | reverse complement strand
CGCCGGCGTAGAGCCGCGCGCCGGCGCGCGGCTTTACGCCGGCGAAGATGCACCACACGAGCCTGGCTCGGTACGGTCAAACTCGGACGAGCGCCACCGCGCGAACCGCGAACCCCGAGGTCAACCATGGGGTGGGGACAGAGTGGGAGCGTTCGGTGTCGGGATGGGGGACGTGTCGGGGTGGGCGTCGGTGGTGTTGTCGCTTCTGGCGACAGAGTCCGTGTCGCCATAGCAGTCCCTGTTGCCGATGCCGTCGCTGTCGCCGGTGCCGATGCTGTCGCTCGCTGGGCTCCGGCTGCGCTCAGCTCTTGGCCTGGCTGTGCGCTTCGACGAACCACAGGTGCTTGTCGATTTCGCGCGAGATGCCGGTGAAGAGGTCGGCCGTGTCGGCGTCGCCCGCTTCCGTCGCGGTGTCGATCGCGGCGCGCACGGACTTGCCGTAGACGGCGAGGGCACTCGCGAGCGCCTCGACGTGATCGGAACCCTTGGCGATGTCGGTCGGGTAGGGCTTGAGCGCGCTGCGCTTGCCGACCGTCTGCACGGTGCCCTGCGCCGTTCCGCCCAGGATCACGGCGCGCTCGGCGATCACGTCGATGCCGCCTTCGACGACGGTTGCGACCGTGTCGAAGAGCTCGTGCAGCGCGATGAACTGCGGTCCCTTGACGTTCCAGTGCGCTTGTTTGGCCTGACAGTGCAGGTCGATCGCGGACGCCAGGTTCGCGTTCAGCAACTCGATGACCTTGGCACGGGACTTCTCGCTGAGGTCGATCTTGGTCGGGTGCATGGTGGACTTGCTCGCTTGTTCCTTGAGTTCGGTAGGCATGATCGGATCTCCTTGGTTGACTTGGTGTGCACGACCAGTATCGCCGAATTGCGCCGAAGATCGAGATCGGAAACTCGCATCGACGCGAGAGGCGCTCGCTATCGGTCGAGCACGGGCCGGTCTATCTGCGTGGTTCAGCGCGGATCACACGCCGATTTGGAGCAGACACACGGCCTGAACGGCTACACCGGTGCCGCCGGCGAGCGCGCCGAGCCCTTCGAGCGACTTGCCCTTGACGTTCACGCGATCGTCCGGGATTCCGAGGAGATTGCCGATCGCCGCGCGCATCGCGGCGCGGTGCGGTGCGATGCGCGGCCCTTCGGTCGCGACGACGATGTCGACGTTCTGGATCGCAAAGCCGGTCGCGCGCACGCGCTTCACGACCTCGGACAACAGCGTCCGACTGTCGGCGTCCTTCCAACGCGGATCCTTGTCCGAGAACAACGTCCCGATGTCGTCGAGTCCGGCAGCACCCAGCAGCGCATCGGAGACGGCGTGCAACACCGCGTCGCCGTCGGAATGACCGAGCGGACCCGTCGCGTGCGGGAGTTCGACGCCGCCGAGCACGCACTTGCGGCCCGGCACGAGGCGGTGCACGTCGAAACCTAAACCAATGCGCAGATTGTTCATGAGGACCTCAAGGCCCGCCGTGCACGCAAGATCGCAGCCGCGACCACCAGGTCTTCGGGTGTGGTCACCTTCAGATTGTGCGGACTGCCCGGCACGATCGGCACCGGTCCTTCGTAGCGCTCGTGCAGCGCGGCGTCGTCGGTCGGCCTGAAATTTTCGGCGCGCGCCTGCTCGAGCAGCGACTTGAAGCGCGCGATCTGAAACACCTGCGGAGTCTGCGCACACCACAGTACACTGCGGTCGAGCGTGGCTTCGGTGTGTTCGCCGTCCGCCGAGGTCTTGACCGTGTCGCTCATCGGGATCGCGACGAGCGCTGCGCCGCGGACCCCCGCGCGTTGGATCGCGCGATCGATCATCGCGGTCTCGATCAGCGCGCGCGCGACATCGTGGATCGCGACCAGGCGCAGGCGCGGATCGCAGGCCTCGACGCCCGCGCGCACGGAATCGGTGCGCAACTCTCCTCCGTCCACGATCACCCGAACCTTCTTGAGCGGCGCGCAGGACTCGACCATCTGCGCGAGGCGCGACCGATCGTCCGGATGGCCGACCAGGATGATCTCGCGCACCGCCGTCGAGCGGTCGAAGGCCGCGCACGCATGCTCGATCAAGGTCAGCCCTTCGAGCGCCAGAAACGGCTTGCGCACGCTGCGTGCGTCGCCGCCCATGCGCGTCGACAAGCCAGCCGCGAGCAGCACGGCTGAGGTCGGTTCCAGAGCGGTGGGGATGTCTTTCATCGTGTTGCGCTCACGGTCTTTCGCGCGCGCGAGCGAAAGCGTAGGTTTCCAGGACGCCCCGATCGAGGATCCTTCTCGCGGGCGAACGGACCTTGCCCGATACCCTCACCGCGAACGGCGCTGCGGCGCGACTCCAGATCGTCCTCGGAATCGACCCGGGAACGCGCGTCCTCGGCTACGGCGCGATCGTGATCGGGGCGCGCGGGCCGCGCTTTCTGGCGGCCGGAGTGGTGCGCGCGAAAGTCGGCGATGTACCGGCGCGCCTGGGACAGATCCGGACGGAGTTGGATCTCTTGTTCGAGCGCCTGCAGCCGACCGTCATCGTCGTCGAGCAGGCCTTCGCGGCGCGCAACGTGCAGAGCGCGCTGCGCATCGGCGAAGGCCGCGGCGTCGTGCTCGGTTGCGCGGCCGCTTTTGGCGCGCGCATCATCCAATTCGCGCCGGCTGTGGCGAAAAAGGCGCTCGTCGGGAACGGTGCAGCGGACAAATCCCAGGTCGCGCGGATGGTCGAGCACGTGTTGGGCGCGAAAACCAAAGGTCTGCCGCTCGACGCCAGCGACGCGCTGGCCTTGGCGCTGGCTTTCAGCACACGTTCACCCCACTTGGAGGCCGCGTCGCGGCGGTTGCGAACGACATGAAGCACAAACCTGTATCCGTCGGCGGATCCCACGATCCGGAGGGGCCGCTCGCGCGTCTCTTGCAAGACGAGATCGCCGGGTTGCGCGTGCTGGACCGTGATTTCGTCATCGCTCTAGGACCGCCCGAACGACGCGCGGATTGGCTGGGTGTGGATCGCGACGGCCGTCTCGTCCTGGTGCTCTTCGTCGAAATCGGCGACGAAGTGGTCGCGACCACGGTCCTGACCGCGCTCGCGTCGGCTACGGAGGCACGCGCAGCGGCGGCCCGACGTTGGAGCGGAGAGCGCCTGCGCACCGACAGCGAGCCCTGCGTCGTGGTCGTCGCGCAGAGCTTCACCACGCGCGGATTGCGCGGGCTGTCGTTCCTGGACAGCCCACACGTCATCGCGCTCGAACTGCGCACCTTGGAGAGCGCAGCCGGTGCCCAACCGTTCCTCATCCGCCGCACTCTGTCGGCGCAGAGCGCAGCCGCGACGGTCGATCCTCAGCCGTTTTCGACCTGGCCGGCGATCACGCGCGCTGAAATCGGTCTCCTCGCGCATGCGATCGAGCGCATCGATCCCGAAATCGAGCGGCGCGACACGGCGGATGCTTCCAGCTGGCATTGGCAGGGTGTGGAGATCGCTCACGCCACCTCCGCGGACGGTCGACTCGTGGCGCGCGCCGAACACTCGCCGACCGCCGTGCCATTCGACGAGACGGCGCGCCGCGAACTGTGGGTCGAGCAATTTTTGATTGCGCACTGTGCGCGCCGCGCGGGCGCGACTCCAGGTGCGCGGCCGCTGGATGTGCTCGATCGCTCCGCCGGCCCGCTCTTGTCGGCCGAGGAACTCGCCGCGTTCCAGGACTGAGCGCCGCTCAACATGCAGCCGGGGCGATGCAGTTGCCTGCCTCGCCCCGGCTGTTTCCAATCAAGAACTCGGATTCAGTTGCTGTCCGGGAACGGTCCGTGCTGGACCAGGTCGCCGTTGGCCTGGACGCCGATGCCATAGGGCAGTGAAGCACCGGCGAATGCCGTGAATGCGAAGCGTTCGATGCGCAACGCCAGGAACGCCGGATCCTGGACTGAGGCTGCAGTGGAGAAGGCGACCGCTCCATCCATGCGGAACCACCCATACTCGAGTTGCATCGGAACCAGCATGGGTCCGAACACGTTGGACACCCTGAGGAACTCGTTCGGATTGTGGTTGGTCGACTGGAGGAATTCTTGTGTGAATGCACCGTTGACCGCCCTCAGGTCGATGCGATTCCAGCAGTCGAAGGTGTACTGGGCCGAAAAGACCTCTTCGTTGTCGTTGTAGATCAGGAAGTTGACGATCGTCTGGAACGACTGGCCAGTCAGTCCGATCAGGATCAACTCCGGGCGCGAGCTGCCGTCGAAATCGGCGATGAAGCGCGGGACGAGCAGCTTGTCGTTGACCTTCTCGTACTCATTGCCGTTGAGGTCACGCACACCGTCGTTGTCGACATCCGTATTCGCGCCTGCGGCCAGGCCGCTGCCGGCCAGGAACACGACAGGAGAGATGTCGATGCCGCCGACGAGGGTCGGTGCCGTTTGGAATGAATCGCCGGCGAGCCAATCGAACTTGATCGCCTTGCCCGTGGTCGGGCTCTTCGCGAAGACGTAGACGTAACCCGTCGATTGATTGGGGTTGTCCTGGATCGTGGTGACCGTGAGCGTGTCGTTCGGCGTGAGACGACGCGTGCGATTGAACTCCAGGCAGTTCAGCCCGTGGATGTAGACGAATTCGACGTCGACCGTGCCGGCCAGAAGTTGCCCACCCGGCAGCGGAGTCGAATCACCGTTCGTGTTCGTGACGGTGATCGTGTAGACGCCGCCGCGATTGTTGTCGAACAGCGGGTAGATGAGGAGGCTGCCCGGAACATCGAGACTGTTCGCGCCGGCCGACAGGGCGAGACTTGCAAAGGTCACGCAGGCCAAGGTGATTGAGGAGAACTGAATCATGGTGCTTCTCTTGAAGTGGGATCTTCGGGGGGATGTAGCGAGCAAGACCGCAAGGTCAGGCTCGTGTGCGACCATTTCGTGTCGAAGGCAGGAGCGATCGCCGCCTGCACCCTTACAAAAGTGCAATTCAATCGTACCCTCGAATCTAGGCGCCATGGGCCCGATTCCGGGGTAGCGATCTCCGCGGACCCGCCAAGAAGCAGCCGGGGCGACGCAGTTGCCTGCATCGCCCCGGCTGTTTCAGATCGAGAACTCGGACTCAGTTGTTGTCCGGGAACGGCCCATGCTGGATCAGGTCGCCGTTCGCCTGCTCGCCGACGCCGTAGGGCAGAGAAGCCGCCGCAGCGACGAAGCCCTCGGCCTTTTTCGCGTCGAAGTTCCAGGTGATCAGGCGCTCAACGTTGACCGCCAGGAACGCCGGGTCGCTGACCGACGCTGCGGTCGAGAACGCCACGGCGCCGTCCATGCGGTACCAGCCGTACTCCAGTTGCGGGACCACGGGCGGCAGGATGATCGGACCGCCGACCAGTGCCGGCACGCCCAGGCCGGCGAACAGGACGAATTCGTTCGGGTTGTGGTTCGTCGATTGGAGGAAGGTGTTCGTGAACGCGCCGTTGATGTTGCGCAGGAGAATGCGATCCCAGCAATCGAACGAGTACTGGGCCGAGAACACCTCTTCGTTGTCGTTGTAGATCAGGAAGTTGATGATCGTCGTGAACGCCTGACCGGTGAGTCCGATCAGGATGATGCCCGGCTCCGACACGCCCTGCGAATCAGCGAAGAAGCGCGGGACGATCAGCTTGTCGCTGACCTTCTCGTACTCGCTGCCGTTCAAGTCGCGCACGCCGTCGTTGTCGATATCCGTCGCGGCACCGGGCACGAAGGTGCTCGACGCGCGGAACACGATCGGCGGAATGTCGAGGCCACCGGAGATGAACGGTGCGACTTGGAACGAGTCACCGATGAGGTAATCGAAGTTGACGGCCTGGCCGGTGATCGGGCTCTTCGCGAACACGTACGCGTAGCCGGTGGCCTGGTTCGGGTTGTCGAGCAGCGTCGTGACCGTAATGGTGTCATTCGGCGTGAGGCGACGCGTGCGGTTGAACTCAAGACAGTTGTCGCCGTTGATGTAGACGAACTCGACGTCGATCGTGCCGTTCAGCAGTTGTTGGCTCTGGGCCGACGGCGTCGTGTCGTTGTTCGTGTTCGTGACCGTGATGGTGTAGAGGCCACCGCGGTTGTTGTCGAACAGGGGGTAGAGAAGGAGGCTGCCCGCGCGATCGAGGCTGTCCGCGCTGGCAGACACGGCGAGTCCAAGGACGGCCACGCCGGCGAGGGCGAGGGAAGTGAATTGGTTCATGATGCTACTCAGGGTGTGGGGGACTTGAGAATCCATCCAGCGCGCCTGCCCTAAGGCTCTGAAATGGGCCGGAAAGGCGGTGGACGTGTTCCTAATTACGATGTCGCTTTCAAATGTATCCAAATCTTCCGCGCTTGGAATCTGATTCCCGGGATCTTCGAGCCAGCGCCCGCCGACAGAAGCGCAGCCGGTGTCGCGCAGTTGCCTGCGGCACACCGGCTGTTTTTCAGACCTGGTGCTCCAGATCAGTTGGCGTCCGGGAACGGACCGTGCTGGACCAGGTCGCCGTTGGCTTGCTCGCCGATGCCGTAGGGCAGGGAGGCCATCGCGACGTTCGAGGCGTTGTTGCGCTCGATACGGACTGCGAGGAAAGCCGGATTCTGGACCGAGGCCGCGGTGGAGAACGCAACCGCGCCGTCCATGCGGAACCAGCCGTACTCGAGACCTTGGAAGTTCTCGTTCGCGACGTGGTTCGTCGTGGCGAGGAACGTCTGGGTGAAGGCTCCGTTGATGTCACGGAGGTACACGCGCTGCCAGCAGTTGAACGTGTACTGGGCCGAGAAGACTTCCTCGTTGTCGTTGTAGATCAGGAAGTTGACGATCGTCTGGAACGACTGACCCGTGAGGCCGACGAGGATCAACTCGGGGGTCGACGAGACGGCCTGGACAGCGCCGTCGGCGATGAAGCGCGGGACGAGCAACTGATCGCTGACCTTCTCGTACTCATTGCCGTTCAGGTCGCGCACGTTGTCGTTGTCGACGTCCGTGTTGGCGCCGGCCGCGAGGCCGGTGGCCGCACGGAAGACGACCGGGGGAATGTCGACGCCGCCCAGGGTACCAGGGGCAACCTGGAACGAGTCACCGGCGAGCCAGTCGAACTTGATCGCCTTGCCCGTGGTCGGGCTCTTGGCGAACACGTAGACGTAACCCATGTGCTGGTTCGGGTTGTCGAGCAGCGTGGTGACGGTCAGCGTGTCGTTC
>JAEUIA010000031.1 GCA_016795245.1 Planctomycetota bacterium | reverse complement strand
CCGTTGACGATGCCGATCTTGATCGAGTTGCACTCGTATTTCGCGGTGCATTTCGAGGTTGCGACGCTGCCGGCACGGGGACGTCTCAAGCCGCGCGACCTGGAGCGCAAGCGCGCGCGTGAGGCCGTGCACGGAGTACGCAAGTCGGGTTCACGCGCGGCGGTCAGAGCGTGCTTCAGCAAGCTCGCCGGCATCGTTCCACCCGGCTCGTGCACCACGGTGTCCTCCGACAAGAAGAGCAGTTACGCGACGGTGCTCAGAGATGTGATGCCGGGATCGGTCGAGCACAAGCAACACTCATCCAAGGCGGAGCGCACGCCGCAGAACCCGTTGTTCCCGATCAATCACACGCTGGCCATGTTGCGCAGCGGGATGTCGCGGCTCGTGCAGCGCACGTGGGCACAGACGAAAGAGCGAGCGTGGCTGGTGCGGCACGGATGGATCTGGCTCGCGTACCGCAACTACATCCGCGGGATCACGAACAAGTGTCGGCGGATCACCTCAGCGCAGGCTTTGGATGTCGTCGCGCGTCGGTTCACGAAAAGAAACTTCTTCGAGTGGCGCCTGAAACTCAGGCCGTAAACGGACAGTGAAAGGGGCCAGTTTGGGGGGCGCCAGGGTCAGGGCCGATTCCCAAGCGACAACCACCCGTCCCCAACATCCTCCGCCCCCGGCGCCCCCTCCAACCCCGCAAATTCTCCATCCTCATTCGCCGTCCCCAACAACCCTCGCTCCGGGGTCCAGACGAACGCCCCACGCCCCGTCGTTCCGTGCCTCCAAGGCCAGGCCCTGAGCATCGGCTCACCCGGCCGCATCCTCGTCATGTCGAACAGGTACCCATGTCGGCGCAATCTCCCATCCGGCAAGAACTCCAGATCATCGAGCCGCCTCCTCAACGAACTGTCGTGGGCAACCAAGGCCGCGAGGCCGTACTCGCCCGGTGCCGGAACTGCTGGCGCCGGCTGCGCAGCGAGAACTCTCAAGGTGCGCATCGCGTCAAGTTCATTCTCTCTCAAGGCGAACCCCCTCAGACGCGGAATCGACACGAGCACCACGACGAGAACGACCGCAGCGATGGTGATCCGATCGAGGAGGCGCGAGGGAGCTGCCACCGACGTCGAGGCGGCTAGGACTTCAGGATCGGAATCCACGTGAATCGTGTGCTTCAACGACATCCGCAACCGGAGGACGAGTGGTGGATCGGCGCACAGATACGCATTTGTCGCAACTGCTGGCCGCGCCCGTGCGCGCCTCGTAAGCTCACTCCATAATTCACACTCCCTCGATGCAAGCTCTTTCCACCCTGCTCGCACGCCATGCGCGAGAGGTGGCGGAACGTCTCGCTCGCCACGGCGCGCGGGCGTGGATCGTCGGCGGGGCTGTACGGGATCTCGCACTGGGAAGGGAAGTCGCGGACGTGGACATGGCCTCGAGAGCCGCGCCGGACATCGTCGAGCAGGAGTTCGAGCGCACGATTCCCTTGGGGCGCAGTTTCGGCACGGTCGTCATCCACCTCGCTGGTGCCGACATCGAGCACACGACCTTTCGGCGCGAGGACGGGTACCAGGACGGGCGGCATCCGGGCCGGATCGAGTTCGGCGCGACCATCGAGGAGGACGCGTCGCGGCGGGACTTCCTCTGCAATGCCTTGTACCTGGACCCACTGACGAACGAAGTCGGCGATCCCTGCGGTGGCCTGGCGGAGCTTGCGGCGGGCCGCTTGAGCTGCGTAGGGGACCCTTCCCGCCGGTTCAACGAGGACGGCTTGCGCATCGTGCGACTGGCGCGCTTCGCGGGTCAACTCGGACTGCAGCCCACCCCGGACACCATAGCGGCGGCGCAGACCTCGCTAGGTGCACTGCGCGGTGTGAGTCGCGAGCGGTTGCGGCTGGAATTCGAGAGTTCCATGACGCGGGGCGACCTCGGCATCATGCTCGCCAATCTGGAACTCACGGGAGCCCTGGACACCGTGCTTCCGGGCTGGAACACATCCGACCGGCGTGAGCGCGTGACGCGCACCTTGCGGCACCTCCCCGCGCAACCCGGAGTAACGCTGGGCTTCGCCCTGCTCTTCGATCCTGAGATCTGCCCGGACGAAACCCCAGACCGGGCTGCCGCTCGACTCGCCGACTTGCGCCCCGCGCGAGCGCTGCTCGATCACGTGCGTGGGGCCTGGCAGTTGTCGGCCGAGTTCCGCGCACACCCGGCTCCGACGCGTGCGACCCGCATTCGCTGGCTGCGCCGGCCGGAGTGCGACACCGCACTCGCGCTCATCTCCGCGCGTGCACAAGCATCCGGCAGCGCACCGGCCGGACTCGAGGCGCTGCGCGCAGAACGCGCGCGCTACACGCCGCTGGATCTCACGCCCGCCCCGCTCCTCACCGCGGCTGATCTGGCGGCACACGGTCTCAAGCCCGGACCGCTCTACGGCACGCTCCTCGGCGAGATCGAAACCCTGCAGCTCGAGCTGGAGATCACGGGGCGGGACGAAGCCTTGCAGTGGCTCGCAGCGCGCCTTCAGGACGGCGGAAACACGCGTCGCAACGCGTGAGACAGCGCGTACCCGCTGCCGATCACGGCGGCAGCGATCCACGCGGCCCACTCCGTCTGTGACGCGCGCAGCAGCGTGACGATCGCGGCGAACGCGAGCAGTCGCCGCAAGCACGCACCCATCGCACTTTCGACGAGCGGCCGTGTCCACGGCTTCGTCCCAACCGCCGCGCGCAGCAGTCCGGACGCGGCCCACAGGGCGACGACCAACGCCGCCACGCGCTCCACAGCGAAGACCGGGGGCACGCAGAGCGGCGCAAACAGGAGCGCAGCGATCACGATCAAGAGCGTGCGCGGGCGCGACCCAAGCGGCGCGGAGTCCTCGGCGTCCTCCATGCGTCCGAGGCGCGACACGCTGAATACATATGCGCCGTACGCGAGGCAAGGCGCGAACGCGCCGAGATCGAGGCGTCCCGCCGAAACGGCCACGAAGAATACGCCCGCACCGAGGTTGAGCGCGCGACACGTGCCGAGCAGGAGCGGACCTACCCAAGGTCCGCGTCCGGCCCAGTCGTAGGCCAAGGCGAGCAGCGCCACCGCGCCCATCCACACGCCACTCGAAGGCGCAGCCAGACTGGCTGCGGCGACACCGCTGACGACCAGCACCAGACCCAGGAGCAGAGCCGCGCGCGGCGCGACGGCGCCCGACACCAGCGGCCTCTGGGGGCGCGTACGCGCGTCGTGATCGCGATCGTTCCAGTCGTTCAACACCAGCGCGCCGTGGTACACGCCGAGCGACGCCGGCACGAGCCACCATGCGCGCGCATCCAGAGGCCACGCGCCATTCGACGCGAACACGAGCCCGGCTACGACGTCCGCGACCGCAGACGGCGCGAGCGACAAGCGCATGAGCCGTCCGTAGGCCCGCCACATGTCAGCGCTTCAGTTGACGATCCAGCGCATGACGTCGTTGAAGGTCACGTACACCATCAACGACACGATCAACACGACGCCGACCAGCTGGCTGTGCGCCATCACCTTGTCCGACACCGGCGATCCCTTCAGTTTCTCGATCGCCAGGAAAAACAGGTGTCCGCCGTCGAGCACCGGGATCGGCAGGATGTTCAAGAACGCGAGGTTCATCGACAGCATGCACAGGAAGAACAAGAGCTTCGCGAGGCCGTCCGCGGCCCACGAGTGGGAGACGACGCCGATCGTGATGATGCCCCCGATGTTCTTGCTCGACACGTGACCGAGCAGGATGCGCTTGAGCGTGAGCCAGGACTCGACCGCGAACTTCCACGACGAAGCGATGCCGACCTTCACCGCGACACCTGGACTCGGGGCGCGGTAGACGTACGAAAAATCCTTGAGCCCGAACCCGTAGGATCCCGGTCCGATCGGGCGCGGTGTGACGTCCAAGGTCAAGGTCGCCAGCGTCCCGTCCGGGGCTTCGCGTTCGACCGTCACCGCCAGCGTGTCACCCTGCTTCAGTTCGCGACTGACGTCGAGGATGTCGGTGTACTCCTTGATCTCGCGCTCGCCGATCTTCGTGATGCGGTCGCCGGAGAAGAGCCCTGCTTCGGCCGCCGCCGAACCTTGCGCGACCGCGACGCGCGCGTCTTCGGCGTGCCCCAGCGCGAGATCCGAGTCCAGGCGCAACGCGGCGTCTCCCGGCAATTCGAACGACGGCAGGTCCACGACCTGCCCGTCGCGCAGCACGCGCAGGCTCGCACTGCCCTTGGCGCTCGCCGCCTGCAATCCGCGCAAGAGGTCGTAGCGGCGCAGCACGGACGCGCCGTCGACGGCGAGGATCAGGTCGTCGCGTTTCAAGCCGGTGGCGAGCACGAGCGCCGTCGGGCGCAGGTCGCGTACACGACCGAAGCGCGGCTCGAGGCCGATGCGCGGCGGACCGTCTTGGAGCGGTGTCGGTACGACCTGCGCCTCGAACGTCGTACCGTCCGCGCGCTCGACGACGAGTTGCAATGGGTCGCCCTGTGACATCGCGGCCAGCTGGTTCTCGATGCCGAGACCCAGAGGTGCCCCGACCACGGCGGTGATGCGATCGCCGGTCTCCAAACCGGCCTCGGCGGCTGCACCCTTCGGTACGACACGGACCGCACCGCTCGGATCTGCACCGGGCATGACGCCGATCGTGTAGATGCCCATCTCTTCGTCGTACTCGGGCGTCACCCGCACCGTGCGCGCGCTACCTTCGTCGCCCGAGCTGACGACGAGGTCCGTGTGCTCCGGCGACCCCAGCGCGACCTCTTGCGCGATGTGATAGAACGACGAGATGTCGTTGCCGTTCACCTGATGCACGCGCGTGCCGGGTTCGAGTCCGGCTTTCCACGCGGGTCCACCGGGCACGACGTGACCGATGGTGGGGGAGGGCAGCGGCACGCCGGTCATCAGGATGATCGGGAACACGACCATCGCGAAGATCACGTTCATGATCACGCCGCCCGAGAAGATCAGGAAGCGCGCACCCACGCTCTTCGATTGCAGCTCGTCCGCCGCCGGCGCTTGACCGGCGGAGGTCTCCTCGCCCGCCATGCGCACGTACCCGCCCAACGGCACGAGCGAGAGCTGGTACGTCGTGGCGCCGCGCTTCCACCCGAGCAGTTTCGGCCCGAAGCCCAGGCTGAACACGTCGACGCGCACACCGCACCAGCGCGCCGCCAGAAAGTGCCCGAGCTCGTGCACGAAGATCACGAGACTGATGCCCAACACGACCATCGCGTAGAGGCCGAATTCGTAGAAGAAGTTTTCCATTCAGAGAATCATTGTCGAGCACTGGAGCGGTGCGGATTGAGGCCGGCACGGCGGCCGAGGTGAAATCAGCGTCCCCCCGCGGGACCGCGACCCGATGGGATAGGCGAACGCGCCGGAGATTGAACCTCCGCCGCGGCCATTTCGCGCGCCTTCGCGTCCGAGCGCAAGAGTTCTTCGACGGAAGCGCCGCCGCCCGGCCGCCGGTCGAGCACGGCGCGGTTGATGCGCGGGATGTCGAGGAAGCCGATCCGTCCCTCGAGAAAGGCCCCGACCGCGACTTCGTCCGCTGCGTTGAGGACGGCACCGGCATCGCCGCCTTCCTCGACGCAGCGCGGCCCTAGATCCAGCGCGGGGAAGCGCGCCGGGTCGGGTTTCTCGAACGTCAGCTGCGCGAACGAGGCGAAATCGAATCCGCGCAGCGTATTCGGCACGCGCTCGGGGTGGTGCAGCGCGTAGTGGATCGGACCGCGCATGTCAGGCGGCCCCATCTGCGCGATGACCGAGCCGTCCACGAACTCGACCAGCGAATGCACGATCGACTGCGGATGGATGACGACCTCGATGCGCTCGCGCTCGAGACCGAACAAGTGGTGCAACTCGATCACTTCGAGCGCCTTGTTCATCAAGGTCGCCGAACCGATCGTGATGCGCGGCCCCATGTTCCAATTCGGATGCTTGAGCGCCATCGCGGGCGTGACGTGCGCGAGTTCGCGTGGGTCCGTTGCGCGAAAAGGCCCGCCGGAAGCCGTGAGCAGGATGCGCCGCACGCGCCCGATGTCCTCGCCGCGCAGGCACTGGAACACCGCGGAATGTTCGCTGTCGACCGGCACGATGGTGCCGCCGTTTTCACGCGCGATCCGCATCAGGGCTTCGCCGGCGATGACGAGCGATTCCTTGTTGGCGAGCGCCAGCGTCTTGCCGCGCTCGAGCACCTGCACCGACGCCGGCAAACCCGCCGCGCCGACCACGCCGTGCAGCGCGATGTCGTACTCGATCTCGCGCGCGATCTCCGCGTGCGCGTCCGGCCCGGAGAACACGTGCACCGTCGGCGGCAGTTGCGCGCGTATGGCCGCGGCTGCCTCGAGATCGGTCAGTGCGACGAAGGGCACCTCGAACTCGCGCGCCTGCGCCAGCACGGTCCCCCACGAACGTTGTGCCGCGAGACCAAAGACCGTGTGCCGTGTCGGCAGCGAACGCAGGAGATCGAGCGTCTGCGTACCGATCGATCCGGTGCTGCCGAGGAGGAGCAGTGAGGCCATGATGACGTCGGAAGGCGTGCCTGCATCCGGGCCGAACGCGACAGGCGCGGTTGCCAACGGATCCAGGGGGGGCGTAGCTTACAGGAACTCCCGTGTGGCACCGACTATCCCATCATTGTCCTTTGTGCGGCGCTCTGCTCGTCCGTGCGCATGTCGAGGGCCGTGACCGCGCGCGCTGCTCGTCCTGCACATTCGTCCTGTTCGAGAATCCGGCCTCCGCCGCCGCCGGGGTCGTGATCGACGAGCGCCGCCGCGTGCTGCTCGTGCGGCGCGCGATCGAGCCTTTCCGCGGTTCGTGGGCGCTGCCGGCCGGCTACCAGGAGATCGACGAGGATCCGCGCGCCACGGTCGTGCGCGAGATCCGCGAAGAGAGCGGGATCGAGGTCGAGGTCGGCGAACTGTTCGATCTGCTCTTCGTGCTGGCCGAGGCGCGCAAGCCCGCGAACCTGGCGGTGTACCTGTGTCGCCCGCGCGGCGGGATCCTGAAGCCCGGCCACGACGCGCTCGAGGCCGCCTGGTTCGACCTCACGCGACTGCCGGAGGATCTAGGCTTCGACAACGGTCCGCGCATCTTGCATCGGCTGCGCGAGCGCGGCGGGTGAGCCGGGCGGGAAAGCCGTCGTTCCCGGGCGCTGGCAATCGCAAGGATTGAAACTCGCACCGTCGAGTGCCGATCTCGGCTCACGTTGGATCTAGAGCCCGAGGCCCGGCGTGGACAAAGCGCGGTTCCATCCGGAGACAGCCATTCGCGCGCCCGCTCGTCACTGCAACACGCCCCGCAACATTTCCAATCCGACACCGAAACCAATTCCTGCACACTTCGCGACCGACACCGAACACACCCCTCAACTCTTCCAGTCCGACACCGAACTCACCCCACAACGCTTCCAGACCGACACCGAACCCCGCCCACTCGTCCCCACCCCATTGTTGACCTCCTGGTTCGCGATTTT
>JAEUIA010000030.1 GCA_016795245.1 Planctomycetota bacterium | reverse complement strand
CTTGATGTGGTGCTTGGCGACCGGGAGCGACTTGAGCGACTCGATCGGGTTCTGGTGGATCAGCCCCGCTTGGACGGCCCAGGTCAGCATGGACTTCACGTTCAGGATCTCGTGGTTCACGGTGCGGTGCCCGGCCTTGGCGGCGATGCGCTTCGTGCGCCACTCGATCAGATGGTGCGGCAGGAGGTCGCGCACGCGCTGGACGCGCACCCCGGCCAATACGCGGTCGATCCGTGCGCGGACGTTGCGCAGGTGGCTCTGCGATACGCGCGTCTCCATGTCGGCGATGTAGATGGTCTGGATCTCGGACAGCAGGCGGCTCTGGCCCTCGACGGTCGCGAGCCCGGCCATCTGGAGATCGCGCTGCGAGATGATCTCGATGCGCATCCGTTCGGCGACGCGGCGGTCGATCGAGAGAGCCTGACGACGACGGACGCCATCGGCACCTTTGTAGTCGAGAACCCATCGCGGCGGGCCGTTGCCGCGCTTCTCCTTGAGAAGGCGTCCCCCACCGAGCGCGCGTCCCGTTGTGCGGATCACGGCTACAGCGCCTCCCACACCGCGCCGGGCGCGTACGGGCTGACGCCATGCGGATGGCCCGACGTGGCGATCCACACGATCGGCTGGCCGTCGAGAAGTTGCGGCTCGTCGTCCTCGTCGAGAACGGTCGCGCCGCTGATGCGCACGGCGAGCGGATATTGCGGTTGGATCGCGCACAGGACCTCGGGCTCGCAGTCGTCGCCCAAGGCTTCGATCAGGTCGGCTTCGAGTTCTTCGAGACGTTCGATCAGGTCACGCAGCTTCATGAGTCCCACCTCGTGTGGCCGAAGGCCGCGTTGCCCGAGAGCGCGCGCCACGCCTTGTCCGCGATCGCTTCGCGCACAACCGTGTCGAGCTTGGCGGCGCGCAGATATGCACCACGCACGTCCCCCGCTGCGGCGAGATCCGCGACGGCGTTGAGCGCGCGAACGTCGGCCTGGATGGTGCGCCGGAACTCGGCGTCGTCGGTTGCGTTCGCCGCCACGTATCGCGTCGCGTCACGACGGATCTGGTCGGCGAGCTGTTTCGGCGTGAGCTTCACGGCTTCACCGCCTTCGCGTTGCGTTCGATCGCGGCGCACGTTTCGCACGCGGGCGCGCGGCCGACTTCGGCTTCGAAATCAATCCATTCGTCGAGGCGGATCGGACGCCAACGCCCGTTCACGCGCGAATCGGATCCCTGGTACGGAGCGTGTTTGGCGCAGGCGATCTCGCCTTGTTCGCTCCACAACAATTTGGTCTTGGTCATGTGTCGTTCTCCTTTGGAACCACACAAGGGCTCTGATGCGCCGAACCCGCAAGGCGAGTTCCGACGATTCGTCGAGGCCGACGCTGACGTGCGAGTCGAGTGGACGGCACACCCTGACGTGCGAGTCGAGTTCACGCGCCGCCGTCCTTCTGCGCCAACCAGGCGTCTACGTCCGCGCGCCGCCAACGCAACGCACCCGCGATCTCGATGCCCTGCGGGCTCTCCCCTGCGTGTCGCCACGTGCGCAACGTGCGCGTCGTGACGCGCAACAGCGCGGCCAGGTCTTCAATCGTGAGCAAGGCGGGCGTTGGCGCGGCCTCGCGAAGTTGCCGTAGATCCGCGCGCAGGCCGCGTAGCTCTTCGAGCACGGCGTCGTATTCGGGCGTCATGCCACACGCTCCAATCCCTGCACGTGCCGCTCGACCTCTTCGGCGACGACATGAGCAGCGCGGGTGGGCAACGGCGCGTCGCAGCTCGTGATCGGCCACGCCACGATCAGCCGACGATCGTGCGCGCGGTACACGGGCAGCGCGGGCAACGGCTCGTCGTTCAACTTGCAGGGCGCGAAGCCGAGCAGCGTGTCGTGCGCGCCAACATCCTGAGCCACGCGATCGAACCCGATGATCTGCACGTGGAAGATCACGACGCACCTCCGGCCTGGGCGAGGTGGTTCAGGATCGCGTCCTCGATTTCCTGACGACGGCTGTTGACGAGCGGAACGATGTGCGGAAATTCAGCGCCCCCACGGGACTTGCGCGCCGGGAACGAAATCCTGTGATCGCCGTTCGCGGTTCGGCGAAGAGTGACGCCGTCGAAGCGCCACTCGCCATCAACGTCGAAGGAGACGTACGCGCGCAGCCCACGCGCGCGATCAGCCTCGCCACACGGCGTGAGCTTGATTCGGCTGATGCCACGGCGGCCCATCACGCCACCTCCCCATCGGGTGCGCATTCCAAAGCCGATCGGAGTCTGTCGGCACCCGATCGCCGGGATCGCGACGGGTCGATTTCGGGGGCGTTTTGGGGCCCAGAATCGGAAATGCAACGTTCTACGCTGGTTCCCGCCGTCTTGGCGGGCGGCGGGGTGTCCGAAGCGTCGATCCAGACGACCCTCTCCGAACCGACGGTCGGCGGATAGCACGTGCCGCAGACCTCGTTATCTACCCCCTCAAGGTGCCAGTACCGCGAGCCGTTGCAGAGCCGACAGCGCACAACACGAACGCCATTCTGGCGCTGCGGATTGGGGTTTGGGGAGGGTTGGGGAGGGAAGGGACCACCTTCTGCATTACCTCCATCGTGAGGCAGCTCTAAGGCGATTAACCCCGCGCTTCCTCCCTCCTGTCCCTTTCCTCCCTCCGGCGGTCGAAGTTCCAGGTCGAGGTACACGATCAGGCCACCGCTTTTCTTGCGCCCGTAGCCGCGATCTCCCAACGCTTTTCCGAACTCGGGCTGCAGGACCGAGGGGTAGGAATACAGGGCGGCGAAGCTTGCGAAGGCCGCGTACAGCTCGGTCGCGCCAACCCGCGCACCACGAGTGCGAAGCGTGGACTCCTCCAGGAACTGATCAATCGGGGTCGGCGCGTCCGGCGCGTCGCCAGCTTGGATGCGCACCTCGTCCGGCGGTCGCAGACCCGTAGTCATCCATTCCCGGCAACCGGCGACCAGCCAGGCCAGAATGGCCTCGCGCGCGCAGAAGAGCTTCGCGGGCAGGTTCGGGTCCTTCTCGCTCTCGGGGATTCTCACACCGAAATCGACCTGGTGAATTCGCCGCAGCACCGCAAATTCCCCGGACGCCACCTTCGGCATGTGGTTCGTCACGACCACGAGCTTGTGCGTGGGCGGGAACTCCCAGAAGTCCTCGCGCATCCGACGGGCGCGGATTCGATCGCTGCCAGTCAGTTCCTTCACGAGCGGCTCGTCGAGAGCGCGCCCCTTCGGCGTTTCCATGCCGATGGCGAGACGCACCTTGAAGAGGTCTGCCAGCTCAGTCGGGTGGTTTCGATGCTGTTTGGCGAGCAGCATCTCGGTCGAGATCTTTATGGCGTACCCAGGCCCGGCCGTGTCGAGGATCGCGTTGACGAGCGTGCTCTTGCCGTTCTGTCCGCCACCGCACGCGAACATCATCGCCTGGTCGCCAACATTGTCCGTCAGCGCCGAGCCGAAGAACCGCTGCGTGTAGGAGCGGGTCTCTTCGTCAGGGAGCACCCGTTCGATGAACGCATCCCAGACCGGGCTCCTTGCGTCGGCCACGAATCGAGTCGGGCAGAGCTTCGTGATGTAGCTCGTCTTGTCGTGGGGCTGCAACTCGCCTGTGCGAAGATCGATCTGCCCGTTCGGGCAGTTCAGGATGTATTCGTGGCGGTCGAGTGCCTCGTGCGACAGCGCGATTCCAGGCTCGCACTTCGCGAGTTCGACCATGGCCTTCCGGCGCTCGACCTTCTCGCTCGTCTTGGCCCACTTGGCGATCCTTTCTCGCTCCTCGACCGTGCGCCCCTTGCTCGCCTCTGCATAGATGCTGCGCGCGACCTTCTTGGAGTACGCCATTGGCGTGCCGTCGTTCTCGACGCTCCAGCGCGTTCCGCGCCACGTGATCCACTTGTTCCACGTGTGCACGAACCTCATGTCTTTTCCAAAGCGCCGGACCAGTCGCTCGGCGTTGCCGGTGTCGGTCAGCGCGCGTGCTTCGTGCCAGTCCGTTTCCGCGCCGTTCTTGCCGGGAGTGCCCGTGAGTACGGACTCGATTGCTGTGCGGATGGTGTCGCGCCCGTACGTGCTGTCGCCACGGGCAGAATCCCACTTCTCGCGGTAGAGACCGCTTCCACGGAAGATTCGGTCGATGCGCACTTGGTCGTCCCCGACCAGGAAGGCGATCCGATTGCACAGCGCCAGGTCGGCCTCGCTCGCGGACGCGTACGCGCTCGTGTCGCCGTCGTAGAGGGCGGCAAACTTGGCATTCTTGCCGCCTTGCTTGAGTCGAGCGACGATCTTCTCGTCCGAGTCCTCGTTCGCAGTCGCGTTGGAGCCGCGCGGCGGGGCCGTCTTCGACTCATTCAACGACGCGTAGAACTCGGCGATCTGCGTCGGACGCTCGGCGATCTCGTCGGGTGTGCCGGGCACGCGAACGCCGGTCAGGGCGAAGAACCGGCCGGTGTCGTAAATCTCCCGGTTGCCAACCTTGCGGCCCTTGCCGGGCAGTTTGCCCTGGACGATGACGTGCAGGCCCGTGCCCGTGACCGAGACCTCGGTGTAGCTCGCCAGCTCGTGAACCTGCCTTAGCACGTCGGGATCGATCACGCCGGTTTCGGGATCGCGGCAGTGGTCGAAGTCGATGCCGGTGTATCCGCTGTTGGTGAAGACGAACCCGATGCCCGCGAAGCCGTGCGCTTCCATGCCTCGCACGGCTTCCTCGAACGTGCCCCAAGTCTTGGGGTTTGTGCTGCTGGCGTTGCGGCCGGTCAGCGGGTGCTTCGGGACCTTGCCGGGCTTGT
>JAEUIA010000028.1 GCA_016795245.1 Planctomycetota bacterium | reverse complement strand
TTTGCACCACAGGAGCCTGGCTCCGTACGGTCAAACTCAGCCAGCCACCGCAACCGAAACAGCGAAAACGGCGGAGTGGAGCCTGACTCCGTACCGTCCTACACCGACGAATCGGGGAAGAATGGCTCTGGCTCCGTACTCCGGCGGCGAAGCGGGGAGAAAGTAGCCGTGTACCGCATGGTTGGATCGTGCGCGCCGAACCGCCAGAATCGCGCGCGTGAAAGACGCTTCCCTCACCCTCACGATCGGCCAGCGAGTCGCTCTCGTCGCCGCCTGCGTGCTCTTCGTGCTCGCCATCGTCGTGCGCGGCATTCCTTCACGTGCGGCCGTCGCGCCGGAGGACGTGATCGAGGAGGGGCCGCGCATCGTCGAGCCCATGCAATTCCTCGGCGCGGGCGCGCGCTTGCGCGCGGGCGAGCTCGATCAGTGGGTCGATCCTGCTCGCCGCACGCGCTTCAAGGCGCTGCGCGAACTCGTGTTTCATCTCGACGGCTGCCCCGACCTCGTCAAGTGGATCGATTCGATCGACGGCCAGCGCCTCGAGCAGATGATCAGCGAACTGCGCACCGGCAGGCGCGAGGAAGCACTGGCGAGCCTGGTCTTGATCTATCAACTCGCGCGCGCAACCGAATGGAAACCGGGATTGATGACGCGCACACCGCAAGCGCAGTCCGAACGCCTGGGCGGACTGCTGCAGGAGTGGCTGCGTGTGCGCGGCGAGAAGGCCGCAAAGGACGCCTTGCTCGCTGAGCCTGCAGTGGCGACAACGCTCCTGTACGCGCACGTCATGCGCACGGCAGAGAACGCACCGGTCATCGGCACCCTGAGCGCAACTCAGGATCGGGCGCGCACCTTCTTGACCGACTTGCTGGGTGCAGGACAGAGCAAGCGCAGCGCACTGGGCGAGCTCGTCCAGGCACGTCATGGGAACGCATTGGCGAAATTTCTGGGCCGCAGCGATCCGCTCGGCGGATTCGCAGCTGACGCACGCACCCTGTTCCCCGACATGAAGGGAACGTGCAGTCCGTGACCGCACCTCGCGAACATTCTGCCGCGACCGGAATCGTCTTCGGCGGCCTGCTCGTGGGTGCGGGTGGGCTCTTGCTGGGCCTGCAGATCGATCAAAACGGCTCGTGGTCTGGGACAGGCTGGACTGTCTTCGCGATCGGGGCCTTGCTGTCACTGGGCGCCATGTTCGTTCGTGCCAAACGTGAAGGATCCCTCCCGCGCGACACGCTCGGGATCTTTGCCGTCGTCACCACGTTCGTTGCTCTGGCGTTCCTGCTCTCGGGTGTGCTCGCGCCGGGCGGACCGTGGATGTTTTTCGAACTGGCGCTGCTCGTCGCGGTCGTCGCATTCAAGCGGCCGCAGGCTGAGAGCGGTCGCTGGATCAGCTACGGCGTGCTCGTGTTGTTGGCAGCCATGCTCTTCTTTCGCCTCTGGATCGCCTACCAGGGCAGCGAGAACCGCTGGGCAGTGATGTCGATCGACATTCCTGTCCTGGCGTGGATTCCCTTCGATTTCCTCGAACCGGTCAAGCGCATCGCGCTCGGGTCGTTCACACCGCACGAACTCGGATTCCCGGCGGCCGGCTTGTCGTTTGCGCCGACGCTGACGTTGTGGGCCGTCGGATTCGCACTCTGTGTCGCGGGGTTGATGTTGACGCAGACGAGTGCGCGCGAGCACGAGAACGACCGCATTCACGATCTGATCCATACCTTGCCGACTGGACTGGCGAACTTCGTCGAGCGCATCATCCCGGAAGAGGAGTGGCACACGCTCGGATTGCACGGGTTGCCGTCGCGACGCCTCGCCAGGCGCATCGAGTCCCTGGTCGGCGAACGCATGGCGCGCCAGAAGGAACTGCAAGCAGCGCTCGACGCCGGACGCTTGTTGTCTCAGACGAATCCTGGCGGCTTCGCCGGCGGTATCTACCGCGCGATCGTCGATCCCGATTCAAGAGGAACTGCCGAATGAAGCCGAATTGGATTGCGACCGGAGCCTTTCTTGCAGCATTGGCGGTGATGACGGGCGCGTTCGGTGCGCACGGTTTGAAGGAACGTCTGAGCGTCGAGGAGATGGCCACCTGGCAGACCGGAGTCCTGTATCACGCGCTCAACGCGCCGGGGCTGGTGCTGTTCGGACTGTTCGACCGAGAGGACCGCGGGCGACTTGCTCCGTGGTCGCTGCTCATCGGGATCGTGCTCTTCAGCGGCTCGCTGTATCTGATGGCGTTGGGCGGATCAGCTGCACTCGGCATGATCACGCCGCTGGGAGGCGTGCTGTTGATCCTCGGTTGGCTTGCGTTCGCCTGGCAAGCGCGGCGCGACATCAGCGCGCGAGAGTAGCGAGCGCGATCATCGCGTCCGCGATCGCGACGCACTCCGCATCAGACGTGCATGCAGGCGGCATCGCGTACACGACGTTGCCCAGAGGACGCAATAAGACGCCGAGCTCCAACGCCTTGGCCCGCAGCGGACGCGGATCGAGGGCGAGGTAGCCGCTCGCGGACTGTTCCAAGTCGAAGGCGACGATTCCTCCCGTGCGGCGGAGGTCGCGAATGGCTGCGTTCTTCGGCATGCGCGTGCGCAATTCGCGCTCGATGATGCCTCCGATCCTCGCCAGCTTCGCAGGGACATCTTCGCGCAGCATGATGGCGAGCGAAGCCAGCGCGACAGCGCATCCGATCGGATTCGCGGTGAAGGAATGACCGTGAAACAAAGCCTTGGAGCGGTCGCGGGCAAGAAAAGTCTCGAACAGGCTCTCTGTCGCGAGCGTGGCCGACAAGGGATAGACACCGCCGGTGAGTCCTTTGGCGAGACACATCAGATCGGGAGTGATGCCGGCATGCTCGCACGCAAACAGCCTGCCGGTGCGCCCGAAGCCCGTCATGACTTCATCGGCGATCAGAGGAATCGCGTGCGCGTCGCACAGTTTCCTCGCAGCCTGCAGGAATTCGGCATCGTGCATGAGCATGCCGCCCGCGCCCTGCACGAGCGGTTCGAGGATCACGCCTGCTGCGCGCGGTCCCAACTGGGCGAGCCTCTTGCTCAATTCGTCTGCATCGACGGGCGAACGCTCGACGTGGAACAGCAGCGACTCGAAGGCGCGGAAGAACGGATCCGGATCGCCGACCGCCATCGCGCCGAAGGTGTCGCCATGGTAGCCGCCGTTCAGTGCGACGAAGACCTTGCGTCCAGGTTGTCCGCGCTGCGCGTGGCTTTGCAATGCGATCTTGAGTGCGACCTCGACAGCCGTCGAGCCGTCGTCGCTGAAGAACACGCGTGCAAGGCCCTTGGGAGCCAGCGCTACGAGTCGCTCCGCCAGTTCCACCGCAGGTTCATGCGTCGCGCCGGCGAACAAGACGTGGTCGAGTGTCTCGCACTGAGCGCGCATCGCAGCGACGATTTCAGGGCGCCCGTGGCCGTGTAGTGACGTCCACCACGACGAGATCGCATCGATGACCTTCCTTCCGTCGTCGAGCGTCAGTTGCGAGCCGTGCCCCGAACGCACGACGAGCGGAGCGTCTTCGATGCCGTGTTGCGTGTAAGGGTGCCACAAGATCTGCTTGTCGCGTCTGGACAGGTCGCTCACGTGAACAGGGCTCCCACATCGTTGCGCGCAATCCAGGCGTCGAGCGCGGCCGCGTCGAGGCGATCGAAGTGCTCCAGCTCGAACAGCGGCAGGTTCGTGCGTTCACGCAGAGTGTCGGCGTTCGCCGCGTGTGGTTCGCCGACGAGGAACAGCGCTCGGGGTCGCATTCCACGCGCAGCCAGAGCCTCGAGCGTCAACAGCGTGTGGTTGAGCGTCCCCAGTCCCGAACGAGCCACGAGCACCGTGTCGCAACGCGTGCGCTGCAGCCAGTCAGCTTGCGTCGTCTCGTCGTCGTACGGCACCAGCAGGCCGCCGGCGAGTTCGATCACGAGCGTGCCCGCACACTCGACGCGCAACGCGGCGAGCGTCGTGTGCAGACCCTCGACGTCCACGCGCGCACCAGCTGCACGCGCGGCCGTGTGCGGAGAGGCTGGAAGCGGAAACGCGTGCTGCGGATCCGCGCAGTAGAGCTTGGCGCCGGCGAGGCGCGCGACTTCCTCCGTATCGCTGACGGTGCCCGTCTGTACGGGTTTCCAGTACGTTGCGGGCCCACTGTTCAGGGCCGCGCGACAGAGCAGCGCGCTCACGACCGTCTTGCCGATGTCGGTGTCCGTGCCGATGACGACGAATGCACGTGCGACATTCAGCGCTTGCGTCTCGATGGCCGGCCGCCGGGGCTCGCGTGCCAGTCTGGAGCCAAGCGCGCTCGCTGCAGATAGCGAATTGTGCGCGTGACAGGCGATTCGCAGGCGCGCCGAACCGTCTGGGACTGTGGGGGGGCGCACGGCGCGCACGTCGAGTCCTTCGTGCAACAACGAGTCGGCGAGCTTCAATGCAGCTGCGCTCTCGCCCACCACGAACGGAACGATGGCGGCGGCCGGAATGGGGAGCGACAGCGTTTGGGCCAGAGTGCGCGCTACTGCGAGAGCACGCTCGGCCCGGTCTGTGTCGGCGCGCGCTGTTTCGATGGCGGCACACAAGGCTCCGGAGATCGCAGGTGAAGCCGCCGTGGTGAACACGAAGGCACGCGCGCGGTTCACGAGGTGGTCGCGCAGCGCTTGCGACCCGACGACGAAAGCTCCGCTCACACCCAGCGACTTGCCGCCGGTCACGAGGCGGGCGGCGAGGCGCGACGGCTTCACGTCGAGCGCAGCCCACGCTCCGGCGCGATGTTTGCCGATCAGCCCGACGGCGTGGGCTTCGTCGACGACCAGATACGCATCGTGGCGCTCGCACAGTTCGTGCATCGCGGCCAGCGGCGCGAGGTCGCCGTCCATGCTGAACACGCTCTCGGTCACGACGATGCGCCGCTCGGCGCGACGCTCGGCGGCGAGCAGTGTGTCGAGGTGCTCGACGTCGCAGTGATCGAACACCCGCACTCGGGCGCGCGAGAGACGCGCAGCATCGATGATCGACGCGTGGTTGAGCTTGTCCGAGAACACGACGCTGTTCGCATCGGCCAGACAGCTCAGGAGCCCGGCGTTAGCCTGATATCCGCTCGGAAAGAACAAGGCGCTCTCGTCGCCCAGCCACTCCGCGCACAGTAGTTCCGCGCGCGCGTCGAGTTCGGATCCGCCGCCCAGGAGCCGCGCTGCGCGACCACCGACTCCGAAGCGCGCGATCGCCTCGCGCGCTGCATTCGTGACCGACTCGTCCGCAGCGAGCGACAGGTAGTCATTGCTGGTGAATTCGAACGCGCGCTCGACGCCCGGGCGTGCGTTCAAGTCGCGCCGCAGCCCGCGGCTCTCCCAGCGCTCCATCTCCGCGCGCAGGAGCGCATCGAGGCGCCGGCTCACGTCACTTCCGCGACGCGACCGCAGTGAGGCCGAGCTTCGCGAGCAGTGTCGCATCACGCGCGGGCTCGGGATTCGGCGTCGTCAAGAGCTTGTCGCCGAAGAAGATCGAGTTCGCGCCGGCCAGGAAGCAGAACGCCTGCGCTTCGTCAGTCATTTCGCTGCGCCCCGCGCTCAGGCGGATGACGGCCTTGGGCATCAACACGCGCGCCGCTGCGATCGTGCGCACCATCTCGGTCCAATCGATGCGTTGTTCGCCCGCGAGCGGAGTGCCTTCGACGGCGACGAGCGAGTTGATCGGAACGCTTTCCGGTTGGGGGTCCAGCGTTGCGAGTTGGTGGAGCAATTCGGCACGTGCCGTGCGCGACTCGCCCATGCCCAGGATTCCTCCCGAACAAACGTGGATGCCGGCGTCGCGTACGGCGGAGAGCGTCTGCAGGCGATCGTCGAGCGAGTGGGTCGAGATGATCTTGTCGAAGTGACTGCGACCGGTGTCGAGGTTGTGGTTGTAGTAATCGAGGCCGGCGTCCTTGAGCTTGGCCGCCTGGTGCGGCGCGAGACCGCCGAGCGTGACGCAGGCTTCCAAACCCAGCTCCTTGACGCCGCGCACCATGTCGAGGACCGAATCGAACTCGCGCCCGTCGCGCACTTCGCGCCACGCGGCGCCCATGCAGAAGCGATCGGCACCGGCGGCCTTCGCCGCGCGCGCCTCTTCAAGGACCGTTCCGACGGACAAGAGGGCTTCGCGCTTGACCGGCGTCTTCGAGTGCGCGCTCTGCGAGCAGTAGCCGCAGTCCTCCGGACACCCGCCTGTCTTGACCGACAGGAGCTGCGAGCATTGGACGTAGCGCGGATCGTGGTGCGCGCGGTGCACGCCGGCGGCACGAAAGACGAGGTCGAGCAAGGGCGTCGCGAGCAACGCTTCGACTTCCGTGAGCGAGAGGGTGGGGGCGACTCTTGTGCGTGTCATGGGGCGAGGATTGTAGCGATCAGGCAGGGCCCGCGCTGTCCTCGAACTCGGGAGCGGCCTATGCTTGTCCCCGCAATGAACGCGCCCCGCCCCGCTACTTACTGGGATTACATTCGCGTCGAGGACTTGTTGGGGCTGCAGAGCGGCCTCGAACACGACGAGTCGAAGCTCTCGAACGACGAAGTCCTCTTCATCACGGTTCACCAGGTATTCGAACTGTGGTTCAAGCTCATGCTGCGCGAGCTGCGAACTGCGCGCGACTTGTTCACGGCCGACCGCGTCGCGGAGCAACAGCTGTCCGGGGTTGCGCGCAGCTTGAAGCGCGCAACATCGATCTTGCGCGTTTCGACGCAGCATTGGGAGGTCATGGAGACCATGACCACACGCGAGTTTCTCGCGTTCCGCGAGAAGCTCATCCCGGCCAGCGGATTCCAGAGCGCGCAGCTGCGTCAGATCGAGATCTTGATCGGGCTCGACGAGTCCGAGCGCATTCCGATGGGGCCGGCCGGCAAGGAAGTCGGCTATCTCGCGGCCTTGAAGGCCGCGGGCGGCGGCGCTTCGCCCGCGTACGATCGCGTGAAGCGCGAGCTCGCGGATAAGCCCAGCTTGAAGGATGCGATTCACGCCTGGCTCGCGCGTACGCCGATCGACGGCTGTGATCCCAAAGACAAGAACGCAGAACAGCAGCTCACCCAGTTCCTGGACAAGTTTCTGGCGGCCCACGGCAGTGAGATCGACTCAGGGTGCGAGCACGCGCGCTCGATCGCGGACAGTGACGCAGATCGCGTCGCGCTGCAGCAGCGCTACGACGCCGAGAAGGCGGCGGTGCGTGCCTTCTTCACCCCGCCGGATCAGGCCGGCGGTGCCCGCACACGCCGCATCCGCGCCGCGATGCTGTTCATCGAGACCTATCGCGAATTGCCGCTGCTCGCGTGGCCGCGCGAGGTGCTCGACAGCCTCGTCGAATTCGAACAGTACTTCGTGATCTTCCGCCAGCGCCACGCACGCATGGTCGAGCGCATCATCGGCCGCCGCACCGGCACAGGCGGCAGCGCGGGGGTCGACTACCTCGACACGACTGCGCTCAAGTACCGCATTTTCCGTGATCTCTGGGCCATCCGCACACTCCAGATCCGCCGCGCCGCCGCGCCGGAGCTCGCGAATGCGGCCTTCTACGACTTCCGCAACTCGTAGTTCGCCACCTCGACCTTGACCGTACGGAGCCTGGCTCGTGACGTGCAAACTCGCCGCGGTGGCGGTCTGTGAAATACGGTGCCAGAGCAGTTTCTGCACACTTCGCCGAGGACGATCGGTAGGCAGCCACGCAATACGCCGCGAAGTGTGCAGAAACTGCTCTGGCACCGTATTTCACAGACCCTGGCACCGTAATTCACAGACCGCCACCGCGGCGAGTTTGCACGTCACGAGCCAGGCTCCGTACGGTCAAGGTCGCTTGTCGTTCAGCTTCCAGGAGTAGTCGAGGAACTTCAGCTCGACCCGCTTGGCGTCGGCGAGCCACTTCTGGTCGGGCGCGTGCTTCGCCAGCCAGGCGGTCACGCTGCCGGCGTCGCGGATGAAGTCGTCTTTGAACCAATCGAAGACTTGCGAGACTTCGATCAACTTCTTGTCGGCGTCGAAGCGATTGCGACGTGAGTCCGTCAGCCAGGCCTTCACCGACGCATCGAGTTGCTTGTCGAGCGTGTCGCCGACGTAGGCTTCGGCGCGAATAGGCGGGCAACCGACGGAAGCGCAATTGATCGCGGCGTGAACGCGGGCGTCCTTGAACACAGGCCGCAGGATCTTGTTCTCGATGTCGTTCAGCGTGAGCATCGACTTCTTCAGGTCCGGAGCGAGCGCGCCCAGCGGAATGAACTCACGATCCCACACTGACAACTTCTCGTCGCCCAGGTCCTTGATGCTCGCGACCGGATAGCCGTCGACGACACGCTGGATCGTGTAGGCGTTGTAGGCGTTGATCCAATAGGCGTAGCGGCGGGACTTGTTCCAGCGACCGAAATCCTCGGCCGTGACCGCCGCGAGCGTGGCGATGTAGGCATCGAGGCCGGCGCGGTCCTTTTTCAGTCCTTTGTAGTCGAACGCGTCGTCGTGCACGTGCGCAGCGAGAACCGTGCTCCAGGCCTTGTGCGTGTGATCGAAGCCGACGACTTCGACGAGCTTCGTCTCCGGGTCCTGCGCTTCCGGAACGCAGGTCTGGGAGGATCCAAACACCGGCAGGACGAAGACAAGTGCAAGGAAACTGTTCATGGCGACTCCGCTGGGGGCCTGCGCGACTCTACGCCTCAGGGCGCGATTCGTGACCCGTTGCAGCAAAATCTAGTCCAGATGTCCGCGGTCGGAATCGCCCATCTCCAAACCGCTGGGGAAGTATTCCTTCCAGCGACTCGAGACGAGTTTCGCCGTCACCTCGTCGCAGAACAGCTCTTCGGGGTACCAGGCCTTCATGCGCGCATCGATAACGATCGGTGGTGTGAAACTCGGGTGGTTGGCGATCAACTCGACCTTGGCCGCGTGGATGTCGCTCGCCGGGTTGAAGCGCGTGAACGTGGCCCACAGGAAATTCATCGTGCTCTTCACATGACGATCAGCGTCGTCGCTCAAGACGAGCAACGGCCAGTCCGCGAAGGCGGGATCGGTTGCGATGCGTGCGGCGGCCTCGGGCTCGCTCGTGTGGCTCGCGCATTCGACGACCAGGCAGCCTTGCGAAAACACGCGCACCTTGCGCACACCGGCTCGCGGCGTCCCGCTGAACTCAGCCTTCAGCTTGCGGATGGGATCGCCGGTGCCGAGCAACACGCCCTTGCCGCCTTCGTTGACCCGCGGTCCGGCGTAGTCGAGCGAGTCCATCGACAAGTTGGCGAACACGAACAGGTCCGTTCTGAAATCGGCGCGTGCCAGGATGTGTTCCAGGGTCGCGCGGAAATCGCGCAGGTCGACCGGCTGATTCGTGAGCAGCAAGAACTTGGTCAGCGACAGTTGTCCCTCGCCCAAGATGCGGAAGGCGCTCGACATCGCTTCGCGCTTGTAACGTTCACGCACGACCGCAGCGGAGAGCGAGTGGTAGCCGGTCTCACCGTAGCTCCACAGATCGCGCACCGCCGGCATCACTACCGGGAACAGCGGCGACAGCAATTCTTGCAGGAAATCACCGAGGAAAAAGTCCTCTTGGCGCGGCTTGCCGACCACCGTCGCCGGATAGATCGCGTCGCGTCGGTGCATGAGCGCCTTGACGCGCATGAACGGATAGTCGTGCGTCTCGGAGTAGTAGCCGTAGTGGTCGCCGAACGGCCCCTCGGGGCGCCGCTCGTTCGCCGGGATCTCGCCCACGAGCGCGAACTCGGCGTCGGCGACGAGCGGCAGCGGCCCGTGAGGATTGTCGGCCAGTCGGACGCGCTCGCCGAGCATCAAGCTCGTAAGCAACAGCTCCGGCACGTTCTCCGGCAACGGTGCGATCGCGCCTAGGATCAAGGCGGGCGGACCGCCGATGAACAAGTTCACAGGCAGGCTCTTGCCCTGCGCTTCCGCTGCGGCGAGGTGGAATCCGCCGCCCTTGCCGATCTGCATGTGCACGCCGCACGTCGCATCGTCGTAGAGCTGGATGCGGTACATGCCCAGGTTCGGGCCGTGTGTCTCGGGATGTTGGGTGTAGACGAGCGGCAGCGTCACGAAGCGCCCGCCGTCGCGCGGCCAGGTCTTGAGCGCCGGCAATTCACGGATGCGCGGCGGGCTCTGCACGATCTCCGCAACGGCTCCGCGCGCTCCGCGCTTCATCCCGACCTTGGCGAGCGACCAGAACAACGAGCGCTTCGACCACAGCTTGCTGAGCGAAGGCGGCACCAGTTCTTCCGGCAGCTTTGCCGCCTGTGCGATCAACGCGCCCGGTCGCGAGCCGAACGCGAGCTCGACGCGTCGCGCGGTTCCGAACAAGTTCGTGACGAGCGGAAACGGCGAGCCCTTGACGTTGCGAAACACGAGCGCCGGCCCGTTCGCAGCGATGACGCGGCGGTGGATCTCCGCGACTTCGAGGACCGGGTCGACCTGCGCTTCGATCTCGAAGACACGATCATCGCGCCGCAGTCGATCCAAGAATGCGCGGAGGTCGCGCGGAGCCGGGCGCGAATTACCATGCACAGCGGGTGCACGCGGCTCGTGTTGCGAACTCATCGTCGCCAGAGTGTGCGGCGCGGAACGCCGAGGATCCAGCGCGCAGGCACGGCTCCATGAGCCGTGCCTGTGCGTATCATCTGTGGCGCGAGCGCGCCGTCCCGGTTCACGAGTCGAGGATCATCACCGACGACGCGTTGAATTCGTAGCCGTCGCGCTTGATCGTGATCTTCTGGCCGGCTTCTTCGGCGATGTGCTCGGCATCGGCTTCGCTGATCTGCTTGGGATAGAACGAACCTTGGATCAGGACACGCTTGCCGACGGCTTCCATCGGGAACTTGTATTGGCCGCCGCAGCCGGATTCCCAGCGCACCATGGCCGTGCGACCCTCGTCTTCGACCTGCATCCAACAGCCGGCCTTCGCGCACACGGCCTTGACCTTGGCTTCGACGAGGACGGTCTTGTCGAAGAACTTCGTGGGCGAAGCGTCGACCACGGCGAAGCGATAGGTCGTCTGCGCCTGCATTTCCTCGCCGATACGCATCCCCTGGGGAAGCGTCGGCGTGCTGCTGCAGGCGGCGAAAACGAAGAGGGCAGGAACGAAGAGTGTGGCGAGGATTTTCATGGCGATCTGATGCTGGTGTGCGGTGGTTGGTGACGTCCAGACATGATACGGCTTGCCTCGCGCTTCGCCCAATCCCGGACGGGTCTGGACGAAATCGAGACATTGGAGGACGCTAAGGGCGTTCTAACTCGGAGCCTCCCATGCTGAATTCACTTGCACTCGCCCTCCTCATCGCCGTCGGTGCGAGTACGCCCGTTTCAGACCCGATCCCCGGAGTCACTTGGAATGCGCGGCATGTAGAACACCTCCTGAATCGAGCCACGTTCGGCGCGCGCCCAGGCGAGATCGAGGCGGGTGTCGCGGCGGGACCTGAGTTGCTGATCGATCGGCTGTTGAACGAACGTGCCGACATCGAAGAGCCGTTCATCGAGCCGCTGACCGAGCCGAGCGCACGCGCGTACAAGGAACTCTCCACCGATGAACAGAAACTGCTGAAGCGCGATTACGCCGAGCGCGAGCGGCGCCAACAACTCGAATGCATCGGCTGGTGGGTCGATCGCATGGTCAAGGGCGACGATCCTTTGCTCGACCGGATGACGCTGTTCTGGCACGGCTTGCTCACGAGTTCCACGGAGCAGGTGAATCGCAGCTACCCGATGGTCGAGCAGCACCGCTTCTTGCGGCGGAACGCGCTCGGCAGCTATTCCGATCTCCTCTACGGGATCGCCAAGGACCCGGCGATGTTGCTGTTCCTGAACAACAACTCGAATCGCAAGGGCAACCCGAACGAGAACTTCGCGCGCGAACTGCTGGAGCTGTTCTCGCTCGGCATCGGCAATTACACCGAAACGGACATCAAGGAAGCTGCGCGTGCGCTGACGGGGCGCGGCTCGTCGCGAGACGGCAAGTTCGAGTTTCGCGCGGGACAACACGACGGCGGCGTGAAGACCGTGCTCGGCACGACCGGCAAGCTCGACGGCGACGGGCTGGTCAAGGTGATCCTGCAACAGGAAGCTTGTCCGCGGTACATCGCGCGGCGCATCATCACCTACCTAGAAGGCGTCGCGCCTGAGACGGCGCGGCTCGACGACTACGCCGCTTGCCTGCGCGCGAACGAGTTTCAGATCAAGCCCTTCCTGCGCAAGCTGTTCCTCGACCCCGAGTTCTATCGCGACGAAGTCATCGGCGCGCGCGTGCAGGGTCCCATCGATTACATGGTCGGCATGACGCGCCGACTCGGGAATCAGGCACCGCCGCTCGTCGTCGCGTCCGGCGCCGCGTTGCTAGGGCAGCGTGTGCTGGCGCCGCCGAACGTAAAGGGGTGGGACGAGGGCTTGTCGTGGATCTCGACCAGCACCTTCATGCAACGCGGCAATCTCGCGGGGCTCATGCTCGGCATCGTGCGCATCGACGACGTGCTCAACCAGGCCGACCTGCTCGCACGCAACAACGACGCCCCGATGGAGCCGGCTTCGGACGGTTCGATGCAGGGCGGCGAACCGATGATGACCAGCGAGCAGAAGGAAGCGATGGCCAAGCGCCTGAGGAGCGGCGTCAAAGGCGGCTTCGCCTACGACGCCTTGCGCCGGGCGCAGGAGGCCGGCTGGACGCCGTCGATCAACTTCACGGCGCGACTGCAGCGGCAAGGTGTGACGAGCGACGCGGCGATCGTGGACCGTATGCTCGACGATCTGCTCGCGATACACGCCGGTGAGGAGACGCGCGCACAGATGCTGGCGTTCTTGACGAACGAACGCGTGCAGTTGTCCGTGCGCGACGGGAAGCTGCTCGAGGGCGGCCCGGCCGTCGAGCGCATCTTGCGGCGCCTGGCGCATGTGATCTTGAGCCTGCCCGAAGCGCAATTGATGTGAGGAGCGAACCATGAATCACGACCAGCAAGGCATCGATCGACGAGCATTGCTCGCCGGATCCCTCGGTGCGTTGGGCGGAATGATCGTCCTTGGTTCGCGCGCGCAGGCTCGCGTGCGGCTTTCGGGGCCGCTTGAAGAACGATCCGCACCGGGCGGCACGCGCACACTCGTGCTCCTGCAGCTGACGGGCGGCAATGATGGTCTGAGCATGGTCGTCCCGTTCGGCGACGACGTGTACGGCGCTTCGCGCGCCGCGACGCGAATCGGCGCGAACGAAGTGTTGAAGCTCGACGGCTACCGTGGGTTGCATCCTGCGCTGAAAGGACTGCGCGCGCTGTACGGCGAAGGCCGCGTGGCACTCGTGGAAGGCTGCGGCTATCCCAATCCGATCCGCTCGCACTTCCAGAGCTTCGAGGTGTGGCACACGGGCAACCTGGGGGGGCGCAATTCGGGCGACGGCTGGGTCGGCAAGTTGTGCGACGCAGCGTGGCCGAAGGACAAGTCGCCCGAACTCGTCGTGCACGTCGGCGCGACGGCTCCCTACGCGCTGTACTCCATGTCCCACCCGCCGCTCGCGTTCCGCACGCCTGCGACCTACCGCTGGGTCGGCGTCGAGAGCGATGATTTGAAGGCCTATCGCAAGGCCGCAGAAGCGGACATGAGGAAGCTCGAATCGTCCGGCCAGGAAGCGATGCTGCGCCGGCTGCGCGGGATTCTCGACGATGCCAACGAATCGTCAGCCAAGGTGCGGCGCGCGGTGGGTCGCTTCACGACCACGATTCCCTACCCCGACGACGATCTAGGCGAAGCCATGCGCGTCGCCGCGTCGCTCGTCGATGCACGCCTGGGTTCGCGCGTCGTGTCGGTCGAGCTGAGCGGTTTCGACACGCACGAGAATCAGCGCGGTCCGCACGACACGCTGATGCGACGGCTCGACGCTTCGCTCGCCGCGTTCATGGCCGACATGAAGGCGCGCAGCGCTGGCGACGAAGTCATCGTCGCGGTGTTCTCCGAGTTCGGCCGGCGCGTCAAGGAGAACGGCTCACGCGGCACCGATCACGGCGTCGCCGCTCCGATGATCGTGCTCGGCAACAAGGTCAAGGGCGGCTTGCACGGCAAGCATCCGTCGCTGACCGAACTCGACTCCGGCGATCTGGCGTCGACGACCGACTTCCGCTCGGTCTACGGCACGATCATCGACCGCTGGTTCGGCGTCGATCACACCCTGGTCCTGGGCGCGAAGTATCCGACGCTCGAGTTTCTTCCCGCGTAACGCCTGCTCGGATCTGTGAAGTACGGTGCCAGAGCCGTTTTTTCACACTTCGCTGTTGGCCGTTGCCGGGCGGCCAGGCTACGGCTGCGAAGTGTGAAAAAACGGCTCTGGCACCGTACTTCACAGATCCGAGCAGGCGTTACGCGGCATTGAGCAGCGTGTGGAGGCGCATGATCGCGGCGCGATCGGTCTCGAGTTCGAGCGATGGATACGCCTGACCGAACGCCGCCCAGCGGAACTCGGCGAAGCGCGGATCTAGCCGCAGGCCGCTCGTGCCCGGCATGGTCTTGAAGCCGTACGTCCACTCGATGACGTCCTCGATGCCGAGCTGCCAGCGCGCCGGCATTCCGAGGTCGATCACGTCGAGCGGTTGCAGGATGCCTGTGTCGTCCAGCACCTCGCGCCGGATGGCCGAGTCGAGTTGCTCGCCGAATCCGATGCTGCCCTGCACCGGTCCCCAGAAACTCTCCATGCCCTGCGCCGGTCGCAGCAGCAGGTACTCAGGTTCGGGCCCAGCTTGCTGGAACACGAAGACCTTGATGCGGTGTAGGAGTTCGGCCATGGCACACGTCAGGGGGCGGGACTCGTAGAGTATCGGCGATCCATTCGCCCGGCGATGAGCCGAGAGGGATGAACAAACGATCGCTCGCGGGGGCGGGCAGCTACTCTTATGGAACGAAGTTCCAGGTGACGAAAGCCATGGCGACCCGGATTCACCAAGTTGACGCGTTCACGGACACGGCCTTTCGCGGCAATCCTGCCGGCGTGTGCGTGCTGAATCGGGCGGTTCCCGAGGCGTGGATGCAGTCCGTCGCCGGCGAAATGAACTTGTCCGAGACGGCTTTCCTCTCCCGCGAGGAGAGTGCGTGGCGCCTGCGCTGGTTCACTCCCAAGGTCGAGGTGGAACTGTGCGGTCACGCCACGCTGGCCTCCGCGCACGTGCTGTTCGAAACTGGCGTCGAGCAACCCGAGGCTACGATCCGATTTCGCACGCTGAGCGGTGAACTCCGCGCGCGCCGCAACGGGGAGCGCATCGAGCTCGATTTTCCGCGCAAGGCGATCGAGGAGCGCGCCGCGCCGCCCGGCCTCATCGACGCGCTGGGGGAACGCGCCGTGTTCGTCGGTCGCAACGACGCCGACTGGTTGGTCGAACTCGAATCCGAAGAGCGCGTGCGGGCTTGTGCGCCGGATTTCGCACGGCTCAAGGCCGTGAAGGCACGTGGCGTGATCATCACGGCGCGATCGCGCGACGCGCGATTCGATTGCGTGTCGCGCTTCTTCGCACCCTCCGTCGGCATCGACGAAGACCCTGTCACCGGTTCGGCGCACTGCGCCATCGGGCCGTATTGGGCGGCGAAGCTCGAGCGGAAGACCCTGGTCGCGTACCAGGCGTCGTGCCGCGGCGGCGTGCTGCATCTCGAAATCCGCGACGATCGCGTGAAGATCTGCGGCAGCGCCGTCACGACATTGCGAGGCGAATTGCTCGTCGATCCCGCATGAGCCACCGGCGCTTGACGGCGATTCTCACGCGGCTCGATGCGCTCGTGAATTGGGAGAGACGCGACCGCGGCGAGGGGATGCGCGTCGGCATCGAACCCGTGCAAGACGTACTGCGACGTCTGGATCGACCCGAGCGGAATTTTCGTGCCGTCCACGTCACCGGCACGAAGGGCAAAGGCACGACCTGTGCCTTGATCGCCCAGAGCTTGCAGTCCGTCGGCATCAAGACGGGCCTGTACACCTCGCCGCACGTCGAGCGCACGAACGAGCGCGTGCGCATCGATGGTGTCGAGGTCGACGACGTGACGCTGGCGATCGCGCTCGAACGCGCCTTCCAGGCTCGCGACGACGCAGCGCGCGAGAACACGGCGGGCGACGAGGCCACGTGGTTCGATTTGATGACTGCGGCTGCGTGCGTCGTGTTCGCCGAAGCGCACTGCACCTGGGCCGTCGTCGAGGCCGGCATCGGCGGACGCCTGGACTCGACGAATGCCTTGTTCGGCGAAGTGTGCGTCGTGACCAACGTCGACCTCGAACACACGAGCGTCCTCGGCTCCACGCGCGCCGCGATCGCCCGCGAAAAGGGTGGCATCGTGAAACGCGGTTCGACGCTGGTCACCGCCGCGTGGCCCGATCCGACGCGCGGAGCAGCCGATGATGCGGGGTCGGTGCTCGAGGGAATCGCCTACGAACTCGGCGTGCCGATCCTGCGACCGACGCACGTCTCGCGCACGATGCGCGAGCGCAACGCCGACATCGCACGGCTCGTCCTTCAAGAGCTTGGGCACCGCGGAGTGACAGGCCGCGACGGCCGCGTCGTCACCGCCGACACGCTGAACGACCGCGTGTTGGACCAGGCGCGCCTCCCCGGCCGGCTCGAAATGCGTCGCGCCGGCGGGAAGCCCGTCGTGCTCGACGTCGCGCATGTCGCATCGAGCGTCGCGTGCGTCTTGGAAGAACTTTCCCATGAACGGCACCTGATTGGACCGCCCGTCGTCATCCTGGCGCTGGGGCGCGACAAAGATGCCGCCGCCATCCTCAAGACCCTTCATGGCCGTGTCGATAGGCTCGTCTGCACCACGGTGGCCTCCGGGCCGTTGCGGGCCTTGGAAACCTTGGAGCGAGAAGCGCATCACGCGGGGTTCGCAGCCGAAACAGCGGCGGATCCACAGATCGCTCTCGCCCAGGCAATCCAGCTCGCGCGGGCCGACGGTTGGATCTTGGTGATCGGCTCCTTCTATCTGGTGGGGGCCGTGCGTCCCCTGCTCGAACAAGACTGACCAAGGACCAGCGATGCTGACGATCGTCTCCGATATGCTTTTGACGGACTCGTTCCTGATCAAAGGCAACATCGAGAACAAGTACACGCGCCTCTCGCAGGTGCTCGACGAGACGCGTCGGTACTTCCTCAAAGTGCGAGACGCGACGCTCATCGACTTGAACTCGTGCGAGCGGATCCAGACGCCGCTCCTGCACGTCAACGTCGACGAGATCTTGCTGGCCCACGAATTCCTCGACTCCGGCGGCGACCCGGGCCAGCGCGATCTGGCCAAGAATCAGTCGCTGCACCGCGTCCGCGTGTTCTACACCGGCTCGTTGAACGTCGAACTCGGCGGGGAAGTGCGCCCAGGTTCGTACGAAGCCGAAGACCGTACCGCGCGCCGCTTCTTCATCATGCGCAACCCGGTCGTGCGTGGGTTCCAGGACAAGGGCGACGAGGACTTGAAGCTCCTCACGAAGCTGCCCTACGCGATCCTGAACAAGCTGCGCCTGTCGTACGTGTACGACTTCAACTGAGCGGCGCCGTCACTGCGCGCGCACAGGTCCGCGCACGACCGAGACGAGACGGCCATCCGGGCCGATGACCAGCGTCGTCGGCAGCGGCAGTCGATCGAAGTCGACGATGCGCGAGAGATCCGGAGTGGTCTCCTCGTCGCCCGGCGGGAGGTAGAACGCCTCGAAGCGGCCGCCGCGCTCACGCAGCACCTTGTCGGCGTGTTCGCGTCGGTCCGGAGCATCGAGCCCGATCGCAACGACGCGTTGTCCGTCGGTTTCGGCGAGCTTCTGCAGCGCGGGGATCTCGCCGATGCAGGCGGCGCACCAGGTCGCCCACAGATTCACGTGCAACGTCTTACCGCCGGCGAGTGCGCGCACGTCGACGATCGATTCCTTGCCGGAGCGATCGACGAGCCGCACGTTGGGCATCGTGTCCCCGGGGCGGAGCTTCAGGCCCTGCGGCAGCGGATCGGGCAGCGGATGGGGGACAGCCGCGAATTTCTCAGGCTTCTGCGCTCCTTGGACGAGCAGCACGCGCGAGCCCGCTGCGATGGTTCCGAAGGACTCACGCAGCGCGCCGGGCCAGATCACTTCGATCTCGGTCGACGTCGCGGCGCCCAGCCCGAACACGAGCTCGGGCGGCTGGCACGACGCGAAGCCGGACCCGCGCGCGATCACTTGCGCCGTCGTCCCCGCAGCGGATTTGGAAACGACCACCGCCCCGATGGCTTCGTGTTGTGATTTCACCGCGCGCAGACGCACCTTCACGAAGTGCGCAGCGGTCGAGCCGGGCGCGTGCAAGTCGTTGCGGTACAGCATGTGCCGCTCGCGCTGGATGTTGTGCACGAACAGATCGACGTCGCCGTCGTCGTCGAAATCCGCGGCCAACGCGCCGCGGCCGTCATTGGGCGAGTCCGCGCCCGAGAAATCCGACAGATCGGCGAAACCGTTCGCGCCTGTGTTGATCCAGAGCTTGTCGCGCTCGTAACCGCTGAACGACATGTTGCGCCGGAACACCATCGAGCGCGTCGTCTCGACGTAGGCTCCGTCGTTCGGCCGGCTAGGCGTCACGATTTCAGGCACTTTGCCTGCGTCCATGGAAGACGCCACCACGTGGCGCCAGTAGGCGCTTCATGTGTCCGCGGGATCTTCGCCCGTGATGAATCCGTTCGTGCAGAACACGTCGAGCTTGCCGTCGAGGTCGTAGTCGGCGAGCGCGGCACTCCAGGCCCAGTTCCCGTCGATGCCGCCCTTGGCAGCCGGCAGCTGCTCGAACACCCGGTTTCCGTTCACGAGGCGCGACAAGAAGATCGAGTTGCCCGACGCCATCTTCAACAGAGACGCGCGCTGTGTTTCGTCGCCCGCCAGACGGCCGAGGATGCGATTGCCGGCGGTCGACGACATGTTGACCGCGTACAGATCCAGGAATCCGTCGCCGTCCAGATCGCCCCAGGTGACGCCCATCCCGTTGCCCAGGTCCTCGACGCCGATTTCCTTGGCGACGTCCGTGAATTTGCCGCCTTCGTTGCGCCAGAAAGCCTTCTTGCCGTAGTCGTTCGCGACCACGATGTCCATGTCACCATCGAGGTCGAAGTCCGCAGCGGCGGCTGCATAGCTCCAGCGCGTCTCGACGATGCCGACAGCCTTGGTCACGTCCTGGAAGGTTTGACCGCCGATGTTGCGCAGCAAGATGTCCGGCGAACCGTTGTGGGAATCCGTCCACGAATCATTGGGCTCCGCTTCGATGCGCCCGTAGTTCGCGACGAACACGTCGAGGAATCCGTCGCCGTCGTAGTCCAGCACGCACAGTCCCAGCGCGTGACAAACCGCGCTGAATCCGGCCTCAACGCCACGCTCGACGAAGCGCTTGTTGTCTTCGTTCACGAACAACCGCAGGCGATTACCGCCGATCGAACCGTCCTTCTCGACCCAACCCACGTCCGCGACGGCGAGGTCCTGGTCGCCGTCGTTGTCGTAATCGAAAAACACGGCACTGGTAGCGCCGCCGCGCTCGGCCACGCCGAATTCCTCGGCGCGATCGACGTATCCGCCTTGCGGGTCCGCGACGTACAGGAAGTTGCGCGGCCGGCTCGGCACGAAGATGTCGATCCGTCCGTCTGCATTCACGTCGCCCGCAGCGGCTCCGCTCCAGTGGAAGCTTGCCTGCTTGTCTTCGGCGAAGCGAGGCGAGGTGAAGGCCACGCCGGCCGGCACGCTGACGTCGCTGAACATGTAGCTCGCGCGCTCCGTCCGCGTGAACGAAGACAAGTCGAAGCGGTCCATGCGCCACTGATGGTCGCGGAGCACGACGCGCGCGTCGGCCCAGGCCGTGAGCGACAGCGCCTCGCCGCGTGCGCCCGTGCCGAGGATCGTGACCTTGAAGCGAATCTTGCCCGTCAGCGGCACGACGCGCTCGAATTCAGCGCCTTTGACTTTCCACAGCACGAGCTCGACGCGCTGCCAATCGCCGATGTGAGACGCGAGACCCGCGATGAACTCACCGCCGCCGACGATGCGCGCGCTCGCCGCGTCGTAGGTCGTCCTGTGCACGGCGAGCGGCAATTCCTCCGTCTTCGAGACCTTCAAGCGATCCCAGGCCTTGCCTGCGAAATCGTCCGCCAGCCACGAACGCGCGGCCTCGAAGTCGCGGCGCCGCAACTTGTCCGAGAATCCGAACCACGAGTTCGCGACGGCCTCGGTCCAGTCCTCGACGCGCGTCATGTCCGTCCAGCGCGAAGCCGGATCGGGCACGCGCACATCCGCGGGGAGCGCAGCGGGCCCGGGGGACTGCTGCGTCGGCTCGTCGCCGCTACAGCCCGTGATCAGTGCGATCAACGCCAGCGCCGTGCAGGCGCGCGCAAGTCTCGTGAGTTGGTGGTTGGCGCGCATGTCGGAGCGTGAGCACACCAGGATGCAGCGGACCGCGCTGTCTTGCAACCGTGCAGCGTCGTACTGCAGCGGGCGAAACGCCCAAACTCGCGGAGGCGCTCACCGCTCACGATCCACGTGACCCTGCGCGTCTGGTCGGCTACGCAACGAGCAAACCCGACCTGTCTGGTGACGCGCAGAGCGGTTCTCGCCGACAGGACCGCGCTGCGCTCGTCACCGGGGCTCGGGGCGGATAACGTGATAGCAGAGGTCTCCCATGAATCTTCGAATCGCATACACGCTGTCGGCGCTAGTCGTCGCACTCATCCCTTCCGCCCGTGCCCAAGGAACGGCGCCGAATTCGGGTGGGCTGCCGCAGGGCGTTTCGCGCGAGCAGATGTGGCCGGCGCCTACCGAAGAGGATTGGAAGAAGCCGTGCACGATTCCCTGGGAGCGCACGTTCGAGGACGCTCTGGCGGTCGCGCTCGAGACGAAGAAGGCGATCCTGATCTGCGTCAACATGGACGGTGAGATCGCGAGCGAGCACTACGCAGGCATTCGCTACCGCGACCCGGCGATCATCAAGCTGTACGAGGCGTACATTCCCGTCATCGCTTCGGTCTACCGCCACACTCCGCGTGACTACGACGACGACGGCCGGCGCATCACCTGCCCGCGCTTCGGGACCGTGACCTGCGGCGAGCACATCGCGATCGAACCCGGGCTGTTCGAGAAATTCTTCGACGGCCGGCGCATCGCTCCGCGGCACATCGCGATCGAGATCGAGAAGGCCAACGCGGAGATGTACGACGTCTTTTATGCGTGGGACACCGACACGATTTTCAACAACTTGAAGGAGGGCATCGTCACGCGCAACATCGAGCCGGTGCGGATCGTGCGCAGCGACCGCCGCATCGAGGAGCGCGTCAACAGCCCGGCAGCCGAAGATCGCGCGGCGGTCGAAGACGCCTACGTCAAAGGCGATCACGAGACACGCCGCTCCCTGCTCGTCGCGGCGGCGCGCGGCGGTGGAGCGCCCGTCGATCTCTTGCGCCTCTCGATCTTCGGCTTGGATGAAGACTTGAAGAAGCTGGCGCGTGAGACGCTTGCACGCGGCGCCTCCGAGGCTTCGATCGACCTGATCCTGGAGGCATTGCGCGCTCCGATGCCGGCCGAGGAACGCGACGCGCTCGTCGCGGCGTTGAAGCGCATCGGTGAAACCTCCGCTCGCGCGCGCACGCTGGCGACCGTCTACCAGGGCTTGAAAGAGAGGTCCGCGGCGGTCGACGTCGACGCCTGGTCCAAGGCTCTAGGCGGTGCCTCGTACGAGCCGCCCGCCGCGCGCTCGGTGCTCGAAACACGCCTCGAAAAGCGTGCGCAGGCCTTCGAGGCGCGGCCTGAAGACGCGATCGCGCGGCTCGACTACGCCGAATCCGTGCTGGCGGTCGCCTCTGACCCCAAGACCGAGCGCCGTTTCGCGCGCGTCATGTTCGAGGACGCGGAGTACTCCGCGCTGCAGGCGGAGAAGTTTGGTGTCACCGGCTGGCGCACAAACGCAGCTGTCGCCATCGCGACCTACAACCTCGGCCGTACCGAAGAAGCCTTCGCGCGCGCCGCCGCCGCGGTCAAGGAGATGCCGTCCGACGCGCAGAGCGTGATCTCGGCCTCGGTCCTGGCTTTGTTCGCGCAGTCGCGCCAACAGGCGATCGCGAAAGCCGCGCGCGCCAAGGAAGCGTGGCCGCCCGAGTGGCTCACGGATGTGAACGCCGCCTATTCGGTGCTGGCACAGCATCCGTTCGGAACCGATCAGCAGATCGTGATGCACTACGACTTCTTGAAATCGCTGCAGGCGCGCGGCGAAGCGGCACGAGTGCTCGACGACGGGCTCGCGCGTTTCAAGGATTCATGGATCCTGCACGACCGCATGCGTACGCGCATTCTCGACGAACGAGGCGTCGACGGCCTGGAACTCGTCTACGGCGCGATGCTGTCCGAGCCGAACGCTTCGCCGAACCTCGAAGCCTTCGCCGGGTATGCGTCGCTCGTCGCGGCGGAGTTCAAACGGCGCGCAAAGAACCCCGAGCAGGCGCTGGAGTCCTACGAGCGCGGCATTGCACACTACGGCAAGTGGATCGCGCGCGACGCTGCCAACAAACCGACGGCGGATCACTTCATCGCCCTGGCGCTGGCGGCGCGGGCGCGGCTGGCGTTCGAGCGTGGTGATGACCGCGAGGCGCTGGACCTCATACTGGCGTCGTTCGCGCGCAAACCCGAAGCGGCTGCGAGCCCGGACGGCCTCAACCTCACGCCCGTCGACACGGCCAAGCTGCTGCGCGCACGTTTCGTGACGACGAAGCGCGACGACATGCTCGCTGAAATTCAAACGGCGCTCGACAAGCTCGATCCCGAGTTGCTCAAGCCTCCGGCCTGGGACCGCGAAGAGCCCGGTGCCTCCCCGACCAATCGCAGGCCGCGCCGCGGAGCGCCGCCCGCGCCGGAACGCAGGTAGTCGCGCCGCGCCGGCCGCTCGCGTCACTCCTTGCGCAGGAAGTCGACGAGGTCTTTTTCGAGCTCGGGCAGGCCGTACTCGTTCACCGTCAAGCAACGGTAGACGATGCGCGCCAGCGACTCGGGCGTGTTCGGGTTCAGATCCTTCGGCGGCGGATAGCTGAGGAAGTAGCTGAGCGACATGCGCTCGACTTCCCCGCCCAGTTCGCGGCCGGCGTATTGCCACGGCACTTCGTCGAACGGCAGAACGCCCGTCAAGATCTCGTACAGCATGACGCCGATGCCCATGACGTCGGCCTTGCTGTTGCGCAAGAGCAGCGGGTTGTAGTGCGGCGTCGTCGTGATCACGCCGCGATCGTCCATGCGCAGAGCCGGATCGAACATCATCACCGACCCCGAAGGCTTGATGAGGATGTTCTCGGGCTTCAAGTCGCCGTGGTAGGCGAGCTGGCCCGAACGCTCGAGCTTCATCAGCGTGCGTACGATCGTGAGGAACCAGTTGAGACGGATGCCTTCGAGCGCGCGGATCTTCTCGCGCAGGGTCTTGCCGCGCGCGTACTCCATCGCGAGCACCGGGCGACCTTCGTGCATGAAGCACTCGCGCAGGCTGACGACGTTCGGGCTCTTGACGTTCTCGAGCACCTCGGCCTCGGAGCGCAGGCAGTCGTCGATCTCGTGGACGTCGAGGAAGTCGACGCGCACGCCGTCCTGGCGGAAGAAGATGGCTTCGGCGGGCGTCTCGTCCGGGCTGATGCCTTCGGGGCGACGCTGGCTCGTGATCTCAAGGAAGCGCGTCACGTAACGGCCGCCGCCGGCGACGTCACCGATCTTCAACGCAACCTTGCGACCTTCCGAATCTTCGGCCAGGTAGACGAGGGCAAAGCCGCCGCGCGCGAGGAACTCGACGACGCGGTAGGAGCCGATGCGCTTACCCGCTTCCAGTTTGATCATGATGGGGGCTCGTTGGGAGACAGGGGGGAGAGAGGGCCGCGCAGCAGCGCCGCTGGGATTGTTTTCGAGTCGCCGCCGCGCGCGGATTGAGCCCATGTGCTCGGAAGGACCGCGCGACGCTGCCTCCTAGTTTCGGGCGGTGGGTCGCGGAGCTTCAGTGCGCGAACAGGGCCGTCTTGGAATCGAGACGGGGGTTCGGGCCCCGGCAAGTTCTTCTACTTCGCCTGCAAATTTGCGCCGTTTTCGCTCAAGCGCGCGACGTCGGTCGCGATCATCTCGGCGAAGGCGGACGCGGCCAGGATGCGACCCGCGCCCTGCGCGACCGTGCCCGATCCCAGCCACTCGGGATCGCGTTGGTGTGCGCGATAGCGCCAGGCGCGGCCGTCGGCATCGACCAGACCGAGTTCCTGGTTGTGTTCGTTGCGCACGGAGTACCAGGTCTGCGAACGCGGCTCACCGGTGGCGTAGCGCACGACGAATCCGAGTGTGCGGCCGCCGTCCACGAGTTTCCAAGCGAACACAGGCGTTGCGTGGGTCACCACCGCGGCATCCATGTTCGGCGGCGAGGAAGTCGTCGTCGTGCGGCACGCCGCCAGTGCCAGGAGACAGATGAGTCCGAATCGATACATGGTCGGGCTAGAGGATGCCGCCTGGACTATCGTCGTGAACACATGAAATCTGGAATGACGGGGCGCTCTGGTATGCTCCGCAGCGTGGATACTCACGCACTCGAATCTTTTCGCAAGGCCGGCCGCATCGCTGCCGAATGTCGCGAGTGGGCCAAGGAGAACATCCGGCCCGGCGTCTCGATTCGCCATATCCTCGAAACCGTCGAAGACACGATCCGCGAGCGCGGCGCAGCGCCGGGTTTTCCGGCGCAATCGAGCCGCAATTTCGTGGCCGCGCACTACTGCTCCAGCCCGGAAGACGACCAGTGCTACGCCGAGAACGACTGCGTCAAGGTCGACATCGGCGTGCACGTCGACGGCTACATCGCCGACACGGCGGCGACGGTCGATCTTTCACAGGACAAGCGCTGGACGCCGCTGATCGAGTCGTCGCGGAATGCGCTGGCGGCTGCGATCGCGACGCTCGGTGACGGAGTGCAGGTCGGCGACGTAGGCGGCGCGATCGAGCGCACGATCATGGCCGCGGGCTACCAGCCCGTGCGCAATCTCACGGGGCACGGACTCGCGCGCTGGAAGGTGCACACCGCTCCACAGATCCCGAACTACGCCGAGCGCGGCGCCGGCACTTTCAAGACCGGCATGGTGTTCGCGATCGAGCCGTTCGCGAGCACGGGCCGCGGGTACATCCGCGAAGCCGGCAAGGCCGAGGTGTTCATGCTCGTGCGTCCGCCGATGAAGGCCAAGGGTTTGGACAAAGACGTGCTCAAAGCGATCGAGTCCTGGCGCGGACTTCCGATCGCGCGCCGCTACTTCAATCACCTCGATCGCGATGCCGTCGAAGACACGCTGACGAAGCTCGCACGCCAAGGCTCTCTCGTGCGCTATCCGCCGCTCGTCGAAGACGAAGGCGTGATGGTCGCGCAGTACGAGCACTCGATCTATCTGGGCCCCGACGGACCCGAGATCCTGACGCAGGGCTGAGTCGCATCGGGTTGCGTGTCGCCTCCGCCGTTCCGGTCAGTTCGGGATGCCTGCCGGTCGAGTTTGACCGTACGGAGCCAGGCTCATGTGGTGGGCAGGCGGCCGCGTGGGTACGCGGGCGCCGAAAACACGGGCGCCCGGCGGGGGTTGACCCCAGGAGCCGGGGGACCTCGGGGGACACGGGAAGCGGCCGCGGCCCGGACTGGCCGGA
>JAEUIA010000017.1 GCA_016795245.1 Planctomycetota bacterium | reverse complement strand
TACGCCGGCGAAGATGCACCACACGAGCCTGGCTCGGTACGGTCAAACTCGGACGAGCGCCACTGCGCAAAGCGCGCACGCCGAGGTCAACAATGGGGTGGGGAAACGTAGGGAGCGTTCGGTGTCGGGATCGAAGCGTTGCGGGGGCGGGGCTTCTAGTGCGCTGCCTGTGCACGAGTCGACAAGTGAGACGGAAACACGCGGCCACTTCTTCTCTTGACTGAATCCCGGGGATGCGTGGTGCGGTATTCCGCGCCACGCACCCCCGGGATGCGCGCAGCGAAGCACGCGTCGAATGCCGTTGCTCTGCTCCTGCCCGCGCGCTCTACATCCGCCTCGCGGGCCGCGAAGTGCACAACAACTGTCGACCGCTCTACTTGTGCGACAACAACATCGTCATCCGCCGCCCCATCAGCTTGGGCATCATCTCGACCTTGCTGACGTCCGCCAGATTTTCGGCGACCGACTTCATGACCTGATACCCGTGCTCGGGGTGCGCCATCTGGCGCCCGCGGAAGATGCACACGACCTGGACCTTGTGACCGTCCTCGAGGAATCCGCGCCCCTGCTTGAGCCGGTACTCCAAGTCGTGCTTGTCGATCGCGGGGCGCACCCGCAATTCCTTCAGCATCGACGTCTTGGTCGTCGCGCCGCGCTCCTTCTTCTTCTGCGCGTACTTGAACTTGCCGTAGTCGAGGATGCGACACACCGGCGGACGCGCCGTCGGGGACACTTCGACCAGGTCGAGGCCGGCCTCTTCGGCGCGGCGGAGCGCATCGGCCGTCGGGACGACGCCGACCTGCTCACCCTTTTCATCGATGAGGCGGACCTCGTTGATGCGAATCTGACGATTGATGCGGAAATCGGTTGCGGTCACTGAACTCCTAGCGAAACGGGAACGGAAATGGGGAACGAAGCGCCCGCTGCCTGTCGGGCGTTCCCTGGAGAATAGACGGACCCGGGCGAGGCCGCTAGCGGGTGCCCGGAACTCGTCATGCTTTCGCGGGCGGAACCGCGGTCTTGATGTGGACTTCGGTGAGCTGCTCGGGCGCCACGATCGAGGGGGCGCCGCACATCAGATCGGCGGCGGAAGTGGTCTTCGGGAAGGCCACGACGTCGCGGATATTGTCCATCCCGAGCGAAAGGGCCGTCAAACGGTCGAGCCCGATGGCAAATCCGGCGTGCGGGGGCGCTCCGAAGGACAGGGCCTCCAAAAGGAACCCGAACTTGCGCTGCTGCTCCTCCGCGCCGATCCCGAGGATGTCGAAGATGCGCTGCTGGACGTCGGTCTTGTGGATCCGGACCGAGCCCGAGCCCAGTTCCCAGCCGTTCATGACGAGGTCGTAGGCGCGCGAGAAGAGCTCGCCCAGCTTGGGGTCCTGCGGCCCGACGTCGGCGCCGCCCAGGTCCCAGTCGCGCGGGGCCGTGAAGGGGTGGTGCGCCGAGAACCAGCGCTTGGAATCGGCGTCCCACTCGAACATCGGGAACTCGGTGACCCAGGTGAACTTCCACGTGCCTTGCTGCGCGAGCGCGAAGCGCTTGCCGAGGTGCGTGCGGATGTCGCCCAGGACGCGCCAGACTTGATTGCGCGGGCCGGCGGCGAAGAGGCACATGTCCCCTTCGCTCGCGCCGATCGCCTTCATCAAGCTCGCCGCCGCTTCGCCCTTGCAGAAGCGCGCCAGCGGACCGACGCCGCCTTCTTTGCCGGCCTTCCACCACGCGAGGCCACCGGCGCCTGCGGCTTTGGCGATGCAGGTCAGCGTGTCCTCGACGTCCTTGCGCGAGAGCTCCAGCTTGGCCGGCACGACCAGCGCCTTGACGCGTCCGCCCTTCGCGATCGCTTCCTTGAACACCATGAATTCGCACGTCGCGGCCCACTCGCCGGCTTCGGACAGTTCGAGTCCGAAGCGCACGTCGGGCTTGTCGACGCCGAAGCGTTCCATCGCGTCGATCCAGCTCATGCGCGGGAACGGCGTCTGGATGTCGACGTTCATCGCGTCCTTGAACGTGGCTTTCAGCACCTGTTCCCAGGTCTTGAAGATGTCGTCTTCCTCGACGAACGACATCTCCATGTCGAGCTGCGTGAACTCGGGTTGTCGATCCGCACGCAAATCCTCGTCGCGGAAACAGCGCGCGACCTGGAAGTAGCGATCCAGCCCCGACACCATCAAGAGCTGCTTGAAGATCTGCGGCGACTGCGGCAACGCGTAGAACTCGCCCGGATGCACGCGGCTCGGCACGAGGTAATCGCGCGCGCCTTCAGGCGTCGCCTTGGTCAAGATCGGCGTCTCGACCTCGACGAAGTTCTGCGCCTCGAACGCGCGGCGCATCGCGTTGATGAAGCGCGAGCGGTGCACCAGATTCTTCTGGACGTTCGGCCGACGCAAGTCGAGGTAGCGGTAGGTCAAGCGCGTCTCGAGCGCGACCTCTTCGTCCGTGTCGATCTGGAACGGCGGGACCTTGGAGCGCGAGAGGATCTCGAGCCGGTCGACGATCACCTCGACCTCGCCCGTCGGACGCTCCTTGTTGATGTTGGCCGCGTCGCGAGCGACGACCTTGCCGTGCACCGAGATCGTGAACTCCGGCCCGAGCTTGACCGCGTCCTTGTGCTCGGCGCCGAGCACGACCTGCGTCAGGCCGTAGCGGTCGCGCAAGTCGACGAAGTAGATCCCGCCGTGGTCACGCCGCGCGTGCACCCAGCCGTTCAGCGTGACGCTGGATCCGACGTCGGATTTGCGGAGTTGGCCGCAGGTGTGGGTGCGGCGCCAATCGAGCTTGGGTTGGTGGGCGGTCATGGTCATGGAGGGAGCGTCGCTTTCGATGTCGGCGCGAATCCGCGCCTACTCACCTTCGTCTAATTCCCGGGTCGAGGGCAAGCACGCTGCGCGTGAGTACGGTGCCTGAGCACTTTTTTCACACCCGCGCACGCGCCGTTCCGGGCGGCGGGACAAGGTGGAGCACGGTCTCCGACCGCATGCGCTCAGCGCGACTCGCGCGCGGACAAGCGCAGCAAAGCGCGCCGCAAGGCGGCTTCCGCGCGCAACAAGTCGACCGGATCGCCCTCGGCCGTCTTGCCGGCGGCGATGCGTGCGCGGGCGCGCTTCTCGGCTTCCTTGGCGCGCGCTTCGTCGATCTCCTCGGGCTTCTCGCCCGCTTCGGTCACGACGCGCACGGTTTCACCGCGCACTTCGGCGAAGCCGCCGGTCACGAAGAGCACGCTCTTCCTCCCGTCGACCGTGTAGCGCAGGAGGCCGGCGTTCAAGGCCGAGATCATCGGCGCGTGACGCGGCAGGATCCCGATCTGGCCGTCGGCGCCGGGGATCACGACCGACGCGACGGACGCGTCGAGTGCGATCTTGTCGGGCGTGATGACTCGCAGAGTGAGCGTCGCCATGGCGTCGATCAGCCTTGCATCTTCTTGGCACGCTCGACGACCTTGTCGATGCCGCCCTGGTACATGAACGCACCTTCGGGGAGATCGTCGTGCTTGCCTTCGATGATCTCCTTGAACCCGCGCACCGTCTCCGAGCGCGGAACGAACACACCGGGCGTGCCGGTGAACTGCTCGGCGACGAAGAAGGGCTGCGACAGGAAGCGCTGGATGCGGCGCGCGCGCGCGACCGTGCGCTTGTCTTCTTCGGGCAATTCCTCGATGCCGAGGATGGCGATGATGTCCTTCAAGTCGGCGTAGCGCTGCAGGATGCGCTGCACTTCGCGCGCGACGAAGTAGTGTTCTTCACCGACGACCTGCGGATCGAGCATCCGCGACGTCGATTTCAACGGGTCGACGGCCGGATAGATGCCGAGCTCAGCGATCGCGCGATCCAGGATGATCGTCGAGTCCAAGTGCGCGAAGGTCGCGACCGGTGCGGGGTCGGTGATGTCGTCGGCCGGCACGTACACGGCTTGCATCGACGTGACCGAACCCTTCTTCGTCGAGGTGATGCGCTCTTGCAAGGCACCCATCTCGCTCGCCATCGTCGGCTGGTAACCGACGGCGCTCGGCATGCGGCCCAAGAGCGCCGACACTTCCGAACCGGCTTGCACGAAGCGGAAGATGTTGTCGACGAAGAGCAACACGTCCTGGCCCTTCACGTCGCGGAAGTACTCGGCCATCGTCAGACCGGACAGCGCGACGCGCAGACGCGCGCCCGGCGGCTCGTTCATCTGACCGAAGACCAAAACGGCGTTGTCGATGACCGACTGCGTCTTGCCGTCCGGCGTCTTGTACTGCGCCTCCGACATCTCGAGCCACAGGTCGTTTCCCTCGCGCGTGCGCTCGCCGACGCCGCAGAACACGGAGAAACCGCCCTTTTCGACGGCCGTGATGCGGATCAGCTCTTGGATCAGAACCGTCTTGCCGACGCCGGCGCCGCCGAAGAGGCCGATCTTGCCGCCCTTCGCGAAGGGGCACAGCAGGTCGACGACCTTCAAGCCCGTCTCGAACACGTCGGCGATCGCCTCTTGCTGATCGAACGCAGGTGCCGGACGGTGGATCGGCCAGGTCTCGCCCGCGGCGAGCTCGCCCTTCGTCAGCGAATCGAGCGGCGAGCCGAGCAGGTTGAAGAGTCGCCCCTTGGTGCGCTCACCGACCGGCACGCTGATCGGCGCGCCGGTGTTCACGACCGTCATGCCGCGGCGGCAACCGTCGGTCGACGCCATCGCGACGCAGCGCGCGACGTCGTTGCCGAGGTGCTGGCTGATCTCGAGCACGATGTCGATGTTCGCCTTCTGGTCCTTGACCGTCAGCGCCGTGTAGATCGGCGGCAGCGATCCCGAAGGGAAGCGCACGTCGACCACCGGGCCGAAGATCTGGGCGATGGTGCCGGTCGTGGATTTGGAGAGTGTGGTCGTCATGGTTCAGTCCCGTTCTCGCGCTTACTTGAGCGCTTCGACACCACCCACGATGTCGAGCAATTCCTTGGTGATGTTCTCTTGGCGTTTGCGGTTGTAGACCTTCTTCAGGCCGTTCCCCATCGTCTTGGCGGCGTCGGTCGCGTTCTTCATCGAGACGCGCCGGCTGGCGTATTCCGAGGTCAGCGATTCGAGCAAGGCGTTGTAGATGCGCGTCTCGAGGTAGCGCGGCACGAGGCTGTCGAAGATCACGGCGGCGTCCGGCTCGAGGATCACGTCGCCTGAGGTCTTCTGCGTGTCCGTCGCGGCCTTGACCTCTTGGATCGGCAGAAACTGAAACTCGGTCGGCACGTAGCGCACCATCGTCTCGAACGCGGTGTACATGACCAGCACGCGGCTGTACTTGCCGGCCAGGAAGCCATCGACCAGCGCCTTCGACGTGCGCGCGGCCGAGCGGTAGTCGGTCTGTTCCAGGCTGGGCTCGACCAGGAAGCGTTCGACGTGGCGCCCGCGGCGCGTCATGTACGAGTAGCCCTTGCGACCGTACACGTACCAATCGACGTCGACCTTGGGATTCGCCGCCAGCCACAGCTCGGCCTTGCGGAACAGGTTCGAGTTGTAGGCGCCGCACAGACCACGGTCGCTCGTCACGAACAGGATCGCCACCTTCTGGCCCGCACCCTCCGCGAACAGCGGCCGCTCGGAGACGTCGTCGCCGAGCAGCGCCGCGAGGCGCGACACGAGGCCGGTGATCTCCTGGCTGTAAGGCCGCGACGCGACGGCCTTCTCCTGGAAGCGACGCAGCTTCGTCGTCGCGACCATTTCCATGGCGCGCGTGATCTGGCGGATGTTGCCGACCGACTTGATGCGGTTGCGGAGATCGCGGATCGAGGCCATCGTGAACCTACTTCTTCGCGCCGATCTGCATCTGCGACTTGACGGTCTTGATCGCCGCGTCGAGCTTCGCGCGCGCGGCGTCGGAGACGGCCTTCGTGGTGCGGATCTCGGCCAGCACGTCCTTGTGCGAGTCCGCCATCAACTGGTGGAACTGCTTCTCGAACTCCTGCACCTGACGTGTCGGGACGTCGTCGAGTCCCCCGCTCGTGCCGGCGTAGATGATCGTGATCTGCTGCTCGACCGGCTGCGGCTGGTACTGCGCCTGCTTCAGGATCTCGACCAGCTTCTCGCCGCGCGTCAGTTCCTGTTGCGTGGCCTTGTCGAGGTCGGAACCGAACTGCGCGAACGCGGCCAACGCGCGGTAGGACGCGAGCGAGAGACGCAAACCACCGGCGATCTTCTTCATGGCCGGGATCTGCGCCGCGCCACCGACGCGCGACACCGAGATACCGGCGTTCACGGCAGGCTTCACACCGGCGTTGAACAGCGCGTTCTCGAGGAAGATCTGACCGTCGGTGATCGAGATCACGTTGGTCGGGATGTACGCGGCGACGTCGCCTTCCTGCGTCTCGACGATCGGCAGCGCCGTGATGGAACCGCCGCCCTTCTTGAAGCGCGGGTTGATCTTGGGCGCGTCGCGGTTGATCTTCGCGGCGCGCTCGAGCAGGCGGCTGTGCAGGTTGAACACGTCACCCGGGAAGGCCTCGCGGCCCGGCGGGCGGCGCAGGAGCAACATGACCTGGCGATACGCGAGCGCCTGCTTGTACAAGTCGTCGTAGAAGATGACGACGTGGCGGCCTTCGTCGCGGAAGCGCTCGCCCATCGTGACGCCGGTGTACGCGGCGAGGTACTGCATCGAGGCCTCGTCGTTGGCCGACGCGCCGACGATGATCGTGTACGGCATCGCGCCCGAGGCTTCGAGGCGGCGCTGCACGTCGACGATCGTCGACTGCTTCTGGCCCATGGCGACGTAGATGCAGATGACCTGCTCGGGGTTCTTGGGATCCCCGCCGCCGGTCGTCTTCTGGTTGATCATCGTGTCGATGCACAAGGCCGACTTGCCCGTCTGGCGGTCGCCGATGATCAGCTCGCGCTGTCCGCGGCCGATCGGGATCATCGCGTCGATGGCCTTGATGCCGGTCTGCAGCGGTTCCTTGACCGGCTCGCGCTCGACGACCGACGGCGCCGGTTGTTCGATCGGGCGCAAGTCGGACTCGGCGGTGCCGAGCGGGCCCTTGCCGTCGATCGGATCGCCGAGCGCGTTCACGACGCGGCCCAGCAAGCGATCGCCGGTCGGCACCGAGATGACGCGGCCGGACGAGCGCACGGTGTCGCCCTCCTTGACCTTGGTCGCGTCGCCGAGGAGCACGCAGCCGACGTTGTCCTCTTCGAGGTTCAGCGCGACGCCGCGCACCCCGTTCGGGAACTCGAGCAGCTCGTTCATCATGCAGGCGTCGAGGCCGTACACGCGCGCGACGCCGTCGCCGACGCTGAGCACGGTGCCGACGCTCTGCAGGTTCGTCTCGCCCTTGTACGACTCGATCTCCTTCTTCAGGATGGAAGTCACTTCTGCGGGTCTAAGGTCCATGGTGGTTCTTCTCGTTCGAATCTTTGCGGGTCTGGTTCAGGGCGCGGTACGCGCCGCGCCGAGCGGAGCATCCATCATCTTGCGGCGCAGAGCGTCGAGGCGGCCCTGCACGGAGTAATCGATCATCCGGTTGCCGGCGATGACGCGCGCGCCGCCGACCAGCTCGGGAACGAGCTTGTTCTCGAGCTTCAGGGTCTTCCCGAAATGCACGCCCAGCGAAGTCGCGAGGTGGTTCATCTCCGCGGCAGCCAGCGGCCGCGCGCTCTCGACGACGCCTTCGATCTGTCCGGCGGCTTCGAGCTCGAGCTTGTGGAACGCGTCGGCGAGCCCCAGCAACACCTCTTCGCGGTTCTTGTCGAACAAGAGCGCGACCAGGTTCATCAACAAGGGCTGCAGGTTGCCGATGCTCGAGAGGACCACCTTGCGGCGTTCCTCGCGATCGCGGCGCGGATTCGTGATCGCGTCGCGCGTGGTGCCCATCGCGACGATCGTCGCGAGTCGCTTCACGTCGGAGATCACGGCGAGCAGTTCGCCCTTCTCCTTCGCGAGCGACCAGAGCGCGTCCGCGTAGCGTTGAGTCACCGGGTCGATGATCACGTGGCCGATCCCTTCGCCGAGGCGGCGACGAGTTCTTCGACGAGGCGCTTGTCGTCCGCACCGTCGACCTTGCGCTTCAGGACCTGGCCGGCCGCGCTCATCGACACGTCGACGACTTCGCGGCGGATGGCGGACAGGGCCTTGGCCTCTTCGTTGCGAATCTCGCTCTTGGCCCGCTCCAGCATCTGGTTCGCCGCCTTGGAGGCGTCGTCCTTGATCTGGCGCTCGACGACTTCGGCGCGCGCACGCGCCGCATCGACGAGCTTCGCGGCTTCGAGTTGCGCTTCCTTGAGCTTCGATTCGACGGCCGCGCGCGCACTCTCGGCGTCGCGGCTGGCCTTCTCGGCCGACGCGATCGCAGCCGCGGCCTGATCGTCGCGAGCTGCCAGAGCGCGCGTGATCGGGCCCATCACCATCTTCCAGATCGGCACGAGGGCCACGAGGAAGATGACGACGGTCCAGAACAGGCCGCCACCGTGACTGAGGTCGAGGGGGTTGAAGCCCCCGCCTTCGGCCGAGAGGAGTGCGATCGCGTTCAGCATGTCGTTGCTCCGAGGAATGCCCTCCGTCCCCCGCGCGCAACTCGACGAGCGAGTCGTGCGCGGAGGTCGGAACGCGAGATCACTTCAAGACCATGATGAGGAGGGTGATGACGATCGCGAACAACGCGACGCCTTCGATGAGCGCGGCCATGATGATCGAGCTGCCGCGGATTTCGCCCGAGGCCTCCGGCTGGCGCGCGATGCCTTCAGCGGCGGCGCCGCCGATCTTGCCGATGCCCATGCCGGCGCCGATGACGGCGAGTCCGGCGCCGATGCCGGCACCCAGCTTGGCGATGCCCATGGCGGATTCAGCGGTTTGCGGTTCGAGGATCATCGTTTCAACTTCTCCTGGATGGATGCCGCCGGTCGGTGGACCGCGGCGATTTTAGGGGGTCTTTGAGGGATTACTTGGGATTGCGTTCTTGAAATTCATGACCCGCGCGCGGCGCGCACGAGCCCGTACGAAGGTGGCGCTCAGTGTTCCGGATGGATGGAGGCCTGGATGAACAGGATGGAGAGCATCGTGAAGACGTAGGCCTGCAGGAGCGCGACGAAGGACTCGATGATCATGATGAACACCGCGAAGGGCACGACCGCCAGCGAACCGGCGTACGCGACCTGTCCCATGCCGTGCGCCATGAGGAACAAGAGGCCCATGAAGGACAGCACGACCATGTGGCCGCCCGTCATGTTCGCGAAGAGACGAATCATCAACGCGAAGGGCTTGACCAGGATGCCGACCAGTTCGACGACCAGCATGATCGGGTAGACGAACCAGGGCACGTGCGGCACGAGCGTCTTCCAGTACGTGATGGGCCCCTGCGCGATCATGCCGCCGAACACCATCACGACCAGCGTCAAGAGCGCCAGCCCGGCCGTGACGAACACGCTGGCCGTCGCCGTCGCCGTGCCCGGGAAGAGCCCGATCACGTTCATGAACAAGATGAAGAAGAAGAGCGACAGGATGTAGGGCAGGAACTTCTTCCCGACCTCCTTGCCCATCACCGCGTACACCATCTCGTCGCGCACCCACATCGCAAAGCCCGCGAAGATCTTCGAGAGCGAGTCGCCCTTCCCCGTGCGCAGGTAGCGCGGCACGCCCGAGAAGCACACGAAGATCAAGAGCACCGCCAGCACCTGGAAGAGCTGCAGGTTCGTGAACACGAACTGCGTGCCCGGCAACTCCGGCGCGGCGTCGAACGTGTCGGCGAGCGGCACCGTGATCGGCGGCACGAGGTACTGCGGCATCTCGCCGAGTTCCACCCCGGCGGGATTCGAGACGAGCGGCGCCGGCATCAAGTGCGAGAAGAGCGGCACGAAAGGCGCAGCCGGGTCGGACGCGTGGTGCGGCGTGTAGTTCGTGCCGACGTAGGCGGCAGCGATGATCAGGAGCAGAGCAACGACGATGCGCACGGGGGTTCTACCTCGCTCCTAGTTCTTGCGGTGTCGCGCGTACGGCACTCGCGCGGCGCTCGACGATCCTCAGCGTGTCGAAGGTCGCCGGGCCCAGGATCCCGATCGCCGCCGCCGCGAACGCGACGAGAAAGGTGCGCGGATCGCACACCGCTTCGAGCGCGGGCACGTAGCGCACGGTCAAGGTCAGGACCAGCATCGCCATGGCCTTCGCCAGGAATCCGCCGAGCACGGCGTGCACGACGTAGGCGGGACGCGTCGCGGCCACGCGGCGCTGCACGAGCAGCACGAGACCCGCGACCGTGGCTCCGGCCAGAAAACCCGCCGCCACTCCGGTGCCGAGCGCACCGCCCCAGGTCCACGCCGTCGCCGCCGCGAGAACGGTCAAGACGAGGGTCGTCGGGGTGGTGAGGGTCATCTCTTGTTCTTGGAATCGGAAGCGTTCGTCTCGTCGGCGTCCCTGTTCTCGCTGTCCTTCTCCGCTTCCGCCGCGTGCGACTCGGCGAAAGTCGGGAGCGGCGGTTTCGTGACGCGCACAGCCCGGGCGGGCGGCACGGCCTTCACGATCGCGATGAAGGCCACGATCGATCCCAACAGGATGCCCGTGACGAGCAACCAGGGTTCCGTGCCCCACCTTCCGTCGAGCCACCACCCGAGTGCTCCGAGGAGCAACAGGGTGAGCGCGAACTGAAGTCCCAGACCGGCGTAGCGCCCGAAGTCCTTGCCCGCGCCCGAGAGGGTCTTGGGGCTTGGACGCGGAGTCATGGCGCAGGTCGAGTGGAGGAGCTTGGACCGGGCGCGTTCAGGCGAACGTCCCGGAGGAATCGGATGGCGAAGAGCGGGGGGTCTCAAAGCGCCGTTCCGGATCCCGCGCGGGGCTCGAAACGACTTCTGAGGGCAAACAATCTAGGGATCGCGCATCGCCCGTCAACCCCGTGACACGAAGATTTGGGCTCCGGCGGCACGCTGGTTCGCGGGCGCTCGGGGAGCTAACCTGCTGTGCTTTGCACCCGGCGTAGAACGGCCACGACGGCCGGCGACGCCCCCCGCTCCCACGCCCCACCCACGCTCCAAGCCATGCTCGAACGCACACTCGTCCTGCTCAAACCCGACTGTATCCAACGCTTCCAGGCCGGCGAGGTGCTGGCGCGCTTCGAAAGGAAGGGCCTGCAGATCGTGGGCTTGAAGATGCGCCAGTTCGAGAAAAGCCTGCTTGAGAAGCACTACGAAGCGCACAAGGAGCGCCCGTTTTTTGCGGGTCTCGTGAAATTCATGGGCTCGGGTCCGGCCGTCGCCGTCGCGATCGAGGGCAAGGACGCCATCGAAGTCGTGCGCAAGCTGATGGGCAAGACCAACTCGCGTCAAGCCGAGCCGGGCACGATCCGCGGCGACCTCGCGATGAGCTTCTCGACGAACCTCGTGCACGGCTCCGACAGCCCCGAAGCCGCGGCCAGGGAATTGAAGATCTTCTTCCCCGACGCGAACGAACTCGTGGCGTGGAAGCCGTCGAATCTGAACTGGACCTACGCCGTCGAAGAAGAACTGAAGTAGCGCGCGCGTGATCCTCACGGCCGAAAACATCGGCGAGCTGGTGCGCGAGATCGCGCCCCTCATCGTGGGGCTCACGTGCCGTGAAGTCACTGCCCGTCCGCCACGCGACGTGCTCTTGTCGTTCGCGAAGGCGGACGACAAGACCGGCCCGCCCGCGTGGCGCGTCCTGGTCGCGGCCGACGGCGACGCGCCGCGCGTGCACGTGCAGCGCGGACGCTTCGAGCGCCACGACGGTCCGTTGGGGCCGTTCTTCAGGCGCCTCGCGAACGAACTCCAGGGTTTGACGCTGCGCGCCTGCACGCAGGTCGCGGGCGACCGCATCGTGTGCTTCGAATTTCGCGGCGACGAGCCGCGCACGTTGATCGCGGAGCTGGTCGGGCGACATTCGAATCTGGTGCTGCTCGGCCCGGGCGAACGCGTGCTCGACATGCTCGTGCCGCCGCCCGAGGACAAGCCCGATCCGCGGCTCGTCGTGGGAAAGAGCTACGCGCCGCCGCCCGGTCGCGCGGTGAAATCCGCGTCCCCTGCCGCCTTGCTGGCCACCAAGTTCGCAGCGCACGACGCGGAAATCGCGCTGCGCAAGCACGAGGCCGACAACGCGGCACCGCTCTCGTGGCTCGTCGAGAACGCACTGGGTGCGCAAGCCGACGAAGCGCGCGCGGCGCGTGAACGCCGCGAACTCGTCGAACGCCTGGAGCGCAGACACAAGAACGCGCGCTCGCTCGTGTTCGGGATGGAGGCGCGCCTGAAAGCCGCCGCCGAAGCCGAGCGCGTGCAGCAGGACGGCGAATTGTTGAAAGCGCACCTCCACGAGGTGAAGCGCGGCGCGAAAGCGATCGAGGTGACGGACTTCTTCGATCCCGAGGGCGGTTCGCGTTCCGTGAAGCTCGATCCGAAACTGTCGCCGCAAGAAAACCTCGAACGCATCTTCACGCACGCGAAGAAACTCGAACGCTCCGGCGCGATCGTGGCGGAAGAGATCGAGATCGCGCGCGAGAAACTCGCGCGGCTCGAAGCACACCTCGACGCCGCGCGGCTCGACGACGCCGACATCGCCGCGCTCTTCGAGTCCGCGCTGCAGAAAGGACTCTTGGACGAGAAGCCGCGCACGGGTCCGAAGAAGCGCGCGGTGCAGGCGCCGCGCGTCCCCTACAAGACCTTCCACGCCGTGCACGGGTCCGAGATCCGCGTCGGCCGCACGGCGCGCGACAACGACGACCTGACTTTTCGCCACGCGAACGGCAACGACATCTGGCTGCACACCGCCGACACGCCCGGCAGCCACGTGATCCTGCGCCTCGCGCGCGCGGGCGAGCCGGACTCCGAGGAGGTGCTCGACGCGGCGCACCTGGCGGCGCACTTTTCCCCCATCGCCGGCGCCCGCACGGCGCGCGTGCACATGGCGCGCCGCAAGGAGGTCCACAAGCCGCGCGGCGCCAAGCCGGGCCTCGTCACGCTCTCGGGCGGCAAGATCCTCGACGTGCGCATGCAACCGGAGCGCCTGAAGCGGTTATTGGGCACACATCGCGCGCCGCCCCAAGAAGGCTGAGGCTGCGTGCCCCTGAAAGCGGGCCGCGTCGGCTATTCTGATGGGCCTCCTTTTCACCCCAGACTGCCCCATCCCCCCATGAAAAAGCTCGCCCTCCTGCCCCTGTTCCTCGCCCTAGCGTGCCAGTCGGGCGGCATCACCTCCGAACAGAAGGCCAAGCTCGTCGAGAGCTACCAGGAGACCGCCCAGCAGTACTACACGATGGGCGATCTGGACCGCGCCAATTCGCAGTGCCTGAAAGGGCTGGCGGTCGAGCCCGGGAATGATCGCTTGCGGCTGATCCAGGCCTGGACGCTCTTGCGCCGCGGCGGCAAGAGCGACATCGCGCAGGCCGAGACGACCTTCCGCTCGCTGCAGAAGGGCAACGATTTCCGCGCGGTGCTGGGTCTGGCCGAGGCGCTCGAGCGCAAGGGGCTATTGTTCAGTGAAAGCGCCGCCAACCTGCGCTCCGGGAAGCGCGTGACCGAAGCCTCCGATCCGACGAAGCGCATCGCCGACATCGAGACGCAGGCGTTGAAGGCCTGGGAAGAATCGCTCTCCTACTACATGGCCGCGCTGAAACTGCAGAAGGAGCCGGCGGACGTGTACAGCGGTCTGGCGCGCGTCGAGACCTTGCGCGGCAATCAGGAAGCGGCGCTCGGCTGGTCGCAGAAGCTGATCGAAGTCACGCGCGCCGATCGCCTGTTCTGGAACGAGCGCCTGACGCGTGCCGACATGACCACGACCGACGAGACGCGCTTGCGCGACATCGTGCGTCAGCGCGGGCGCGTCGAGAGTGCGGCGCACCTGACCTCAGCCGACCTGGCGACGCAACTCGGCCGCGACACCGAGGCGCTGGCGCATCTGGACGAAGCCATCAGCCTGGAGCCCGACCGCGCCGACAGCTACAGCCGCCGCGCGCAGATCCGCCAGGAACTGGGCCGCTTCGCCGAAGCGATCACCGACCTGGAACGCTTCATCGCGCTCTCCGATCGCGACTCGAATCACCCCGACATCCAACGCGCCTTCCGCATGCGGCGCGAGTGCCAGGACGAAATCGATCGTCGCTGAATCGTCGCTGCGAGTTTGACCGTACGGAGCCAGGCTCCTGTGGTGCAAACTCGCCGGCGCGCGGTTTGCCGGTTGCGCGCGATTCAACGCCGGCGAGTTTGCACCACAGGAGCCTGGCTCCGTACGGTCAAACTCAGCGCGGCGCGCGCCACGTCAGCGTGCGGCGCTGACCTTCGGGATCGTAGAGCGTCACCGCCACGTCTTCGTTCGCGCGGCGCTTCGTCAACACTTCGCGGACGTCGGCTGCGGACTTCAGCGCGCGGCCGTTCAACTCCACCAGGATGTCGCCGGCTTCGACGCCGATCTTGTGCGCGATCGTGTCCGCTTGCACGCGCGCGACTTTCAGGCCGACGCCGGCGTCGAGCTTGAGGGACTCGCGTTCGGTGTCGCTGGGGGATCCGATCTCGACGCCCAGGATGTCGGTCGGCAGGCCGCCTTGCAGCGGTCGCGCGGGCCGCAGATCGGCGTCTTCGTCCGCATCGAACTCATTCTGGAAGGGCGACCATCCGTTCCAGCGCGGGATGGTGAGGCCGCGGCCCGACCACGTGCGCGACGGCATGCGCACACCGATCTTGTCCTTCAGCTCGGGGTGCAACTCGTACAGTTCCTCCAGCGTCTTGGCTTCGAAGATCTGCTTCTCGACCTTGCCGTTCACGTTCTCCTCGATCTCGACCTTGACGCCGTCCGGCGTCACCTGGACCGAGTAGTTCCGCTGTTCGTTCAGGCCGCGCGTGACGCCCGGGAGCGGCGCGAGCCCGCTCGGCGGGTTGTGGTCCATCCGGCGTTGGAGGTCCTCGAACATCTGATCGAGATCGCCGAAGTGCCGCTCGAGTTCGTCGAAGCGGGAGCGCAGGTCCTGTGGAATCGCGCCGGGGAGACCCAGGCCAGCGCGACGCGGCGTCACATCGCGCGTCTCGCGCAGCGCAAGGCGCACCGTCCACGCGAGTTCGGGGTTGGAGTCCCTGGTCCACGCGCGCGCCGTGCGGCGCAGTTCGGGATCGTTGCCCAGCGCGCGGACGAACGCGTCGTAGTTGCGTTCGCGCTGATCGAGATCGCCGACCGTCAAGCGCTGCTGCCAATTGGACGCGACTTCGGCCGGCGCGCCGACGTCGGCTTCGACGGCCACGCGCTTCAAGCCGGACTGTTCTTGTTGTGCGGGAGCGACCAGGAGCGGCGCGACCAGTGCCGGCGCGACCGCCCACGACAGACATTGGTGGACGTTCATGACATTCCCTTTCTGATGCTGCGCGACACCACGTCGCGCTGTTTCCTTCGGTTCGTGCTGCGGATCAGCGCCGCGTCGGGCCGCCCAGGCCGACAGGCGTCGTCGCATTCGGATCGCGCGGGCCCATCAGGCCCTCGCCCCAGGGCAGATCGCCGTAGATCACGGCCGGCTCGCGCAGCAAAGCTTCCTCGCGCCCGACGAGGCGCAGGCCGCCGTCGCGGTCGGCAGGCTTCTCGAGTACCGGAACCACCGGCGAGCGCACTTCCGGCGCCGGCAGGTTCTCGGCCACGATCGGCGCAGATCCGTCGGGGGTCGTGCGATCCGGGGCGGGCTTGTCGAAGGCTTCGCGGCCGAGCCAGAACGTCAGGAGCAGCGCAGCTGCCGCGGCGGCGTAGGCCAGGAAGGGAGTGCGCAGCAAGCGCGAACTGCGCGACAACGATTGCGGTTCAGATGCCAGCACGCCCTCGCGCACGAGGCTTGCGCGCACGCCGGGCCACAGCTCGGGTCCCTTGCGCTGCGAGAGTTCGAGCGCCGAAACGAGCAGCTCGCGCGAGCGCCGGGCAGCGCGTTCACGCTCCGTACACGGCGTACACTGCGACAGGTGCAGCGCGACTTCGGTCGCGGCGGCGTCTTCGAGGTCACCACCGACGTACAGCGCCAGGTGATTCTCGATCTCGGCGCAGATGTGGTCTTGTTGATTCATGATTCGTTTCCCCCGCCGGTGTCGGCGCCGAGGCGATCGCCACCGGTTTCGCGCAGGCGTGCGCGGCGTTCCCACTCTTCTTGAAACAGCTTGCGGCCGCGGTGCAGGCGCCAGCGCACCGTGACGTGCGTCGCGCCGACGATCTTCGCGATCTCGGTGCAGGCGAGGCCTTCCATCTCGCGCAGGACGAGCACCGACTGGAAGTGCGGTGCGAGGCCGCTGAGCGTCGCGCGCACTTCGGCCGACAGCTCGCGCGATTCCAGCGCGTCCGACGGACCGGCGACGCGCGTGTCGACGATGTCGAAGCCGGCTTCGTCTTCGTCGACGCCCGTCGTGCTGGTCGCCGGACGGCGGCGGCGCAGGAGATCGATGGCGAGGTTCGTGACGATGCGGTACAGCCAGGTCGTGAACGCGTGACCGAAGTCGAACGATCCGATGCTCTTGAAGACGCGCACGAAGGCTTCTTGCGCGATGTCCTGCGCGTCCTCGTCCGTCGGCACCAGGTTGCGAGCCACGCGCCAGGCGCGTTGTTGGTGGCGCTCGACGAGTTCGCTGAAGGCGCGCTCTTCGCCCGTCTGGGCGCGGCGGATCAACGCGTGATCGTGCGCGATCTCGCCGTCGTCGACGGCGCTCTCACGCTTCACGGGGCGCGCCTCCTTGGGGCGCCGTCCGGAGTTCGAGTCGCGCGGTGTTTCGCTCACGGGGGGAACTCCGAAGACCGGAGTCGTGTGCAGGGAGAGGGATGAGGCGGAAAACATGGCCGATTCTGGTCGTCGGCCCCTGTACGCAGCATCCACCCCGAGCGTTGGCACTCATCGGCTCGGCCCCGCACGGACTCGTCAGGGGATCACCGGAAAGCGGCCCGGGATCTCTCCCGTGCGACGGAATTTCTCGCGGCGCTCGGCCAGCAGGCGCTCGGTCGGGATGGCCTCGAGTTCGAAAAGGGTCTCCAGGATGGTCTTTTTGACCTGCGCCATGGCGGAGAGCGGGGCCCGGTGCGCCCCCCCCAGCGGCTCGGGGATCACGCCGTCGATCAGTTTCAGCCGGGCCAGGTCGGGCGCCGTCAGCTTGAGCGCCTCGGCCGCGTCTGGGGTGCGCTCGCCGTCCTTCCACAGGATCGCGGCGCAGCCCTCGGGGCTGATCACGGAGTAGTAGCTGTGCTCCATCATGAACACGCGGTCGCCGACGCCGATGCCCAGCGCCCCGCCGGAACCGCCTTCGCCGATCACGATCACGACGATCGGGACCCGGATCGAAAACATCTGCAGGATGTTCTCGGCGATCGCCGCCGCCTGCCCGCGCTCCTCGGCTCCGATCCCGGGGTAGGCACCGGGCGTGTTGATCAAGGTCACGATCGGGAGCTTGAGCTTCTCGGCGAGGCGCATCTTGCGCAGCGCCTTGCGGTAGCCCTCGGGGTGTGCGCAGCCGAAGTTGTAGGCCATGCGCTGCTTGGTCGTGTTGCCCTTGCGGTGCGCGATCAGCATGAAGCGCGTGTCTTCGATGCGCGCGAGGCCGGTGACGATGGCCTTGTCGTCGCCGTAGACCTTGTCGCCGAAGAGCTCGACGAATTCGTCGATGATCTTCTCGATGTAGTCGCTCGCGACCGGCCGTTCGGTGTGGCGCGCCACGTTGACGCGCTCCCACGGCGTGAGGTCGGAGTAGGTGGTCTCGATCGCCTCCGACAGGCGCTTGCGCAAGGCCTCGATCTCGCTCGAGATGTCGAGGTTCGTGCGCTGAGAGATGGCCTCGAGTTCGGAGAGTTGGGCCTCGATCGCCTTGATCGGGCGCTCGAAAGCCATGCCGGCGGCGGTCGTGTCGTTGCGGCGGGTGCTCATCGCTTCGTTGTGCTCCGGAAGGCCGCGCGTCGGCGGCGGACCACGATCCTTCGAGGATCACTCTACCGGGAACGGGGCGGAAGGCGAACCTCCGCCCTTCGGCTAGCACGTTTCAAACACTAGAATCGGCCCTTTCCAAGGCCCCCCGCGCGACATCAGGACCCCGGCATGACGAGCACCCGATCCGCACCTCCCCCCCCCGCGCAAGCGACCCTGCCCGACGCCTGGCGCGTCGAGGTGTTCCGCGCCGATCCGGTGAACGATCCCGAGGCACGCGAAGTGCTCGCGGCGGCGGCGGAGCTCGGCGTCAGCGGCTTGCGTGAAGTCCGCACCGGGCGCGGCTTCCTGCTCCCGTCGCGCGTGACGCGCGCGGCGGTCGAAGCGGCGACCAGGGAATTGTTCGCGGATCCCGTGCTCGACACGGCGCGCATCTACGCACCGCGCGCAGCGCCGGAAGTGGCGAGCGGGGTGCAGCGCGTGCTGGTCGCGCGCAAGAGCGGCGTGATGGATCCGGTCGCGTTGACGGTGCAGCAAGCGCTCGCTGCGGCGGGCATCGTGCGCGAGGCGCGCGACGACGATTTCTTCGCCACGACGTTCAAGATCGTCGAGATCCAAGGTCGCACCGACGCACGCGCGCTGGCGCTGCTCGCGCAGAAGAGCCTTGCGAACGAGACCATCGAAGACGTGTTGATCGACGACGAGCGCTTGGTTTTCGCGCGCCCGCCCGCGACGCCGCCGCACGGCGTGATCCACGTGGCGCTCGTGAACGCCGACGAAGAAGCGCTGATGAAGATCAGCCGCGACGGCGCGTTGAGCCTGTCGCTCGCGGAGATGCGCGCGATCGCGCTGTTCTTCAAGGAACAGCGCCGCGAACCGACCGTGTGCGAGCTCGAAACTCTGGCGCAGACCTGGAGCGAGCACTGCAAGCACAAGACCTTCACCGGCATCGTCGATTTCGACGGCGAGCTGATCGACAACCTGCTGAAGCGCACGATCAAGGACGCGACCTTGACGCTCGCGAAACCCTGGTGCGTCAGCGTATTCCACGACAACGCCGGCATCATCGCCTTCGATCAAGGCCACGACGTGTGCATCAAGGTCGAGACGCACAACCACCCGAGCGCGATCGATCCCTACGGCGGCGCGGGCACCGGCGTCGGCGGTGTGGTGCGCGACATCCTGGGCGTGGGACTCGGCGCGCGGCCGATCGCGAACACGGATGCGTTCTTCGTCGGGCCGCTGGATCTGCCGGCGGACAAGGTCCCCAAGGGCTCGATGCATCCGCGGCGCATCCTGCGCGGCGTCGTGGCGGGCGTGCGCGATTACGGCAATCGTATGGGCATCCCGACCGTCTCGGGCGGCGTGTGGGTGCACGAAGGCTACATCGGCAACCCGCTCGTGTACGCCGGCACCGTCGGCATCATGCCGCACTGGGCCGCGACCAAAACCGTGGCGTCGGGCGACGCGATCGTGGTCGTCGGCGGGCGCACCGGGCGCGACGGCATCCACGGCGCGACGTTCAGCTCGGTCGAGTTGTCGGAAGAGAGCGAGATGGTCTCGAGCGCCGCGGTGCAGATCGGGGACGCGATCACCGAGAAGCGCGTGCTCGACGGTCTGCTCACGGCGCGCGACAAACGCCTCTACCGCGCGATCACCGACTGCGGCGCGGGTGGCTTGTCGTCGGCGGTCGGCGAGATGAGCGCCGATTGCGGCGCCGAAGTCGACCTGGAAAAAGTGCCGCTCAAATACCCCGGCCTCGCGCCCGAGGAAATCTGGATCAGCGAAGCGCAGGAGCGCATGGTGCTCTCCGTTCCGCCGGCCAACGTGAAGGAACTGCTCGCGACCTTCGCCGCCGAAGACGTCGAAGCGGTCGTGATCGGACGCTTCACCAGCACCGGCCGCCTCGTGCTGCGCCACGCGGGTGTGGTGCACGCCGATCTGGACCTGCACTTCCTGCACGAAGGCACGCCGCGGCCGATGCGCTCCGCGACGTGGAAGGCGCCGCAACACAAGGACCCCGGTGCGCCGCGCGAATCCGACCACGGCGCGACGCTGCTCGCTTTGCTCGGGCGGCCCGACACGCAGAGCAAGGAGTGGATCGTGCGCCAGTACGACCACGAAGTGCAGGGCATGTCGGTCCTGAAACCGCTGGTGGGCGAGCGCATGGATGCGCCCGGAAACGCGGCGGTGTTGAAGCCGCTCGCCACCTCGCAGAAAGGGATCGCGATCGGCTGCGGCGCGAACCCGCACTACGGGGTGCTCGATCCCGGTGCGATGGCCGAAGCCGTGATCGACGAAGCCCTGCGCAACGTGGTCGCCGTCGGCGGCGATCTGGATCACACGGCGATCCTCGACAATTTCTCCTGGGGCAACTGCGAGAAGCCCGATCGGCTCGGGGCCTTGGTCCTGGCCGCGCGCGGCTGTCACCGCGCGGCGCTCGCCTACGGGACGCCCTTCATCTCGGGCAAGGATTCGCTCAACAACGAGTACAAGGTCGGCGACCAGACGATCGCGATCCCGCCGACGCTCCTGATCACGGCGCTGTCGGTGGTCCCCGACGTCGCAGAGGTCGTATCGATGGACGCGAAGCGGGCCGGTTCGCGCCTGTACCTGGTGGGCGCGACGCGGCCCGAACTGGGCGGTTCGGCCTGGTTCGCGCTGCGCGGGATCGCGGGCGGCACGGTCCCGCGGCCCGACCTCGCGACCGCCCCCGGTCTGATGCGCGCCTTGCACCGCGCGATTCGCGGCGGGCACGTCCTCGCGGTCCACGACCTGTCCGAGGGCGGACTGGCGGTGGCGGCGGCCGAGATGGCCTTCGGCGGCGGACTCGGGATCGATCTAGCGCTCGCGGAAGTGCCGATGGCGGGCTTCGATCACGCGCACGATCCGGACGGAACGCGCTTGTATTCGGAGTCGTGTTCCCGTTTTCTGTGTGAGGTCGCCGAGGGGTCCGCGGCCGCGTTCGAGCGCGAACTGGGCGCAAATCCTTCGGCGTGCGTCGGAGAAGTGACAGCGCGTTCGAAGCTCCGCGTGAGCTCCACGGACCACTCGATCTTGTTCGACGTCGGCATCGAGGAGTTGCGACGCGCGCACCTGGGCGAGTTCCGGGGTTGAGCGTCGCAATCCGCACTGAAACTTTCACGCACGACACCATGCATCCCACCGCTCCGCGCGCCCTCGTCCTTCGCACCGCAGGTATCAACTGCGACGGTGAAACCGTGCGCGCACTGGAGACCGCGGGAGCTTCTGTCGATCTCGTGCACCTCGCGTTGGTGACGGCCGAGCCCGCGCGGCTCGACGACACGAACTTGATCGTGATCCCCGGTGGATTCAGCTTCGGCGACGACGTGTCCGCGGGGCGCGTGTTCGGTCTGGAGTTGCGTCATGCGCTCTCCGAAAAGCTGTGCGCGTTCGTCGATCGCGGCGGTTACGTGCTCGGCGTGTGCAACGGTTTCCAGGTGCTGGTCGAGTCGGGCCTGTTCGAGCGCGAACTCGGCGCGGCCGGGATGCCGGCGCGTTCGATCGCGTTGACAGCGAATGCGGGCGGACGCTTCGAGTGTCGTTGGACCACGATGAAGGCCGAAGATTCGGCCTGCGCGTGGCTCAGCGGCATGGAAGTGATGCCGGTTCCGGTGGCGCACGGCGAAGGCCGCTTCGTGGTCAAGGACGACAAGGTGCTCGCGCGCCTGAAATCCAAGCGCCAGATCGCTCTGCGCTACGTGCGCGCCGACGGGAGTGCTGCCGGCGGCTACCCCGACAATCCCAACGGCTCGGTGGACGACATCGCCGGCATCTGCGACCCCAGCGGTCGCGTGCTGGGTCTGATGCCGCACCCCGAGCGCAATCTGACGCCCTGGAATCATCCGCACTGGACGCGGATGTTGGCGCAGACCTCGAAGCCGCGCACGTGCGGCGAAGGCGTCCTCTTCTACCGACGCCTCGTCGAGGCGGCGGCGGGCGTGCACGCTTGATCTACGTGCGAATCCTCGCGCGGAATGCTTCCCTATCCACCACCGACAACTCTCTTCACTGACCTACTCAACGCTCCGTTCTCAAAGACTCGATTCACCATGCGCACACCGCACATCCTCGTTCTCGCCGTTCTCGCCACCGTCCCCATGTTCCAAGGCTGCATCGTCGCCGCCGCCGCCGGCGCGGGCGTCGTCGCGGGCAACGTGTTGATGGAAGACAACACCTTCATCAGCCACCTGAACACCGACTCGCAGCGCACCTGGGCGCAGACCAAGACGACGCTCAGCCGCAAGAGCAGCAAGCCGATCGACGTCGACGAAAACCGCCGCCGCGCGACGGCCGACCTCGACGGCACGATCGTCACGGTCGCGGTCGAGACCTACGACCTGAACGTCAGCGTGCTCAAAGTCTCGGCCAAGAAGTACGGCTTCCCCGACAACGACGCCGCCAAGATCATCATGGACCGCATCACCGAGGACCTGAACAAGAGCGCGTCGCGCTGACCTTACCCGGCGAATTCGCCGGGTCCGGCAGGCACGGTAGCGGGATTCGTTGAAGTCTGGGGTGGAGTGTGTTCGCCCTCAGCACACGCATCCGCCGATCCGCGCGGTGTACCGTGCCGGCACACGCGGCACCCAACCACCGTCCGACCTAGTCTCGTTCCCGCAGCTTCCGCGCCGCTTGCGCGATCGCGGACAGCTTCGCTTCCGCCACCTGCGCCGATGCGACCGGATTGTCGGCGAAGGTCGCGAAGCCGCAGTCGGGCACCAGCAACACGCGCTCGCGTCCGAACACGCCGATGGCGCGGCGTGCGCGCGCGAGCACTTCATCGACGCTCTCGATGCGCGTGTCCTTCTGGTTGACGACGCCGACACCGACGCGCAACTCATCCGGCAGCTTGCGCAACACCTCCAGGTCGCCGGCGCGCGGGGTGCACAACTCGAGGAATGCCGTGCCGACGCGTGCCCGCGACAGGTATCCGACCAACGGCGCGTAATCGCCGCTCAACGCCGCACCTTCGTCCGGCGTCCAATTGCCGCGGCATACGTGCACCGCCAGGCGTTCGCGCGGCGCGCCGGCGACGACGGCCTGCAGCAACTCCGCGGCGAAGTCGAGTTCGGGCCCCGGGGCTCCGCGCTCGCTCAGCGCGCCGCACATGAAGCTCGTCCCGTGCTTCTCGGCGCCGAACACGACTTCGGTCAGGACCGGTTCGTCGAACTGCACGATCGCCGCGCCGCGCGCCAGCAGGTCGTGAAGTTCCTCGCGCAACACGCTGACGATGTCGCGCGCCAGTTCCTCGCGCGAGGTGTAGGCCTTCTCCGACAGACACTCGAGCCACAGGATCCTGCTCAACAGGTACGGCCCCGGCAGCGCGACCTTGATCGGCAACTCCGTGTGCGCCGCCGCGAACGCGAACTCGTGCCCCGCAATCGGTTGCGTGCGTGCCAGCCGTCCGAGCAGCACCGGATGTCGCACTTGATCGGCCGGCACGTCCAAACTGGCGAACTCGCGCGCGAGCTTCTCGGGCTCGTCCACCATGGGCAACAAGTCCGTCAGCGGAACCAGCTGACAATTCTCGAGGCGTGTGCCCACGAAGCTCACGTACGAATCACGGCGCTGCTCGCCATCAGTCAGGATGTCGGCGCCTGCGCGCGTCTGCGCCGCGAGAGCGAGGTGCACGGCGTCGTCGGCCGTCGTCTGGAATTCGCCCTCGCTCAAGCGGCCCTCCAGGTACTCGTGCATCGCCTGGACCATCCAGCGCGGTCGCGGCCAGCTGCCGATGCCCGTGACCGACAGCGCTTCCACGCGCGGGACTGCGCGCGCACTCAGCGCCGGAGCTGCGGCCGTCGCCGTCGCGCCGCGTGCGCGCACCGGCGGGGCACTCGGCGCAACTCGACGTTCATCCAGACTCCCCTTGCACACGAGGAAGCTGCGCTGTCGTTCCGTCCGCGTCCACGAGACGAGTTCGTTCTCCGTCAGGCGACACCACGCCGGCAGTTCGACATCCACGGAAGTCTCCGTGGAGCGCACTTCCAACAAGCCCCCGCGCGGCAGCGGATCGATGCTGCGCCGGATCAAGAGCAAGAGCCCGCCGCCGCAATCGAGATCACCTCCGTCGACGACGGAATCGGCCTGATGGAGGTGACGCTCGATCGGTTGCATGGCGGCGCGCGCTCAGTAGCTCACGCTGGGACTGTTCGCCGACAAGAACTCGACCAATTTCGCACCGCCGACGATCGTCGCGCCGGGGACGAGCTTCGTGTCGACCAGATCGCGCTTCTTGAAGCACGGCGAGCACACGTAGATCGTTCCGCCGGCCTTGACGAAGTTGTCCATCAACTCCTTGAGCGGCGCGAAGCCCGGTTCGCGGATGTCGTCCGCGTAGCCCGTCTGCGACAAGCGCACGCCCTCGATGCTGAGGAACACCATCGTCTCCTTGTCGGACGCCACCGCCGCGTTCGCGACGACGAAGGCCACCGTGGCCTTGTCCGCGTTGTCCTTGGCGGCGGTCAAACTCACACAAAATCTTCCAGCCATCTCTTCTCCTTCGTTCCTGATCGAAAATTCGTGCGCTGCACGGGAACCGCCCGTGCAGCTTCGCTTCACTCAGCGCCGCTCAGCGCTTTTGATGGTACGTGAGCTTGCGCGTCCAGCCCGTCTTTTCCGCCGCAACTGCGCCGTCGATTTCGACGTGCGCCTTGGGCAGCGCATTCACGTTGCCGGCCGCGGTCGCCGGATCCAGCACCAGGTCGCGACCACGGCTCCAGAGCACGCGCCGCTCGTCGATGTTGCCGAAGTAGTACTCGACCATCTTCGGATCCGCTTTCTCGTAGCCCGCGGCCGTCGTGCGCTTCACCAGCGTCTCGTTGTCCTTGTCGAGCTTGAAATCACCGACGAAGATGTCGGCGATCGCCACGTCGATCGGAATCCAACCGATCTGCGGCGCATGGAACTCCAGCCAACAGTGGTAGCTCTGGTCCGTGTCCTTGCCGTCCAACTCGGCCTTGAAGAACGAGCCGTACAGGATGCGCGTCGGCAGCTGTGCCGCGCGCGCCAGCGCCGCGTACAGCGAATGGAAATCGGTGCAGTTGCCCGTGCGCGTCGAGAGGCAGTACTCGCTCGATCCGACGGGCGAAGCCTTCTTGTGCGCCGGATCCTTGACCCAGTAATCCACGTTCACGAGCGTCCAGTCGTAGAGCTTCTTCGCCACGATCACCGGATTCTTCTCGTCCCCCACGATCTTGCGCGCCAGTTCGCGCACCTCGTCGGTGATGACGATGTTCGCGTTGGGCAGCAGGTCGTGCGCGAGTTCCTTCAACTCGGCCTCCGTGTGCGGCCGCGTCGCTTTCGGATCGGTCGACATGCGCTGTTCGCTGCGCGTGATGCCGAAGCTCGTCTTCACTTTGAATTCGGCCGGGAAAGGCGCGGAAGCCTCGATGTAGAGCACGCGATTGCCTTCCGAATCCTGGGTGATCTTGTGCGGCACCGGAGCCGTGATTTCCAGGTCGCGCAACTCCGAGAGCGCATCTTCCTGCGGCAGCGCGATCCAGGCCTTCAGGGTCTGCGCGTCCTTCGGCGGCGTGAGGACGATCTCGTTCACGGCCGTGAACGCGGACTTCTTGGGGCCCGCTGCGGCCGGTTTGTCTTGCAACGGAGCGAGCGCGACGAGTGTGAGTGCGATGAATGTGTGCATGTGGAATGAACTCCTAGAATGAATACTGCATGAAGGCGCCGAAGCGTTGATTCGTACCGTCGTCCAGGCCCACGTAGTTCGTGGTCCAGTCCAGGTACTCGAGGCCGAACGAAACCGGCTTGAAATTCCAGCGCAGCGCCGCGTACCAGATCTTGTTCGCCGCGCGCCCTTGCGCACCGACGTCGTCGTTGTCCGGATCGTCGGTCGAATAGCCGACGTAGGCCGTCGTGCGCTCGCCCAGCTTGCACGACAGTTCGAGGAAGCCGCCTTTCGAAGCGATCTCTTCGCCCTTGGTCTTGTTGATGCCTTGGAAGATGCCGCCGCGCACGTCATCGACGTTCTCGCCGGCCCACCCTTCGAGCTTCAGCCCGACGATGTCCTTCCACAGCGGCGCGCTCACGTCGAAGCCCAGCGCGTAGCTCTTGAACTCGTCCTCGCCGTTGAACGCCGTATCCGGTTCTTCCCAGGCGCGGTGGGCCCAGACGCCGACTTCCGCCTTCTGTCCGCCGATTTCGAAACGATCGGCGAGGCGCAGTTGCAGCGTGGGCTTCCCCGAAGTCTCGCCGTCGCGGTAGCCGGCGCCGAAGGTGCTCGGCGCGTCGAGATCGGAGTTGTCGTTCGCACCGGTGAGACCGATCTCGCCTTGCGCGATGAAGCCCGTCTCCGCTGCGGCCGGCGCGTGCTCGAAACGCAATTGCGGACGGCGATCCCCGAGGTTGCCCGCGCCCCACATGACGAGGTCCGCGTTGACGATCGGGAAGAGCGGCGAGATGACGTCGTTCGTCTGTCCGCCGAGGATCGAGAACTGTCCCCAGGCGAGCTTCATCCACGCGTGGCGCATGCGCAGCGCGGCGCGCGACTCGCTCTGGCCCGAGAGGCCGCTGTTGTAGAAGTCGACTTCGATCTTGCCGGTGACTTCGGCGTCGCCGAGCGATTCGACCTTGCCGCCCATGAAGTCGAAGCCGAAGCGTGTCAAGCGCGGGTGGAGCGTGAAATCCTCCTTGTTCTTGCCGCCGGCACCGACGCCCGCGGGCGCGGCCGGGTCTTCGGAGAGGATCCACCCGATGGTCTGCGTGTTGTTCGCACGCGAGGTGTCGAACTGCGCGTCGACGCGCAAGAAGCCGTAGAAACGGAAGCGGCCGCCGAGCAGAGACAGTTCCTTCCACGAAGGCGGTGCTTCCGCGGCCTTGGGCGCCTCCTCCTTGGGCGCGGCGGCGGGCGCGGCGGACTTCTGCCGCTCGAGTTCCACGACGCGCTGCTTGAGCTCACGAATCTCGGCCGCTTGATCCTGAGCGATGGCCGCTCGCCCGAGGAAGCCGAATACGATCAGGAACAAGACGCCACTCGAACGCGGGGGTACGCTGCGAAGCATGATTCCTCCTGCCCAGTGGAGACTGGACAGCAATGTGTGTGGGACTGACGGGGGGGGGCTCGAAGCGCGTTGCGCTGAGCGGCGTCCACAGTTCACACGGAGCGTGCGTCAGGAAGCGTGCCGGACGCGCCTCGCGAGGAGGGCATCGAACGGCGTAGGACCCGACCGGTCCCGTGCAATACAGTCGAGCGTGCGCTCACCACATTGCACCAGGGCCATTCAGGTGAAGGGAACCTTGAAGGGTGCCCAGTCGAACATGGCGTGAGGGTACCCACGCACTCGGAAGCGGTCAAGCTGCGCGCGACGAGCGCCGCGACTCGATTCAGGGACGCCGGCGGATGCGGTAGCGCGGGTGAACGGCGGACAAGAGCGTGTGTCCGGTCATCGCACACCAGGCCGGCAGGTCTTCGGGTGCGCCCGGGTCGGTGGCGCGCAGCTCCAACACTTCACCCGCGGCGAGGGCGGCGAGTCGCCCGCGCAATTCGAGCACGAGGTCGCCGCAACCGAGGTCCCCCGCGTCCCACTCGGCGTCCACCCACAAGCCGTCGTCGCGTGTCACCGACACCGGAACGGCGACCGGCTGGATCGAGCGCGCCGAACAATCCGGTTCGCGCGCGTCGGACCAGGCCCAGGCGGCGCTGAAACATGAGCGGCGCGCGAAATGCGCGCGCAGGTGCTGCCGCAAGCCGGGCACGTCCGCTTGCGCGAGTTCACGCGCGGCACAAGCGCTGCACACGGGTCGCGTGCGAAAGCCGAGTGCGTACGCGAAGAGCAATTCATGGGAGCACAAGGCGCGTGCGCAAGTCGCGCACGGAGCCTCGGTGCGCTCGGCGAGCCAGGCGACGAGCTTCTCGGCGCGCTCGCTCTCGATCTCGTCCATTTCTTGAGGTCCGTGGCTCATGTCGCAATCCGCGCGCGGGCTGTCCAAGACGGCATCATCGTGATCACGGACTCGGGTGCCTCTCCAAACACCGGACTCAGGTGGCCGACGCCGACCGCGTCCCACGCTTCTTCGCGCAACCGCGGCAGTATCCGCGCAATCGCAGATCGTGGCTCACGAGCTGAAAGCCCTTCTTCTTGCAGGCTTCGAGCTGCAATTCCTCGATGCGCTCGTCGTGGAACTCCTCGATCTTGCCGCATTCCAGACACACCATGTGATCGTGGTGCGCGTGTCCGAGCACGTGTTCGTACACCAGTTCGCCACGCCCCGCATCCAAGGCCTCGACGAAGCCCCCGTCGAGCAGCAGCGCCAGCGTGCGGTACACGGTGGCGCGCGACACGTTCTCGCCCGGTTCGTCCTTGAGCCACCCGTACAAGGTCTCGGCGCTGAAGTGCTCGTGAGTGCCGAACGCGCGGTCGAAGATCTTGCGCCGCTGCGCCGTCAGCTTGAGCGAGCGCGTCTTCAAGAAGCGTTCGAAGCGCTGGACGATCTGCTCGTGGTTCACGGGCGGCTCGATTCCTCCGGTTCGACGCGCCGGCGCACGCCGATGTCGCGGCGGCAGAACTTGCCTTCGAAGCGCACGCGGTCGTAGGCGTCGTACGCGCTCTTGCGCGCCGCCGTGATGTCGTCCCCCAGCGCCGTCACGCACAACACTCGCCCGCCCGCGGTCACGATCTCGCCGCGCATCGATCTAGCGGTGCCCGCGTGGAACACGACGGCCTCGGGCACGATTTCGGCGTCCTCCAGCCCGTCGATCACGTCGTTCTTGCGCACGTTTCCAGGGTAACCTTGAGCCGCCGCGACGACGCCGACGCACACGCGGGGATCCCAGTGCGGTTCTTGGATGTCGGAGAGCTTGCCGCGCGCGGTGGCGTCGAGGATCGGCAACAGATCGCTCTTCATGCGGCGCATGAGCGCCTGGCATTCGGGGTCGCCGAAGCGCGTGTTGAACTCGAGCACCTTGGGGCCGCTGTCGGTGATCATGATGCCGACGAACAGGACGCCGCGGAATTCGATCTCTTCGCGGCGCAACGCGTGCACGGCGGGCACGAGGATGCGCTGTTCGACTTGCCGTTGCAGGCGCTTCGTCAACGTGGGCACGGGCGAGAACACACCCATGCCGCCGGTGTTGGGGCCGGTGTCGTTGTCGCCGACCTGCTTGTGGTCCATGACCGGTTCGAGGATCAGGATCGTCTCGCCGTCGGTGATCGCGAGCACGGAGGCTTCTTCGCCGACGAGGAACTCCTCGACGACGATCTGCGCGCCGGCGGACCCGAGCGTTTTCTTTTCCATCACTTCGTCGACGGCGGTGCAGGCCGACTTCGCGTCGTGGCACACGAACACACCCTTGCCAGCCGCGAGCCCGTCGGCCTTCACGACTTGCGGCCAGGTGGTGCAGCCTTCGAGGTACGACTTGGCGGCACCCGAACGATCGAAGCGCTTGAAGGTCGCGGTCGGGATGCGGTGCTTGTCGAGCAGATCCTTGGTGAACACCTTCGACCCTTCGAGCCGCGCGCCGGCGGCACCGGGCCCGAACGTGTGGATGCCGGCCGCGCGCAGCTTGTCGGCGAGACCGAGCACGAGCGGATCCTCGGGGCCGATGACGACGAGGTCGACGGCTTCCTTCTGCGCCAGCTTCACGATTCCGGCGACGTCGGTGACCTTGAGCGCGACGTTGCGCGCCACCGTCGCCGTGCCGACGTTGCCGGGCACGCACACGATCTCCGGCTTGAGCGGCGATTGCGCGAGTTTCCAGCACAGCGCGTGCTCACGCCCGCCGGCGCCTACGACCAGGACCTTCATCGTGTTGCTATGGGCTCCGTGCGCGCGCCGCACCTGCTGCGACCGCCACGAAGCGAGCCGCACAGGCTACCCTCGCGCGAGCCGCCTTGGAACTGCGCGCGCTCGGAACTCGCCGTGGTGCGTCCTTGACGCTACCCTCCTTCGCCCTCCGAACGAGGAAGGCGCGGGGAGTACCTCAGTTGGTAGAGGCGAAGCTTTGGGTGCTTCGAGTCGTGGGTTCGAGTCCCATCTCCCCGACCATTTCTCCGGCGGAACGGCCTGCATCAATCGCGCCCGTAGCTCAGTTGGATAGAGCATCGGATTTCTAATCCGACGGTCAGTGGTTCGAGTCCACTCGGGCGCGCCATCGCACACCCAGACATGCTTCTGCAAGCAGAAGGTTTGTGACCGTCAGACGCACCTCGTGCGGACGCGCACGACGCCTGGCATGGCCGGTAGAGAACGGCGAAACAGCGCACGGTGCTGCTCGCGTTCGCACGGGACAGGTCTGTCGAGGCAGCGCGCGCGTTGACGCGCAAGCAAGCCTCAGACCTCGATCGTCGGCCTCAAGACCAGCGCCAGGCTCACAGCCTTGATCAGCATCTCCTGCGTGCAACCGGGAGGTACCGTGCGCAGTTTCGCGACCAGGTCGCGCGGTTTCCCGTCCGGATAGGCCTCGACCAGATCGGCGATTTCATCGGCGCACGTCACGACGGTGACGACCTCGGGCGTGGACCCCGGATCCAACGGCCGATGGTGGAACTTCACGACGTCGATCACGGGGCGCGGCAAGAGCCAGAGTTCCGCAGCCATCGCACCGATCTCGGCGTGATTGAGCCCGAGGAACGCCGCCGACTCGGCTTGGATGTCGGACACGTCGGCCGGCTTCTCGCGCACGACGTGCAGGAACTCGTCGCCGAAGTTGTCGTACAGGATGATCTTCCCGATGTCGTGCACCAATCCGCAGGTGTAGTACTCCTGCGGCATCATGTCGTAGCCGCGGTGACGGCAAGCGCGCGCGATGTTCTCCGCGATCTGGCCCACGAGGATCGAGTGGCACCAGAGATCCTTGAGACTGAACCCGTCGGCGTCCTTCAGGTGTTCGAACGGCGCGATCAAGCCGGCGCGCAGCACGACCGAAGCCACGCCGCGCAAGCCGAGCATCGACGTAGCGGCCTGCACCGACGTCTTCGGTTCGCTCGCGCCGATCTGCACGCTGTTCGCGATGCGCAGCACCTTGATCGCGAGCGGCGGATCCTTCGACAGCGCGATCGACACCTCGCCGATCCCGACGTCTTCGCGCTGCAAGAGCGCGCGGATCTTCATCACGGAATCCGGCAGGGTCGGAATTCGCAGGTTGGTGGTTCGATCAGGGCCAGATTGGGTCGACACGGGGCTCCAGGACGGCATTGCGATTGGACCTCTCAACGGACTCCCGTTCGTGTGGGAGCACGCTGATCGAGAGGGGGCGGCGCAGGTCGGTGGGAATAGCGTTCAGGTCCGTTGTCGGCCGGCGCGGCCCCCGCAGCCTATAGGCATTGTTACCTATCTGGATTGCACCCCTGGCCCCACGGGCCCCAGGCTCAAGGGCTCACCGTCTGCGCTCGGGTTTCTCGAAGTCGGCGGGGCTCGGATCGGTGACCCGGGTCCGCGCCACCGCTTGGCGCGCCCTCGACGACCGGCCCCGCAGAAATTTCCGAAAAAGGTCCCCCATCCGCGTGTGTCTTTTCGGAGGGGCGCGCGCAGTGCGTCCTTTCCCCCCACCATGAAGAGCCACGCCATCACGCTCGTCGTCGACGATGACGAGAGCTGCCTGGCGACCATGTGCCGCATGCTCGAGTCGGCCGGGGTGGAGGCACGTGCCTTCCACTCGATCGAGGCGCTGATGACCGGGTTTGACGCCCAGGAGGTCGGGTGCATCCTGCTCGACCTGACCTTCCCGTGGTCCAGCGGGCTCGCGCTGCAGGAGTGGCTGCGCGAGAAAAGCCCGACCACGCCCGTCGTCTACGTCTCCGGCAGCGGCAGCATACCGAGCGCCGTTCAAGCACTGAAACTGGGCGCGGTCGACTTCCTCGAGAAGCCGGTCGGGCGCGAAAAGCTGGTGGCGACCGTGCACAAGGCACTCGAGGAGGGAACTCGCCGGCGCGAGATCCAGCACCAGGCCGCAGAGGTCGTCTCGCGCTTCGAATCGTTCACCGCGCGTGAGGCCGAGATCGCGCGAATGTTGCTCGAGGGGCTGTCGTCGAAGGAGATCGCCCGGCTGCTGCATGTCTCCCCGCGCACGATCGACCACCACCGCTCTGCGATCCTGCGCAAGATGCAGGCTTCCAACGTCGCCGATCTGGCGCGCAAGCTCACCCTGGCCGCGATCGACCTCACGAAGCGCGACCCCTGACCCGGGAGGCGCGTCCTCGCTCTTGTATGATTCCGTCGCTGCTGGGCCGCGCCCAGCCTGCGTCGATTCGAATGTAGATGCGCATGCCGGACTCGCCTGGACACAACGCTCCTGACTTTCGACTGCTCTTCGAGTCGGCGCCGGGTTCGTACCTGGTGCTGTCACCCAATCTCCAGATCGTCGCGGTGAGCGATGCCTATCTGCGAGCCACGATGACGCAGCGCGCGTCCATCCTGGGGCGCCGGCTGTTCGAGGTCTTTCCGGACAACCCGGCTGACCTGCAGGCCTCGGGTGAGAGCAATCTCACAGCTTCGCTTCGACGCGTTCTCGCAGATGGGCGCCCGAACGTGATGGCCGTTCAGAAGTACGACATTCGCCGCCCGGAGTCCGAAGGCGGCGCGTTCGAGGAACGCTACTGGAGCCCGGCCAACTATCCGGTGGCAGGCCCCGACGGCCAGGTCGCCTACATCATCCACAAGGTCGAGGACGTGACCGCGTTCGTTCGTCTGCAACAGGAAGGCAGCGAGCGTGAGAAGATCACTGCGGATCTGACGACTCGCATGGAGACGATGGGCGCAGAGGTCTACCGGCGCGCGCAGGAAATCCAGGTGGTCAATCGCCAGCTGCGCGAGTTGCAGACCGAACTCGAAGCACGTGTCGAAGCGCGCGGAATCGAATTGCAGCGCGCACACGAGGACCTGCAGAGGACCGAGGAGCAGTTTCGCCAGAACCAGAAGCTGGAGGCCATCGGCCGACTCGCCGGCGGAATCGCGCATGACTTCAACAACTTGCTGCTGGTGATCATGGGGCACTGCGAGTTCCTGGAGGATGAGGTCGGACCGGGACACCCCATGCGGGATGGAATCGCTGAGATTCGACGCGCCGGCGAACGTGCTGCGAATTTGACGCGCCAATTGCTGGCGTTCAGCCGTCAACAGGTGCTCGACCCGACACTCGTGGACCTCAACGAGATCGTCGCCGGCATGCACGGAATGCTCGCGCGCCTCATCGGCGAGGACATCGAACTGCGCACGGACGCAGCTCTCGATCTGGGGCTGGTCCTGGCCGATCGCGGCCAGATCGAGCAGGTGCTCATGAATCTCGTCGTGAACGCGCGCGATGCGATGCCGGACGGCGGCACGATCACGATCACGACAGCGAACATCGCAGCGGATGAAGATTGGGGGCGCGAGCACGGCGAGAGCGCACCAGGTGCACAGGTGCTGCTCGCGGTCAGGGATACTGGCATCGGTATGGACCGAGCCACCGAAGCACGCGTCTTCGAGCCCTTCTTCACCACGAAGGAACGCGGCAAGGGCACGGGGTTGGGTCTGTCCACCGTGTTCGGCATCGTGAAGCAGAGCGCGGGCACGATCCGACTCGAGAGTGCGCCGGGCGCGGGCACGACTTTCAGCATCTGTTTCCCGCGTGCAAAGGCTGCCCGCGAAACGCCCGCTGCACGTCCTTCACCCATCGCCGAATTGCGCGGAACGGAGACCATCCTGTTGGCGGAGGACGACGAACAAGCCCGCGCTGTCGTCGCCGAGATCTTGAATTCGTCTGGCTATCGCGTCCTCGCGGCTCAAGACGGAGAGGAAGCCCTGCAGATCTGCAGACAGTCTCCGCACAAGATCGATCTGCTGGTGACGGATGTCATCATGCAGAAGGTGAACGGTCGAGACCTGGCTGCGCGCGCGACCTCGGTTCGCCCGCAGCTGCGCGTACTCTTCATGTCGGGTTACACGGACGACGTCATCGTCCACCACGGCGTCTTGGAGCCGGGCGTCTACTTCCTGCAGAAGCCGTTCTCGCCCGAAGCGCTGGCCCTCAAGGTGCGCGAGGTTCTAGGAGCCCCCCCCGTGCCGCGTTCGATCTAACGTGGATTCGCTGGTGCGCGCACAACGTCGGCTGCACGAGTCGGCGTGAGTGCATTCGCCGCGAGGCGTGCTCAATCTCCGAGTAGTTCGTGCACAACTTGCAACAACACGCTGGGCGCGAAAGGCTTGGCGAGCGTGCGCTGTGCCCCCACCTTGGACGCGACAGTCAGGTAGACGTCGCGCCCCATGCTGGGTCCTCCGCTGAGCGCCAAGATCGGTAGTTCCGGACGAGAGCGACGCACCTGCATGATCAACTCGGTGCCCTCGACGTTGGGCATCACGATGTCGGTGATGAGCAGACTGGCGGTCCTCAACTCGGAAAGGCGCAACACCTCGCTCCCGTCGGAAGCTTCGATGACGCCGTACCCGCGCGACTCGAGGGCGAAACGGATGACGCTGCGGACGGAGGGATCGTCGTCGGTGACGATGATGGTCTTCCGCGATTCGTGGTCTTGGGGTGAGTTCTGCCGCACTTTTGGTTCGCCCGCAATCCAACGTGTGAACGCTCGTGAGGAGTATCGCGCCAGTCGCACCGCGCGCTTGAGACCTCTCCAATTCCGCGGCTGCTCGATCGCTCGCTATCACCAGCGTCAGCGGCCTGGCGCTGGGATATCTCAGTCGCTTGGGATGTCGCTCGGCAGATTCGCTCCCCCGATGGACGAGGGCCGTCCGCGCGGGAAGAATGGGACTAGAGCGAGATCCCTGAGAGCTTTGTCCTCGGCGCCAGCGCTCGGCCCCACCCGGCCACAGAGCCTCGCCTACCGCGCTTCGTCGCCCTCCGCCCACAACCATGCGCAAGCTCATTCCGATCACCGTCGTCCTCGCGCTGCTCTTCGGTGCACTCGTGTGGTGGGCTTCAGGTAGACCGGAGGCCCGGCCGGACCTGAGCCGCGAGGTCGTGCACGGCGTCGGGGATCGACAAGTGGAATTGCACGCAGTTCCACAGGCAGAGACCTCCGCCGCGAGTCTCCGCAGTGAAGCCGTGGTCCCCGAAGCGGCGGGAGTTGCGACTGCGCGCACACGGACCGGTCCGCGCTCGCGCATTTTCGGACGCGTCGTCGACGACAGCGGGACTCCGCTCGCGGGCGCCCGGCTGCGGCTCTCGTCCAGCCAGGGACGCTGGTCGAGTCGCGAGGAATTGGAGTCGACACGGTCCCAAGACGGCCGTTCTGGAGAACTCGTCGCGTCCAGTGCGACCGACGGAACCTTCGCGTTCGAGGCACCCGTGCCCACGACCGCGTTCGCGACGCTCGTCGTCGAACCGCCCGGTCTCTACCGCAGGCTCGAAGTTGAATTCGGGATGATGTCGCTCACGCGCGAACGAATCGAACCCGGGGACAACGACCTCGGCGACCTGCGCGTGCTCGCGGGCGCCGAGCTTTTCGGTTTCGTCGTCGGGCCCGCGGGGACTCCGATCGCGAACGCATCGGTCATGGCCCAGATCGTCGAAGGTGAACCGCGCGCCGTGCCCGTGCGCACCGACGCGAGCGGATTCTTCACGATTCCGAACCTGAAAGCCGGGCCGCGCCTGCTCTCGATCGACGCCGAGGGTCACACGCGGGTCGATCAATTGCCGGTCGACGCCCCAACGGGTCGCAGCACCGAAGTGCCCGCGGTCGTGCTGCAGCCGCTCGGCGGCTCCACGATCTCCGGCATCGTCGTCGATTCCGACGGGAACGCCGTCCCGAGGATCAGTGTCCGTGCGCAGCCGCTCAACTCTCCGACGCGACGCTTCGCCATGACGGAGGCGGACGGAACATTCCGCGTGTATCTCGAGTTCGCAACAGCACACACACTCTCCGTCGCCGGAACGGATGCGTGGGCAGGTCCCGCGGACCCGACTTTCTCGACCCTGCAGTTCGCACCGGGCACGACCGGCGTGCGCATCGTCCTCGCGCCCAAGGCGCGCATGACTTTCCGCGTCACCGAGGCCATGTCGGGCGCGCCGATCGAGCGCTTCGGCATCGAAGTCCGCAAGCGGCGTCCGGGAGCCGCCGACATTCCCCCCAGTGACGATCTCGTGATCGCAGATCACGCAGGCGTCAACGCGCAGCTTCCTGCCGAACCGGGGACGACACAGGTGACCGTGGATGCCCCCGGCTTCGCGCCCTGCGAGATCGATGTCGCGCTCGATCCGGGCTCGGCGGACACGCAGACGATCGCGCTTGCGCCTGAAGGCGTCCTCAAAGCCCGCGTGTGGATCGGCGGACAGCCGGCCGAATCCGTGCGCGCGACGCTGATGCGCGAGAGTCTGAGCACGAAGGACGGTCGCGCAGTGGGAACACCCGGCGGCTATTCATCGGAAGCAGTCAACGACTTGCGCGGCTACCTCGGTCGCTCGCGCGTGGGGTTCACGGCGGAAGACGGCGCGATTCGCTTCGACCGCCTCGCGACGGGCACCTACGCGCTCGCCCTCGAGCAGCGCGATGCGGCCTACACCTGGGTGCGTGAACTGCGCGTGAGCGCCGGCCAGACATTGGAGCTCGGCGACGTGCACCTGGCGCTCGGCGGGATCGTGCGTGGACGGTTGTTGGTGCCCGAGGGCGAATCGCCGCTCGATTTCATCGTCCGACTGCACCCGCCGCACGCGCGCTCGCAGACCGCGAACGTGGGACGATCGCGCCAGACCGTGCCTTCGGGTGCCGACGGTAGATTCGAGTTCCGCGCGCTCGAGCCCGGTACCTTCTACGCCGTCTGGGAACGCAATACCGAACAGAGAGGGTTCGTGTTCGGCGCCCCCGCGCCGGAGTTGCCGCGCGTCGATGTCATCCCAGGCGGTGTGCACGAAATCTTGCTCGACGCGACCGGCTCGGCGCCGTGCACGGTGGCCGTGCGCGTTTTCAAAGGCGGGCTGCCTCTCGCCGGAGCGCGCGTGCAGGTCGTGGTGCAGCGCAGTTCTCAGCCCAATGTTCGGTCAGGCTCCAAGCTGGCGGTGACGGACGCCGACGGACGCGGCGAGGGCACAGTCGAAGGCGGCGCACGGATTCAACTGTTGGTGCACGAGACGGACAAGGGGGCGCTGGTCTGGGAATCCGAGGAAGACATCGCCGCCCCGCCGCGCGGCCGCATCGAGCGCGAGATCCACATCGACTCGGGCACGCTCGTGCTGCAATTGCCGGCGAGTCTGGTGCCGCCGGAGGAAGGCCTGCTCAACGTCTCGCTGCAGCACGAGAGCGGCAGCATGCGTCCGCTCATGTTTCGCACTCCGGGAAAGACGGGGTCTCGCGGGGGCCTGATCTGGGACAGCTCGACGCTGGACCTGGGCACTGTCGGGGTCGGCAAGTACACCGTGCGCGTGCAGTTCACGCGCCTCGAGAGCGAGCTCGACCAGCCCGATCGCTTCAAGTCCGTCGAACTGCGCCCGACGTTCAGGGGCGAAGTCGAGATCCTCTCCAACCAGACGGCACGCCTCGTGGTGCCTTGACCGGATACGCTGAAGCCGTGATGCACAAATTGCTCCTCGCACTTCTGACTCCCGCAGCTCTTGGGTCCGGCGACGAACCGCGCGTCTACCCCGGTTCGACCTGCAAGCTCGAGCAGTTGACGGGTGAGCGCGATGCGGCGCGCGGGGTCTTCACGCGGAGTCGCACCGAGTCGAGTGCCGGGCTCGTCGCCACGGACCTCGGGAGTTCCTTCGAGCACGACGGCAAGCTCTATTTCCTGTTCGGGGACAGCGGCGGTGGAGCGCCGCACGCGGATGTGCTCGCTTGGACCGAAGCCAAGACGCCGGACACGGTCGCGCTTTCGTTTCACACCGACGAGAAGGGACAGTTTCGTCCGCTGGCGGTGCCGGGCATCACGAGTGGACCGTTCGAAGTGCCTTCGTACGGAATCTCGGTCAACGGCGCGATGCACGTCGTGTTCACGACCGACCACAGCGACAAGAACACGATGGGCCGCTCGGTGCTGGCGCGCTCCACGGACGACGGACGCACCTTCGAGCGCCTGTTCGACGTCTCGACGACGCGCTTCATCAACGTGGCGCTCGCGCGCGCGACCACGAAGGATCACGCGCGCCTCCCGAGCGAGGACTGTGTGTTCGTGTGGGGCAGCGGTCGCTACCGCGCGTCTTCCGTGCGCCTCGCCTACGCCCCGGCGAAGCGCTTCGGCGAGCGCGAGAGCTGGCGTTACTTCGTCGGCATGGCGGGCGGCGCGCCGCGCTTCGACGCGGACGAAGCGCAGGCGATCGATCTCTTCGATCATCCCGTCGTCGGCGAATTGTCCGTCGCGTGGATCGCGCCACTTTCGCGTTGGGTCATGCTCTACAACTCCTCCGCGCCGCGCGGCATCGTCATGCGCACCGCTGCCGCGCCGTGGGGTCCGTGGAGCGCGCCCGCGGTCGTGTTCGACCCGTGGCTCGACAAGGGCTACGCCAACTTCATGCACGTCGACTGGAAGACGGCGCGCATGGATGAATTCCACGACAAGGGTCAGGAGAACAAGTGGGGTGGCGAGTACGGGCCGTACCTGATCCCGCGCTTCACCTCAGGCGACGCGGAGCGCTGCACGCTGGTCTTCAGCATGTCGACCTGGAACCCCTATCAAGTCGTCTTGATGGCCACCGACGTCGGTCGTCCGCCGAGTGCAACCCAGGTCTCGGAGACGAAGTTCCTGCTCGGCACGCCGCCGTGCGCGACCCAGGGTTCCGATGTCGTGCGCTTCGAGCGCAACGGCGCGCCGCACGTGCGCACCTACGCCGCGAACGGCGACAAGGACCTGGTCGTGAGCCATCAAGTCATCCAACCGGTCGTCGGCAGCACGCTCGCGTTCTCCGTGCACGGCGGTCGCGCGCGCATCGTGCTTGTGCGCGAGGAACGCGCGCCGCCCAGCGCCATCCAGGACATCCGCGCCTTCGAGCGCGAATTGCTCGACGGCAAGTTTGGGCCGGTCGTCGAATCGATCGCGGGTCCGGCGAACAACGACGTCGACGTGTCGGTGCGCTGGAACCTGTCGCGCCACGCCGGCAAGCGTTTGCGCGTGTACCTGCTGGACGCTTCCACCGACCGCTGGGGTTTCGTCAGCGTGTCGGAGATGACGTTGCAGAGTCCGGCTCCACGCTGACGCGCAGCGCGCTCAGCCGTTCCAATCAGCGATGAACAGCGTGTGCGTCTTGCGCTTCGCTTGCGGGTAGGCCTTGGCGCTCTTGGACTCGGCTTCGAAACCCGCGTCACGCAGGCGCTCTTCGAACCCACGGTCCTCGACCCCCGACCAGAACACGGCGCGCCCGCCTTTGCGCAGCGCGCGCGCGAGGATCGCCAACCCCGGATCGGCGTAGATGCGCGCGTTGCCGGGATCGACCAGGGCTTCGGGGCCGTTGTCGACGTCGAGCAAGACGGCGTCGTAGGTGCCGCGCGGCGCGCGCGTCAAGACCGCGAACACGTCGTCGACGATGATCTCGACGCGCGGATCGTCGACGAGCCGCCCGTTCACGCTCGTCAGGTGTTCACGATTCCACGCCACCATCACGGGCAGGAGTTCGGCGACCTGCACTTTCACCTCCGGACCGGTGAGTTCGAGCATGTGTCGCAACGTGAACCCGAACCCCAGGCCGCCGATCAAGACGCGCCGTGGTCCGCCGCCCGAAACGGCAGGAACCGCCAGCTCGGCCATCTGCGCTTCCGAGTGCGTCGCCGTCGTGCTCATCAGCAATTCACCGCCGACCCGGATGTGGAAGTGGCCGTCGTGCGTGCGCAACGAGAGCTTGGTGCGGTCGGGGAGCAGCGTTTCGGCGAGGACGACGGAGGGTTTCACGGCCCAGACTCTGGTCGCCGCCGAGTCGCTTGTCACCTGCGAAGTCGAGTTCGCCGCTGAAACCGTGCGTGCGGTCGCTTCAGAAGGCCAGTTCGAGCCCGAACACCAGTCCTCTCAAATCGAGTTCGACCTGCTCGATCCCCAGAGGCTCGTCGAAGTCGTTGATCAAGTAGTGCGCGCGTCGCCAGCCGCAGAACAGCGCCGCATGATCGATCAGATGTAGCCGCAGCCCCAGCTCCAGGCTGTAGACCGAGATGAACTCACGGAACAGGAAGGCCGCCTCCGCGCGCGCGAACGGTTCGAGCCAGGGCGTCGCCATCCAACCGCCCTGAAGCGCGAGATAGGGACCTGCCGCATGTTGGCTGCCCAGGTCCTCGGTCGGCAGCTCGAAGCTCGAGCGTTGCCACAGGAGGCCGCCTGTGACGCCGGCCCATCCGCGCTCACCCAGCGCACCATCGACGCCGATTCCGAACGCAGCGGTCTGAAGCGAATAGTCGAGCACGTCGGTCGACCCCGCTACGGAACGCGCGCCGAGTTCGAGGTGTGCTCCTTCGTGAACCGCTCCACCGCCGAGTTGCTTGCGCACGCGCAACTCGTAGAAGTGCGCGTCGCGATCCGACTCATCGAGGTCGACCGAGACGCAGGCCGCGAGGAGCAGCGTGCAACACGAACAGGCGCGCAGGAATGTCGTGGTCATACCCTGATTGTGAACTTTCGCCTCGCGGGCGTCGCGCGCCATCGCGGCAGCGCCACGGATACCCACCCTCCAGCGCTCACGGGGCGTCCCGGCGGACGGTTCAGCGGCGAAGACGGACCCGCTGTCTGCACCCCGAGCGTCTAGCGCTGCCGTCTCACCGCGCCGCATTCGAGTTGAGGAGCGCGTTGCGCGCGTGATCGGTGTAGTTCGCGGGATTCGACATCCCCGTCGTGTGGCACCAGCCGGTCACGTGACCCATCGAGTGCGCGCCCGGCAATTGACCGCGCGCCTGCTCCACCGTGCCGTCCTCGGGGCTCGAGAGCAGCAGGCTGGTGATGAAGTTGCACGCCGAACCGCTGTTCGACGTCGTCCAGTACCACACCGAATCGCGCGCCCAGGTCGGGATCCCGGCGAGCCAGGTGGTACTTCCGGCGGGGGTCATGTTGTTGTTGACGCCGCACGCGAAGCCGCCCCACGAGGCCAGCGGCGTGCCCTGGTACGGCGACGCGACGCTCTGGATGCGCCGCGGGCCGATCGCGTTGTCGAGTCCGCTCGCGTAGTACGTGTACAAGTGCAACGCCGCCGGTCCGCCCTGACTGTGCGCGACGACGCCGAACGAACTGCGCGGCGGCGCGGCGTTGCGCAAGAGCTGCGCGAACTGATCGTGTGTGCGGTTTTGATTGGGATCCAGGAATTCGGTCTTCGGCGCGCTGAAGTCCGCAGGCGGCCAGATCGAACCGCCGGAGCAGTAGCCGTGCACCAGCAGCAGCGTGCGCGCCCACGAGCGCGGGCGCTGGTCGGTCTCCAACAAGCCGCCCTGCTGGAGCGCACTCGACACCGCCGTCGACAGCATCGATCGCGTAATGGGGACGGGAGCCTGATGCCAGGGTTCGGTTGCGCTCACGACCGGCGGAAGCGCTTGCACCGACAACGGCAGCCAGTCGACGACGTCGTAAGGCACGTGCGTATCGGGGTCCTGCACGCGCACTTGACGCAAGTACAGAGGCGGCCGTGCACGCGCGACATCCAGCCAGCGCGCATCCATGAAGAGCGGGAAGCGCCACGCGCCGTCGCGCACTTCGGGGAGCAACATGCGCGAGAGCCAGCACACCGGCACGATCTCGCCGTGCTCGTCGGTCCCCCACACTTCGGTCGAGACATGCAGTTTGGCTGCAGGGCCGAGCGGCAAGGCACCCAGTTCGATGCGCAACCGTTGCTCGTCTGCGACTCGAGTCGCGGCGTCGCCGTTGAACGCTGTGCGGCGCTCGACGATGGGGAATGTGAGCTGTGCCGTGCGTCGGAAGGCTGCGCCGAGCGGCGTCACGCCGAACAAGTCGATGCGCGCTTGCACGTTCCCGCTCGTCCAGCGCGCGAGCACGGCGCCGAACACACCGTCGCCCGCCGCGCCGTCCTGGTGTGCACCGTCATCGAAGAGCTGCAGGCGCTCGGTGCCGTGCTCCGTCTCGACCACCGCTTCGCCGCGCAGGACAGCTCCGCGCAAGACGTCCGCCGATGATCCGCGGCTGCTGTCGAACACGTGCGCGACGATCCCGATCTCGTTCTCGCTGAGTGTCGTGAGCGTCGCGGTGTAGGCCGCGATCGCGATCGGTGCCGCATCGCGCACGATCAAGAGCCCCGGCAGCGGAGAGCGGTCGCGCGGCGCGTGCGGCGCGCGGATGCGCAGCGTCCAGGCGCCGGGCGCGACAGCATCGAGGTCGTAGCGCTCAGCCTTCCAGCCGGTCATAAACTCGGTCAGCGTCTTGGAGGAGCGCTCGAGCCGCGCGCCGCTGAAGTCGACGATCGGCACGTACTCAGCGCCTGCCGCGCGCACGTCCACTTCCCAGTTCGAGGCCCCGGGCGCCAGCAATCCCAGCGACAGGCGGCCCGCGGTTGCGATCGTGATCGGAGTCTCAGCGCTCCACCCGACCGCGTCGTTCCACTCGAAAGCCACATCCAACACCGCCGCCGGCGACGTCGTCGCGCACGCGACGGGCGACGGCAGGCGCACACGGCCGGAGAGGATGTCCGACGCGGGCGCAGCCACCTGTTTGAAAGCGGAGTCCTGTGCCGACGCCGAAAGCGACGCGATGAAGGCGAGAACGAAAGCTGCGCTGCGCATGCTTCGAATTGTAGCCGGAACACGCGGCGCGCGGCAGCGTGACGCGGGAAGAATGAACCGCGCTCAGGGCTGCCACACGACGCGCAGTCCGTTCGTCAGGTTGAATCGCGCGCTGGTGCAGAACTCCGGCGAGGCGTCGCGGAACCAGCACTGGTAATAGCGCACATCGCCGACTTGCGCGGAGGCCGCGACGTGCAGCGGCGCGTGCGTCAGAGCGACCGGATGGCGCGAGACGTTGCCGGTCGCGATCGCGACTCCCAGGCGCACGATCTGTCCGCCGACGCACATCAATCCGTCGCCGAAGGTCGCACCGACTCCTCCCGCCACCGGAGCGAGACCCTGCACGAAAATCCCGGGCCCGTTCGGCACCGAGCTGCTCTCGAGCGTGAGCGTGTCCATCGCGATGCTCGACTGGCCGGTGCTCGTGAGCACGGCGCCTTCAGGTGCTGCGAAGTTGGGACAACCGTGTCCGTTCCGACCCAGACGCCCGCAAGGACACGCCGTTCCGCTGCCGTCCCCGTGACAAAATGGCGTGGTGAGACTGTTCGGCAACGGCAAGTTGAGCAGGACGGTGACGTCGTTCGAGCCCGTGTTCGACGTCACGATGTCCGGCTTGCCGTCGGCATTGAGGTCACCGATCGCGAACTCGACCGGGGCCGCGCCGACGCCGTAGCGCTGGATGGTGCGCACGCCGCCGCCGTTGTCGGCGTAGATCACGCACACGCAGTTCATCGCAGCCGACGTGACGATGCATTCGGAGAGGCCGTCTCCATCGACGTCGGCCGTCGCGACGCGAGTCGGAGGCACTCCCAGGTTGAGCGCGATCGACGAGCCCGCGTCACCGTTGCCGTCCCCGAACCAGACTCTCGCCTCGCTGCCGTCCTTCACGCAGATGTCCTGGTACCCGTCCAGGTTCCAGTCCGCGAGCGCGACCGTGCACGGCGGATGGTCGGTCGGGATCACGGCGGTCCACCAGAACAGACCCGTGCCGTTGCCGACGAGCACTGAGATGGCGTTGACGCTCGAGCTGGCCACGACCAGATCCAGATGCGCGTCGCCGTTCATGTAGCCGACGGCCACGCTGGTCGGGTTTGTGACCGTCGGAATCAGGCTGTGGAGGGTGAATCCGCCGCCGCCGGTTCCGAGCCAGAGCGACAGCGTGTGTCCAGCCGCGTTGGCGGCCACGAGGTCAGGCCAACCGTCCTGATTGAAATCGGCGACCGCCAGCGACTGCGGCTGATACGCGGCCGGTGCGGTCACTGCGGCAAGCGGCCAGGCTGCGCCCCCCCCGGCAAACGTCGTCAATCCCGAGGGTGCGACTTGAACGCAGGCGATGTCGGTCCACGCATCTCCGTTCAACTCGCCTGCGACGATGGACACGGCCGGCGCGGCGAGCCCCAAGGCGCCGGCCGCGGTGAACCAGGCTGTCCCTTCGCCACGCAGCAACGCGATGTTGTTCGCAAGGGAGAGTGCGACGGCGACGTCTGCATGGCCGTCGCCGTTCAAGTCTCCGATCGCGGGTTGCGCGGGCACGCCGCCGACAGCGAAGCTGCGCGACACGCTGAATACGTTGGCGGCGAGTCCCCACAAGACCGAGATGCAGTTGGAACTCGTGTTGGTCGTCACGAGATCCGGGAATCCGTCCAGATCCAGGTCCACAACCAGGACAGCAGTCGCTCCCACGGCCATGTGGTGCGAGACGGCCGGTTCGAAGCCGCCGAGCGCACTCGCCGGCGCAACCCACACATCCCGCGCGCCCGCAGCAACCAAGTCCTTGCGCCCGTCGGCATCGAGGTCCCGCAGGGCGAAGCAGTGTCCGTCCGCGAGCGGAAACGAGGTGGCGCCGAAGCCTCCCGTGACCAGTCCGTGTCGCACGGCCACGCCGCCTCCGGCGGGCACGGCGACGAGATCGGCTGCTCCGTCCAGATCCACGTCGAGGATCTCGACGGCGCAGGGCTGCATGAATCCGGTGCCGACGGCGACGCCCGCCGCGAAGCTGCCCGTGCCCGCACCCTTGAACACGGTGAAATCTCGTGCGGCATGCACCTTGTGCGCCGTGACGAGATCCGGGATGCCGTCGTGATCGACGTCGCCCGCCGCCAGCGCGGCGACGCCTGCGGCGCAGGCGTAGTGCACGGCACTCGTGAAATCTCCGGCCGCGTTCGCGAGCAACACGGAGACGTCCGACGAACCGCTGTTCGCCGTCGCGATGTCGAGGCGCCCGTCCCCGTTCCAGTCGCCGAGCGCGATCGCCACCGGCGCGCTGCCGACGGATTGCTTGCCGGTGAGCGTGAAGGAACCCGAGCCACTGCCGCGCAGGATCGTCAGATCGTTCGATCCGCGGTTGCACACCACGAGATCCAGGAAACCGTCGCCGTTCAGGTCGGCGACGGCCAGGGCACTCGGATCCGCGCCGGCGAAGTGGCCTTGCGGCGCGAGGAAGCCCTGGTGCACATCGGCGATCAGGACTTGGACCGTGTTCGTGCTCGGGTTGCAGACGGCGACATCGGGCCGACCGTCACCGTTGAAGTCACCGACAGCGAGGTTCGTGGGCGCCGTACCTGCGGCGAACTGCCTGCAGGCGAAGCGGTCGCCAGCGGCTGAGGTCGCACTCGAAACCAGCGCGAAGCACAGGCACAGATGTAGAGACTTGCTCCATGGGAAGCACAGCATCGGACTCTCTCCTTGCGGCGCTCAGGCGAGCGAGGGAGCGCTCGCCTGCGCGCCGCGGCGAAACCGTCGCGAGCTCAGTGAAAACACTTGCGAGCGAGCTCGCGCGCGGCAGACCAGGGGATTCTATGTCATCTCTTGCGTCATCCGTCGGAGACCTGTCGGACAATGTCGAATTCTCCTGATTCCAAAAATCTCACTGAGGCTGTAAGGAGTGCAGGAGTGCACGTTTCAACTGCGTGCCTCGGTTGGCAACGCAGCGCGAGCCCGGGCTCGCCGCCGAGTGCGCGCACGCTTGCAGCATGGCGATGAGCGCGACCGCGTGCGTCACGCAATGCGGGCGCAAAGTTTCACACTTTTGGTGTAAGGGGTTGATCGCCCGCGCGCGCAGCGTTCACGAATTCGTAACCTTCTCACCAAACTGGCCCCTTTCGCTGTCCGTTTACGGCCTGAGATTCAGAAGCCACTCGAAGAAGTTTCTTTTCGTGAACCGACGCGCGACGACATCCAAAGCCTGCGCTGAGGTGATCCGGCGACACTTGTTCGTGATCCCGCGGATGTAGTTGCGGTACGCGAGCCAGATCCATCCGTGCCGCACTAGCCACGCTCGCTCTTTCGTCTGTGCCCACGTGCGCTGCACGAGGCGCGACATCCCGCTGCGCAACATGGCCAGCGTGTGATTGATCGGGAACAACGGATTCTGCGGCGTGCGCTCCGCCTTGGATGAGTGTTGCTTGTGCTCGACCGATCCCGGCATCACCTCTCTGAGCACCGTCGCGTAGCTGCTCTTCTTGTCGGAGGACACCGTGGTGCACGTTCCGGGTGGAATGATGCCGGCGAGCTTGCTGAAGCACGCTTTGACCGCCGCGCGTGA
>JAEUIA010000084.1 GCA_016795245.1 Planctomycetota bacterium | reverse complement strand
CGTTTCCGCCGAAGTGTGATGAAATTGCTCTGGCACCGTATTCAACAGATCGGCGGAGTGGGGCCGGACTTCGCACCCTGACGGTCGGGCGACGGGGTCAGCGCGTCAAGGCGGAGCGCGGCGGCGCGCGCTTGAGAGTCTCGGTCAGGGACTCGTCGGTCAGCGTGTTCAGGAACGCGAGCAGGTCGGCGGTCTCTTCGGGCGTGAAGTTCAGCGGTTTCAGGATCGTTTCGCCGTGGTGTCCGGGCGCGAGCGCGCCCTCGCGCGTCGAGTAGAAGCGCAAGACCTGTTCGAGCGTCTCGAACTGCCCGGCGTGCATGTAGGGCGCCGTGCGCGCGACATTGCGCAAGGACGGGGTCTTCACCTGCCCGTACAGATCGCTCGTCTCCGCGAGCGTTCCCAACTCCAAGGCACGTCGGCCTGTGGGGGCGTCGCTGAAGGCACCCGCTGCGCGAAAAGGGTTCTTCAACAGCAACGCGATCGCACTGCGGCGCATGGGTTCCGGGCGTGTGGCATCACCCCGCGACGGCACACCGATGTCGTGGAACTCGCCGTCGGAAAACAGGGGACCCGAATGGCACAAGCGGCAGTCCGCGCGGCCGACGAAGAGGGCCAATCCGCGCCGCGCAGCGAGCGGATACGCTGATTGAGCTGCAGCGTCGTTCTCCCGTAGCGCCCGCGCGAAGCGATCGAAGGCTGACTCGCGGCTCACGAGCTTGCGTTCGAAAGCCGCGATCGATTTCCCGACGTTGGCGAATGCACGGTCGAGATCCTCGGTGCCCTTCGTCTGGAGCGTGCCGAACACACGCTCGTAGTTGGCGCGCAACAGTTCGTCGCTCGCCACCACGCCGAGAATGCTCGCGCGTGACCCGCCCATTTCGAGCGGATCCTCGAGCGGATCCAAGGCCTGCGCCCACAACGAATCCGCGCGCCCGTCCCAGAAGTACCAGCGCTGCCACGCGGTGTTGTAGAGCGTCGGGGTGTTGCGTTGTCCGTCCGCCAGTCCGCGCGACACCGCGCGCCCATCCGTGAAGGCGTGCGCCGGATCGTGACATGTCGCGCACGCGATCGAGCCGTCCTTCGACAGGCGTTTGTCGTAGAACAGTGCCCAGCCCAGACGCGAGGCATCATTGTCGTCGGCGACGCGGTTCGTCGGATCGGGCGGCAGCGCTGGGAGCGGTGAGTGTTGCAGGATGCGCGCGCGCGTCGTCGCGTCGAACACGACGCCGGGCGGGCTCTCCTGCGGCGAGAGCAACAAGAGCAGCGCGAATACGCTCATTCCAGATCGACGCGCACCGTTGCGCGCTCCGTGAGGCCCTTCGTCGTCACGTCGAAAGCCAGCTCCCAGAATCCGCTCATGTGGAGGTACACGCCTTCGAACGTGAATCCACCGTCATCGCGGCGCGCGACGCGCGGCACTCGATTCATGCCGTGCAGATGTTCCGGCATCCAACCGTCGATCGAGAGCGCGACGTCCTTCACCGGAGTATGCGGATGGCCGGGTGCGAACACCCACGCATCGAGCACAAACGTCTCGCCGCGCGGAATCGGGTTCGGTTTCACGCGCCACGCGATGCGCCACGAACTCGCGTTCGTGGTCACCGTCTTGGCGCCGTCCCACGCCTGCGCCGCGGGCATCGGCGGCGGTGGAGTACGCGCGGCTTCGGTGTAGAAGCGCGCGCCGAACATGTCGAGATACTGGCCTTCGGCGTCGAGGATCTGGAAGCGATGGTTGCCCGTGTCGACGACGAAGATGCGACCCTGCGCATCGATGGCGAGTCCTTCCGGATGCCAGAATTCGCCTCGTCCGATGCCGGGCGTTGCAAGCGGTTCGTCTGAGAACCACGTGAGGCTGCCCTGTCTCAACCCGTCGGCAAACACGTGCCAGAAACGGTCTCCCTGCGTCAGGCCCAGACCGATCCCCGTCGCGAGCACTCGGACTCCGGGTGCGCTCACGGGGGAACTGACGGCGTCCGGTGTCGAAGTCGACACGCAGACACTCGCGTCCGCAGCGCGGTACGCGATTCCTCTGGGAATCCCGCGCAAGGCTTCACCACTGTCTCGCAGCGGAACGAGAGCGGCGCTCAACGTGATGACCCGCCGATTGGTGCTGTCGGCTACGAGGATCTCGCCGTTGCGGCCCAAACACATGCCTTCAGGTTCCGTTGGCCAGCGCAAACTCACCGCCGACGGTCGCGTGAGGTCGATCGACGCGACGAACTGGGCCAGGAACGGATCGAATCGCAACACCTCGTCGGGCTTGCGCGCGATCCTGTACTTGCTGATCGTCGAAGCGAACCCGTCGGCGACGTATACGTGCTCGGCCTTCTCGTCGAGGAGTACACTCGTCGGCCGCAACATCCGACCCGGTCCGTGGCCGGGCCGACCGAAGCGCGTGATCTCGATCGGCGTGCCGCGCGTCAGGTCGAAGATCGAAACCGACGGGCCGGTAGGGTCGGCGACCGCGAAGAGATCGCCGCGCGCGCTCGGGAATCCGCCGTAGTGCACAGCGGAATCGCGCTCGGGCGAGACCAGCAGTGTGTCGTCCGCCGCGACACCGAAGACCTGAATGCGGTTCTCCATCGGCTCGATGACCGCCGCACGCCGGCCGTCCGCCGAGATCGCGACGTCGCTCGGATCGTGCAGCTTGCCCTGGCCTTCGCGCGGGAGCAGCGCGTGCACACCCCATTCGTAGACGAACTCGCCCGAGAGATCGAAGACCTGGATGCGGTGGTTGTCGCGATCGGCGACGTACACGCGCTCTCCGTGCACGTCCAGTCCGGTCGGATAGCGAAACAAACCGGGATACGAGCCGCGTCCGCCGAAGCTCTTCATGAACTTGCCGGCAGCGTCGAATTTCACGATGCGGTCGTTGCCTGTGTCGGCGACGAACACGGCGCCGGTGGCATCGACGGCGACGTCGAGCGGGTGATTCAACTCAGCGTCGCCGAAACCACGTCGGCCGAAAGTCGCGAGACCTCGGCCCTCGACGTCGAACACGCTCACGCGATGATTGAGCGTGTCAGCGACGATCACTCGTCCATCCCCGCGCGGATCCAGCGTCAATCCCTGCGGGCCGCACAATTCGCCGGGCAGCAAACCGCGGCCGCCGAAGGTCGCGAGGTCCTCGGTCGTGCCGGCGCGACGACGGTGAACGCTGTCCGTGAACGGATCCGTGAAGTAGGTGTCACCGTTCCGTGCGAAAACGACGCTCGCGGGCGACGGGCAGCGAGCGTCGGCAACAGCTGTCGCGGGGCGTCCAGCAGCGTCGAACACGACGAAGGAACGATCCGCCACGAGTTCGATCTGCTCCAGGAACGCCCCGAGCTTCGGCGGTGCACCTGAGGTGGTCTGAAGTGCGAGTGCGAGAGCCGTGCAGGCGAGGTAGATCATGCGAACCCCGAGATTAACGCGCCGCCCGCTTCAAGGTGACTTCTGTTCGGCGATCGCGACCTCGCCCATCGGGCGTGCGCGCTTCACGCGCAGGCTCTCGGCCCACTCGGCCTGGAAATCGTGCGCGACGCGCTTGTGGATCACGGCCACGACCACGAGTGACAGCACGGTTCCGAACGTCGCCAAGGCCATGTCCTTCTGCGCGTCGAACTCGTCGCCTTGTGTCCCCAGATAGGCCGCGCCTAGATCGCCGCCGACCACCAGAGCTGCGATCCACTCGATGATCTCGTACAGACACGACGACGCCATCGTCATCATGAGCGGCAGGCAGTAGCCCCAGAACCCGCGCACTCCGGCGATGCGCACGAAGACCTCGCGCATCGGGTACGAGAGCAGGAACCCGTAGAGAAAGTGCACCAGCCTGTCGTAGTGGTTGCGCTCGAATCCGAACAGGTCCGAGATCGAACCGCCGAACCAGGCCGTGCTCCACTCGTCGTAGGGGACTTCGGAGTACGTGTAGTGCGCGCCCAGGACGTGCAGGGTCAGGAACAGGAAGAACAGCGTGTAGGAAATGCGCGAGAACGGGAACTTGCGCCGCGTCAGCCACAACACGAGCACGAACAACGCCGACAGGATGTTCTCGAGTGCCCAGTCCGCGCGATCATGGGGATCGAAGGCCAGCGCAACGGCTGCCGCGAGCCACGCTCCCAAGAGGAAGAGCGGATGGAAGACCCAGCCCGAGATCCAGGTCCGTTGCGTGGTTTGGTTCGTCAAGTCCAGGTCCTGAGCGTGGGGAGGATACCCTGGTCGCGGATGCAATTTCAGCGCGGCCGATACAATGTTCGCACTCCACGCCATGCAAATCATCAAGCTGCTCCTGCATATCGCCTGTGTCGCCAATCTCGTGACACTTGGAATCGCGGGTGAGATCCGCGGTCGAGTGCTCGATGCCGCGGGTGCTCCGGTGCCCCATGCGCGCATCCTCGCCGCCGAAAACACCGTCGCGCAGATCACCTTCACGACAGTCAAGGGCGCCTTCGCGATCAGTGCCAGCGCCGCTGACAAACTGCTCGGAACCGAGGGCAACCTGACCGGTGAGACGACCGCGGATGCCGCTGGAAGATTCACGTTGTCCGATCTGCGCGCTGCGCGCTTCACGCTGCTGGCCATGGACAGTGATCACGGTTTTGCGCTTCGAGCAGATGTCGCCCCCGGCGCCGGGCTTGACCTCGTGTTGAAGCCGGGCGCGCACCTCGGAGGCAAGCTTGCAGGTCTGACGTTCGACCCGAAGAAACACGTGTTGCAGCTCAAGCCGCGCCAGCCCTTCCACAACATCTTGCTGGCGCCGGCGGTCGAGTACGTCGGCGCCGCTGGTTTCCGAATCGGGCCGTTGCCCGATGTGCAGAACTGGAATCTGGTCTTGACGGAATGGGTCCTCGAGCGCGGATTTTCGGCCAACATCGCGACGGAACCGGTCGATCTGGTGGCCGGTGAGAAACGCACGCTGGATCTCGATCTGGCTCGCGGCAACGAACTCTCGGGCTTCGTGCACGATCTGAAGGATGCGCCGCTCACCAATGTCGCCGTCGTCGCACGGTCGGTTCGGACGCCGCAGCAGGAACGCGGCGCGGTGACTGACGCAGCAGGGCGCTACTCGATCCGCGGTCTGGCCGCGGGCGAATGGACGCTCGAAGCGCGGCGCTGGACGCTGCGACCGACGGCCGGTTGCGGTGTCGGACCCAAGGACGTCTTCGGTGCGCGCGTCCTCACGATTCCAACCGAGGAGGCCGACTCGGGCAATCTGCGCATCGAGCGCTTGCTGGGCGTTCCCGCCGTGGGCGACACGGCCCCGGAGTTCACGGCGCTCACCTTGGACGGGCGTTCCGTCCAACTGTCGGCGTTGCGCGGCAAGGTGGTCTTGGTCGAGTTCTGGGCCACCTGGTGCGGCATGTGTCGCGCTGATTTTCCGCGCCTGCGCGAGATCTACGCCCAGTTCGGCGGCGGAACCCGATTCGAGATCATCGGTGTCAGCATCGACGATGACGTCGAGGTCGTGCGACGCGTAACCGGAGCACTGAAACTCGCCTGGCCGCAGACCGCGCTCGGTCCGGTTGAAACGAATCCTCTAGCGCAGCTCTTCAATGTCGCTTCGACCCCCAGCTCATTCTTGATCGATCGTGACGGCAAGATCGTGGCCGTGCACAAATCCGGCGAAGAACTCCGAGTGGAACTGGCGCGGCTGATCGAGATCAAATGAAGGTCAGGCGCGCATGATGCGCCGCTGGTAGATCGCGGACGCGGGCCAGTACAAGGCGAGCAGCAGTGCCAGCAAGAAGGCGCCCCAGGCCAGTTCGGTTTTCACGAACGTGCGCCCTTCGACCAGGAAGATGCCTAACGCCAGAGCGAACACGTCGAGCATGTCCCAGTGGCGTACGACGATCAACGCTCGGCGCGCGCGGTTCACGTCGCGATGGCGCCAGCGTCCGTGCAGCACGGTCAGCGATACGGCGCTAGAGACGAGCGGCGCGACCGCCAGGAAGGACGCTACGATCACCGCGAGTGTGCGCGCCTCGGTCTGCCACAGACCCGCGATCGCAGTCACGATGCTGATCGGTCGATCGACCAACAGCCAGTCATCGATCTCGAGGAAGGGGACCAGCAACACGGCTATCACGAGTGCTGTCAAGAGCACCTGCACCACCGCCAGGCGCCGCAGCGACCGGCGCGGAATGGCCGCCAGCGGTGCCGGGCGCGCAAGTCGCGCTTCCATCCAGGCGCTGCACACCATGCTGATCTGGATTGCGAACGTGAAGCACAGGATGCCGATGCGCGGCGTCGCGTTGACGAGCAACTGATCGTTCGCGAGGGCGATCATCAAGCACACGATGAACACATCCAGCATCGACCATTTGCCCAGGCGTTCGACCATGTCGAGCCAACTGCCGCGCCGGCGCGGGTGAATCCAACCGCACACGATCGCGATCAAGACGCCGAGCTTGAAGAACGGGAAGCAGACCGAAAACACCACGATGATCACGGCCAGTACGTAGAGACCCGAATCCCACAGGAGCCAGACCGAACGCGGCAAGCTGTACTCCGTCGTCGACAGGCCGCGCCGCATGTCCAAGAACGGCACGAACAGCGCCACGAGATTGAGCGCCAGCGACAAGAGCAGTAGCCACGGCACAAGGTGCCCCCGCCAGCGTCGCGCCAGGATCCCACGCTTCATGAGCGAGCAGTCCTAACATCAGCGTGGGGAGTGGCGAAGCGCGCAGCCGACCTGAATTCAAGTCGATCCGTGATAGCGATCGAAGAACCTGCCGGATGACCGCCTTTGCTCGATCGCTGTTCTCGGCTTCGCCCTTCTTGCGGTGGACCCTCGGTACGGTCGCGCTGGCCGGTGCTGTCGGCTTTCCGATCATGTTCAAGGATGCCCGCGGACTCGCGTGGGGAGTCCTGCTGGCGCTTGAGACGCTGTTGATCCTGTTGCTCGTCGCCATGATCGCGCCGACGAGATGCGCGTGGGCCGGTCGCGTGCTGACCGGGATCGTGTTCCTGGCGTACGTCGCCTACTTCGTGAATGCAGTTTGGACCGATCCGGCCGGTCTGAATCCGACCAGCAACCGCGGCGTGTCGAGCGCCTTCAATGCGCTGCTCGGCCTGATCGTGATCGGATTGCCGTCGCTCAAGTACGCGCTCAGCGGTTGCCTGATTCGAGCCGCAAGCAACGCGGACAGCGAAAAGTTCAAGGAGCGTCCGACCGAGTGACGTGCGGAGCGCGCCAGGCGCTCACTTGGAGATCAGCGCGGGCGCCTGCGCACCGCTTGAGGCGCGTCCGATCATCGACGCGAGGGTTTCGATCTCCGCCAACTGCTTGACGGGCATGCTGTGCGTGGCGCGCGCGTCGGCGAGGGCCTCGTCGACGCGGCTACGGGCCGTTTCCCAGTGCTCGCCGGCGACACTCGACTGCGCCAGTCGAAACCGCGCTTCGATCGTGTCCGGGTGTCGGCGACCGTACTTCTTGTCGAAGATCGCCACGGCTTCCGAGAGGTACGCTTCGGCCTGTTCGAGCCGGCCGCGGCGCACGGCCAGATCGCCGAGGATCACGAGTGTGTCCGCCACCTGCACATGACCGTTTCCGTAGGCGGCACGGCGCACTTCGAGAGCGTGAGAGGCGAGCGCTTCGGCTGCTCCGTAGTCGCCCAATCTCACCAGGATGCCGGCACGATTCGATTCGGCCAGTGCGACTTTGGTGCTGTTCGGTCCCAGTCGCTTGACCTGGATGGCCCAGGACTTCTCCAGATAATCGGCGGATGCTGCGAAGTCCTCGACCTGGTATTCGACAGCGCCGAGATTGTTGTACGACTCGGCGATCAAGTCGTGATCGGGGTCGAGCAACTGCAGTCGAATGTCGAGCGCTTCCTTGAAGCGTGCGCGCGCCGCATCCAACTGCCCCTGGCCCAGCAGGATGATTCCGTACGTATTGAGCGTGCTGGCGAAACCGATGCTGGGGTCGTTCGCCCCGAACTCCGCGAGTCCAGTCTCCAGATAACGACGTGCTTCATCGAACTCTCGCAGGTCGTTGTGCGACAAGGCGATGATCGTGTGCAGATTCAACCTGCGCTCGCGTTTCGCCTCCGAAGCGGGCGTGATCGAGATCAGCTCCTTGGCGCTCTCGATAGCCAGCCTGGCTTCGCCGGAGTCGCGATAGGCCTGGGTCAGATTCACGCGTGCCGAGATCGCATTCTCGCTCGTCGCACCCTCGGCCTCGGCGTACACATCCGCGGACTCACGCAGCAGCACCAGACTCTCCTGGCTGCGGCCTTGGAGTCGCCGCAGGATTCCTAGATCCGCCGCGAGCGTGGCATGCATCGATTTTCCGGCTGCGTGCTCGCGCACCAATTGCAGACCCTCCTCGAGCAGGGTCGAAGCTTCGCTGAGGAGACCTGCATTCGTGGCCGCCCGGCCGACCGCCTGGAGCAGCGTGATGCGCACGAACGGACTCTTTTCTTTGTCGGCGATCAGGCGCGCAATGCCGCGCTTCAGCAGTTCCAGCGCGGTCAACTGGCCACCGCGCCCGCCGGGAGCGCGCACGTCAGCGAAGATGTCGACGAGGAATTTCAGGCCTTCTCTCTTGGCCTCCGCTTCCTGGCCGACAACGACGAGCCTTCGTTCGGCGACTTGCGTCTGGTTGCGCGCGTATTCTGCGGCCGTTTCCGCACGGATGCGCTGGTCCTGTTCGGATTGCAGCGCGGCTTCACGCTGGGCCACGAGATCCGTTTGGGCGCTCAGCAACGCGGATTCGCGCGTGTACAGGATCGAGGTCCAGATCGCCGTCCCGATCGCGCCGAAGACGACGACGGCCGCGAGGGCGAATACCGCCTGGTGACGCGCGATGAGCTTCTTCAATTCGTACAGGGAACTCGGGGGGCGCGCGAGGATCACCTTGTTCGCACGGAAGCGCCGCACGTCGTCCGCCAACGCGGCAACGCTCGCGTAGCGCCGGTGCGCGTCCTTCTCGAGTGCTTTCAGCACGATCGTCTCGAGGTCTCCGCGCAAGGCCGGCACGATCGCGGACGGGCGACGAGGGGCCTCGAGCGCGACGCGTCGCGCAGCCTCGTGGATCGCGACGCCGGACGTATCGATCGGCAGCGCGTCGCACAGGAGCTCGTACAGGATGACGCCCAGGGAATAGACGTCGGATTGCAAGCCGATCGCGGATGGATCGCCGCGCGCCTGCTCCGGGCTCATGTACGCCAGCGTGCCGCGGATGTGGCCCGTCTCGGTCGCGTGCGAGACATCGACGTCGGTGATCTTCGCCAGTCCGAAGTCGAGAACCTGGACGCGTCCCGCGTCGGTGACGAGGACGTTCGTCGGTTTCAGATCGCGATGCACGACTCCGTGTCGATGCGCATAGTCGATCGCATCGCACAGTTGCAGAAAGCGTTCGAGTCTGTCGGAGCGCCCGAGTGCTTCCACGTGCACCGTGAGGGGCTTGCCGTTCACGAATTCCATCGCGAACCAGTGCTCACCCTTCGTCTCACCGGCGCCGTACAGCGTCGCTATGCCGGGGTGTTCGAGCCGCGCCAGGACCGAGATTTCGCGCTGAAACAGGCGCAGTGTGTGTGCATCGACGAACTGAACGCCGCGCACGACCTTGAGCGCGACCCGTCGTTTCGGTGCGTGCTGCTCGGCCTCGTACACGACGCCCATCCCGCCGCGCCCGACCTCGCGGACGACCGTGTAACCGGCGATCACGGGCGAGCGCTCGTCGTTCATGCCGCCGAGCGAGCGGCGCAGGCGCTCGCCGAGTTCGCGGTCGGCGCGCAGCTCCGCTTCCTGGCGCGAGCACGTGATGCAGGTCGTCAAGTGCGTACGGATCCGCGCCGATGTTGCCGCCTCCAAGCGCTCGGCGACGAGTTGCTCGATGTCTTCGAAAGGCGGGCACTCGGCCGGGGAAGTCACGGCCGCACCTCGTCGCATTGCTCGATCAGTTCGCGCAGGCGCTTCGAGACGCGGTGCTTCGCGATCGCGAGGGCGTTGCGCGAAGTCTTCAGCTCGCCTTCGGCTTCTTCGATGGAGCGGTCTTCCAGCACCAACATCTCGAACGCGCGCAGCGTCTTGGGTTCGAACTCGACGCGGATCTGGCGCATGCAGTCTTCGAGCATCGTGCGCTCGAAAATCTCCTCCCACTCGGGACTGACCGTTCGCGGCGCTTCGAAGTTCATCCATTCCGCCGAATCGGCCGGGCGCAGGTGGCCGCCGTTTCCGACACGGTCCGGCTTGCGGCGCACATGATCGATGCGCCGCCACACGATGCCGAAGAGCCAATGCGACAACCGACCCTTCGCGCGGTCATAGTCACCGCGCCGGTAGGCTTGGGCGAAGGCCATGAGCGATTCCTGCGCGACGTCCTCGCATTCATCGGGCGTCAAGCCCCGTTGACGCGCAAAGGCCTGGATCGGACGGGCGAAGCGCTCGCTCAGGCGCTCCCACGCCGCGCGGTCGCCGAAATTCGACAGGCGCTGCAGCATGGTCGAGGTCGTGACCCACTCGTGAGCGTTGTGTGCGGCCATCGGGGCGGTCCTAAGTGGCGAATCGATGCTATGCGGAGAGCATGCAAAGTGTCCAACCGGTCGCAAATTCGCCTGCCCGGTCGGCTACGACACGCAGATCGCACCCTGGGGCGGCTCTGCGACCCCGATCGCAAGAGGAGCCGGCAGGATTCAGGACCGTGTGTGGGCAAGCACTTGTCTACGGGATTCGAAAGCGCGGACAGAGTGAATCCGGCTCTGATGTCGAGCGCCAGGACGCGCGCGTCAGACCTTCGGCTTCGGCGGCGGTAGATCGCGCGCTTCGCACGTCGATTGAAAGCCCTGGCGCGCGTGCTGTCCGTCGCAGAACGGCTTGTTCGCGGAATGACCGCAGCGGCAGAGCGAGATGACGGTCCGGCCGGCGAGGCCGAATTCCTTGCCGCCCGAGTCGGCGATCGAGAACGTGCCTTCGATGCGGAGCGGGCCATTGTCGTTCACAGTGATCTTGGTCATCGCGACAGAGTAGCTCCGGGGGCGAAGCCAAGGGCATTCCATCTCACATTCAGAAGGCGCCGCCCGAGAGGCTTGCCCATGGCTGGTGCGGCCGCTCAACGGATGGATCCTGCAGCGCCAGACAGTCTCGATTGACGGCGCTCGATTCGCGCGTCGAGCTTTCCGACAGAATTCTGTCGTTGCACGCACACAACTCGCGGACCTATTCTCAACTCGTGAAACGTCGTTTCGTTTCCATCTGCGACCTCGTGATCAGCGCGTCAAGCGCTGACCCGACGGCCACCTGCACGGACGATCCAGTACAGACGGATATCTGCGGCCGAGTCCGCGCCCATGACTGAAGCACGCGACCACGGCCCGCAACCCATCGGCGAACTGCTCACGCAGCACGCCCTCAACGCTCAGGACCTCGTGGCCGTCTCCGACGAGCAGATCACACACAAGATGATCGCGCGCGCGACCAAGGGACGTCAGTTGACGCCACGCGTGATGGGCAAGATCCTGCGCGCGCTGAACCTCGCGACAGGCGAGAGCTACGAACTGGCTGACTTGTTCGACTACGCGCCGCGTCCTGGCTCCCGCCTCGAGCAACGAATGCCGGAGGAGTGCGCGACGAGCACGGACCGCGAGGCCAGCTACACCTGTCCGAATTGCGGCGAGACGATCGTCGTCCCCGTGGATATCGACGCACGCATCCAGGAGTACGTCGAGGATTGTCCGGTGTGTTGCAGCCCGGTCCTCTTGCGCCTCGAAATCAGCGAAGACGGCGACGTGCGGATCGCGGCGCAAGCAGAGTGACGAAAATGGCTCTGCCGCCCCGTGATGACGTGGGCATCCAACTGCCTTGCATCCGCGGCGATGAACTCCCACGAGCAGTCCACGTGTCCCCGGTATCCGTCGTGTGAGTGACGACGCCGAACCCAACCCCTCAACGCTTCCAGACCGACACCGAACACACCCAACCAGACCCCACCCCATTGTTGACCTCCTGGTTCGCGATTTGCGCAGTGGCGTTCGTCCGAGTTTGACCGTACCGAGCCAGGCTCGTGTGGTGCA
>JAEUIA010000015.1 GCA_016795245.1 Planctomycetota bacterium | reverse complement strand
TGGCGCCGTTGACGATGCCGATCTTGATCGAGTTGCACTCGTATTTCGCGGTGCATTTCGAGGTTGCGACGCTGCCGGCACGGGGACGTCTCAAGCCGCGCGACCTGGAGCGCAAGCGCGCGCGTGAGGCCGTGCACGGAGTGCGCAAGTCGGGTTCACGCGCGGCGGTCAGAGCGTGCTTCAGCAAGCTCGCCGGCATCATTCCGCCCGGCTCGTGCACCACGGTGTCCTCCGACAAGAAGAGCACCTACGCGACGGTGCTCAGAGAGGTGATGCCGGGATCGGTCGAGCACAAGCAACACTCCTCCAAGGCGGAGCGCACGCCGCAGAATCCGTTGTTCCCGATCAATCACACGCTGGCCATGTTGCGCAGCGGGATGTCGCGGCTCGTACAGCGCACGTGGGCGCAGACGAAAGAGCGAGCGTGGCTCGTCCGGCACGGATGGATCTGGCTCGCGTACCGCAACTACATCCGCGGCATCACGAACAAGTGCCGTCGGATCACATCAGCGCAGGCTTTGGGTGTCGTCGCGCGCCGGTTCACGAAAAGAAACTTCTTCGAGTGGCGTCTGAAACTCAGGCCCTAAACGGACAGCGAAAGGGGCCAGTTTGCCTTCTCGCGATCAGGAACTTCCGATCAGAGTGCGCGAATACGCTCTTCGCGATCGGCCGCGTCGAGCAACGACAACAGCGGATCGAGCTTGCCGCCGAGCACGAGTTCCAACGAAACGTTCTCGTTCACGCGATGGTCAGTCACGCGATTCTGCGGCCAATTGTAGGTCCGCACGCGTTGGCTGCGGTCCCCGCTCCCGATCTTGCTCTTGCGCTCTGCCGCACGTTCGCTGTGACGCTTGCTCTCTTCCAAGTCGAGCACGCGCGCAGTCAACATGCGCATCGCACTGGCACGGTTGCGCTGCTGGCTGCGGTCGTCTTGGCAAATCGCGACGATCCCGGTCGGCAAGTGCGTGATGCGCACGGCCGATTCGACCTTGTTGACGTGCTGACCGCCGGCACCGCCCGCGCGCATCGTCTCGATGCGCAGGTCATCGGGCTTGATGTTCAGTTCGACCTCGTCGGCTTCGGCCATGACGGCGACGGTCGCGGCACTCGTGTGGATGCGCCCTTGCGCTTCGGTCTCGGGCACGCGTTGAACGCGATGGCCGCCGGATTCGAAGCGCAGCGCGCGCCACACACCTTCGCCTTCGACGGCGAACACGACGTCCTTGATGCCGCCGACCTCGCTCAGCGAGATGTCGAGGTCTTCGATCTTCCAGCGTCGGCTTTCCGCGAAACGCTTGTAGATCTTGTACAGGTCGGCCACGAACAGGGTCGCTTCGTCGCCGCCGACACCGGCGCGGATCTCGACGATGACCTTGCGCCGCAGATCCTCAGGCTCGGTGATCAGCGCGGACTTGATCTCCAGATCCAGCGCCGCCTCGTCGTCCACGAGGCCGGCGAGATCTTCGCGCGCGAGTTCCATCAAGTCCGGATCGTTCGACTTGTCAGCCAGGATGCGCTCGGCTTCGGCGCGCCGCGCGATCAGGGCGTCGAGCCGCGCTGTGAGCGCGGCGGATTCCTCGAGCGCCGCGCGTTCGAGCAGCAACGCCTTCAGCTTGCGCCCGTCGTTCGCGACCTCGGGCTCGCCGATGCGATCGGTGATGGCGTGGAAGCGCGCGGCTTTCTCACGCAGCTTGGCGACGATCGCAGGGACGAAGATCATCGGCGCCTATCCAGTCCGGCGCGGCCAGCGGGGCACGTAGCCGGCGTGCGGGATCAGGCCTTCTTCGTGCTCTCGTAGCGCTTCTTGAAGCGATCGACGCGACCGGCCGCGTCCACGAACTTCTGCTTGCCCGAGTAGAACGGGTGGCAGACGGAGCAGATTTCGATCCGCATCTCCTTGACCGTGGCGCGCGTCTTGAACGTGTTGCCGCAGCCGCAGATGACGGAGCAGTCGTGGTACTTCGGGTGGATGTTGTCTTTCATGGGTCCCTCGTCGTGTCCGGGCTGGTTTGAAGTTCCGCGCGGCGGAGCAGCCCGGGCGATCGGGGCGGAGACTCTAACGCCTGGAGCGCGGATCAAGCAAGCGTCGTGACGCGCCGGATGCATTCCAGGGCCAGGGCGACAGGCAGACCGACCACATTGTCGAAGCCGCCGCCTTCGAGGCGGGTGACGAAGCGCTCGGCGGTCTCCTGGATGGCGTACCCTCCGGCCCGGTCGCGCCACTCCTCGCTTGCGACGTAGGCGTCGATCTCGGAGCGCTCGAGTTTGCGCATCGTGACCCAGGTGGTCTCGGCTTCGAGCGCCGTGCGCCCGCCCCTGGAGCGCAGCGCGCACACGCCGGTGACGACGACGTGACGCGAGCCGGAGAGTGCTTCCAGCATCAGGCGTGCCTCGCCGGCGTCGGCGGGCTTCCCGAGGTAGAGCGTCTTCTGCCGCGCACGCCCGTCGGCTTCCAGCGCGACGATCGTGTCGGCCGCGAGCACGACGACATCACTTGCCGCGTGACGCGCCAGCACCGTGCGCGCCTTGCGTTCGGCGAGCAGGCGCGCGGCTGCAGTTGGAGCGAGCGCTTCGTCGAACGACTCGTCGACATCCGCCGGGTCGATCTCGAATTCGAGCCCCGCCGCCGTCAAGAGTTCGCGGCGTCGCGGCGACGCGGAAGCGAGCACGATCCGCGCGTTCGCCATCGCCTACTTGCGCTTGACGGCCTTCTTCGGGCGCGTCTTCGGCTTCGCGGCCGCCTTCGCGGGCTTCGTCGGTCGCGCCTTGGACTTCTTGGCCGCGGGCTTCGCCTTCTTCGCGGACTTGTCCTTGGCCGCCTTGGCCTTCGCCGCGAGAGCCGCCTTGCGCGCGGCAGCTTGCGCTTCGGCCGCCGCCTTCTTCTGCGCGGCTTCGGCGCGCTTCTTCGCACGCTGTTCGACTTCTTTGCGCTTGGCCTCGATCTTCGCGAGGCGCGCCTTTTCCTTGGCGACCTTCGCGGCTTCGGCGGCGGCCTTCTTCGCGAGGCGTGCCTCTTCGCGCGCACGTTTCGCCGCCTCTTTCTTCTCGAAGACCGCGCGGCGCGCGGCTTCCCGTTGACGCTGAGCTTCGAGACGCGCTTGCTGCACTTTCCACTCCTGGAAGGCCTTCTTGCCGTACGGGCAGTCGTCGACGAGCGGACATTCGTGACAGGTCGGCTTCGTCTGCAGACACCAACGATCGGCGACTTCACCGAACACGGTGGTGAAGGAGAGATCCATGCCCTCCGGCACGAGCGGCTCGATCAGATCGCGCGCCTTCTTGGGCGAAGCCGTGCGCGAGATCAGGCCGAGGCGGTCGAGGACGCGCACGAGGGCGGAGTGGACGGGCAATTGCTTGCCGGTCGAGAGCCACAACAGGAAACTGCCGCCCGAGAGCCCCAAGAAGGGCATCTGCGTGACGAGTTTGCTCGCCGCCGGCTGGTCCTCTTTCATGAACTCGAGGTCGAAACCGTGCGTCTTCTGGTAGACCTCCTGCAGCCACTCGCGCGCGTCGCGCATGGCGGCCATCCACGGCGCGCACTCTTCGTACGTCGCCTTGCGCGTGCCGGTCTGGACCTGGGCCGCGATCTCCTGCGTCTGCGCGACGCGCATCTCGTTCCAATCCGGAAACGCCTTCTTGAGCTTCGCGAGCACGCTCTCGGCCTTGTCCTGGCTCATGTGCCGGACGAGGACGACGAGCATGCCCTGCTCGAGCAGCGTGCCCTCCTTCAGCGGCTTGGGCAGCGGCGCGCGCGGGGCGATCTTCTTGAGCAGCTTCTGGACGATTTCAGTTTTCTTGCTCACGCGGTTTCACCAGGTAGCGCCGGAAGGACCGTGGCGCGAAGATACGTGCACCGCCGGGACGTCCGGCGCGCGAGGGATGGAAGCGACGCGCACAGGCGCATCACGGCGCGCACGGGTGCCGTGCGCGCGCGGAATCACCGACCTCAGGAGGCCGGTTCCGCAGCCTTGGCGGCCTTGGCTGCAGCGCGCTTCTGCGCCACGCGAGCGGCGAAGCGCTGCGTCTTGAGATCGACGCGCGCCTTGTGCACCGCCTCGCGGCGCGCGCGTGTCGCGGTCTTCTGCTTGCGGCCCGGGCGCTTGCGGCGCTCGTCCACCTTGCGCGGGAACACCGCGAGGCGCTTGAAGAGGGACTGCACGATGTCACTGGCGACCGCACCGTTCTTGAGCCAGTGCGCGGTCCGCTCCTGGTCCAGCGTCAGTTGGGACTGTGCGTCGCGCCGGAGCGGATCGTACAGGCCGAGGGTCTCGAGGGAACGTCCGTCGCGCGGAAAGCGCGAGTCCGTGACCGTGATGCGGTAACACGGGAGGTTCTTGCGACCGGTGCGTCGCAGGCGGATGACGACTGCCATGAGTGGGTGCTTTGAGCTGGAGGCTGAGTACGCGAGAAATCTTGGCCGGAACGCGTCCGGCGCATCGAAGGGCGGAAGATCACACACAATCGGGTGGCGACTGTCCAGGGGTGGGAGGGAAAGTCGGGGTGCGGGCCAAGGGGTTTCGGCCGCAATCTGGCCCCGTTGGGTGTGCATGGCCTGCGCACATCGGCGGCTTTTTCTGCAACCCGGCCGGTCGCCGTTCGTCGGGGGGATGTCGCCTTCTCTACGCCTGGAAACCCGCTGCGGACCGCGTGTCTCAGGCCCTGGCGCTCCTTCCGCGCAGCCACGCGCGCTTCGGACGGGGTGCCTCACACGGTCCGGTTATTCCAGCGCTCGACGCGACCTCATCCATCTCCACCAGAACCCGGCTCGGACCCCTCCACAGGCGCCGTCCGGCGCGGCTCATCGAAGCTGTCGTCCACGAAGGCCCGTTCCCTCGCCGCCACGCTCTGCACATCCAAAGGGGCCAGTTTGGGCAGGAGCCGCGGGTCAGCGCCGCTTCTTCTTGTTCTTCTTGCGCTCCTTCTCCTTGCGCTTCGACCCACTCTTGCGCGTCGCCGAAGACCCCATCGGCCGCGCCCCCCCAAACGGGTTCTGCATCTCCCCTCCCATTCCCGCCGGCAGCTTCGGTCCCCCCGAAAACATTCCGCCCAAGCCGCGTCCGACGCCTGCGATCCCGCTCCCGATGCCCGACAAGCCGCTGCCGAGCCCGCCCAGCAGTCCCCCGCCGCCCAGGCCGTCCGCCGCCAGCTCCCCATCGGGCGAGATGCCCTGCAGCGCTTCGCGCTTCGCTTTGGCGCCGAACTGCGAGCCCATGCCCAGCTTGTTCAGCTGCTTCATCATCAGCTTCATCTCCTTGAAGCGCTTCAGGAGATCGTTGACGGCCTGCACATCCTGACCGGCGCCTTTCGCGATGCGACGGCGACGGCTCATGTCCAGGATCTCGGGCTGCAGCCGTTCGCGCGCGGTCATCGAAGTGAAGAGCGCCTCGAGGCGATTCATCTGCTTGTCGTCGATGTTGACGCTGTCGGCGAGGCCCGACATCCCCGGCATCATCCCGAGGACCTTCTTCATCGGGCCCATCTTCCGCACCATCTGCAACTGCGCGAACATGTCTTCGAGCGTGAACGAGCCCATGACGAGCTTCTCGAAGCTCGCCTGCGCTTCCTTCTCGCTGATCTGCGTCTGCGCCTTCTCGACGAGGCCGACGACGTCGCCCATGCCGAGGATGCGGCCGGCCATGCGCTCCGGGCTGAACGCGTCCAGGTCGTCGATCTTCTCGCCGGTACCGATGAACATGATCGGCTTGCCGGTCACGGCCTTCAGTGACACGGCCGCGCCGCCGCGCGCGTCGCCGTCGAGCTTCGTCAGGATCAAGCCGGTGAGGTGCAGCCGGTCGTAGAAGGTCTGCGACGAACGCACGGCGTCCTGTCCGGTCATCGCGTCGACGACGAGCAGCGTGTGCGTGGGTTTGGTCGCCAGCACGATCGCGCGCAATTCGTCCATCAGATCGGCGTCGACGTGCAGGCGGCCGGCCGTGTCGAGCAGGACGACGTCGGCACCGGCTTGCGTCGCGTACGCGATGCCTTGTTCGCAGAGCTGTGTCGGTGTGAGCCCTTCCTTGAAGAAGACCGGCACACCGAGCTGGCGACCCAGTACTTTCAATTGTTCGACAGCCGCTGGACGCTTGACGTCGCAGGCGACGAGCAAGGGACGACGCTTGTGCTTGTCCCGCAGCAGCCGCGCGAGCTTGGCGCAGGTGGTCGTCTTGCCCGCACCTTGCAAGCCGGCCATCAAGATCGTGGTGGGGCCATTCTTCGCGAACTCGAGGCGCGCGTCCTTCGGCCCCATGAGTTCGACGAGTTCGTGGTGGAACGCGGCGACGAATTGCTGGCTCGGATCGACGCCCGCGATGACCTTTGCGCCCAAGACGCGCCCGCGCACGCGATCGACGAAGTCGTTGGCGACCTTGAAGTTGACGTCGGCTTCGAGCAGCGCCTCCTTGACCTGCGTGAGGCCGGTCTCGACGTTCTCGGGCGTGAGTTCCTTCTGCGCGCGCAGGAACGAGAAGGAGATGGACAGGCGTTGCGTGAGAGTTTCGAACATGGGGCTGTGTGCCAGGGTATCGGCCGAGCGCACGAGTCAGAAGGCCGCGGCGCACGATTCGCTCCTGCGGCAACGGCGAGCGGGGCGAATCGTTCGCAACGATTCGCCCCGCCTTGTCGGACCCGGTCGGTTTCACCGGCGATCCGCAAACCCCTGGAGCCGGGTGGGCCGAGGAGATTACTCTCCCCGGCCTCCCACAGATCCGGACTTGCGCGACTCACGCATCCGGCTCGTCAGGTCGAGGGTTTGCAGCAGCGGGGTGGGGCCGGGCCGTGGACGAGGTGGGGACGCGGGAGCGGATGTCGCTCGGCGATGCGTTGGAAGTTCTCCCAGAAGAGGGCTCCCTTCCAACTGCGTCGACCTAGCCACTTCTTCCACTCGCGACGGACCTCCTCGTAGAAACTCTTGAGCCTCGGCGCGTTCCCGGTCTTGCCGAAGTACGCGTAGTGCCCACGCAATTTCTGGCTCAGCGCTTGTTGTTGCACGCCGATCGGATCGTGGCGGTGTTGCGCGAGCCACGTGCGGATGCGTGACAGCGAGCGAGAGAGACGCTTGCGACTCGTCACCTGAAACAGCACCCAGATGCCCTTCGACGTTTTCATCCACGTGTGGGTGAAGCCGAGGAAGTCGAACGACACGTGTTCCTTCGGTCCGCGGCGCGGCGGTTGGCGAAAAGGAATCAGGCGCGTCTTGTCCGGGTGCAGACTCAGGCCGTACTCCGCAAAGCGCTTCGGCAGCGCTGCATACACCGCGCGAGCATCGCTCTCCGCGCGAAACAGGATCACAAAGTCGTCCGCGTAGCGCACCACGACCACGTTGCCGTGGCACTTGGGCTTCACGCGTTCTTCGATCCACTTGTCCAGCACCTCGTGCAGGTAGACGTTCGCCAAGAGCGGAGAAATGACCCCGCCCTGAGGCGTGCCCTGGTCGGGAAAGCTCAAGCTCGCCCCTTCCAAGACGCCTGCATTCAGCCACTTTCCGATCGTGCGCAAGATCACTCCATCCCGCACCCGTCGCTCCAGGATGCTTCGCAAATGCGCGTGGTCCAGCGTGTCGAAGAAACGCCGGATATCCACTTCGATGAGCCAGCCGCCCCACATGTCCATCACGGCCTCGCGCAGCCGATCGAGCGCAGTGTGCGCTGATCGATTGGGACGGAAACCGTGCGAGCAATTCATGAAGTCCTGCTCGTAGACTGCGCTCAAGCACATCGCCACCGCACGTTGGAGGACCTTGTCTTCCAGCGTCGGGATCCCGATCGGGCGCGTTTCGTTGCCGTCACCTTTCGGGATGTGCACGCGACGGACCGGCGGGGCGCGGTAGCTGCCCGACTTGAAGCGCGTGAGCAGACTCGCGAGATTCGTCGCGAGATCCTTCTCGTAGTCACTCCAAGTCTGGCCGTCCACGCCCGCCGCGCCGTCTTTGCGCGTGCGGCGAAATGCTTCGCGCAACCACTCGACATCGATGTGGTGCGACAGGTTCGTCAGCGCCGTCTGCGGCATGCTGCGAGCCAACTCTGCTATCCGTTGCAGTTTCGTTGAGATTGCTTCCGAGTTCGGTGTCCCGGTCATCTTTCCCTCCAACGGTTCCTCGACCCGGCGCCCCCTTCGCTCCACTGGGTCCCTCGGGGAGGTGTCCCAGCTTCGTCGCTACTACGAGGCACTCCGACTCCTCGCCGTTCGTCGCGCTGCGTTTGTTTTCCTATCGCAGCACTACCGAGCTGCGTTCGACGGTTCGCTCGCGTGCGGCTCGAACGCGCATCGCACACGCCTGGAGACATTCTTGTTCCGGCTCTCCATGACGCCGGATCGTTGCTTCGGAAACGGCGAGGTCTCACAAGTTCCTGCAAGACCCCAGTGCGCGCTCGCCCTGCTCTTCGACCCCGGTGGGACTCGCGTGTCAGGCCGTTGCGACACGTTCGTATTGCCTTGTTTCCCTGAACTCACTTGGCTCCCACGGGTACTGGTCTCTCGGGGCTCAATCACACGGCTTTCGCGCTCGCTGTCTACGCTTCGAGGCGCGCGGTCGCCCGCACGCCTCGCAAGACTCGCTTTCGGTGGATGGCCAGTCCTTGCCGAACGGGCTTTGGATCCCGTCGGGTCTCGTACGCGGTTTCACGTCACGTCATGACGATCCCCCGCGCACAGGCTTACTTGTCGCAATCACAGGCTCCAGACCACCCGGACCGCGTTGGTCAGGTTGAAGGTGGAGACCGTGCAGAAGCCGGGGTCGCCGTCGCGGTACCAGAGCTGGTACGTCCGCGAGTCCCCGGCGGCGTTGAATCCGACCACGTTGATCGGACCCGGTGTCGTGCCGCCCGGGTAGGACGAGGTGTTCCCCGCGGCGAACACGACGCCCATGCGGATGATCGTGCCGCCCGCGCACAACAGGCCGTCGCCGAACGGGATGCCGTTGCCGCCGCCGAATGAACCCGTGCCCTGGAAGTAGAGACCCGGACCGTTCGGAACCTGCGTCCCGGTCAAGACCAGGGAATCGCCGCTGACGCTCGCCAGGCCGCTCGAGTCGAGTCGTCCGGCGAGACCGAACGAATTCACGCAGCCGGCCGTCTGGCCCACGATCGAAACGTTGCCGCACGGGCAGGCCGTGCCGGCGCCGTCGCCGTAGCAGAACGAACTCTGGAAGTTGTTCGCACGGCGCAGGAACACGCCTTGAGCGAACGCGGTGCCCGCGCCGTTCTTGAGCGTAGCCGTGAAGTAGAGGCTGCCGTCCTCCAGCAGGACGCAATCGTCGTTGCCGAACGTGTTGTAGTACGCGTCGTCGTCGAACAGACCGTTGCCGTTGACGTCGACCGGATCACCTTCGCGCAACAGCACGATCGAGTTGTTCATCACGATCACGCCGTTGACGGAACTCGGAGCACTGGTGAGGCCGCCCACGACGTAGTCACCTGCGGCATTGCCCGCCATGGCAAAGAATCCGTCGGCGAAATCGGCGTCGTCCCAGGACTCGACGTCGACGACGACTTGCCCGCGGATCTCGCCGCCGGGGAAGGCACCCGTGTGGATGTTGACGTAGGTCAGTCCGGCCAGGATCGACGGCTCTTCGGACTCCAGGTAGTTGATGACACCGTCCTTCTGGTTGCCGATCGGCAGCGCGTACAGGACGCCGGCCGGGACGCCCGGACCCGCGAATCCGTGCAGGTGCGCGGCCGTCTCACCCACGAGCCCCGAGAGCGTGATGTCGTAGTGCAGTTCGTTCGTGACCGTGTTGAGGAGGAAGCGCGCGGAGCCCGTTGCGGTGGATCCGCTGGGAGGAGTCTCCTGGGCTTCGTTGATGATCGCGCTCAAGAACACGCGGTCGCCGGAGAGCGCCAACGGATTGTCCGTCTTGGCGATCACGACGCCGTTGCGCAGGACCCAGTCCTCTCCATCGGCATTGTTGCCGCGCGCGTACCAGCGACCGGCCGCGTCCATGGCGACCTCGTCGGGGCCGCCGCTCACGACGGGGCTCGTGAAACCGGTGCCCGCGAGCGGCTGTCCTTCCTGGATCACCACGGCATTGTCGTAGGTCGTGACATCGTCGACCGTAGTCGCGGCATCCGTGTCGCCGTCGATCAGGACGTGCAGGCCGTCCAAGGAGACCCAGATGTTCTCGAAGGTCAGGTTCTGCCAGCTGTCGGTCGCGCCGCCGGCCTGACCGGTGGGAATCGTGACGGAAGTCTGAGTGTCCAGCGCCGCGCCGATGATCAGGATCTCGTCGTTCAAGGCCGCCGTGATCCCTGTTCCATCGATGCCGTTGGCGCGGAACGCGACCCGGCCGTCGGCCAATAGAGAGATGCTGTCGAGATCGTCGTCGTACGTGACACCGGCGAGCGCGGGGATGCCGGCGCCTTCTTGTGCGATGATCGTCCACGTTCCGCCTGCGGCGGTGTACTTCAGGACGTAGTCGTCGTTCGCGGTCTCGGTCGTGTTCGTGAAGAGCGCAAGGTCACCGTTGTCCGCGATGCCGACGCGGATGTCAGTCTGCCCCCAGTTGGTCAGCGGATTGAACGGCGTCGGCGTGCCTTCGCGCATGAACAGCGTGCCGTCGACCATGAGGACGCTGTCCTCGCTCGTCGCGAGCGGCGTGTCGGCGCGGATGGCCCAGTGCAGACCGTTGGCGCTGACCCAGGGCTTGTCGAAGTTGGTGGAACCCGAGCCCGATGTGAACTTCGTGCCGAGCGGTGCACCGGGCACGTCCGATGTCGGACTCGTGGCGATGTTCGTGAACAACACCGCCACGGTGCCGGGCGAAGAGGTGCTCGGCGACGGCGGCAGTTGTGGCGTGGGAGGGACCACGCTCTTCGCGCTCGCGTGCGTCGCGGGCGAGGCCTGTTCGAGCGCTTGATCTTGCGCCAGCGCGACGGGCGCGAGCGCGAATGCGCTGATCAGGATTCGAGTGGGAAATTGGATCATGGCTTTCCTCGAGGTGCATGTAGAGAATGGCGAGCCGTCGGCGCCGGCGAACGGACACGCGACGACGACGCGGAAGGAAGCGACCCGGATGGGATCGAGGGTTTCCGCGACACTCCCACTCTAGAGGGAGCGGCGTGGACGACCAGCCATGGAGAGCGAGATAGCGGGCGAATCTTTCAGGTGGCGGTGGCGCGACGGGGAACGGGCGCAGGGCGAGTCACGTGGAGAGTGGAGGCGGAGAGGCGGGGAGGCGGGGAGGCGGAAAGGCGAGACGGCGAGACGGCGAGGCGAGGCGGAGAGGCGAGACGGAGAGTGGGTGCGCACTCGGGCGAGACCTGGCGCGACGCGGGCGGGGATGTCGGTGACGCTTGGAGGATACGAGCAGGGTCTCGTGGAGACGGCTTCCCTCGCGGGTCGCGTTGCAGGCGAGCCCTGTGGCAGCGTCTGGAGGCGGTTTTGAGAGTTGCCGAACCCGGAGGGGAGAGCGCCTTTCGGGGCGAAGATGAGACGACCAGCGGAGGGGGCCAGTGGGTCGGACTCGTGTTTCATTCCCCTCCACTGCTGGCGCCGGCTCGCGCCGGCGCGGGCCGAGGTCGGCTGAATCGGCGCGTACGCCGGTTCAGCCGACCTCGGCCGGAACCTTGTCGTCGACGCGTTCGATGACCGCGCCCAAATTGATCAAGCGTTCTTCGATGCGTTCGTAGCCGCGATCGATGTGGTACACGCGGTGCACTTCGGTCGTGCCTTCCGCGACGAGCCCCGCCAACACCAGCGCGGCCGAGGCGCGCAGATCGCTCGCCATCACTTGCGCGCCGCTCAGTCGTTCGGTGCCTTGGATGATCGCGGTCGTGCCTTGACGGCGGATGTGGGCGCCGAGGCGCGTCAACTCGGCGATGTGCATGTAGCGATCGGGGTAGATCAATTCGCTCAGCACGCTGATGCCGTCGGCCAAGGTCATCAAGGCCATCCACTGCGCCTGCAGATCGGTCGGGAATCCCGGGTACGGATGCGTCGTGACGTCGGTCGCGTGCGGCCTGCGCGCCGGATCGCGCGGGTGATAAGGCTGCGTCTCGATCCAATCCGGACCGACGGTGAACGGCACGCGCGCTTCGAACATGCGATCGAGCAGGGCCGAGAGGTGTTCGGGCTGGCAATTCTCGACGCGCACGCGACCGCCGCACATGGCGCCCGCGAGCACGTAGGTGCCCGCTTCGATGCGATCGGGGATCACGGCGTGCGTCGCGCCGCCGAGTTCGCTGACGCCTTCGATCTCGATGCGCGGCGAACCGAGGCCCTTGATCTTGGCGCCCATCGACGTGAGGCACATACCCAGATCGACGACTTCGGGTTCGCACGCCGCGCCGTGGATCACGGTGCGACCTTTCGCGAGCGTCGCCGCCATCATCACGTTCGCCGTGCCGAGCACGGTCGAACCCGACGATCCGGCCAGGTACATCTCGCCGCCGCGCAATCCGCCGCGCGGAGCTTCGGCGATCACGTAGCCGTGCTCGACTTTCACGCGCGCGCCCAGCGCTTGCATGCCCTTCAGGTGCAGGTCGATCGGCCGCACACCGAACACGCAGCCGCCCGGCAGCGAGATCTCGGCGCGTCCCGTGCGCGCGAGCAACGGACCCATCACCGCGACCGAACCGCGCATCTTGCGCACGTTCTCCCAGTCGGCGCGCTGCACGAGTTTCTGTTGCGAGCGAATGTGCATCGAGCCGTCGTCGTTGCGCTCGGCCGAGCACTCCAGGTCGCGCAAGACCGACGCCATCGTGTCGACGTCCGACAGCATGGGCGCGTTCGGAATGACGAGTTCCTCCTGCGTGAGCAGCGCCGCCGCCATCACCGGCAACACGGCGTTCTTGGCGCCGCAGATCCGAACCGTTCCTTCGAGCGGATGTCCGCCCTCGATCACCAACTTGTCCACTGAGTATTCCCCCTGAAGTTTCTCACTACCTGCGGCTTTGACGCACGCCGTTCAAGTGCGCGCGCTGAGCATCCGTCCGAGCGCGCGTCCGCCGAGCACGTGCAAGTGCAGGTGCGAGACCTCCTGGCCGCCGTGCTCACGCGTGTTGACGATCAAGCGCCACCCCTCCGCGAGCCGCGCCTCGCGCGCGAGTTCGGCCGCGACGAAGAGCAGCCGGCCCGCGAGGCGTTCGTCGGCGAGTTCCCACAGGGAAGCGACGTGCTCCTTCGGGATGACCAGGATGTGGGTCGGCGCTTGCGGATGGATGTCCGCGATCGCGAAGACCAGTTCGTCTTCGAAGAGCTTCTTCCCCGGGATCGAACCCGCGCGGATCTTGCAGAAGATGCAGTCGTCGGACGCCATGCCAGGGTCCGGGGGTACCACCGTCCGTCGGACGGTCCAACCGCGCGCACGGCGCGCAGCCCGAAGTCGAACCCTCTCAACAAGTTGCAGAGCCCGTCAAGTGCGCCGCGGCGCGCCCTCCCCGACGCCCGGGCGGGCGCGCGCCGATTTGACGACCGACCGCGTGCGCACCTAAGATCACGCGCTTCGAACCCCTGCTCCGACGGACCCGGAAGCCCTCCCAGGCAATCCCCCGCGAAAGTGAAAGCGCGCCCCGACCGATGACCACCACTGCCGAGACCAGCTTCGACATCAAGACGAGCCCCATCCAGAGCTTTGCATCCCTGCAGCACGCGCGCAGCGAGATCTACGAAAACCGCCAGGCCTTCGAGCGCTTCAAGAACTCGGTCGTGGCGCTCCCGACCAGCGGTGACGAAGGTCGGCGCCGCGGACTCGGCTTTTGGATGAGCGGCGATTACACGCAGGCGGTCGAGACGCTGAAGGCCTTCCCCGACGACAACGTGGCCTCGTTCACGCTGGCGCGCGCGCTCATGGCGTTGAATCGACCCGGCGAAGCGCTGCCGATCTTCGAGCGCCTGTCGAAGTCCTACCCCGACGAGCCCAAGCCGCGCGCCGGCGGACTCGAAGCGCGTCTCGAAATGGATCTCGAGAAAGGTGACGAGCAGGCCGCGATCGAACGCCTCGCGCACGGCATCGAACACGCGCCGAATTCCTTCCGCGAGAGCGCCGAGGGCCAGTACATGCAGGGCCGCCTCGCGGAGCTGCGCCACGATACCGAAACCGCCGTCGAGCACTACGACGCGGCACGCGAACTCGACCCGACGCACCGCGCGAACCTGTTCCGACTGGCGTACTGCGCCGAGCGCACCGCGCAAGACGAGATCGCGCTGGAGGCCTACCAGACGCTCGTGCGCATGCTGCCGATCGACCGCAACACGCTCATGAACCTGGGCGTCCTGTACGAGGACATGGGCCGCGACCAGGAAGCCGCCGCGTGCTTCGACACGATCGCGCGCTCGTTCCCGACCGACCGCAAGATCCGCCTGTTCCTCGAGGACGCCAAGTCCGCGATGAACATGTACTACGACGAAGACATGGAGCGCAAAGAGGATCGCTTGAACCAGATCCTGCGCATCCCGATCACCGACTTCGAACTGTCGGTGCGCGCGCGCAACTGCCTCAACAAGATGAACATCATGACCCTCGGCGATCTGGTGCGTCAGACCGAGGCCGAGCTGCTCTCGTACAAGAACTTCGGCGAGACCAGCTTGAACGAAATAAAGGATATCCTGGCCTCCAAGGGCCTGCGCCTCGGCATGGCGCGCGAAGAGGCGGTCGCGAGCATCGAGCAGAACCGCCGCAAGTACGCCACCGGCGAGAACTCGGAGCTGTTGAACAAGCCGATCAGCGACCTCGAACTCTCGATCCGCGCGCGCCGCACGGTCGAGTCGCTCGGATGCTTGACCTTGGGCGACGTGATCCAGCACTCCGAAGAAGAGCTGCTCGGCATGCCGAACTTCGGCGTGACGTCGCTGCAGGAGCTGAAGGGCAAGCTCGGCGACATCGGTCTCAAGCTGAAGACCAAGGCGCCCTGAGCTCGCGCACGCACCGTGTTCGAGTTCATCGAGGGTGAGATCGCCGGCCGCACCGCCGCGCGATTGATCGTCGACGTCCGCGGCGTCGGCTACGACCTCGCGGTGCCGCTGACGGCCACGTTTCCGGACAAGGGACGCGTGCGCGTCTACACCCACCTCGTCGTGCGCGAAGAGAGCCACACGCTGTTCGGATTCCCCGACCGCGAGATGCGCGATCTGTTTCGCGTCTTGCTCTCGGCGCGCGGCGTCGGGCCGGTGATGGCGCTCGGGATCCTCTCGGGCCTCTCGCCCGCGGACCTGGTCGAAGCCATCGGCTCGAACGACTCCAAGCCGCTGGTCCGCATCAAGGGCGTCGGCCAGAAGACCGCCGACCAGATCCTGCTCGACCTGCGCGACAAGGCCGCGAACCTGCGCGCCCAGATGGCGAGCAACGGCTCGCCGCATGCGCCGCTGCCTTCCGCCGGGCGCATCGATCCGAACGTCGAGGATGCGGTCGCGGCACTGGTGTCGATCGGCTACTCCGAGAAACAAGCGCGCGCGTCGGTCGTGCGCGCGGCACTTTCCGTCGATACGCAAGACCTCGAAGCGCTCGTGCGCGCCGCCCTGGCGGGCGCTTGAACGGCAGTTGACACTCTAGAACCTGACCCCCGCACACCAATGACACCGCAGAACGCCACACCCGCGCCAGATGCCCCCGTGAAGAACCGCACCACTCCCGCTCAATTCCGCGTCGTGATCTGCGACGAACTCTCACCCGCCGCTCTGTCGATCTTTCGCGAGAAGGGCTTCGAGCCCGAAGTGAAGCTCGGTCAGACCGAAGCGCAGCTCGTCGCCCTGGCTCCGGGCGTGCACGCATTCGTCGTGCGTTCGGCGACCAAGATCACGCGCAAGGTGATCGAAGCGGCACCGGATCTGCGCGTCGTGGGACGCGCGGGCGTCGGCGTCGACAACGTCGACAGCGACGCGGCCACCGAACGCGGTGTGGTCGTGATGAACACCCCCACCGGCAACACGGTCACGACGGCGGAACTCGCGATCACGCTGCTCACGTGCCTCGCGCGTCACGTCCCGCGCGCCGACGCGCTGGTCAAGCAAGGCCAGTGGACCAAGAAGGGCCTGACCGGCACGGAGCTGACCGGCAAGACGCTCGGCATCGTCGGCCTGGGTCGCATCGGTCGCGTCGTGGCCGATCGCGCGTTGGGGTTGAAGCTGAACGTCGTGGCGCACGATCCGTACCTGTCGATCGACAAAGGCTCGGGGATCGCGGGCGTCGAACTCGCGACGCTCGACACGGTGTTGGCGGCCAGCGATTTCGTGACGCTGCACGTGCCGTTCATGGACTCGACCAGGAACATCATCTCCAAAGAGCGCATCGCCAAGATGAAGAAGGGCGCGCGCTTGATCAACGCGGCGCGCGGCGGGCTCGTGGACGAAGCGGCCTTGCTGGCGGCGCTCGAGTCCGGACACCTCGCGGGCGCTGCACTCGACGTCTTCACCGAAGAGCCGCCGCCCAAGGATCATCCGCTCCTGAAGCGCGCCGACGTGATCGCGACGCCGCACCTGGGTGCCTCGTCGGAAGAGGCGCAATTCCAGGTCGCGGTCGACATCGCGCACCAGATCTGTGAGTTCCTCGTCGAAGGGGTCGCGCACAACGCCGTCAACGCCCCTGCCGTGTCGGCGCAGACCTTGCGCGAGATCGCGCCGTTCACGCTGTTGTGCGAGAGGCTGGGTGCTTTCCTGGCGCAGGTCTCCGACAAGCCGGTGCGCAAGCTGGAACTGACCATCGCCGGCGACATCACCAAGAAGGACACGCGCCATCTGCCGCTCGCGCTCTTGAGCGCCGTGTTGCGCCACCAAGGCGTCGACGAGGGCGTCAACCTCGTCAATGCACCGGTGCTGGCGAAAGAGCGCGGCATCCAGTTGCTCGAAAGCCGCGAGAGCACCGACGCGGTGTTCCAATCGGCGATCCACGTGCGCGCCACGTGCGACGAAGGCGAGACGCACACGGTGTCGGGCGCGATCTTCGGCCGCTCGGGCATGATCGTGAACTTCGACGGTCTCGAATTGGACCTCGAACCGAAGGGCGCCGTGTTGATCACGCGCCACGACGATCAACCGGGCGTGGTCGGGATGCTGGGTACGATCCTGGGCAGCCATCGCATCAACATCCGCCGCATCGAGCTCGGCCCGGCGAGCCACTACACGCCCGGCGGTCGCGGACTCGCGACGGGCGTCTTGTCCTTGTACGAGGAACCCGGACAACCGGTGCTCGCGCACTTGCGCAGCCTCGAGGCCGTGCGCGACGTGCGCATCGTGCGGTTGTAGAGCGCGGCTCTAGATCGCGCAGCACTCATGATCTCCGACGCACCTCCGCCCTACGCCGCGTTGGTGTTCGATTGTGACTCGACCTTGAGCGCGATCGAGGGCATCGACGAACTCGCCCTGGGACACAAGCGCGAGATCGCCGCGTTGACGGACCGCGCGATGCGCGGCGAGCTCGCCTTGGAGGAGGTGTACGAGAAGCGCCTCGCACTCGTGCAGCCTTCGCGGCGCGACGTCGAGGAAGTCGGCGCGCTGTACGTGCGGCGCGCGCTGCCGCACGCCAAGGAACTCGTCGCCGCCGCGCGCTCGCTCTCGAAGCGCGTGTGCATCGTGTCGGGCGGACTCTTGCCGGCGGTGCACGTCCTCTCGCGCGCACTCGGCTTCGCGCCGGGTGACGTGTTCGCGGTCGGCGTGCAATTCGATGCCGACGGACGCTACAGCGGCTTCGACCACACCTCCCCGCTCGCGCGCACCGGCGGCAAGATCCAGGTCGTAGGCGCGATCGCGCGCGCCGTGAACGGCCCGCTCTGCCTCGTCGGCGACGGCGCGACCGACCTCGAAGCGGCCGGCGAAGCGGCGCGTTTCGTGGCCTTCGGCGGCGTCGTGCGCCGCGAAAACGTGTTCGCGCGCTCCAGGATCACCTGCGAAACGGCCGATCTGGCTGCGCTCGCCCCGCTCGTTTTCTCGCGCGACGAACTGGAACTCCTGCGCACGAAGCCGGAACATGCTGCGCTTCTGCGAGCCGCACGAATCAGCGACTGAACACCACCATGGCGAAGAACATCCTCTGGATCCCCGGTCCCACCGAAGTCCGTCCCGAAATCCTGGCCGAGTGCGCGCGTCCGATGATCGGGCACCGCTCGAAGGCGATGACGGCGCTGACCGAGCGCCTCGATCCGCACTTGAAGCTCGCGTTCGGGCTGGCGCAAGGCTCGACGGCGCACGTCGCCGTGCACACTTGCGCCGCGACCGGGATGATGGAGTCTTCGCTGCGCGGCGTGGGCCCGAAGGTCCTGTGCCTCGTGAACGGCAGCTTCAGCAAGCGCTTCGCCGAGATCGCGGAACAGGTCGGCAAGACCGTCGTGAAGCTCTCGGTCCCGATGGGCCAGTCCGTGTCGATGAACGATCTCGAGACGGCACTGCGCGAGAAAGGTCCGTTCGACGCGGTCACGCTGGTGTCGAACGAGACTTCGGCCGGCGTGCGCACGCCGCTCGCGGAAGTCGCGGCGGTGATGAAGAAGTTCCCGGATGTGATGCTGCTCGTGGACCTCGTGTCCTACATCGCCGGCGCGCCGGTCGATTTCGATGCGAACCGCATGGACTTCGCATTCGCCGGCATCCAAAAGGCGCTGGCGCTGCCGCCCGGCCTCACGGTGGCGTGCGCTTCGCAGCGTTATCTCGAGAACGCGAAGAACCAGAAGCTGCGCGGCTTCTACCTCGACCCGATCAATATCATCGAAGGCCACGAACAGCGCGCGACACCGGCGACGCCGGCGATCTCGCTCTACTACGCGCTCGCCAAACAACTCGAGGACATCTCGGCCGGCGTGATGTTGTACGACGCGAACAAGGGCAAGACGGGTGCGGCGGCGTGGCGGGCGCGCTTCGACGAGCATTTGACGATGGTCAAGACCTGCGAAGCCTGGGCCGAACGCCAGGGCTTGAAGTACCTCGCGGTTCCGGCGCTGCGCTCGCCGACGGTTTCGTGCATCGAGAAAGGCGACCTCGACGTCGCCGCGTTGATCGCGGGCCTCAAGGAGAAGGGCCACGAGATCGGCAACGGCTACGGCGACTTGAAGGACAAGTCGTTCCGCATCGGCCACATGGGCGATCACACGAACACGCGCTTGAAGGAGATGCTCGCGCAGCTTGATGTCGTGGTTGACCAACTGCGGCGGGCGGCACCCCAGGCGCGTTGAGCGCCTGCCCCCCCCTCATCGCGCGCCTTGAACGAACCGGGGGTGGGCGAATCAGCGGGTTCCCCGTAGGCTTTCCCAACACGATTGCCTCATTCGCCGCGCCCCCGGCGATGGATCGATGCCCCAATCCTCGCCTGCTGTCCCGGCGCAACTTGACGCCACGCATCAACCGAGCCGCTGCGCCAGAATCGGCGCGGCGCTCGGATTCTGCCTCTTGGTGGTCCTCATTTGGATGGACCAGAGCATCTTTCCCGTCGGCGTCGCCGTCGACGGACCGGACGGTTCGTTTCAGACCGCGTTCGAAGTGTTCTTCAAGCAGGGCTCGCGCGCAGGTCACGACTGGGTCTACACGTACGGACCCCTGGGGTTCATCGAGAACTTCACGTACGACCCGGACCTCTTCCTCGGCCGGCTGATCTTCGCCGACGTCATGTGGCGCGCACTGTGCGCCGCAGTCTTGGTGCTGGCGTTCCTTCGCAATCCATCCACGATCGAGCGCGCGTTAGCCGTCGTCGTGCTCCTCCTCCTGCCGCTGAATCCGGACGCCTACATCTACTTGTTTACGCTGGCGGCGGCGGAGATCTGCATCCATCGTCCGCACAGTCGCGCACTGCTCATCACGGCCGTGCTCGTGCTCGTGCCGGCGAGCCTGGCGAAATTCACGTCGTTCGGGCTGCTCGTGCCGTGCGTCATCGCGATCTTACTCGCGCGCAGCGAGAAGGGCAGACCCCGCGATGCGCTCGTATTCGTGGGCGGCACAGCGCTGTTCTGGCTCGCGCTGTGGATCGTAGTCTGTCGCCAATCGCTGTTCGACATACCGGCGTTCTTGTGGCACTCGTTCGACATGGCGAGCGCTTACGCCAAGAGCATGGGCTCGGAATGTCAGCCCGAATTGCAGACGCGGGCGTTCTGGGTCTTGGGGCTCTTGTTCGCCACATTTCTGCTGCCCGCGCTGAATCGCCCGGGCCGAGTCGGCAAGTTCGCGCCTGCGCTAATCCGTCTGTTCGTGCTGGCCGCCGTCTTTAAGGCTGGAGTCGTCCGTGGTGCGGACCACACGATGATCTTGTTCACGTTTGCAGCCGTGGCGCCGTTCACGATCATCGCCGATTTCACGCCGGGCTCGAAGCTGCGCATTGCGCATCTGGGGCTCAAACTGACCACGTTACTCGTGGCTTGGTTTGGAGCTCTGGATTCGTTCGCCATCCAGCCCCCGGTCATGACCAATCTGGCACGCTCGTCCGGCGAGAGCATCGACTGGGCAGTGCGCATGGCCACCGACCTGAAGGCGACGCGCGAGCAATGCGAGTTCCAACTCGCGCAAGCCCGTTCACGCCGCGCGCTGCCTCGAACCCGTGCAACCGTGGGACAGGACACGATCGACATCCATCCGCCGTTCCAGGACTCGATCGTCTTCAACGACCTCAACTGGCGACCCCGTCCGGTGTTTCAATCGTACGCGACGCTCTCCGAGAACCTGATCCAGCTGAATCGCAAGTTCTTCGACAGCGATCGCGCTCCGCAGTGGTTCTTGTTGATGCCGCGCGCAATCGACGGCCGCCTGCAGACGATGGAGGATGCGGCTGCGCTCCAGATCATCGTGCGCGACTACCGTCCGGTGCTGCAGGAGGCCGAAATGCTGCTCTTGAAGCGCGTGCCCCAACCGGCGAGCAGCGAGCCGAACGAGGTCGTCATCGACCGCGAGTTGCGCTTCGGTGAACGACTCGACTTGAGCGGGCTGGGGCCGCACATGCATCTCTTGCAACTCGAGGCCGATTCCACGCTGCGTGGTCGACTCCACGCCCTGGCTTTGCGCCCCGTGCCGATCCACGCCGTCGTGTCGACCTCCAGTGGACGCGAAGTCGCCGTGCAACTCATACCGTCCATGCTCGAGTCTGGCGCGATCGTGGATCCGCTCCTAGTCGACACTTTGGATTGGGTTCGATTCTACGCCGGGCGCAACGACCGCACCGTGGGGCTGACGTTGATGCCGTCGGCGCGTCCGTGGGCCTATCCAGAGACGCTGCGCGTGCGCATCCTGCGCTCGCCAATCAAGCCTGCACACGTCGACATCGACCAGGAATGGAGCGCGCGCTTCTCGACATTCGAGACGATCCCCGACGACTACAGGGCCTTGTCACCGCTCGCGCCGCGTGTCGAATCAGGCACCGATGTGCTCTATGTCGGCACGCCCTCGGTCATCCGCTTCCGGGTCGCACGCGGACATCACAAGGTCAGCGGAGCTTTGGGAGTACTGGCCGAAGCGTACGAGCAGGGTGCGAGCGACGGCGTGACGTTCCTGGCCTACTACGCGCTTGACGCGGTCACGCATCGACTTCAGTTCGAGCGTACGCTCGATCCGCGCAGTCGAATTGCCGATCGCGGAGTGATCGCCTTCGAGTTCGAGTTCGACGCCGAATCTTCCGGCGAACTCGTGCTCTGCACACAGCCGGGTCCCCAGCGCGACTTCGTCGATGACGCCGCGTTCTGGACGCGGATACGGATCGAGTGACACCGACCGCCAAGCGCTCAGCGCGACAGGCCCTTGGCTCGCGCCAATTCCCGCGCCAGAGAACGCACCGCCTCCGGCGGGAGTCGGTGCAACTGATGCACAAGCGTTCGGCGACCGTCGATCGTGGGAAACTCGGCCGGAGCCTCGGCAACAGCCTGGTCCAGATGGCGCAGCAGATCCGCCAAGAGCCGCCGATAACCCGCCCCGTGCGGCGTGAGGTTCGTGGCTCCGCTCTCGGCGGCGTCGAGCACCTGCGCCAGCGCGATGCGCGGATCGGGCGTGTCGCACAGGGCGATCAGCTGCGCGCGGTACTCGAGTTCCTCGCCCACGCGTTGGGGCGAGAAGTTGCACTGCGCCAGGAACGCGAGGATCGCGAGTTTGTGATCCCAGATCGGCAGAAAGCGCGTGCGCTCACACAGGTGGCCCTGTTCGTGCACGGCCGTCACGTTGAGCAATTCGTCGAGCGACAACGCGCCCAGGACCTCGTCCCCTTGCGCGCGCTCGCGCAGCAGCGCGAGGCGCACGCGCGACGCCTCACCCAGCAGCGCCTGCGTCGAGCGCCGCTCCTCCTCGGTGGCGCGCGCGTCCAGCGCGAGGCCGCTGGAAGCGAGGATCGCGTCGATGCCGGCTACGGCCTCGTCGCTCTCGCGCGTGAAGCGGCGGCGCAACGCACTCCAACCGGCGAGTTCGCTGCGCACGGCGTCGATGTCGACCCAGTAACCCTCGTGCACCGCCGCCGCGCTGATCATCGCGCCCTGGCGACCCGCGCGCCCTTTCAGGTCAGCGCTCTCGCACCACGCGATCGTCCCCTGCCACGCGACACCCAGATGTTCGCCACGCCGGTCTTCGACGAACAACACCGGCAAGACACTCGCGTCCGGGCCGCCGCCGCCCGAGACCTGACCGACGACCGCGAAACGTCCGAGCTTCTCGAACAACTGCGCGAGCCCGGCGACGCGCTCACCCTTCAGGCCGAGTTCATCGCGCTCGTCGTCCGCGGAGAAGCGCGGGCCTGGATGCACCAGTTCCGCGACCCCGGCGTAGGTCATGCGCGGCGAGGCGCGGATCGCTGCTGCCACGCGTTCGACGTCGGATTCTCCGCCGAGAAACGGCGCGGCCCACGCGAAGAACGGTGCGACAGCGTCCAACAGTTCTGCGAGCGTGCGCACGGGTGCCGTGGCTTCATTGTCGTCGTCGGATGAGCCTCCCTTGTTGCGCGCCGCACGATCGGCGCGCCCGAGCACGCGCCCGATCCCGGTCAGGACCGATTGTCCAGCCAGCGCGCGATCGTCCAGCGCCAGCGCCGCATCCAGATCGAGCGCACCCAGCCGCGCCGCCACATGCCGCGCCTCGCGAAACCAGCCGGCCGCGATGAGGGCCGAACCGAAATCGACGAGGCGTGCACGGGCTTCGTCGACGGGTCCTGCATCCAGAGCGCGCGCGGCGCGCACCACGCGCTGCAAGTTTTCCGCGCGCGGAAGCCCCGCTTCGTCCACGACGACCGCGGGCAGCGATGCGCGCCAGCTCTCGACGGCGGCGGCGAATTCGAACGTACTGAAACGCCGCAACCGCGCGCGCGCACCCTCGGGATCGGCGCGCCCGGAGCGTTCCGCCGCGCGCTCGATCAGCGCCTGCGAGAGCGGCGTCGCGGAAGCGTACTGGCGCGCGTCGGCGCGCAGAGCGTCGCGCACCGCGCCCGGCCGTGACGCGATCGCCAAGGTCAAGCGCACGCCGTCCGCGTCCTCGATGTACAGGTTGCGACGCAGGCGCGGAACCAGACCTTCCAGATCGGCGTCGGAGAGGTCGCGCGTGCGCAGCAATTCGAGCCCGCGCTCGTAGGCGCGCGCACGCGTCCCGCGCTCGAGCGCATCCAGGCCCAACTCGACGGACATCACCGACGCGAGGACCGCGTCGCGCGGCGAAGTGCTCCGCGCCCCGGCATGCCGCTCGAGCAGCGCCAGCGCTTCGTCGACACGCTTGTCGGCCGCCAATTGGCGCGCGAGGTTCAGGTGAAAGAACGTGCGCTCCCATGGATCGCGCGCCAACTCCAGCGCACGACGCGCGTGCTCGACCGCTTCGCGCGCGCGACCTTCGGTTGCCGCCGCGTAGGACAAACCGTGATGTCCCCAGGCGAGTTCAGGGTCGTAGCGCACCGCATCGCTGAAGCGCCGACGCCCGAGCGCGCCCTCCAATCGACCGGCGAGGTACAAGGCGGCGGCATTGCTCGCATTCTCTGCCAGCGCGCGCCGGTGCGCGGCCAGCGCCTCGACGCCGAGCAGATTCTCGCGCGCGATCTCGTCCAAGAGGCGCCGCGGAGTCACCCAATCAGGCGCGAGCAGCAACGCTCGCTCGAAGGCCGCGCTCGCCGCGAGCGGACGCTGCGGGCGCGCTTGCAAAGCATCCCAACCCTCGTAGACGGCGCGCGTGGCTTCGACGGCGACGCTCGCGCGCGGCTCCGGCGGCCGCGTGACGCAGCCGAACGCCGTGAACACGACCACGCAGAGCGCGAAGAGAGAGTTCCGGCGCGGAGTCATCGCCGGAACGTTCTAGGGCACGAGCGCTGCCATGGGAAGAGCGGCGCGCGAGATGCGCGCGCGGCCGGTCAATCGCTGCGTTCGTGCTCGACGAAAGCCTCGAGCACCGCGTCCTCGTGGCACTCGCGCTGGATGCGCGCGATCAGCTTCAGGCGCGTGATCCAGCCGGCCATGGACGGCCCTTCGCCACCGTTGACGGCGCCGGAATAGATGCGCACCTGGTCGACGAAACCCGAAGTCAGATAGTGCGCGAGCAGGCGCGGGCCGGCCTCCAGCAGAATCCGCTGTGCCCCTTGTTCGTGGAGCCAGGTCTGCACGTCGCGCAACGAAACGCCGTCGTCGGTGGCGACGTGCATCGCGTGCACGTGTGCACCGGCGGCTTCGAGCGCGCGGTGGCGCTCGCCCGGAGCTCCGCCCACGCACAGGATGTGCACCGCTCCGCCGGCGGCGTTCTCGCCCGCGGGTTTCAGGATGGTCGCGTCCGGCGGCGTGCGCAGATGGCTGTCGAGCACGACGCGCATGGGCGGCTTGGACAGATTGCCCGGCGGCCGCACGGTGAAGCGCGGATCGTCAGCCAGGATCGTGCCTACGCCGGTGACGATCGCGTCGACGCGTCCGCGCAGGAGTTGCACTTCCTTGAGACTCTCCGGTCCCGAGATCCAGCGGCCGCCGCCGACGCCTTGCGGCGGAACCATCTGGCCCGAGCGCGTCTGCGCCCACTTGGCGATCGTCCACGGCCGCGGCCTGCGCACGCGCTCGTTGTCGATCCACGACAGAAAATGCGGCGCGACGGCGCTGAGCGGCGCTTCGCCTTCGAGCAACAGCACTTCGATTCCGGCTTGACGCAACAGTTCGAGGCCCTTGCCGCGGTGGCGCGGATCGGGATCGAGCTCGCCGATGACGACGGTCTTGATCCCGCTCGCGAGGATGCGCTCGACGCACGGCGGCGTCTTGCCGGTGGAAGAGCAGGGCTCGAGCGTCACGACCAGCGCGTCCCACGTGGACTTGTCCGTGCCGGTGCGCTCGGCCTCGAGCAGCGCGTTGACCTCGGCGTGCGCGTCGCCCCAGACCTGGTGGAACCCGCGCGCGATGACCTCGGTGCCCGAGACGACGGCCGCGCCCACGCAGGGGTTGGGCGCGACGTCGAAGCGAAAACGCGTCGCGTCGTGCGCCAGGCCCGCCAGAAGCGTGCGCAGGTGCTCGGAATCGAGGGTTTCGGTGTTGCTGCGGGCCATGGGAGAGGGATTTTCGCCGTCCTCTGGCACTGGGGAATCGCCCGAATCGGGGCGGCGACTGAAGGAACCGATCAAGGAAGGGTACAGCATGGGGAGCGCTCGCGGGAATTCGTGGAGAGCTTCGATAGCGGATGAGCTGGAGGAAAACGAGGGGCAGAGTTCTTCACTTTCGCGCTTTGCCCGTCAAACTGGTGCGCCGCGCGCGCTCGGCGGGCGCGTGTAAATCCCTGTTCAGCACTCGAAGATTCGGATTCCAACCATGGCCATGAAGTCCCCCATCCGCGTCGCCGTCACCGGCGCCGCCGGTCAGATCGGTTACGCCCTCGTCCCGCGCATCGCGTCGGGAGAGATGTTCGGACCCGATCAGCCCGTCATCCTGCACATGATCGAAATTCCCGACGAGAAGGCCATGAAGGGGCTCGAAGGAGTCGCGATGGAACTCGACGACTGCGCCTTCCCGCTCTTGCAGGGGATGGTGCTGACGAGCGACTTGAAGCAGGGTTTCGAAGGCGTGAACTGGGCGTGTCTGATCGGCAGCCGCCCGCGCGGTCCGGGGATGGAGCGCAACGACCTCATCAAGGTCAACGGTCCGATCTTCACGGGCCAGGGGAAGGCGATCAACGATCACGCGGCGAAGGACGTGCGCATCGCCGTGGTCGGCAATCCGTGCAACACGAACTGCTTGATCGCGATGCACTCGGCGAAGGACCTGCCCAAGCAGCGCTTCACGGCGTTGACGCGCCTGGACGAAAATCGCGCGCAGGCGCAGCTCGCGCAGAAGGCCAGGCGCCCGATCACGGCGGTCAAGAACACGACGATCTGGGGCAACCACAGCGCGACGCAGGTGCCGGACTTCACGAACACGTTCATCGACGGCAAGCCGGCGCACGAAGTCATCAGCGATCACGCCTGGTTGAAGGGCGACTTCTTCAAGACCGTGCAACAGCGCGGCGCCGCGATCATCGCCGCGCGCGGCAGCTCGAGCGCGGCCTCGGCCGCGAACGCCCTCTTGAACCACGTGCGCGATCTGCACCACGCCACGCCGAAGGGCGAATGGCACTCGGTCTGCGTGGTCTCCGACGGCAGCTACGGCATCAAGGAAGGCCTGATCTGCTCGTTCCCGGTGACGAGCGACGGCAAGGGCGGCTGGGAGATCGTCAAGGGCCTCAAGATCGACGCCTTCATCCAGGAGAAGATCAACGCCACCGTGAAAGAGCTCGAGATGGAGCGCACGGTCGTCGCCGATCTCTTGAAGTAGCGACTTGCGCGTTTCGTACGCGCTGGGATGCAGCGGCGCGAGTAGGCTCGGGCTTCATGTCGAAGCTCATCCTGCTCGCGCCGCTGCTCTTTTTTCCGGGCTGCGCTTCCGCGCCCAAGGTCGCCGAAGTGTGGCCGGGCAGCTACTTGATCGTGCTGGAGAAGGACGCGGCGCAAGCAGTCGTCGTCGAGCCCAACGGCGGATTCGTGAAGCACGTGTTCGCGACCGAAACCGGCCCGCACGAGGTGTGCGTCTCGCGCAACGGTCAGTACGCGGTGATTGCGAACTACGGCGACGGCACGGTGCGTGGGCACACGTTGTCGGTGTTTGATTTGGTCGAAGAGCGGCGCGAGCGCCTGATCGATCTGGCACCGCACGAACGGCCGCACGGCATCGCGTTCCTCGACCGGCGCAGCACGGTGCTCGTGACCAGCGAAACGAGCAACGCCGTGCTCGAAGTCGACTTGCGTTCAGGGAAGGTGACGCGCGCGATCCCGACTGGCGCAGAGTTGTCGCACATGCTGGCGTTGTCGCCTGACAAGAAACGAGCCTACACTTCGAACGCCGGTTCGGGCTCGATCAGCGTGCTCGACCTGGAGCAAGGCACGCTCGCGCACGTCGTCGAGATGGGCACGCGCCCCGAAGCCATCGACGTGGCGCCGAACGGCGAGATCTGGGTCGGCGACAACGAAGAGAACAAGGTGGTCGTGATCGACCCGGTCAGCTTGAAGGTGATCGCGGTGATCCACGATCTGCGCTTGCCGATTCGATTGGCGGTCGCGCCCGACGGATCGCTCGTCGCCGTTTCGTGTGCCGCGACAGGTGAAATCGCGCTGATCGACGCGCGCACGAAGAACGTCGCGACGCGCATCCCGCTCGAGCGCAGCGACGCTCCTTCAGCCTCGCTGCCGCCGATGTTCGAGCCCGGCTCACCGGTGCCGGTCGGCATCTTGATCGATCCCGACTCGCGCTACGCCTTCGTCTCGCTCGCCGCCGCCGATCGCGTGGCCGTCATCGACCTCGAGGAGCGCCGCGTGCGCACGACGATCGCAGCTCCCGGCGGACCCGATGGTCTGGCGTGGGCGTTTCGACGAGCACCTCCGAGTCGCAGTTGGTGATGCCGTCGCTTGAGCGTGGGGGCTACGAGAAAGCGACTTGAGCAGCCGAGAACATGGACGTCCGGACTCACGGCGCAGACGATGCCTGCGGCGGAAATCTGGATCTGAACCGTCGGAGCCGCGTCTCGCCTGACTCGCAGGTCCGAGCCAATCTCCGTCACGGTTGCCGCCGGCCGAGGCGCTCCACCAGATCGCGCCGCTTCTGCTCCCAGTGGGCTGGCGTCATTTCGAGCGCGTCACCGCTCTCGAGGCCGACGATGAGCTTGCGCTCCAGTTCTGCCGCTGAGGCGCGCTCCTCTTCCGCTCGGATCAGACGCCGCAGATACTCGCCGGTTGTCGCGCATCCTGACCGCGACGCTTCGATCTCGACGAATTCGCGCTGCGACATCGACAGCGAGAGGATGAGGAAGGTGTCCTCGCGGTCGGGATGCATGCGCCCATCGTGACGGGTTTGGCCTGGGCTCGCTATTCGCAGGGTAGGGTCCGCCCCCCACCCCGGCCCACCAGAGGCGGCTCGAGCGCAACTTGTGGCGACTTTTGACACACATCCGACTTCAGTCGAGGCTGAAGTCATGGGTGATCGTCAGACAATCAACGTGTCCGTTCCTCCCGCACTCGATGACTTCGTCAAAGCCCAGGTGGCCTCGGGTCGCTTTCGCACGGCCAGCGAGGTCGTGCGCGAAGGACTGTGTCTGTTGCAGGATGCCGAACAGCGCCGGCTCATCGAGAAGTGGCTCGTCGAGGGCCTCACAGTGAGCGAAGAGTCGAGTCTCCCGCCCGAACTCTTCGAACGCGCGAAGACACATGTGAAGAGCCTGATCGACAGGGGTCTCGCCGAAGTCCGCGCCGGTCTCCTGCTCGACGGATCAGACACGATGCGGAAGTTGCGCGACGGGCTCATCTCCCGTCAACGCGATTCAACCGCAATCGAATCAGGTGGATGCGGCGAGCGTACCCGACAGGCAATAGGCCGTCGCACTCTCGACCTGCACATCGACCATCCGACCGACGAGCGTCGCGTCACCGGGCAAGGTCAGCATCAAGTTGTGCGTGGTGCGCGCCACTAGCATGCCGGGATGGCGATCGGAAGGCATCTCGACGAACGCGCGCCGGCGTGAGCCGACGTGTGCGAGGTGGCGCTTCAGGCTCATCGCTTCGGACTGCTGCAACAGGCGTTGGTTGCGCGCTTTTTTCACGCTCTCCGGGATGTCGTCGACGAGCTTCTCGGCCGCGTGCGTCGTCGGGCGCGGATCGTATTTGAAGACGTAGTTGACGGCGAAAGCCTGCTCGTCCAGGAAGCGCTCGGTGGCGGCGAAATCGGCGTCGGTTTCACCCGGGAATCCCACGATCCAGTCGCTGCCGAGCTCGATGTCGGGCACGGCCGTGCGCAGGATCTCCATGCGGCGGCGGTACAGGTCAGTCGTGTAACCGCGCTTCATCGCGCGCAGCATGTCGTCGGAGCCCGACTGCGCGGGAATCGGCAGGAAGCGATCGACCTTGTCGCAGTCGCGGATCGCTTCGGCCAAAGCCTGCGTCACGTAGCTCGGATGCAGCGTGATCAAGCGGATGCGTTCGAGGCCCGGCAAATCCTGCAGGCGGTAGAGCACGTCGGCGAGGCTCGCGCGGCCTTGACGTCCGCGCGCGCGCGGCCCGCCGTCATTCGGTGCCGCAAAGTCCTCACCGTAGCTGTTCACGGTCTGCCCGAGCAGCGTGATCACGCGCGCGCCCTTTTCGACGAACTGCGCGGCCTCGGCCACTAGCGCATCGATCGGATAGCTCATCACGCGCCCGCGCACCGTCGGCACGATGCAGTACGTGCAATTGAGATCACAACCGCGCATCACCGTCAGGTACGCGTGCAATCCGCCGTCGTAAGGCTCGTCGGCGCGATCGACCGCGACCGCGTCGTTCATCTCCAAGGCCAGAATGCGCGCAGCACGGTCGTGCAGGCCGAGCGCGCGACTGGCACGCACCTCTTCGACGAGGCGCGGCAAGTTCGCGAACTGCCGCGTGCCGGCCACGATGTCGACGTGCCCGGCGCGCGCGAAGATCTCGTCGCCCACGCGCTGCGCCATGCAGCCCATCACGCCGATCACGAGCTCAGGGTTGGACTGCTTGGCGTGCTTCAGCTCGCCGAGCCACGAATACGTGCGCTCCTCGGCGTGCTCGCGCACCGAACAGGTGTTGAAGAGCACCACGTCGGCGTCGGTCATGCTCTCGGTCGTGACGTAGCCCTGGCGCTTGAACCGACCCTCCGCGAGCAGCGAGTCGTACTTGTTCATCTGGCACCCGAAGGTGACCACGTGCACGCGCGGCGCGCTGACTGCGGCGTCTTGCGTGGGGCGGGATTGGAAGCGGCGTAGGGACATGAGCGGAGCGCCTGGCGCGAATTCGAGCGTGCGATTGTGCCGTGCGGACAAGGGTTTGGGAACGCTCGGCGAATTCTTCCGCAACCCCCGCGCGGCACGGCCGTCTGGAATGGCACAGGTCGCGCGCGGAGAGAACCACGTGTGCGCGGGACATCGGCTGGAAGAGTCTCCACGGGAGGAACCATGGAAGAGAGCGTCTACATCACCGCACTGAAATCGATCCCGAAGGGCCAGACGCGCAGCTTCGGCGAGATCGCCCTGATGGCCGGCAAACCCGGCGCCGCGCGCGCGGCGGGGCGCGTGCTCACGAGCTATCCGCCCGGGGGCAAGGCGCCCTGGCAACGCGCCGTGACCGCGCACGGAGGGTTCTCGATCGATCCCGAGCGCGCGGCGCTGCAGTTGGATCGCTTGCGGCGCGACGGCGCGCGACCACGCGAGGGCGAGTCGATCTTCCGCTGGGCCCGACGCGTGCGCGCGGTCTGCGTCGGCAACTACAAGACCTGCCAGTTCGTCGAACTCACCGACCCGCGCCTCGAGACCTTCGATCCGCTCTTCGTCGAGGCCTTCGATTCCGACATCACCGCCGGCGAGCGCGGTTTCGTACCCAAGGACGCGCCGACCGCGCGCCAACTGGAACCGGCAGCGCGCAAGCGGACTGCCGGACCTTCCCGCCGCAAGGTCGCACGGGGTTGAGCGCACCGTCCGTCGCACCCGCGCGCGCGAGACGCTACCCTCCCCCGCGACGTGCGCTTCGAAGCCGAACGGATTGGAATCGTCAAACTGGGCGCGATCGGCGACGTCGTGAACAGCTTGCCATTCGTGAACCGTCTGCGCGCCGCGGCGCCGCACGCCCGGATCACCTGGATCATCGCCCCGCTCGCGCACGGTCTCGTGGCGGGACATCCCGCCGTCGACGAATTCCTCGTCGCGGACGTGAAACGCTCCGCCAACTGGATGCCGCTGCGGCGCGAGTTGCGCGCGCGCCGCTTCGACCTCGTGATCGACTTGCAGCGCATCTTGAAGAGTGCCTTGATCGCGCGTGCCACCGGGGCGCGGTACCGCGTGGGCTTCGACCGCGCGCGCAGCAAGGAAGGCGCGTGGCTGTTCGCGACCGATCGCATTCCGGCGAACCCGCGTCCGGGCGTGACGGTCGCGCAATACCTGGAGTTCGCGGACTTCCTGGGCTGTCCGGCAGTGACACCGCGCTACGACCTGCCCGTGGAACCTTTCGCCCCTCCGGCCGCCGCGGAGAAGCGCATCGTGGTGCACACCGGCGCCACGAAGAGCGCCAACCGTTGGTACGCGGACAAGTGGGCGGCGTTGTGCGCGCGACTCGTCGGGGAACTCGGCGCGACCGTACACCTCTCGGGCAGCGCCAACGAAGCCGACGAGATCGCGGCGATCCGCGCGCGCGCAGGCGTGAACCCACAATCCATCGTGTCGCACGCCGGGCAACTCAGCTTGAAAGAGACCGGCGGCTTGATCGCTTCGAGCCGCTTGTTCATCGGCCCCGACACGGGTCCGCTGCACATGGCCGCGGCCGTGAATACACCCGTCGTGGCGCTCTTCGGCGCGGCCGATCCCGCGCGCACCGGGCCGTTTCGCGTGCGACAAGCGCTCGTGTCGCACGCCGTGCCGTGCTCGCCTTGCCGCCGCCGCGACTGCAACGTCGAGGGCCATCCCTGCATGCGCGACCTCGAAGTCGACGCCGTCTTCGAAGCCGCGCGCCTGATCCTCGGGTAGGGCAGTCGCGGCGCACGGGCGTCCCTGACAGAGGACAGACCCGGCGCGGATCGGCCCTCAGGCCAGTTCGGGGCGGGCACGAGCCTTGCGCCGTGGTCCCTCGGTTCCCTTGCACCCCGAGTGCCGGAAGGTCCCCGATGAACACCATCCACAAGCTCCCTCTGTCCCGCGCCGTCGTGATCGCGAGCGCTCTCCTCGCCGCCTGCCACGGTTCCGTCACCGTCCACGCGCCGCCGCCCGCGCCGCCGCCCGCGCCGCCGCCGCCGCCGATCTACTGGGAAGGCGAGCCGAACGACACCGCGTGGCTCGCGCCCTGGTTCGGCACGGTCTCGCCTGGCCACCCGATCTACGTGGAGGGCTTCTCCACCGACGACGGTTCGGATCCGCAGGACGGACTCGCGTTCTCGGGCAACGGTCCCTGCCGCATCGACTTCACACTGTTCGTCGACGACCCGTGGACGGACCTCGACGTGTGGGTCTACGACCCCTACCTGGGTGCCTTCGTGGGTGCATTCACGCTGCCCTACGGCGACGAGACGGGCACGTTCTGGCTGAGCTCTGCGCGCGAATTCCACCTGGTCGTGGTGCCGGCTTGGGGCGCTTCGCCCTGGACGCTCGTGGTCGAGGCCTCCTACACCGGCTACGCCGCGGCGCTGAGTGATGCGGCTCTGCCCGAGTTGCCGGATTCCCTGATCGACTACGCCGAGGTGCAGATCCCCGCCCTCGACGCGCGCGACTGAGCGTCGGACAGGTCTTCGCGCACGAATCCCGCGGTTCCGACCCCATTCGGAATCGCGGGATAGTCTTCATCGAGGTCCCAGACGATGAAGGCAAGCGTCCCCGCGGGCCCGATCGCACCCCTGCGTTGGGCGGCGATCGCGGCGACCGCAGTTCTAGCCGGCGGCTGCATGGTCAGCCCGCCGCGTGAACACACCCGGGCACAGGAAGGCGTGGTGCGCGCCGCCTCCCCGCTGACGGCCGAGCGCGTCGGTCAAGCTTTCGATCGCCTGCTGCCCGGAGTCCTCGCGCTCGTGCCGGACTCGAGGCGCCGCGACATCGAGATCTGGGTGCAGGACGTCCCGGCGCTCTACGAGTTCCAATCCAGCGCCTACAGCGACGCCGACGGGTTCTACGCGCACAGCGCGCGCCGCATCCACTTGCGCGAAGGCTCGGAGAACATCGAGCGCACGCTCGCGCACGAACTCGTGCACGCCTCGCTCGGCAGGAGTTGGGAGACCTTGCCCGGCACGCTCGAGGAAGGCCTGTGCGACTACATCTCGACGCTCTTGTGTCCGGACGCGGCCGCGCGGCTCAGCGCTGGACGACTGGCGAGCGCCGCGTTCTCGACCGGTGGCCTCGTGCTCGACATCGACCTCGCGCTGCCCTCCACGGATCGCCCGGATCAACGCGACGTGTGCTGGTCCGCGCGCCTGCGCCTCGAAGGCGAACCGCGCATCGACGTCGATCCCTTGCGCGTCTTCGACGAGGAAGCCGGACTCTCGTCGAGTGATCTCACGCCTTCCCAGAAGAAGGCCTACTACGGCATCGCGTTCCTGGTCGTGCAGCGCATCGCCGATCGCGTCGGCATCGAGGGCCTGCATCAACTGTGCGTCAACGCGCGCCGCGAGGGATTGTCGCAAGTGCCGGCCGAGCGCCTGCTCGAAGCCGCCGGGTTGGGACTCGAGCGCGCGGACCTGCGCGCCGCCATCGAAGAGGCGTTCACGCCGCGCGAGATCGCCGAGATCGTGCGCGCGCATCCCGAATTCCTGGCGTCGACGGTCGCGCACTACCTCGGCCCGGTCGGCCTCGAGCGCGAGATCCTGGACGACATCGTCCAACTCGAGGCCTTCATCGCCGTCTCCGGGCCCGCCGGCCGCGGCCTCGCGATCGCTTCGATGGAACCCTTCCGTTCCGACATCGAGCACGCCGTGCGCCGCAGCGGACCGCGCCTCGCCGGGCACTGACCCCAAGGTGCCTGGAATCGCGCCGGATTTCTCGGGAAGCCTGGGATGGGTGCGGCGTCCATCGGGGCGCCATGAAAACCCCTACCCTGCTCGCGTTGATCGGTGTCCTCGGCCTGGGCGCGACCATCCTCTTCGGTCAGGGCACGGACTCCGAGCGCGAGGCGCGGGCTCAGACCACCTACTTCGCGTCGGGCAAGATCGAATCGCGGATCGAATACGACGCGGGCCGCCGCGACGGCCTGGGAGAGCGCTGGTACTCGAACGGCACGAAGCAGTCCGAGGGCCGCTACGAAGCCGGCCGCATGGAGGGTGAATGGCGCTTTTGGAACGCGGACGGAACCGTAGACGCGGAACGCTCGGGAAACTACCGAGCCGGCGACAAGGTCTCGTCCGAAGTGGGAGGAGATCGCTGAGGTCTCGTTGAATCTGGAGATGGATCAGAGAGAGCGCGCGGGTCGTCCCAGACGGCCCGCGTCGCTTTTGCCCCAGGTCCGCGGCGAGCGCGCAGCGCGCTCCTCCTGCTCAGCCTTCGAAGGTGTACACGCCGCGCTGTCCCAGCGTCTCTTCGATCGCGACGCGCAGGCGCTTGACCTTCACATCGGGGAAGCGCTGCGCGAGGCGCGCGGCCAATTGCCGGCCGAACCAGGTCGCCAGGTTCTCGGAGCTCGTGTTGTTGATCGGCAACACCAGCACGTCTTCGTGCGGAGCCGCGTAGTAGCGGTCCAGGTAGCGCACTTCGGTGACGCCGTCGGGTCGCGTGCCGTGGGTCAACACGGCGTGCTCTCCCGGGATCAGCCAGCGCTCGTCGAGTTCGTCGCACAACTCGCGCACGACCGGCTTCGCCATCTTGAAATCCAACACCAGCCCGAACTGCGTGAGCTCGGCGTCGATCTCGACGAAGACACGGTAGTTGTGGCCGTGCAAGCGTTCGGCACTTCCATCGGGGAAGATCAGGAAGTGTGCGGAGGAGAACTTGAAGTACTCCTTTTCGAGTTCGATCGACCAGGTTTCCATGCGGCGGTTCCCCCACTTGTAGGGCCGCACAGAATAGCGAGCGCGAGCGCGCTGCGCTCTCAGGGCGCCTGAGGAATCGACGTCGAGCGCACCTTCACGAGCGGCGCGCGACCGGGCGGGTCGGCGGTGAAGTTCGTGTTCCAGGAGTCCTTCAAGTACGAATTCCTGTCCGGCAAGAAGCGTGTCGCAACCAGCCGATTGAGCGCGGTCGAGTAATTGGACGACAGCGGCGACGTGCTCTGGTAGGCCGCGTTGTACAGCGTCACCGCCTGGTTGATCGTCGCAAGCTTCAAGAGCGTCTTCTCGCGCCGGATCGCAGTGAAATCGACCGTGATCGCGATGTCGTTCGCGTCGCCGAAGACTCCGTCGTCGCCCGCACTCGTGATGACGAGCGTCGTGCCGCTCGTGACCCGGTAGTCGCGCGACCAGGCGTCGGCGGCGAAACCCGACTTCGTGGCCGAAACAGGAATCGCACCGCTGACGTACGGGCCGGACCACCCGACGGAGTTCGCGCGGCGCGGATCGCGTTCCAGATCGAGGATCGAGAGCGGCACGTTGTTCGTGTCGCGGCAGTACTCGCGCGCCGCCTCCGCGAGCACCTCGAGTTCGGCGCGCGTCGTCTTGCGCGCCGCCGTCGCGATGGCCTTTTGAACCACGGGCACGGCCGCTCCGGCCAGGATCGACAGCACCGTGATGACCACGATGATCTCGATCAGGGTGAATCCGGCGCGCCGGGTGGCGCCGCGAGCTGCAAGTGTGAGATTCATGCGTGCTGGAGAGCCTTGGGTCCCATCACATCTTTTCGTACAGCTCGAAGATGGGCATGAGGGCAGCCAGCAAAATGAAGGCGACGATGCAGGCCGCGACCACGAGGAGCGCGGGCTCGAGCACGGTCAGAAATCTTTTCACACTGCGCGGGATCTCGTCGTCGTAGTAGCGCACGAGCCGGTCCAGGCACTGATCGAGTTCGCCGCTCTTCTCCCCGACGCCGACCATCTGACGCAGGAGCGGATCGATCTCGGGCTCGCGATCGAGCCCTTCCGAAATGGTCGTTCCGCGGCGCACGGATTCGGCGGCGCGTTCGAAGGCCTGCTCCATGGCCTTGTTGCCACAGGCGTGACCGGCGACACCGAGGACCGTGAACACGTCACAGCCTGCCGCTTGCAAGATGCTGGCCGTGCTCGCGAAGCGCGAGGTCGCGATCTGGCGCTGCACCTTGCCTAGGCGCGGGATCTTGAGCAGCACGCCGTGAAAGCGCGCCAGACCTTGGGGTGTACGCACCCAGGTCGTCCACGCGCAAGCGACGAAGATCGCGGCGACGGCGAGCACGAAGACGTTCTCGCGCAGGAAATCGGATGCGCCCAAGACGAACCGCGTTTGCGCCGGCAGACTCTCGCGCCCGCCGGGGAACATGCCGATGATGCGCGGCAGCACGTAGTAGAGCAGCACCAGGATGAGCCCGAAGATCGCCGACATCAGGATGCAGGGGTAGATCAGCGCCTGCACCGCGGTCGCGCGCATGCCCTGCGCCCATTCGAGGTACTTCGCCAGTCGCTCCAGCACGGAGTCGAGCGAGCCGGCGGCTTCGCCCGCGACGACGGACGAGCGGTACACGGGCGGGAAGGCGCGTGGATGGCGCTCCATGACTTCGGACAGACTCTCGCCGGCTTGCAGACCCGCGACCATCTCGGAGACGAGTTCGCGCGATTCGCTGTTCTCGAGTCGCGAGCCGATGCTGCGCATGCCCTCGACGATCGGAACGCCTGCGCCGCTGACGGTGGCGAGTTGCGTCGTGAACGACAGCAGCGCAGCACGATCCAGCCGATGCTGACGTTTCTTGCCCTCGCCGTGCACGATCTTGGCGGTCGTCAAGACGAGTCCGCGCGCCTCGAGATCGCGGTCGAGGTCGACCTCCGAGCGCGCGCGTGCATGCGCTTTCAAACGCTCGCCGCTCTGCGCGACGGCGGTGTAGGCGTAGGTGTTCACAGAGTCTTCCGGAGCAGGCAGGCCTCGCGCTCTTCGACGTCGAGGCGATGACTGCGGTTCACGCGTTCGACTTCCGCCCGGGTCGTGATGCCGGCGCGCACCTTCGCGCGTCCGTCGTCCGCCATGGTGCTCATGCCGGAGGCGGCCGTGAGCTGCTTGAGCAGGGAGATGTCGGCACCTCCGCGAATCGCTTCGGCTGAGACATCGTCGGGCAGGAACAACTCGGAGATGACGGTGCGCCCCGAGTAGCCCGTCGCACGACAGCGCTCGCACCCTACGGCCGTCATGGGTTGTCCGGCCTCGCCGCCGAGCCAGCGCAGTTCGTGTTCGTCGAGCTCGGCCGGGCGCGCGCACGATCTGCAGACACGGCGCACGAGACGCTGAGCCATGACGCCGATCAGCGAGTCCTCGATCAGGTACGGATCGATGCCGATGTCGACGAGTCGCGGAATCGCACCCAGCGCGGTATTGGTGTGCAAGGTCGAGAAGACCAGGTGTCCGGTCATCGACGCCTTGATGGCCATCTGCGCCGTCTCGGAGTCGCGGATTTCGCCGACGAGCACGACGTCGGGGTCCTGGCGCAAGAGCGCCCGCAATCCCTCTTGGAATCCGAACCCGATGGCCGGATCGACCTGGCTCTGGCGCAAGAGCGGCAGGCGGTACTCCACCGGATCCTCGATGGTGGCGACGTTGCGTCCCATCGCGTCGACTTCACCCAAGAGCGAGTACAACGTCGTGGTCTTGCCCGACCCGGTCGGGCCCGTGACCAGGAACAGGCCGTGCGAGCGCGTCGCGATCGTCTGCAGCGCGCGCACCTGCTCGGGCGCGATGCCGAGCGCATGCAACTTGCCGCTCGTGCCGCTCTTGTCGAGGATGCGGATGACTACGTTCTCGCCGTCGGTCGTCGGCATGATCGAGACACGCAGGTCTACGCTGCGATCGTCGAACGTGAAACGAATGCGCCCGTCCTGCGGGCGACGACGCTCGGATATGTCCAGCCCCGACATGATCTTGATGCGTGACACGACGCCGGACGTGACTTGGGTGGGCAGGTTTTCGCCCGGTTGCAAGATGCCGTCGATGCGATAGCGCACGCGAGTCACGCGGGCATCCGGTTCGATGTGGACGTCGGTCGCACCGCGGTAGATGCCGTCGAGCAACACGGCCTGCGTGATCTTCTCGACCGGCAGGTCCGCGCCCGCGTCTTCGGCCGCGATTTCGGCGAACAACTGCGCAGTCCGTGCCGTCTGCCCGCGCACGTGATGCGCGAGTAACCAGAGGATGTCGCTCTCGGTCGTCAGCGCGATTTCGAGCGGATACGGGAAGCGGTTGCGCACCTGGCTGACGCGCTCGGTGTCGTCGGGGTCCGCCATCAACACCAGGAGCGAACCGCCCTGCATGCGGACCGGGAACGACAGCGTGTCGCGCACGAAGGTCGGATCGAGCGCCGATACGAGCAACGGGTCGGGGTCGACTTCGGTCGCCGACAGGTACGCACAGCCGAGATCTTCGGCCACGAGACGCGTGATGCTCTCCTGCGAGACGAACGCGAGCGAGATCAAGATCTCGCCCAAAGGCCGGTGCGCGCGCTGCTGCTCCTTCAGCGCGACGTCGAGTTGCTCCTTGCTGACCAACCCCTTCGAGAGGAGTCGATCACCGAGCCGACCTTTGACGGCTACTGTCATTTGGGATCGGTGCCGCGAGCCGCTTGCGCCGCCTTCTTCTCGCGTTCGAGGCGCGCCGCCTCTTCGCTTGCCGCGCGCCGCTCTTCCAAGACCTTGGGTTCGAGGCCCATCTCGCGTCGGCGCGAATCGAGCACCTGGCGCCACGAGTCGGTCACGCCGCTGGTCTCGTCGAGGGTGATGATGCGCGGCGAAAGGAACACGAGCATCTCGCGCTTGTCGAGACGGTCTTCCTTGCTCTTGAACAGGGCGCCGAGGAACGGGATGTCCATCAGGAACGGAATACCGCGGTCGGCCTTGCTCTTGCGGTCTTGCATCAAGCCGCCCACGACCAGCGTTTCGCCGTCGCGCACCTGGAAGCGCGAGGTCAGCGTGCGCCGGTCCACGGCGGGCACGCCGTTCAAGAACTCCGCGACTTCCGACAGATCCTGGGTGACGTTGAACTCGATGACTCCGCCGGCGCGGATCGCAGGTGTCACCTGCAGTTTCACGCCGACCGGCTTGAACGCTACTTCCTGGGTCGAACTCGTTCCGACTCCGCCGCTGGTGCCGCTGGTGACGTTCGTCGTGCTCTGGATGTAGGGCACCTCGCGGATGATCTCGATCAAAGCCTGGGTGTTGTTCACCGCGACGACGCGCGGCGAGCTGAGCAGTTCGACCCCGGCGTAACGCCCCAAGGCCTCCAGCGTCGAATCCACGACGCCGTTCGCCGATTGGAAGTTCAGACTGAATTCGCCCGTGGTGGTCGCGAACTGCTGCAGGATCGAGACCGAGTCGTTCCCGACGTCGATGCCGTTGAAATCATGCTGGACGCCGATCTCGAAACGCTCGTCCAGCGTCACTTCGACGATGCGCATCTCGATCAAGACCTGCTGCTTCAACCGGTCGGCGGCGTCGAGGTACTGCGCCACGAACTCGACGTCCGCACGCTTGCCGCGCACCATGACGAAGTTCTGCTCGCTGTCCACCACGATCTGCGCGCCGGCCGGAATCAGGGCCTTCAGATTCGGCTCGACTTCGGCTGCGCGCGCGGACCGCAGCTTGAAACGTCGCTCACTGGGTTGGTTGTCGCCGTCACCGGTGATCCAGAACATCCCCGGCGGATCCTCGACCAGCATCAGCGAGTTGCGCGTGAGCAAGACCTGCAGCGCGTCGTCGAGCGTGATGCGCGGGAAGGTCACGTCCACGCGCGTGTCCAAGGCCGCGTCCAGATAGACATTGATGCCCGCTGCGCGGCTGATGTGGTGGATGACCTCAGCCAAGGGCGTGTCGCGGAACTCGAGTTGAACGGGCTCGCCGACAGGCAGGTGACCGCGTTTCAACGCCGGGGGCAGAGCGAAATCGGGCTCCGGTTCCACGACGGGCGGCGGCAAGGTCAGCGTCGGACGCAGAGCTTCGCGCGGCTCGCGCGGCGCTTGCTGTTGCATGTGCACGGACGGCTCGAAGGCTTGACAGGCCGCGAGTCCGACCAGCGCAAAGCCCAGAGCGGCGTGGATGATCGTCGAGTTCTGGATCACTTCTGTTCCTTGAGTTTGACCGTGGATCCGGTCGTCGTCGCCGCAGGTGTCTTGGAATCGGTGGTCGGTGCAGCCGCGCTGTCGACGCCGGCGCTCGTCGCCGCGGCTTCCTGCAAGAGCGGCAACAGCTTTTGCAAATCACCCATGATCGAACCCGTGCTCACGTTCGCACCGGTCGCCTGTGCGGCTGCAGCGGAGGCCCCGGCACCGGTGTTTCCGGCGGAGCTTGGGACGTTCGCTGTAGGCCGCGCTTGAAAGGGAATCAGGTCGAAGCGCACGCGCGTGCCGGCATGGTCGAAGAGCACGTAACCTTGTTCGATCGCAGTCACGGTCAGACCACGCACGGGTTCGTCACCGACGTTGACGACGATCGGGCCCAGGAACGCTTGACGCCGGGCGGAGCCGATCAAAGTCCCGCGCAACGGATGTCGCGCGAGAAAGGCGTCGATCGGATTCGCGGACACAGTCAGATCGACCGGGGGTGTCGCGCTCGCCGACTCGTGCGCACGGACCGGGAACTCGCTCGTTTCCGGTAGCGTCGCAGGCGTCGCGGCGATCGTCTTCGGCGCGTTCCACGCAGCGGCCAACTTGTCCAGATCCAGACCGGCGCTGTCGGGCAAGATGCGCTTCGCCTGTGCAACGGCGTCGGTCAGCGATCGCGCCAGGTCGTCGTGATCGTTGCCCTGCACCGCATTGGAATCCGAGTCGAAGCCTCCGACCAGCCCAGCCCCAGGATCGACGGGCTCGACCGGATTGGACCCGAACGCAGGTGCTGCGGGCTCGACCGCGATCGCGCCCCCACCGTCGGCCGGGATCTCGGGCAGCGGATTCGCCGGGCTGCGCGTGTCGGCGGACAGGATCTGGGGTACCCACACGACGGCGACTCCGACGAGGAGCACGGCCGCGAGGATCTGCTTGGATTTGGGTGTCACGCGTCACCTCGTTGCGATTCGTCCATTGCGGCCAGCAAGGTGTCGCGGTGATGAAAAGAGAGGGTGATTCGGAATTCGAAACGCGGGTCGTCGGTTTGCATGCGCGAGAGCGTGCAGTCGAGCACGCAGGCTGCCACGCCTGCGGCTTGAACGCCCTCGACGAAGTTCACGAACCCGCCGAGCGTCCCCACCCCGCGGGCGTGGACGTTCACTGCGAGGATCCGATCCTCGATGGGCTCGAAATCGGTCTCGAGCGCGTTCCCGATCTCGATCGTCTGCACGTCGATCGCGTGCCGTCGCGCCATGAGGACGACGATGTTCTGCAGGTCCAAGGCCGACATGCGCGCCGGGATCACGCGCGTGACGGCTGCGCGCAACTGGGCCAGGCGCTCACTGCCGCCCTGGCTTTCGAACTCGGCCCGACGCAAGCGTTCGCGCTCGAATTCGCCTTCACGCCCCTCGACTTCGGCACGCTGGCGCCGTGCCGTCTCCAGGCCCAAGGTCGGCTTGGCGACGACGCCGGACATACCGAGGATCAGGAGCAGAGCCGGCACGAGGATCGTGGCTGCACGCGTTCCGCGTCCGGTGTTGAGGTTGTCGATGCGATTCATGGTCAGGGGTTGCGATGCGCTTTCAGCTTGAAGCTGATGGGCTGTTCGCCGGTCGGGACGGTCCCGGACGGCTCCGACACCACGGTGTCGAAGCGCTGAATCGACTCCAGGTTCGCAGTGATGCGCTGCACTTCGAGGATGGCGCGCGCGGGATTGGCGGAAGTGACGCCGGAGAACTCCAGTTGGCCCCGGCTGTACTCACCGAGGTCGAGGCCGACGAGCGCCGCGCGCCCGTCGAGTGCTCCCAAGACTTCGCCGGCAACCACGCGCAGCGGCCAGCCTCTGGACAGGACGTCGGCGTTGCGCGCAGTGATCTCCTCCAACACACGGATCGAGTCCATGTCTCTGGCGTTCGCGCGGCGCAGACCTTCGAGTCCGGCTGTGCGCGCATGAATCGCGGCGATCGCTTCGAGCTCTTTCAGTTCATTGCTGCGCGCAGGCTTGTAGGCGACGGTCGCGACGCAGGTGAGGGTCGCGAACAAGGCGACCAGCGACAGCGCCACGGCCTTCGGCCGCAATGGAGTCGGCAAGGTCAAGTCCATCTGGAACCCGCCGGTCGTGCGACAGGCGGACAGGGCTTCGATGCGCCCGTCGTCCGGTCCGGAGTCCGAACTCGTGCCTCCGTCCGCCGCGAATTGCACCTCCGAGGCGGAGTCCGAAGGCAAGATGACGACGGCATTCGGCAAGGCGGCCTGCACGGCGGTCTTGAACAGCGGCGCGCGCTCGCGCGGCAGTCCGAGCAACACGACCTGCGCCACGGCGCCTCCGCGGTTGGCTTTGCGCCAGGCGGCGTCGAAACTCTTCAGTTCCTGCACGATGCTCATCGCGAGTGCCGGTTGTGCACGCACGTCACCGTCGAGCAGGTTTTCGTTCAGGAGCGTGTCGCCTTGGATCAGCGCAACCGCCGCTGAACGGCGCAAGGCGGACACCGCGATCGTCGCGTTCTGGGCTTCTCCGCGGAGTTGTGCCGCTCGCGCCAGACACGAGAGCTGACTCGACACGGTGCGCACCACGTGAAATCCGGCTTTCGACAACGCGAGGATGCGACGACGAGCCTCGTCGCGCTTCAAGGCTACGATCAGCCAACGCATTTCGGTCCGCGGTGCACGTCCTTCGGCGCCGGACGTCGCCACACCGTCGACGCAGAGCGCGGTGAAAGCGACCTCATCCAATTCGCCTTCGCACAGTCCGGCGGCCTTGCGCGCCAGGGCGGCGCGCGTTTCCGCGCGCGAGAGCGCCGGCAAGGTGAAGAGTCGCTGCTTGACGAGCCCGGTGCCCAAGGCCACGACACAGCGCCCGGGCGCGCTCCCGGCCTCGCGCGCGGCTTCCACCGCCGCCTTGGCCAGCGCTTCCGGACCTTGTCCCTGGACTGCGACCGTCGTGACGCATTCACGACCGGACGAATCCCTGGACAGCCACTCGACACACTCGCGTTCGAGCGAGAGTACGGCGATGTGCGCTGACTTGGACCGATTCTCGAACATGGTGGTCGGAATTTCCTTCCGGCCGCCACTGGATGCCGGACTTGGAAAGTTCGGACGTGTGGCAGGGATGGATGGGACGACCTTTCTTCGGATGGAGCGGGAATGCGCTTGAGAGCCGGGTCATCGCTTCAGGTTGTCCGTCCCACGTCCGATATCCCCCCTGGACCAAGACCGGAACTCGAGACTCTCCGTCCCCCATTTTCCCCGTCCTCTCGAGCAGCGGTCCACCCCTCCAAGATCATGGTGACCAACAACCACAAGCACACGTCACGCTCTGCATTCACGCTCATCGAACTGGTGGTCGTGATTTCCATCCTCGCGATTCTCGCGGGCGCGCTCATCCCGCGCGTGACGAACCGCATGGCGCAATCGCGTGACGCGCGACGCTTGTCGGACATGCGCGCCATCAAGAACGCTGTCGATCAGTTCTACATCGACAAGGGTTACTACCCGGCGGCGAAGCAGAACGCGGCCTTCGGCGGTTGGGATGTTTCCCAGGATGGAGATTTCATCCCCGACCTGCTGCAGGAAGGCTACTTGCAGGCCATTCCGAAGGACCCGTTGAACGACGCGACCTACCAGTACCGCTACTACGTCTACGACAAGGGCACGGCGGGCTGCAAAGGCGACTCGAAGTTCTACGTGCTGGGCGTGCGCGCGTTCGAGACCGCCGACATGGCGCTCAAGAACACCGGCTACTTCCAGTGTGCTTCGCGCAACTGGGGCACCGAGTTCGCCTACGTGACGGGCGGCGGCGCCTCGATGACCTCGACTCCGAACCTGGGCGGCTGAGAGCCGCGCTCAGAGGACAGTGCAGAAGACCGCGCAGTCGAGCCTACGGGTACGACGTGCGCGGTCGAACTTTCGAAGGAGATCATCCCGTTGGTACAGTCACTGACCATGGCCTTGAAGACGAAGACCCTGCACGTGCCGAGTCTGGGCGTGGACTTCGATGTGTTGGCCGAAGATGCCGTCATCGGCCCCGCCATCGCGCGCGGGATGTGGGAAGAGCACGAGACGCGTCTCTTTCGCGCGCATCTGAACCCGGGCGACCGCGTGCTGGACCTCGGCGCGAACGTCGGCTGGTTCGGCGTACAGGCCGTCATGGCCGGCGCGGACGTGCACTGTTTCGAACCTGTGCCCGCCATCGCGGACGTGTGCGAAAAGAATCTGGAGCGCGCCATGAAGATCGGGCGCGGCAAGGCGACCTTGCACCGCTGTGCGGCCGGATCCGCGGTAGGCGTGGGCTTCATCGCGCTCTCGTCGCGCAACTTCGGTGACAATCGCATCCTCGGACCCAGCGGCGTGCGCCAGCCCGACATGGGCTCAGGCGACATGTTGCAGATCGTCGTCGAGCGCGTGGACGATGTCGTGCGCGGACCGTTTCGCGTGATCAAGATCGACACGCAGGGATCGGAGTGGCACGCTCTCTGCGGAATGACGCGCATTCTCGAGATGAGCCCGGCGACAGCGCTCCTGATCGAATACTGGCCGTATGCACTGCGCGACGCCACGGGCATCCAGCTCTTGCAATTCCTCGTTGACCGCGGATTCACGCTGGGCAAGGCCACGGCCGCGCCCTATCCGATGAAGCCGGAGCGCATTCAACGCCAGATGAGCACGCGCGACCCGGTCAAGGGCGGGCTCGACTTGTACGCGACGCGCGGGGTTCCGTTCCACGTCGGCGGACCCGTGGGGCGTCTGCGCGCCTTGGCCCGCTCTCTGCGCGAGGGCTGAGATTCCATGAAGGTCATCGATTTCCACGCGCATTTCTTCGGTCGCGTGTTTTTCGAGACCCTGGCCGCCCAATCGCCGCTCACGGGCGACGTGCGCTCCAAGCTCGCGGAACTCTCCCGTCGCACCGGCATTCAACTGCCGGCGGAGGGCGCCGTCGAACATGCTGCGCGTTGGGTCGCTGAACTCGACCGGCATCAAGTCGAGCACATGTGCACGTTCGCCAGCGTGCCCGAAGAAGTCCCCGCCGTGTGCGAGGCCGCGCGCCACTCGCCGGGGCGCTTGTCGGCCTTCGCCGTCGTCAACCCGCGCGTCGAAGGCGCTGCGGCCAGGATTCGCGGCTTGCTAGAGGCCGGATCGATCCGTGGCGTATTGCTGTTTCCCGCACTCCACCACTACCGCCTGAGCGGCAGCGAAGCCAGGCCGCTGCTCGCTGCGCTCGACGATCACCGGGCGGTGTGCTTCGCGCACTGCGGCGTGTTGATCGTGAAGCTGCGCGATCTGCTACAGCTTCCGCGGCTCCAGGATCTGACGTTTGCCGATCCGCTCGAGCTCATTCCGGCCGCCAATGCCCATCCGCGAACGGCGTTCGTCATTCCGCACTTCGGCGCGGGGTTCTTGCGCGAAACTCTGATGGCGGGCGCGTCGGCACCGAACGTGTTCGTCGACACCAGCTCGTCGAACTCGTGGATGGCGACGCAGACGCCCAAACCGACCTTGACCGAAGTGTTCGCGCGCGCGCTCGAGACCCTGGGGCACGAGCGCATCCTGTTCGGAACGGATTCGAACGTGTTTCCAGCCGGTTGGCGCAAGGACCGCTTCGAGGAGCAGCACGCGGCGCTGCGTGCGCTGGGCACGAGCGTCGCGGCGGAAGAAGCGATCTTCGGCGGCAATGCGCGCCGCTTGCTGCGCCTCGCCTGAGCCTGCATCCGGCCTCAGCCCTGCGCCGGGCGGATGTGCAACAGCTCCGCCATGCGCCCCAATTCGACGGGTGACTCCGCCTTCATCTTTTCGAGCACCTTGGCGCGATGGAATTTCACCGTACGTTCGGTGATACCCAGGGCGAACGCCGCCTGTTTGTTGCGCTGGCCCGACACGAGCTCCAGGAACACTTCGCGCTCGCGCGGCGTCAGCGTCGCGTAGCGCGCTTCGAGCGCAGCCAACTCGTGCCGATCTCCGCGAGTGCTCGTATCGATCGACAACGCGCGATCCAGCGCTGCGATCAGTTCGGTCTCGCGCACCGGCTTCTGCAGGAAATCGATCGCGCCGTGTTTCATCGCGTAGACGCTCGTCGGGACGTCGGCGTGCCCGGTGAGGAACACGATCGGCGGCGGTGCTCCCCGCTGCGCGAGCTGCTCTTGCATCTCCAGACCGCTCATGCCCGGCATGCGCAAGTCGAGCAGGATGCAACCGGCCGCCTGCGCGTCGTACGCTTCGAGAAATTTCGCAGCGTCGGCGAACTCCTTCACGCGGTAGCCGTTGGCGCGCAACAATCGCGCCGTCGCTTGCCGTAGATCGTCGTCGTCGTCGACCAGGAAGATGGTGCCGTCGCTTTTCACGTCGCTGCTCCCTTCGGGTTCTTCAGAGGAAGTTCGACCGAGAATGTACTCCCGCTGCCGCTCGCGCTGCTGACATCGAGTCGCCCGCCGTGAGCTTCGACGATCGAGCGGCAGATCGACAGCCCCAAACCCATTCCGGTGGATTTCGTGGTCACGAAGGGCTGAAAAACGCGCCCGACCACGTCTGGTGCCAGCCCGGGGCCGGAGTCGCGCACCTCCAGGATCACGCGCCCGTTGCGCTTCTGCGTGCGCAATTCGACGCGACGGGGCCCGGCCGTCGCCGACATGGCCTCGCAAGCGTTCTTCACGAGATTGACGAGCACCTGCTGCATCTGAATACGGTCCGCGACGACACCGGGCAAGTCCTCATCCAGGTCCAGCGTGACTTCGACGGCGTGCTCTTCCAGTTCACGGCGCAACAGCGGCAAGACTTCCTTCGCCGTGGTGTTGAGGTTCAAGTCCTGGCGTTCGCCGGCGTGCTTGCGCATGAATTGGCGCAGACGCTGGATCACTTCTGACGTCCGCTCACCCTGGCGCGCGATCGCACGCAGGATCTCTTCCATGTCCTTGACATCGGCTTGACCGCGTTCGAGCGCGCGCAGGCCGGCCTCGGCGTTGGCGACGATCGCCCCCAGCGGCTGATTGACTTCGTGCGCGAGCGATGTCGCGAGTTCGCCCGCGGTCGCGACGCGCGACACGTGTGCTAGGTCGTCGCGCAGGTGCGATGCACGCAATTCGGCACGTGCTCGCCCCTCCGTCGCTTCGAGCAAGGCACGCCCGCGGCGTTCGGCCGCTTGCAAGCGCAGCATGTGCACTCCGAGGAGCAGTCCGACGATCACCAGCACGGCCGCGATGCGCACGGGCAGTGTCTGCCACCAGGCCGGCAGCACGCGCACGGGGAGCCGCGCTGCTTCCTGGCTCCAGACTCCGTCCTCGTTCCGCGCCAACACGCGAAACGTGTAGTCGCCCGGCGCGAGCCCGGTGTAGGAGACCTGTCGTTGATCGCCGCCATCGACCCACTGGTCGTCGTAGCCCGCGAGCATGAATTTGAAGCGCACTTTCTCCGGTGCCGCGAGCGCCGAGGCGGTGAAAGCGAAGACGATGCGCCGCGTCGCCGGCGGAACTTCGACCGTACCCCACAAGTCGAGGGTGGTGTCTTCGGTGACGAGCCCCTCGATGCGCACGGTCGGCGGCGTGCGATTGAACGGAAACTCGGCCGGATCGAGACGCACGACGCCGGCGATCGTGCCGAACCACAGTCGTCCGTCGTCGGCACGAAAGCCCGCCGGTCCGCCGAAGTTGGCTTCGGACACGCCGCTCTCCGGCCCGAGCAGCACGGGATCGATGCGGGCCACGCGCCCATCGGCCAAAGCCGAGAGCTCGGAACGCGCGACGGGGATCAATCCGCGATTCGAAAGCAGCCACAGCCGACCCAATCGGTCGTCGAGGATGCGCGAGATCGCGCTGTCGGGCAGGCCATGCGCGAGCGACAGCACCGTCACCCGCCCCTCGGCGAGTCGCACGAGACCATCGCCGTAGGTCGCGATCCACGCACTGCCGTCAGGTTCAAGCAGGATGTCGCGCACATCGGACTGCGGCATGCCGACGGCGGAGTCGTAGCGCTCGACACGATCTTGGAAGCGCCGCTCGACGAAACCCGTGCCTCCCAGCCAGAGGCTGCCGTCCTCTCCAGGAACGAGACACACGAGTCCCGGCACGTTCGTGGATTCGAGGGCGCGGAGTTCTTCATCGAAATGCAACAGCACGCCGCTTTCCAACGCGACCCACGTGTGACCGTCCCGCGTGCGTACGATCGGCCCGGTCTTGTCGTTGTTGCGAAGCGGAACGTGGATGGGCGCATGGTGCGCACCGGTCCGCAGCAGTACGTGTCCCTGTCCACCGATCCACAACCCGCGCTCGTGGTCGATCATCAACGAGTCGATGCACGCCTTGCGGTCCGCGACGGCAGGCATGCTCACGCGTTGCAGCGTCTGCTCGTCGCGCGCGAGATGCGCCAGTCCTGAACAACCGAATCCGATCCAAGCTCCCCCATCGCCGTCCGGCGCGAGCGCGGTCGCGGGAGACTCGTCCGGCAAGGCGAACCGATCGACGTAGCGGCGCGTGATGCGCAGGAGACCGTGCGCCTCCGAACCGACCCACAGATTGCCTTCGCGATCGAGCAGAAATGCGCGCACGACGAACACCGTCGGCACACCGCTCGGCGGTGCCTCCAGGCGATAGCGGCCGTCTGCGAGCGGATGGGCGAGACGCGGACCGCGGTTGGTCCCGAGCCACAGGCTGCCGGCGCCGTCGGGCAGGATCGCCGTCACGACTTCGGGGCTCTCGCCGTCGAACTCGAGCCGCTCGAGCACTCCGCCGAAGAGACGCGCCAGACTCCCGCGTTCGAGCCCCAACCACACACCGTCCGCACTCGACGCGATCGCCGGAACGCGTCCGTCGACGGGGAACGAATCCAGGAGCCCGGCTCGCGCGTCGAAGCGGCGCACCTCGCGCAGCATCCCGGCCCACACCTCTCCGCCCTGCCCGATGATCAGGTTCTCGTAGCTGCCGCTGCCGAAGTCCATCGGGATCATCGCGTCCCACGTGCCGGCCGACCACTGCGCGAGAGCGCCCGAACTTCCGCGCACGTACATCGAACTGTCCGGTGCGAGCTTGACCACGAGGGGCTCGCTCAACTCCGCCGGCACCTTGATCGTCTGGGTGACGCGCCCGTCGCGCATGTAGACGATCTCGCCGGATTGCACCGCGACCCACAGTCCGCCGCTCTTGTCGGTGGCGAGCGCCGTGACGCGAATCGAAGGCAGCCCGGGCAGCGAATGCCGATCGAACACGCGGAACTGCAGTCCGTCGAACCGCAGCAAGCCGCCGAATGTCGCGATCCACAAGGCCCCGTCCGCAGTCTGGACCATGTCATTGATCGTGTTCTGCGGCAGCCCGTCGGCCGTCGTCCACGTCGTCACTCGGCGATGATCCGTCAGGCGATCCAGAGGGCGAGCGCTCGTGCAGACGGACAGCACGACGCCGACGACGAGCGTGCTCCCGAGTACGCGGCGCGCCATGCGTTGAATCGTGTCGAGCATGCCCCAGCAGTATCGCTCACTTCCGTGCGCAGGCGCGAGCACGAGATAGCGAAGGCCGCGCAGGCGGGTGCCCACGCGGCCGATTCGTGTCCAAAGCGGTGCGGATGGAAGCCGACTCACGCCGGCTTCCGTTCAGCCCCTGCCGTCTCGAATCAAGGCCCCCAGGTGATGGACAACCCTTGCGTCAGGTTGAACGTCGCCGTGGTGCAGAACGCGACCGCGTCGCGGTACCAGCACTGGTAGTGCTTGGTGTCGCCGGGATTGATCGGCGCGCCCGCGATGTGGATCGGGTTCGGCGTGAGGCCGCCCGGGTAGCTGGCTGCACCCGCGACGGGGAAGACGACACCCATGCGGGTGATGCCGACCGCGGCGCAGAGCTGACCGTCACCGAACTGAACCAGACCGGTGCCGTTCGATTGGAAGAAGAGACCCGGACCGGTGATGTTCGACGCGGTCAGGACGAGCGTGTCCGTGCCCGCCGAAGCGCCCGGATTGCCCGTGGCCGACAGCAAGCCGCCCGAAGGGAAGCCCGAGTTCGCGCAACCGTGACCCGGCGCACCGTTGTTCCCGCAGTTCGTGCAGCTGGTGCCCACGGCGCTGCCGGTGCAGAACGGAATGCCGACGACGCCTTCGCAGGAGTCGGGAATGCCGTTGTTGTTCGAGTCGGTCGCGGTTCCGTCGGCGATCTCACGATCGTCGGGGATCCCGTTCGAATTGCAGTCCTTCGCAGCCGCGATGTAGAGCATCACGTTGTAGTCCTCGTCCGGGCTGCCGGGCACGCCGCCCGTACCGGTCGAGCGCACGAACATCCCATCGTTGTTGTTGTCGTAGGTGATGGCAGCGGAGATCACGATGCCGCCCAGAGTGCGCGAATCGTTCGTCGCGAGGCCTACAGTCGTCTGATCGAGGTGTGCCACCTCGGAGATATTGCCGGAGTACGCAGCGCCGGACGAAATCGAGTCCGAGTCATTCAACGTCAGGAAGTCGACGCGGTAGTTGCGGCCCGAATTGCGACCGGCGAACACCTGGCCCTGAGCGAGGACCAGTTCGAGCCTGTAGGAGAACGCTGCCGGATCGAGAACCGCGCGGAATACGCCGACGTTCACGGCACCGGGGGTCGCCGTGAGCTCGTACGAACCCACGAACCACACGTTGCCGACCGAATCGATCATCGGCGCCGACATCGTCGGACCGAAGCCCGAAGCGAACGGACGCAGGTTGCCGATCACGGTGGTGCCGTTCTGATAGATGTTCTTGCCGCCGGTCGTGTCCGTCCACGCCGCCGCGCGCCACGTCGTCGTGCCCGTCAAAGGATCGATGCGTGCGACGGCGATGTAGTTACGCGGGTTCGTGAACGGCGTCACGACGGGCGGAGTGAAGCCGTAGTACACGACGCCTGCCGCCAGCAGATTGCCGGCCTGGTCGCTGCCCACGGAGACTTGCGCCGAACCGCCTTGGAAGGCCGTCTGGCTGTGGTAGTGATCGAATTCCTGGGAAGTCGTCGGAGTCCACGTCGGCTGATCCGGATCCAGGCCCGGCGCCGGTGCCGGCAGCGTGCGCGCGATCGGCGACACCAGGTTGCCGTTCGCAGCAATGCCCCAGATGGCGAGGCTGTCGCGCAGCGCGCCGCTGCCCGCCACGGTCTGGCTGAGGATGGCCGCCGTTCCGTTGACGCCGCCCGGGAACAGGTTCGGGTGGTAGCGCTTGGAGTAACCGGCCGCACCGCGGTGATCGGCGAGCCCGGCGAGGTGCGCATTCGGCGCGGCGTTCGTGTAGACGCCCGGCGCGCTCTCGTAGATGTATTCGCGATTGAAGTTCGTGCCGATCAGGATGGAACGCCCGGCGAGCAGTGCCGGAACGCAGTTCGGAACGTTGTGCGTGACCGTCGAATTCTGCAGGAGCCACGTCGTCGCCGGACCGTCACCTCCGACCGGGAAACCCGAGGAGAGCGCGTTGACGACCGCCGTGCGCGCAGCCATGTCGACCCGGAACAGGTTGTTGCCCGTGAAGGGCGTGAAGGTCGGGCAGCCGGCGACCGTGGTTCCGAATTGATCGGCGCGGAAGTGGACGTTTCCGCTCTCGTCCACCGCGCCCATTCCGAACGCGGCCAGACTGCAACCGTCGCTGGTGCCGTTGGTGGCGGCGACGACGCGCGACACGAACAAGCGTGACGGCTCGGTGGGCTTCATGTTGACGATGCCGCCGGTGATGTAGCGCAGGTTGGTGCCCGTCGGATCGCCGTCGGCGAAATCCTGATAGCCGAACCCGAACTGGTAGCCGCTCTGGCCGACCGTGGAGACTGCGGCCCCGGGATCGTTGCGCGCCGGATCGTTGTGGACGCCGAATCCGGGCATGTTCCACAGCGCGTACTGGCCGCGCAGGAACGGCACACCCGACGCGACGCCGCGCGACAAAGCCTGCGCGTTGATCTGGCCCGTGAAGAAGAGCGGCGCGTTGTTGCGCTGCTGATTGGCCTTGGAGATCGGGGCGACCGCAAAGACCTTGTCCCACGACGAGCGGAACGAAGTCAGGTCGACCACGTAGTCATTGATCTGCTCGGTCGCGTCGTGCGGGTCGACCGCGTCGCCGGGCAGGCCGTTGACCTTGGAAACGCTGTCTTGAGCGAGTGCGCTCGCGGACACGACGCTCGCACAAGCGAGCGCCAGGAGAGATTGATAGGTACGCATGGGTTGGGTGAGACTCCGAGGTTGGGGAAACTTGGAAACGAAGAATGGGGAGAGCGCGCGCGGCGCAATCCGGTGATGAATGGATCTCAGAAGTGACGTTGACACGCGCCCGTCAAGGCACGATCAACGCGAGGTTTGGAGGACGAAGGAGCGGGAATGCAGTGTGAATCCAGGCCGCACGCGTCGGCCTTTCGAGCACCGAAGATCAAGGCCCCCAGGTCAGGGTGAGACCCTGCGTGAGGTTGTAGGTCGCGACCGAGCAGAAGACAGCAGCGTCGCGGTACCAGCACTGGTAGTGACGCACGTCGCCTGAGGCCGTGGCGCCGGCGATGTGAATCGGATTCGGCGTCAGACCGCCGGGGTACGACGCGGTCGTTCCGACCGGGAACACGACACCCATGCGGGTGATCGTTCCTCCGGCGCACAGGAGTCCGTCGCCGAAGGTGATGCCGGCGCCGCCAGCGAATTGGGTCGTGCCCTGGAAGAAGAGCCCCGGACCGGGGACGTTCGTCGCCGTGAGCACGAGCGTGTCGGTGCCCAGCGAGGCTCCCGCGACGCCGCTGGCCGCGAGTTGCGCTCCGCTAGGAATCGACGAATTGGCGCAGCCGTTGCCCGCTGCGCCGGCGTTGCCGCACGGACAGGCCGTGCCGGTTCCGTCGCCGAAACAGAACGGCGTCGACGGCGTGCCGCAGGGTGCGGGGCGCACGACGATGCCGCGGGCATTGTCGATCATGACCGGGTTGGGTCCGGTTTCGATGTACATCTCGATCGACTCACCCGCCCCGATCACGCCGTCCTGATTGGCGTCGATCAGCCGGTAGATGCGCTGCGGAGTGGTGCCCTCGCTGACGTACAGCGCGTCGCAGGCCGCGGCCGTGTCCCACAGCGAGGCGGCGATGCTGGCGAAGTAGCCCGTGGATTCTCCCGGATCGCTGGCATCCCCGTCGTTGTTCAGATCCTTGAAGCGGTAGACGATGTCGCCGGTGGCCTCGCCGACGTAGAACCAGCCCTGCGCATCGATTTCCAGCGACCAGATGAACGGCACGGGCGTAGTGACGGGCATGAGGAAGAAGGGAATGTGCTCGCCCGCGTCGTTGGCGTCGCCGTCGTTGTTCAGGTCCTTGAGCTGGTACACGCCCTTAGGAACGGCGGTGCCGTTCTCGGTGTAGAAGATGTTGCCGGCCGCATCGAGCACGACGGCTTGCGGCAGGTAGGCCGTGCTGGCACCGGTCCAGAAGGCGCCGCTCTCCATGAGATCGTTGGCGTCGCCGTCGTTGTTCAAGTCCTGCACGACCTGAATTTCGTCGAGCGCACCCGTGACCGAGGCGGTGGCGATCCACAGCTTGCCGGTCGCAAAGTCGTACACGAGACTCTGCGCGGAGCCCATGATCGTGCCCTGCGCGTTACCGCCCACGCGGCCGTCGAAGTAGATCGTCGCTTCCCCCGCGTCGAGCGCGTCGCCGTCGTTGTTCAAATCGCGCAGGGACACCACGACGTCCGTGCTTGCGTCGCAGACCAGCACGGAATCGTTCGGCCCGAGGCAGATCCCGAGGTTGGTCGAGAGCGTGACGGGGCCCGTCGTGCCGTCGTAGTAGACCGTGATGTCGCCGGTGTCGTTGAAACTGCCGTTCTGGTTCTGGTCCACGCAGCGCACGACGTAGTCGTTGCCTGAGTCGGTCAGGAACACGACGTCCTGAGCAGACGCGACCGTCGAACCGAGGACAGTGGAGAGGAGGAAAAAGGTCGTCGCGTTGCGATGGAACATGGAGAAACCAACCCAAACAGAGAGTTCAAGAGAATCGCGGGACGAGCGCACACGGACCTCGAGAGCGATCGCGTGCCGCAGGTCTGGATGATAACCGCCGATCCGCCCGCCGCGCGCGGCTGGAGGCAAAAGACTCCAGAGATCAGGGACTCTGGCCGTTTTTCACGCGGAAAGCAGCGCGCCGCTCGGCGCGTTGGCTGCGCTCCTGCTCGGCCGGCTCGTCGCTGTAATCGAAGGTGGTCACCACTGTTTCGGCCCCGCGCGCCAGACGGAACGTCTTCTTCGCGCCGCCGGATTGGAGACGCTCCAGCACGTCGCGCTGCGACCGCACCTCGACGCCGTCGACCTCGATGATGCGATCCTGCTCCTGCCAGCCGGCCCGTTGCGCGCGGCTGTCGCCGGTCACGCGCACGACCACCGCGTCGGCATCCAACTGCACGCCCATACGGCGCCGCTCGATCGGTTTCGAGTCGGTGCGGTCGAGCTTGTGCTCCAGATTGGCGAAGCCGAACGCGCACATGGTCACGACGACGGCCGAGTGTTCGAGCTCCTCGAGCGGAATCTGACTGAAGACGTCGTGCTGGGTGTGGTGCACGTACTCGTAACCGCGCTCGCTCTGATGCCAGAAGAACGACGGTACACCGGCGGAGACGAACGGCGCGTGATCCGAATCACCCGAGTTCACGAGCCCGTCGACCTCACGGACGCGGAACGGAAAGCGCGGATCCAAGCCTTCGAGCGGTGCCGTGACGCGGCGCATGTCGGCCATCATCGCGTAGGTCGCGTCGATCCCGGCGAGGTAGGTGGCGCCCGCATCGTGCGTCATCACGACGCTGATCCTGTCCAGTTCGGCCTCGTGCATCTTCACGTAGCCGCGCGAACCCAAGAGACCCTGTTCTTCCCCGCCGTACAGCACGAAACGGATCGTGCGCAGGGGACGCATGCCGCTCGCCGCGATCAAGCGCGCGGCTTCGAGCGCGGTCGCGCAGCCGGAAGCGTTGTCCTGTGCCCCCTCGGCGCCGTCCCACGCATCGAGGTGGCCTTGGACGATCACGTATTCGTCGGGAAAGCGCGTGCCGACGAGGTCCGCGACGACGTTGGTGCACGGCACAGGTCCAGGCGTGAAGCGATTCTCGATGTCGAATTCGAGTTCCAACGCTTCGCCCTGTTCGAGCCGCGCGACGAGTGCCTCGTGCTGCGCGCTCGCGAGCTTGATGTCGACTTGCGTCGGGAGCTTTGCCGGATCGACGCGGTGGTTGCCGCCCATCGTGAGCAATCCGCTTTTGCTGCCGGCCCGCAACGTGCCGAGGATCCCCGCCGCATCGAGCGCCTCGCGCACGGCCCGCTTGAACTTCGCGTCGCCTTGAGAATCCGTGCGCACGATCCAGGCGCCCTTGAACGCAGCCTCCTTGTCGAGCGCGTCCAATTCAGCCTGGGTGCGCGGCTCCAGCACGGCGCGACCGCGCGTGGGTCCGTTCGTTCCGGCCGACCAGGCCATCGTCGCGAACTCCAGCGACTCTTCCGCGGGCGCGACGATGCGGCCCGTCTGCGTGCCGCGATCGAAACGCACCGGGAATTCGCCCCACGTCTCCAGTCGCGCATCCAGGCCGGCGGCGCGGAACTGCTCGACCGCCCATGCGGCTGCGTCGTCGTAGCCCTTGGATCCGGTCAAGCGCTTCGGAAACTGCTCTGCCAGTGTGCGCGTCGTCTCGACGACGCGGTTCGAGGAACGCGCCTCCGCCAACAGGATCTCCGTCGGGGTGCGGCGCTCGACCAGCGTCGCAGGTCGCGCGTCGGTTGCGATCGCACTGTGCGTGCGACAGGCACCGAGGGCGAACAGCAGGGCCGCCGGGACGAAGTACAGGGCGCGAGGATTGCGCCGCAGCGCACGGTGCTCGGTGGTGATCATGCGCGACACGATAACGCCAACTCGCCGAGCGCGCTGAACAGGCACTCTGCGCGGCCTGCGTGCCACTTGACGCGTGCGCGAGCACGGTCGAGACTCTTCTCCCCATGCCCGCCCCCCTTGGATCCCCCACGCTCGTCTTGATTCCGACCGCCGTCGAGCGCCGTCGTATCGAGGACCACGGCAGCTTGGAGAGCGCCTCGGCGCTCATCTCCTTGTGCGGGTTCGGCCCGATCGCCGCCGCCGCGCGCACGGCGGAATTGCTGGCGACCTTGAGGCCCGCGCGCGTGCTCCTCGTCGGGATCTGCGGCACCTTCGACGCCGAACGACTGCCGGTGGGCAGCGCCGTCGAATTCGACGCCGTCGCGATCGAAGGCATCGGCGCGGGCGAAGGCGCGACGCTGATGGGGCCGACCGCGATGGGCTTCCCGCAGTGGCCGGGCGGTGAAGCGGGCGACTCTCAGCCGATCCACGACCGCATCGTGCTCGCGGGCCGCAGCGCGCTGGCCGACGCCTCCGCCTTGCGCGATCCGGCGCGCGCCGCGCTGCTGTTGACCACCTGCGCCGCTTCCGCTTCACCTGAGCAAGCGGCCCTGCGGCGCGCGCGTTTTCCCGAAGCGCTGGCCGAGGACATGGAAGGATTCGCCGTCGCGCTCGCCTGCGCACTCGCGGAGGTCCCGCTCTCCATCGTGCGCGGTGTCTCGAACGTCGTCGGCGACCGCGATCCCGCGAACTGGCGCATTCCTTCGGCGCTGGGCGCGGCGCGTCTGTGCGCACTCGAAGTGTTGCGCTCGTCGGCGATCGCGCGCGCGCCGGATCGCGTGTGATGAAGCGCCGTGTGTTGCGCCTCGGCATCTCGCCCTGCCCCAACGACACGTTCACGTTTCACGGCCTGCTGAGCGGCGCAGTGCGCGCCGAGACCTTCGATCTCGAGTTCGAACTGCACGACGTCGAATCCCTGAACGCCGCTTTCGCGCGCGGCGAGTTCGACGCGTCCAAGGCGAGCTTCTTCGCAGCCCTCCCGCTCGCGCGCGAGGCGCTGGTCCTGCGCGCGGGCGCAGCACTCGGTTTCGGTGTGGGACCGCTCCTCCTCGCGCGCCCGGGTGCGCCGCCGCTCGCCGAGGCGCGCGTCCTGTCGCCGGGAGAGCGCACGACCGCGCACTTCCTCCTGCGCTCGTTCCATCCCGAATTGCAGCGCGTCGAACACACGCTCTTCAGCGCGATCATGCCGCGCCTCGCGCAGGGCACCGCCGACTACGGCGTGTGCATCCACGAGGGCCGCTTCACCTACGCGCGCCACGGGCTCGAGCTCCACGAAGACCTGGGGACGACCTGGGAAGACGCGGTCGGAGCGCCGCTGCCCCTGGGCGGCATCCTGGCGCGCCGTAGCCTGGGCACGGCGACGCTTCACGAACTCGATTCCGCCATCCGCCGCTCCCTGGACCACGCGCGCGCGCACCCTCTCGAGGCGCTGGTGACGATGCGCGCGCACGCACGCGAACTCGAGGACGCGGTGATCGAGGCGCACGTCGCGCTGTACGTGAACGAGTGGACGCTCGATCTGGGTGCGACCGGCGCACGCGCGCTCGCGGTGTTCGGCGAACGGGCACGCCGCGCCGGACTCGCGCCCGCGGATGCGCCCGCGCTCGAGATCCTTCAGTAGCGCAGTTCCAACAGCGCGGGCGCGACTTTCGAGCCCTCGGGCGGGAGCGTGATCACGTACAGGCGGTCGAAGGCATCTTCCGGCAAGACGGCTCCGTGCTCCGAGGTCTCCGTGTGCGCGAGTGCGAGGCCGAAATGTTGCGCGATCTGCGGCACGGTGTTCGAGTGGCCTGCAACCAGCGCGACGGAACCGGGCGGAAGGGATTTGAGCGCGAGCAAGAGCTCCGCGGTCTTCGCGCCGCTCGTCACCGTCGTCTTCACACCCGAACTCTGCGCGAGCGGCGCGAGCGTGTCCTGGGTGCGGTGGTACTCGGTGGCGAAGAGGTGTGTGACTCCGGCCGCCGCGAAGTGTTTCGCCAACGCTTCCGCGCGCAGCTTGCCGGCCGCGGACAACCCCGGATCGCGCTTGTCGCCGGCCGGGTCTTTCTCCGCGTGCCGCAACAGGACGAGCGTCGTCGCGCGCGCGAGCGGATTTGCAGGCGAGGCTTCGTCCTCGTACGCGAGCACAGCGCGGGGCTGCAGCGCGAAGCCGACGAGGAGCAGAGTGGCGACCGCGCAGGTCAGACGGCCTGTGATGGACATCGGTGCATTCCCGGACAGGGTGTGTGGTGCGGACGAAAGCGCGAGGCAGAAACGGAAGCGAGCGCCCAGCCGGGGTTCACCGACGGGCGCTCGCGTGGAACGAGAAACGGCACAGGCTGCGCGGAGCGCGGACCCGTGCGGCGCGCGCTCAGCGCAGGCCGGATCCGCCCGGCTTGAAGCCGCCGCCGCCGGGCATCGAGCCCGGACCGCCGGGCTTCGGGCCGCCGGCGCCGGGACCGGGCTTCGGCGCACCGGAGCCGGGAGCGGGCTTGGCGGGCGGAGAACCGCCGGAGTCGCGCTTCTCGAGCATCTCCTTGCGGATGTCCTGGGCGATGTTCTTGACGTCCATCATCGCCTTGCGGACGCGAGCGGTCGCTGCCTTGTTGCCGCCGTCGGCCTTCTCGACGTCGTCGCGCACATCGTTGACGGCCTGGACCAGGCGATCGTAGTTCTGGCTCATCTGCTTGCTTCCTGGGTCCCGATCGAGTTTGTCGGGAATTCTCGTGGGGTGAAATCGGCCTCCGCGCGATGCGGCGGGGCCTCTAGGAGGCTCCTATTTGGCCGTAAGCTCGGCCGCGATCAAGCTCTGGGACGGTTCCAGGCGCCCTGCGGAGGGGTGTTCGGGGCCGTCGCGGGCGCCGGTCCAGGCCCGAATGCTGAACACAAGACCTTTTATAACAATAGTTTACGTACAGGTGCGCCGGCTGGTCTAGCGCGCCCCGGCGCCGGTGGCGCGACGCCTAGAAATTGCCTGGATCGAGCCCCGCGAGTTCCAGCACGACCTGCCATTCCCCGCTTTCCACCGGTTGGACGGACAGGCGCTGGCCGCGCCGGAGCACCAGCATCTGGGCGAGACGCGGCTCGTCCTTGCGCGCTTGCAGGCTCACGCAGGGCTCCACGGGCACGAGCGCTTCGATCTCGACCGCGACCCACGGCGGATCCTCGCGCCGTGCCTTGGGATCGAAGTGCTCGTCCTTGGGATCGAACTGCGTGGCGTCCGGACGCGCGGCGCGCACGATGCGCGCGATGCCGGTGATGCCGGTCGGATCCGCGCTCGAGTGGTAGATGAGCGCGAGATCGCCGAACTGCATGTCGTCGCGCATGAAGTTGCGCGCCTGGTAGTTGCGGACGCCGTCCCACTGAGTGCGACGCTTGGGAGCCCGCAAGAGATCCTCGAAAGCGAAGCTCGAGGGCTCGGTCTTGAGCAGCCAGTAGCGCCGCTTCGCCGCCGGTTGTGCTCGCTTTTCACCCATCGCGCCGAATGTCAATCCGACAGCGCGGTCGGACCCAACGCGTCGTTGCGCGAACGCAGCGCGAGCGGCTGGCCCAGGATCTCGCGCGCGATGATCGCGCGCCGCAGCGCGCTGCGGCGCGACTCGCCCGGCACGAACAGGCTCTGGCGCGCGGACGCGCCGCGGCTGACGGCGGCCAGCCCGGGCGCGGTCTCCGTGAAGGTCGAAATCCCGTCCGGCGCGACGGTCTTGCGCGCCGCCGACTCACGCTCGCGCGCCAGGAAGTCCGAGCGTCGCAGCATCTCGACGCGCAACATCTCGTCGTTGATCTCGACGGCGCGCCGCTCCTGGTCGACCGCGGACTCGCTTTCCAGGGCGTTCTCGTCGCCAGCGTCCGCGAAATCCGACAAGCGTCCGGCGAGGCTGGGCGCATCCGCTGCCTGCTCGGCGCCTTCGAACGACGCCGTCGCGGGCGGCGCGGGAGGGACGGGCGGCGGCAGGACCGACGCAGTCGTCTCGCCGCGCAACAACTCTTCCCACATGCGCCGGCCGTCGCTCTCGGCCTCGCGCTCTTCGGCCTGCGGCACGCTGGCCTGGCCGGCTTGCTTGCGCTTCTTCTCGGCGGACTCCTTGATCGCCTTCAGGATCGGGACAATGAAGAAGAAGACGGCCACGAAAATCGGGCCGATGTGGTTCGCGATCCACTGGATGATCTCGCCCAGATCGAGCGCGGCGAAGATCAGTGACTGCGGGAGGAGCATCGCGTGCTGCCCGGGTCTAGCCCGCGCCTTCGCCGCCGGGCGGAGTCTCGGGCGTCGACAGGCTCGAGCGCATCTTGGTGTCGGAGTCGATGTTCTTCAGCCGGTAGAGGTCCATCACCCCCAGGTTTCCGGACTTGAGTGCCTCGGCGATCGCGAGCGGCACTTGGGCTTCGGCCAGGACGACCTTGGCGCGGTTCTCCTGGACCACCGCCTTGAATTCCTGTTCAGCGGCGACGGCCATCGCGCGGCGCTTCTCGGCGTTGGCTTGCGCGACGCGCTTGTCGGCTTCGGCCTGGTCGGCTTGCAGACGCGCGCCGATGTTCACGCCGATGTCGACGTCGGCGATGTCGATCGAGACGATCTCGAACGCGGTGCCCGCGTCGAGGCCGCGCGCGAGCACCGTCTTGCTGATCGAGTCGGGGTTTTCGAGCACGTCCTTGTGCGAGTCCTTGGAACCGATCGTCGACACGATGCCTTCGCCGACGCGCGCGATGATCGTCTCTTCGCCGGCGCCGCCGACGAGGCGCTTGATGTTCGTGCGCACGGTGACGCGCGCTTTTGCGAGCACTTGAATACCGTTTTTCGCAACTGCAGCGACTTCGCTCTTGCCCGATGCCGGGTTCGGGCAGTCGATGACCTTGGGCGTGACGCTGGTTTTCACCGCGTCGAGCACGTCGCGGCCGGCGAGGTCGATGCCCGCCGCGGTGCGGAAGTCGAGGTCGATGCCGGCGCGGTTCGCGCTGATCAATGCAGTGACGACCTTCTGCACGCGGCCGCCGGCGAGCAGGTGGGCTTCGAGGTCGCGCGTCGACACGGCTTCGATGCGCGACTGCACGAGCATGATCTTCGCGTCGAGGATCGTGGCCGGATTCACCTTGCGCAGGTGCATCGCGAACATGTCGAAGAGCCCGATCCCGGCGCTCGTCGTCACGGACCGCACGTACAGGTTCGCGAACTTGAGGAGCAGCACCAGGAAGAACAGCAGGAAGATGCCGAGCACACCCAGGCCCAGCCACTTCAGGACGTCCGTCAATTCGGTCTGATCGGAACTCTTGCCGGCCTGGATCAGCAGCAAGAACAGCGTGTCTTGAGTCATGTTCGAGTCTCTCTCTCTTCTAGGTGGATATCAGGCGTGTGGTTCGCGAACGACCACGACGCGATTGCCTTCGACCTCGAGCACGCGCACGCGCGCTCCGGCCTCGATCGGTTCGCCGCGCGTGACCACGTCGACGCGCCGGCCGTCGATCTGGATCGTGCCCGCGGGGCGCAGCAGGTTCTCGGCGATCCCGATCTTGCCGACGAGTCCGCGGTCGCGCAGGTCGACGGCGGCGTTGTCGGTCGTCGAAACGCCGGGGTTCACGAGGACCTTGCCCAGCGGTGATTTGGGGAGCAGCTTGAAGCCCAGCATGATCGCCGTCGGCACGAGGACCGCCGTCGCCACCAGGAATCCGATGCCGATGTCGCGGTCCTCGGCGAACGCGTACGAGATCGAGCCGATCAAGCACAAGGCCGCGAGGATGCCCAGCGCGCCCAGCGACGGGAACATGAGTTCCATCACGATCAACACCAGGCCCGCGAGGAGCAGCACGATCGCGATCGTCATGAGTTCTCCGTTTCACGCTCGACCACGAGTCTCGCCGCGGCGACTTCGACGACCCGGACGCGCGCTCCGCGCTCGATCACCGGACCGGTGGAACGCGCTTCCCACTCGAAGGTCGGGTGCGCGTCGAGCACGACCTTTCCGACCGGCCGCAGGTCGGACGTGACAGCACCTCTCGCTCCGACGCGCGTCGAGTGTTGCGTGAGTTCGACCGCTTCGGGCATCGCACCCGCGAAAGCGGGGGCTTCGCCGGCGGGGATCAAGACCAGGTGCTTCATGACCGGCGTCTTCGGTAGATAGCGCGACAACAGAAGTGCCAGGACCAGCGCGACCGAAGCGGCGATCAGGATGCGCGCGGTCGCATCGATGATCCGATCGCGATCGATCGGGCTGCCGAAATCGAAGCCCGGACCCAGGCTGCCCAGGATCAATCCGCCGACGACGAGGATGAGTCCGCTGATCCCGAGCCACAGTGTCCCGGGGACGAGGATGATCTCGACCGCGATCAACGCCGCGCCCAGGGCGACGGCGACGATGTGCGGAACGTCGGCCAGGCCGGCGAGGTACTGCCCCGCGAGCACGAGCGCGAAACAGGCGATCGACAGGATGCCGGGCAGCCCGAACCCGGGCAGCTTGAGCTCGAGGTAGGCGCACAAGAGTCCCGCCATCAAGAGCAGCGGCGTGAGCCGCTCCAGCCAGACCGCGAACTTGTCGCCGTTCGACAGCTCGAGCGCGGGCGAGACCACGACGTCCGGCGGCAAGCCGAGTTTCTGGATGACCTCCGCCAGCGAATCGGCGATGCCGTCGACGAAGCGCAGCTCGACCGCCTCGCGCGCCGTCAAGTTGAGCAGGCGACCGCGCGCGAGCACGACGCGCACGAGTTCGTAGTCGGCGCCGGCCTCGCGCAGCGAATCCCATTCGTCGCCGGTGATGAGCTTCAATTCCCCATCGACCTTGACCTGGCGCACTTCGGCGTCCGCGTCGACCATCGCGATCGCGAGGGCGGGCGGGCGGCCGCGCTTCTCCGCGAGCGACGCGTACTGCGAGCGCAGGAACGAGACGATCTTTTCCTTCACGCCGCCCTGCAGCTCTTCCAATCCCTGCGCGCCTTGCGTCACGGGCTCGGCCGAACCGATCGTGCCGCCCGAGCTCATGTACACGCGCTGCGACGAGAGCGTCAGCAGCGCACCCGCCGATCCGGCGTGCAGGTGCACCCAGGTCACGACCTGGATGCCGTCTTCCTCGGCGGCGATCAGGAGCTTCTCGATGTTCCACAGCACTTCGAGCGAACCGCCGCCCGTGTCCATCTCGAGCAGCAGGGTCTTGTGACCCGCGCTCTGCGCGGCGCGGATGCCGCGTTGGATCAAGGCCTGCGTGCCGATGTCGATCGGTGCGGACGAACTCGATCCGAGTTCTCCTGCAAGGCGCACGTAGGTGATCCCGGCCGGCCCCGCAGTGGCGGCCTCCGGCCCATTCTCGGGCTGCCCGCCTCCGCAGGCCACGGCTCCCAAGAAGAGAGCCAGGAGCGCGAGCGCGCGGGCTGAAGCCTGAAGGGCGTGATGGGTTGCGCGTTTCACGGGCGACAAGTGTAGGGCATGGAGGCCCGCGCTTCAGCATCGCGAGGCGCGACCTCAACCCCGGGTGTCGAGGCGTCCGACACATACCCTGTACGTTTCAAGGCGCTTCCTCGCGTCCTGCGGCTTGCGCACACGGCCCACGAGGCATAGCCTTGGGTCAGAAGGTTGGACCAGAAACCATGAAGATCGCACTCCGCATCACCGCTCTCTCCCTGCTCGTCGCGCTGGCCACGACCGCTTCGGCGCGCCTCACGATCCCGGCCGCGACGCCGTGCCAGGCGAGCGCGACGGTCAGCGATCCCGATCCGGCCGACTGCCCCTTCTGCGGCGGCAACCCGGCGCTGCACGTGCGCCTCCTCGTCGGACTCGAGCGCACCTCGATGGCGCTCCTGACCGTGCTCGCGCGCTGAGCGTCGACCAGCACCTACGAGGCGCAAGCCGAGTCGGACGACACCGCCAAGGGCGCAAGCCGAGTCAGATAGCACCGACGAAGGCGCAAGCCGAGCCGAACAGCGCCGCAGCAGCGCGAACCTAGACGAAGTCGCTATCGGACAACTGGTACCACCAGCGCTCGCGCAACCAGCCCAGATCGTGGCGCGCGCTGAAGCTGCGGCCCCCGAGCACGTACTCCGTCGGCTGCGCTTGGAAGCCGCGCGACTGGAACCACTCGAACCACGACGACCACGGCGGCACGAGCGTGTACAGGCGCCGCACGCGATCCGCACGCGTGCACGCAGCGAGCGCGGCGAGCAATCGATCCGCGACCGCTTCTTCCTCGTGGGGCACGAGCCAGTCGACCAGCGTGCTCGCCTCTTCGCCCAGGAAGTGACAGGTGCGCTGCACCGCCACGCCGCGCAGCATGCCTTGCGCATCGCGCACGCCGAAGCGCCGGTAGCGCACGTTGGGTCGGTCCACCGTGCGCCAGTTCATGTAGATGTCGTCGCGTACGGTCGACGCGCCGAAAGCACGCGCGCTGCGCTCGTACAAGTCGCGCAACTCAGGCCCAAAGCGCGAGATCTCCTCCACGCTCTCCGGTACGGCGCCGGTTCCCTCCGGTACTTCGCGCGCGAGCACGATCTCGTGCCGCAAGGGCGCGTACGACAGAAACCGCTCGCCGACGCGCCACTGTTGTTCTTCGGGCCAGCCGAAGAACACGGCGCCCGAGTCCTTGAGCCCGAAGTGTTCGAAGAACTTGCGCCCGACTCCGACGAACAATCCCGGGCGCTTCAAACCGGAGCGATGCGCGGGCAGGACGAGGCTGTCGACGATGCGTCCGAACGTGTGGACTTCGCCTTCGATCCAGGTCTTGATCGGCAATGCGGCGTACAAGGCCGCGATTCCGCCCTCGTGTTCGGCGACGAAGGCCGCGCGTCCGGCGGGATTGTCGCGGTAGGCCCACGTCCATTCGTCGCGCGAGCGCGTGCGCGCGAACAAACTCGTCGCGGTGACCGAATTCCACGCCGCGAAGGCCCCGTCGTCATCCGCGTGCGTCATCGCACGGATGGTGTAGGTCTTCATGTGAATTCCAGATCTCCGAGCGAGATCTGCAGGTGCCGCGCGAAGAAGCGCGCGTCGTGCACCGACGAATGCGCAGCGCCGATCCAGTGATGGCGCGCGCGCCGCACGCGAAAGCCCAGCGCTTGGAACTCGCTCCAGTCGCGCGCGAACGGCGAACACTCGAGTACGACGCATTCCAGTCCGCTCGCACGCGCGCACTCCGTGACCCACGCCAACAAGGCGCGCGCTCCGGCGGGCTCGCCGCCGGGGACCATCCATTCGCAGAGCCACGCCGCCGGCCGACCCTCGTATTCCGCCGCGCGCCACACGGCGACACCGATCGGTCGCGTGCCCGCGTACGCCAGCGCGCGGCGGTAGGGCTTGCCGGGTCGTTCGACGTAGCGCCAGTTCAAGAAGCTCGCGTCGCGCACGAGGACCGCGCGCGCATCCAGGGCGACGCGCTCGAAGACTTCCGCAGCATCGCCGTCGAAGCGCTCGACCTCGCGCACCGCGACGTCCGCGTGGCTGATCGGGGTGCAGGGCAACTCGAGGACGTGCGCGAAGCCCTCGCGCAGAAACGGGGTCGAGAGCGGCGCCCGCCCGAGGCGCGGGTTCGTGCTGCTCACCGCGCCGTACAGGAACGCGTAGCGCCCCTCGCCTTCGCCGGCCCAGGCTTCGCGGAAGGCCTCGCACGTCGCCGTGAACAGACCGCGTCGCAAGTGACCCGTGCGCTCCGAGCGTACGTTCAACCCGTCGAGCGCGATGCAGAACGTGGTCGGACGCCCTTCGAGCCGCGCGCGCAACGAGAGGCCCGCGCACTGCGCCAGCACTTCACCGCCCTCGTCGAAGCCGAGCATGATGCGCGCGCCGGCGGGGTTGCGCTCGTACAACCAACGCCACTCCTCGACGTCGCGTACCGGCGTCGCGATCGCACCGCGCGGCGCCGGGCGGTTGAGTGCCGCCAGGATTGCGGTTTCGTCCCCGGCCTCGAAGGGACGGATCGTGATCGTTTCGCGCAGGGCCATGCAGGGGGGGGGCAGGAGAATGGCGGGAGCGCATGGGAATCGAACCCACCGGCCCCGCTGTTCACGAAGCCCAACCGGCTTTGAAGGCCGGGCGGCACACCAGCACCGATCCGCTCCCGTTTGAACCCGCAATTCCTACGCATCCGCCGCCGCGCACACAAGGGCGCAGCGCGCGAAGCATCCCCGGCTCACCGGCCGTCCGGTGCGACCTGACCTGGCCGCACCCAATGTCGGCCCTCGCGGCGGATACGGTACTCGGCTCTCTTCTCCCCGATTCGCCGGCGTAGCACTGCGCGGCGGCACGCGGTCCTACGCCGGCGAATCGGGGAGAAAAGAGCCGTGTACCGCATCGCGGCATCAGTGTTCAGCCGCGAACGGCAGCAGGCGGCCCGGCGAACCGCGATCGATCTCGGGGCCGATTCCGCCGGCGAAGCGGCGCACGACGCGTTCGCCGTCCTGCCACGCGACCAACGCGCACGAGAACGGCACGGCCTCGAGGCGCGTGTCGAAGTCGTCCGGCAGCGGCACGCGCACTCCGCGTGAGCCGGTGTATTCGCGACCCAGGATGTGCACGACGACGCGCGCGTCACGCAAGTCGCCGGGATTCTCGACGGTGACGAGCATGCTTTGTCGATGACGTCGCAAACTCATCGAGGCCTGCGCGTCGCGGGGCCCTTCGCGCAAGAGCACGAGCCGGGTCGCGAGCACGTCGGCGCGCACCGTGCGCACACGCGCGAGCGGAGCATCGAAATCGATCTCACCCGCACGCCTGCCGGGCCCGGCGCGCCAGCGCAAGCGCGCGACGAACACCGGATCGCCGCCGATGCGCCACGAACCGCCGCACAACTCGAACGGGACTTCGCGTTCCTCCCCCACCGCCAGATCGAAGCTCTGAGGCAAGCCCGTGATGTCGAAGGCACCGCGGCGCGGGACGAGCGCGCACGCGACACGCACTGCGAAGCCGAACGGATTGCGCACCCGCGCTGCGACCTTCCACGCGCCGCTCCAATCGCCGCGCAGGGCCCCGGCTCCGCCGAGTTCGACCTCCAGAGTCGGCACCTGCACCGGCCAGGGCGAGCGATCCTGCGGCGCGAGTTGCGCCAGGGCGCGGGCGGCGAGGGCGCGTCGCGGCTCGTTCGTCACCAGCGCGTGGAGCGGCTCGCGGCACGCCCAGAGGAGATCTGCGGGCGCATCCGCTTCCAATCCGAAGCGCTCCGTGGGCCAGATCAGTTCGTTCCGTACGAACGACCGCACCGGTGCGCCGACAGCGGCGAAGCGTTCGGAACGCGCGATCTCCAACTCGTGCTCGCCGGCTTCGTCGATGATCCAGAGCGGCGTCAGCCCCAGATCGCGCACTTCCGCGCAGGCCTCGCGCACGCGCGAGGCGATGCGCACCGAAGCGTGACGCGCGAACTCACGCGCGACGTCCACCGTGCGCGCGACATCTCCACGTTCGGGTACGAGGATCAACTGCTGAGGCGCCCCGTGCTCCAGCGTGAGCGGTGCGATCGCGAGCACTTCCTCCAGGACCGGAATGCGCTCGCCCTTGAAGCGCGCGTCGAACGGACCGCCGGCGTCGAGCGCGGACAGCGCTTGCAGCGTCGACTCCGCCACGTGCCCGTGTCCGTCGGTCGTGCGCTCGACGCTCGTGTCCGCGAAGACGACGACCTCGTTGCCCTGCGCGACGCGCACCTCGAACGCGAAGCCGTCGAGTCCGATTTCGAGCCCGCGCTCGAAACCCACCAGTGTGTTCTCCGGCGCTTCGAGCGGCGCGCCGCGGTGCCCGAAGATCCACGGCGGTCCCACCGACAGCGGCGCTCTGGAAAGAGTCTCGCTCCGCTCGTTCTCGGCCATCGGCGCGCGGCTCTAGATCAATTCGACGAGCTTGCCCGTATCGGGCACGCACTCGCCGATCCGCGCGACGATCAGATCGCGCGCAGCGAGTTCCTTCTCCAGCGCGGCGGCTTTGGCCGGTGAGACGGCGATCATCAACCCACCCGAGGTCTCGGCGTCGAACACCAGGTTGACGAGCGCCTCCTCGAGCCCGGCGCGGATCGCGACGACGTCACCCAAGGCCGCGCGCCCGCGCCTGGCGCCGCCCGACAACGTACCTGCGCGCGCCAATGCCAGCGCGCCGTCGAAGATCGGTGTGCGCGCCAGTTCGATGCGCAAGGTGAGGCGCGAGCCCTTGGCGATGTTGCGCGCGTGACCGACCAGACCGAAGCCGGTGATGTCGGTGCACGCTCGCGCGCCGACGGCGTTCATCGCGAGGGCGGCGGTGTCGTTGAGCGCCGCCATCTGGACGGCTGCGGGTTCGAGTTCCTTCCACGAGATCTTCTGCGCTTTCGCGGCGGTCGTGAGCGCGCCCATGCCGAGCTTCTTCGTCAGGTACAGGACATCGCCCGGGCGCGCGCCGGCGTTGGTCGTGACCTTCCGCCGATCGACGAAGCCCGTGACCGCGAAACCGAACATGGCTTCGGCCGACTGAACGGTGTGACCACCGACGACCAGTGCGCCGGCCTTACGCATGGTCTCGAATCCGCCGCGAAAGATCTCGGACGTCCACTCGGGCGCGAAATCCTTGGGGATGCCGGCCAGGTTGAGCGCCGTGTAGGGTCGCCCGCCCATCGCGTAGACGTCCGACACCGAATTCGCGGCCGCGATCGCGCCGTAGAACCAGGGATCGTCGACGACCGGCGGGAAGTAATCGACGGTTTGGACGAGCGCCAGATCGGTCCCCGCGGGCAGACCTTCGACGCCCGCGAGTTCGACGACACCGGCGTCGTCGAAGGTCTCCGGTCCCACGAGAAGTCGTCCGTCCTTCTCACCGCTGACGCCGCGCAGAACCTGCGCGAGCTGCCCGATGGGCATCTTGGCCGCTCAACCGGCGCAGTTGGCGTAGTCGGTCAGGCGCTTTGTCGTGCTGCTTTCCATGGCGCAGAGCATAGCGCGCGTGCGACTTCGAAGCGCACGGCGATTTTTCTGCAACCGGGGCGCGCGCCGGACGTCGGGATCTGTGACGGCACTGCACGGTGCGGTGCTCGCTCGGGGAAACACACTAGAGGAGCTCACAGTCATGAAAGTCCATTTCTTCATCGCCGCCTTGTTCGCGCTCGCCACCGCCGCGTTCGCGCGGCCTCAGAGCGCGTGTGCCGACACGATCGCCACCGAGGTCGCGGCGCACGTCGAGAACGGGGACAAGACGAATCAATGCAACCTGGGCGTCACGCTCTTCGGCCTGACGTTCGGCATCTCGATCGGCGAGTGCCCGCTGTTCGTCATCGTCTATCCGCAGCACCGGCACTGCGACGGCCTCTACAACGAGGGCACGGAATGCGTGGCCGGCGACACGCTCGAGGTCCGGCTGAAGCGCTGCAGCTGCGCTTTCCTCGGCGGCTTTGGGTTCAAGCTGCTGGTCCCCACCTGCGACTGCACGGATGTCGGCAACGCCGGGTGGATCGAGGATCACAAGACGATCAACTGCGTGATCCAGCCGTCGGCGGCTGCGAACTGAGGCCGGCCATGAAAGCCTTGCTCGTTGCTTGTGCCGTACTCGTGCTCGCGTGCGTCGTGTGGTGTAGTCTGGACTTGCGCCCCGCTGCCGTCCCCCACCCGCAAGGCGCGCGTGCGGATGGGCCGTCGATCGAGCCCGAATTGCTCGAATCGGTGGTGCGCGCCCAAGCGCGCACGGTGGCGGACAGCGAGCAGGGCGGCACGCCTCTGGTCGTGCAACTCGACGACGAAGAACTGATCGCGCTCCTGCGCGCGACGGCGCGCGCCTACCTCGAGCAGGATCGGGAGACCTTCGAACGCAACCTGGAGACCTTGCTCGTCGGCCCGCAAGTCCCGCGGCGTGTGCTGGAGTTCCTGCTCGATGGCCGCCTCGGCGCCGGGTCGACCGCGGAACAGGGCGCCATCCTCGCAGTCGGTTTCGGCGTGGCCTGCGATGCGCGGCGGCCGGCGCTGACCTTGGGCGGGCGGCCTTTCACGCACGACTTCCTGGAGGCACTGACCGGATTGGACATCGCAACCGGAACGAGTCTGAGCGAATTCACGGCCGCTCTCGTCTTCGATGGGCGTCCGGCCGTCGGTGCGCGCTGGCTGGCGACGATCACGACGCTGCGCGAGCGCGCGCCCGAGCGGGCGGTGAACTTCGATCCGCTCTTGCACGCGATCCTCGAGAGCGACGAGGAACTGACGCGCGCGACCGACGAAATGCCCGAGCTGTCTTCGATCCTCGCGAATTCGACCGATCCGCTGGCGATCGAAGCGGCGCTGGCGGTGCTGCTCGCGACCGACTCCGCGAGCTTTCTGCCCATCGCCGAACAGATCTTCACGCGCTCGCGGCGCCATCCGGCCCTGGCGCAGGCGGTCTTGAACGCCATCGCGCGGCACGCGCCGGTCGCCGTCGCGGCCGAAGCCCTGGCCCGGCTGTCGACGGCCGGCGAGTACGGCGCCTTCGCGCGCCTCGGTTCACGCGACGGCGGACTCGACGCCGCGCAGAAGGAGTACACGGCACTCGTCACGAGCGATCGCGATCCCAAGGCGCGCATGATGCTGGTCTCGGCGATGCACACGGAGAAAACCGAGGTCCTCCTGGGCATCGCCCAGACCGATCCGGATCCGATGGTGCGTTCGCAAGCCCTGATGACGCTGAGCTTGAAGCCGATCGACGCACCGGAAGTCATGCGCGAGTTGCGCGGGCGGCATGCGGCACGCGCGGACGGCGCGCGCGGGATGTCGACGCGCGCGGCGCTCTCGGTCGCCGAGAACCTGACCATGAACGGTTCGCCCAGGTTGCGCGCCGAGGCGCTCGAGTGGATGCGCGAGGTCGTCGCCGACACCGACGAGCGCCTGGAGGACCGCCAGTTCGCGTGGAAGAAACTCCAAGCGCGCGCCGCGCCGCACGAACTCGCCGGGATGGAGGCGCCGCGCTGAGCGTGGTGCGTTCAGGCTTTGAAGTAGTGCGCTCGCCCGTCCAGTCGGCCGGCGAGCGCATTGCGCGTGTCGACGACGAGTCGCGCGGAGCGCGCCACCATGTCCCAATCGAAGGCCTTGTGATCGGTCGCGACGAGCACGAGGTCGAAACCCGCGACGACGTCCGCATCCAACGGCAGCGAGCGGCGCTGCCCGATGTCGTGGCCCGGCACCGTCGGCGCGACGGGCACGTAGGGATCGGAGTACTCACAGGCGGCACCCAGATCCTCGAGCAGTTCGATCAAACGGATGGACGGCGACTCGGTGACGATGTCGACCTCGGGCTTGTACGCGAGCCCCAGCACGAGGATGCGGGCACCCGAGACGTCGCGTCCGCGCGCCGACAAGGCGGCGACCGCGCGGTCGACCACGTACTTCGGCATCTCGCGACTGATCTCGCCCGCCAATTCGACGAGGCGCGTGGCGACGCCGTGCTCGCGCGCGATCCACGTCAGGTAGAACGGATCGATCGGCAGGCAATGCCCGCCGAGCCCGGGTCCGGGCGTGAAGCGCATGAAGCCGAAGGGTTTGCTGGACGCGGCATCGATGACCTCCCACACGTCCACCTTCAACGCCGCCAACGCCACCTTGAGTTCGTTGACGAGCGCGATGTTGACCGCGCGGAACACGTTCTCGAGCAGCTTGGCGGATTCCGCCACTTCGGCGCTGGAGACCGGCACGACGACTTCGATGGCGGCCGAGTAGAGGCGCAGCGCAAGTGCCTTGGACTGCTCACAAGTTCCGCCGACGAGTTTCGGAATCGCGGAGGCCGGAACGTTGCGTCCGGGATCCTCGCGTTCGGGCGAATAGGCGAGGAACACGTCGACTCCGGCCGTGCGCCCGCGTTCGGCGAAGATGTCGCCCAACACGCCGCGCGTAGTGCCCGGCCAGGTCGTCGATTCGAGCACGACCAGCACTCCAGGCCGCGTGTGCGCCGCCAATTTGCGGCCCGCATCGCGCACGCAGCTCAAGTCCGGCTTGCGCTCCGAATCGAGCGGCGTCGGCACGCACACGATCGCGACGTCGACTTCCGAGAGGCGCTCGGGATCCGTCGTGGCGTGAAATCTTCCGCTCGCGACCAGATCCGCGACGAAACCTTCAGGCAGATGGTGCAGCGTGTTGTCGCCGCGCTCCAGACGCGCGACCTTCTCGCCGTCGATGTCGTAGCCGAGCACGTCGAATCCGGCCGCGACGAAGGCGTGCGCCAGCGGCAGGCCTACGCTGCCGAGTCCGAGGATCGCAAGCTGCGCCTCGCGCGAGTCGATGTGGCGGTGGAGCACGTCGGGATGGCTCTGAGTCGTGCCGTGATTCAAGCGCGGGGCTGACGCGCGGCGGCCGGCGCTCTTCCCGCAAGGTTCGAGAAGGCGCGCACGAGGTCTTCCTCGTCCCCCCCGAGCAGGGTGCGCGGGTCGAGCAGCACGGCTCCGTCCTGGATGCGCGTGAACACCGGCGGATCGTTGCGGCGCAGCGCCAGCGACAAGGCGGTCGCACCCAGGCGCGCGTGGCGCACCGCGGCGACGAAGGTGTCCAGGAAGACATCCGGCGCGGCACCGCTGCCGGGTTGCGAGCGCTCGGGGATGACTTCCACTTTCAGATCGTCGATCCGCGCCAGAGCCTGCGCGAGTGCTTCGGCGCGCGGGCGCAATTCGTCGGCACGCAGGTTCAACAGCGCGCGCGACGGAATTTCATCGGCGCGGCCGTCGCGCAACAGCTCCAGCGTCTTCTCCAGCCCCGCGAGCGTCACCTTGTCGAGCCGCACTGCGCGGTAGATCGGGTTCTTGCGCAACGCCGCGATCGCGCCACGCTTGCCGACGATCAGGCCGGCTTGCGGGCCCCCGAGCAATTTGTCGCCGGAGAAACACACGACGTCCACGCCGCTCGCGACCGCGTCCTTGACCAGCGGCTCACCACCGAGCTTGCTCGCGAGTTCGGTGGCGCCCGCGATCTCGAGCAGGCCCGAGCCCAGGTCGAAGCCGGTCACGACATTCTTCCTGACCCCCAGATCGGCCAGTTCGCGCGGACCGACTTCCTCGACGAACCCGACGATCTTGAAGTTGCTGGTGTGGACCTTGACCAACAGTCCGGTGCGATCGTTGATCGCCTTTTCGTAGTCCGCGACGCGCGTGCGGTTGGTGGTACCGACTTCCACGAGCTTCGCGTTGGCGCGCGCCATCACGTCCGGCACGCGGAAGCTGCCGCCGATTTCGACCAGCTCGCCGCGCGACACGATCGCTTCGCGCCCGCCGGCGAAGGTCTGGAACATCAACATCACCGCCGCGGCGCAGTTGTTGACGCCGATGCCCGCTTCCGCGCCCGTCGCGCGCGCGAGCAGATCGCCGAGGTAGTCGTCACGCTGATTGCGCTCGTTCGTTTCGCGATCGACTTCGAGTACGCAATAAGACCGCGCCGCGAGCGCCATCGCCGCCGCCGCTTCGGGGTGCACCGGAGCGCGCCCGAGGCCGGTGTTGAGCACGACGCCGGTCGCATTGACGCAGCGCTTGACGCCGCGGCCGAGTTCGCGCGCCACGGCCGCGTCCAGCGCCGCGAACAGATCGCCGCGCGCGAGGCGCGCCTCCAGCTCCCCACCCGCGAGCCGCTGGGTGCGAATTTCCTCGCGCCACGCGTCGATCGCGCCGGTCGCGAACATCTGCACCATCTCGCGCGGCACCCGCCGTGTGAGTTCCACGGCGCGCGGATCGCGCATGACCTCGTCGACCGAGGGCAACGCACGAAACGCCGCCTGCGAATCGCTGTTCGAGGCCTTCATGGCGCCTGTTGTCTCCGGCGCGCGGCGAATCGACAAGCAAAAGTTGCGGACTGCGCCCCGTGCGGGTGCTCGCAGTCGCCCCGGCGATCCCCTATCGTGCGCTACCCGAGCACGACATGACCCCCACCCTCGCCTCCCTCGCGCCTCGCTGGACCCTGCGCACCCACGATCCGGCCGTCCTGCAGAGCTTGATGTCCGGCCAACGCGTGACGCGCGTCGGCGCGGCCTTGCTCGCGGGGCGCGGGATCACGGAACACGCGCGCGCCACGGCGCATCTCGAGCCCAAGCTCACCGCACTGCACGATCCGGCCGCGCTGCCCGACATGAAGGCCGCCACGACACGCATCGCGCGCGCGATCGAGCGTGGCGAAACGATCCTGGTGCACGGCGACTACGACGTCGACGGCGTCACCGGCACGACGCTCTTGATGCGGCTCTTCGAGCTCTTGGGCGCTCAGGCGCGCTGGCACATCCCGAATCGCTTCACCGACGGCTACAGCTTCGGTCCGCACAGCATCGAGAAGGTCAAGGAGACCGGCGCGACGCTGGTGATCAGCGTCGACAACGGCACTTCGGCGCACGAGACGATCACGGCCTTGAAGGCGATGGGCGTCGACACCATCGTCACCGATCACCACGAACCGTCGTCGGGCGAACTGCCGCCGGCGGTCGCGATCGTGAATCCGAAGCTCGAGAGCGCACGCTATCCCTTTCGCGAGCTGTGCGGCGGCGCGGTGGCGTTCAAACTTGCGTGGGGATTGGCGCAAGAACTGTCGGGCACGACCAAGGTGCGCGAGGATCTGCGCGAGTTCCTGGTCGAGGCGATGGGCTACGTCGCGATCGCGACCGTGTGCGACGTCGTGCCGCTCGTGGACGAGAACCGCGTGCTCGCGCACTACGGCTTGCGCTCGCTGCGCAACTCCAAGAATCCCGGCATCGCGGCCCTGCTCGAAGTCGCCGGGCTCAGCGGGCGCGGACTCTCGAGCGAGGACGTCGGGTTCAAGATCGGACCGCGCATCAACGCCTCCGGGCGACTGGGCAGCGCCGAGAAAGCCGTCGCGCTATTGCTCGCCAAGGATGCAACGACAGCCAAGGCACTCGCGCGCGACCTCGACGCCTTGAACATCGAACGCAAGCGCATCGAGAACGACTTGTTGAGCACCGCGATCGACGCCGCCGCGCCGTTCGCAGACCGCAACCTGCATCCGGTGCTCGTCGTCGCCGGACAGGGCTGGCATCAAGGCGTCGTCGGGATCATCGCCGCGCGCCTCGTCTCGCGCTTCGAGCGGCCGGCGATCGTGATCGGATTGGAAGGCAATGCAGGCCGCGGCAGCGCGCGTTCGGTGCCTGGATTCAGCGTCTTGGATGCGATGCACGGCGCGGCCGAGCACATCACGCAGTACGGCGGGCACGAACAGGCGGCGGGATTATCGGTCACGGCTGAAAACATAGATCGCGTGCGCGCTGCCATTTGCGCGCGGGCACACGAGATGCTGGGAGCGGAAGGATTCAAGGCACCCGAGATCATGATCGATGCGGCGGTTGCATGGAGCGACGTCACGCCCGACTTGATGAACGAGATCGGACGCTTCCAGCCGTTCGGCGAGCAAAACGAGAAGCCGATCCTCGTCGCGTACGACCTGCGCCTGGACGAGACGCCGCGCGCCTTGGGCGCGGACGGCACGCACCTGATGCTGAAGCTGCGCTCAGGCAATCAGGTTCTGAAGGCGATGGCTTTCGGCCAGGCCCACCGCGCGCGCGAGCTGGCGCTGGGCATGCCGATTCACGTCGCGTTCACGCCGAAGTGGAACTCGTTCCGCGGTTCGACGAATCTGGAACTCGAGATCGCCGACTTGAAGACGGGGCCGCGGCCTACGTTGAGTTGAGAAGAACGAACCCGGCCCACAGCGCCCGCTCGCCTCCCCCTCAACGTTTCCATACCGACATCCTCAAACCCATGTTCTTTTCTTGACCTCAGGGCTCGAGCCGCGCGGTACTCCGCGCGACTCGAGTCCTGAGGCGGCGCTGCGTAGCACGCCTGCGAATGCCGTTGCGGTTCAGGTTGCTGCGCGGTTCCTTCATCTGCTTCGCGGTTCGCAAGGCCGCAAGTCACTCGCGCACTCTCATCCACGGTGTTTGCGATCACCATCACGGGAGACAGTCGAACTCGGAGTACTGCCTGCGACTTCTCCCTTCCGTAGTCTGTCGCGCGAAAGCGCGCGACTGGGTGTGCGCGAAGCAGATGAAAGAGCCGCGCAGCAAGTTGAAGCGCAACGGCATTCGCAGGCGTGCTACGCAGCGCCGCCTCAGGACTCGAGTCGCGCGGAGTACCGCGCGCCTCGAGCCCTGAGGTCAAGAGAAGAACATGGGTATGAGGCTGTCGGTTTGGAAACGTTGCGGGGTGGGTGGCGGGGCGGCAGCGTTTGTTGGGATCTGGGTGTGACGTTGGGACCGGCTCGGTGTTCGTCACGCCAGTTCGGCCCACACCGGCGCGTGATCCGACAGGCCGGCGTCGTTTTCGATCCAGGCGCGTCGCGTGCGCTCGTGGAATTGAGGGGTCGCGAGTATGTGGTCGAGGCGCCAGCCGATGTCTTTTTCTCGCGCCGCGCCGCGTTGCGACCACCACGAGTACAGAGCCTCGACGCCTTCGTTGTGCGCGCGCACCGTGTCGACGAAGCCGAGTTCCAGGAGGCGCGCGAACCACTCACGCTCCTCGGGCAGGAAGCCTGAGTTCTTGACGTTCTGCTTGGGGCGCGCGAGGTCCAGGGCTGTTGGCGCGACGTTCATGTCGCCGCACAACGCGATCGCGCGCTTTTCGCGCAAGAGTTCCTTGGCCCACGGCAGCATCAAGTCCATGAAAGTGAGCTTGATCTTCAAGCGTTCGGGCGAAGACGAACCGCTGGGTACGTAGAGGCTGATGACCGAAAAGTCCGCGAAGTCTGCCCGCACCGCGCGACCCTCGTTGCCGAGGTAGTCGAAGCCCAAACCGATGACGTAGCGCACCGGCGGCTTCTTCGCGAACACCGCGGTGCCCGCGTAGCCCTTCTTCACAGCCGGAAACCAGCACGAGTGCCAACCTCCCACGTCACGCAGTTCGTCCTCGACGTCCTGCGGCGTCGCGCGCAGTTCCTGGACACAGAGCACGTCCGGTTTGGTGCGCGCCATCCACTTCAGCAGGCCGCGGCGCTCGGCGGATCGAATGCCGTTCAAATTCAGCGTGCAGAGTTTCGTCGCCATGGGCGGGCATTGTGACGGCGAGGAAGCGCAGCGCAAGCGCTACACTGCCCGCATGACGCGACTCTTTCTGCTCGACGGCACCGCGCTCGCGTACCGCGCGCACTTCGCCATGCAACGCTCCGGCCTGACGATGCCCGACGGCAAGCCGATCGGTGCGACGTACGGCTTCACGATGACCTTGCGGCGCATCCTCGAGCAGGAGAAGCCGGATCTGATCGCGGTGGCGTTCGATCCGCCGGGTTTGACCTTCAGGCACGCCATGTACCCCGAGTACAAGGCCACGCGCCAGAAGATGCCTGACGAACTGGTCGGTCAGCTCGACTACTTCCGCGACGTCGTGCGCGCGCACGGGATTCCGGTGTTCGAAGTCAAAGGCTTCGAAGCCGACGACGTGATCGGGACCTTGTCGACGGCGGCGTCGAAGAAGGGCTACGAGGTCATGATCGTGACCGGCGACAAGGACTTCATGCAACTCGTCGACGAGCGCGTGACGCTCTACAACGTGTTCAAGCCCGGCGTCGACCTCGTGATCGAGAGCTTCGACGCGGTGAAGGAGAAGTTCCACACGGATCCGGCGCACGTGATCGACGTCTTGGCGATCATGGGCGACAGCTCCGACCACGTGCCCGGCGTGCGCGGCATCGGCGAGAAGGGCGCGCTCAAGCTGATCGACGAGTACGGGACGCTGGAGAACATCCTGGCGCACGTCGAGGACATCAAAGGCAAGGCGCGCGAACACATCCTGCGCGACATGGATCAGCTCAAGCTGTCCTTGGACCTGGTGACGATCCGCACGAATGTGCCGCTGGATCCGGGGTTGGAGGGCATCAAGCCGCCGGATCCCGATCCGAAAGAGCTCGTGGCGTTGTTCCACAAGTTCGGGTTCCAAAGCCTGGTGCAAAAGGTCTCCGGACCGGCGCGCTCGAGCGAAGAGCGCGACTACGTGACCGTGACCGACCGCAAGTCGCTGGAAGCCATGATCGCGGAGCTCACGCGCGCGCAGTCGTTCGCTGTCGACACCGAGACGACGAGTCTGTTCCCGCTGCAGGCCGAGATCGTCGGCGCGAGCTTCAGCGCCAAGAACCTGCGCGCCTTCTACGTGCCCTTCAACGCCGATCCGCCGGTGCTTCCGGGTGGACGCAAGGAGTTGCTCGCGGCGCTGACTCCCCTGCTCACCGATCCCAAGCTCGAACGCATCGGCCAGAACACGAAGTACGACTGGCTGGTGTTCAAGGCCGCGGGCCTGAGTCTGCCGCCGCCCGACTTCGACACGATGGTCGCTTCGTATTGCGCGGTCGGCAGCGCGCGGCGACACGGGCTCGACGAACTGGCGCTGACCTTCTTCGACCTGCAGAAGATCCCGACGAACGCACTGATCGGAACGGGCAAGAACCAGGTCACGATGGACCTGGTGCCGGTCGAAAAGGTCGCCGAGTACGCCTGCGAAGATGCCGACGTCACGTTCCGCTTGAAGAAGGTGTTGGAGCGCGAGTTGGAGGAGAACGAGGCGGTCCAATTGTTCCGCGAACTCGAAATGCCGCTCGTCCCGGTGTTGACGGCGATGGAAGAGCGCGGGATCACGCTCGACGTCGATGTATTGAGCGAGATCGGCAAGGAGCTCGAAGTCGACATCGATTCAGCTGTTAAGTCGATCCATGCGCTCGCGGGCGAGGAGTTCAACGTCAACAGCACCAAAGCGCTCGGCGAAGTGCTGTTCGAGAAGCTCCAGATTCAAAACGACGCCGGCGTCAAGCGCCCGAAGAAAACCAAGACCGGCTGGTCCACGGACGCCGCCACGCTGGAACAGCACTACGAGGACGTGCCGATCGTCAAGGCACTGCTCGAGTACCGCGAAGTGCAGAAACTGAAGAGCACGTACCTCGACACGCTGCCGACCTTCGTGAACCCGAAGACCGGTCGCGTGCACTGCTCCTTCAGCCAGGTGACGGCTGCGACCGGGCGACTGGCTTCGAGCGATCCGAACTTGCAGAACATTCCCGTGCGATCCGTCCGCGGACGCGCGCTGCGGCGTGCCTTCGTGCCGAAGAAACCGGACTCGAACGGCAAGTGGGTCTTGTTGTCGGCCGACTACAGCCAGGTCGAGTTGCGCGTGTTGGCGCACCTGTGCGGCGATCCGGGCCTGGTCAAGGCCTTCGCCGAGGGCAAGGACATCCACGCCGCGACGGCGGCGACGATCTTCAACATCATGCCCGAGCTCGTGACGCGCGAGATGCGCTCGCGCGCCAAGGCGATCAACTTCGGCCTCTTGTACGGCATGGGCCCGGCGCGGCTCGCGCGCGAGACGAACTTGACCGTGCCCGAAGCGCGCCAGTTCATCGAGCGCTACTTCGCGTCTTTCCCCAAGGTGCGCGGCTGGATCGATGCCACGCTCGAGATGGCGCGCACGCAGGGCTACGTCGAGACCCTGCTCGGCCGCCGCCGGCGCTTCCCCGAGATCAACAGTCCCGAACCGCGCATGCGCGTGTTCGCCGAGAACGCCGCGGTCAACACACCGGTGCAGGGTTCCGCCGCCGACGTGATCAAGCGCGCCATGATCGAGCTCGAAGCACGCCTCGAGCAGTCGCAGCTCAAGGGACGCCTGCTGCTGCAGGTGCACGACGAACTGCTGCTCGAAACGCCCGAGAGCGAGCTCGCCGCCATGACCGACCTCGTGCGCGACTGCATGATGAACGCGGTGCGGCTGCGCGTGCCGCTGCAAGTCGATTTCGGCCACGGCGCTAATTGGCTGGAAGCGCACTGAGGGCACAGCAGCCCCGCCCGGCACGCTAGGATGACGTCGGTTTCGCCGACTGGCCCCATCCTACACCGCCATGAAGTCCGAACGAGAGGAATCATCCCGCCGCCACGTGTCACACCAGAGAGCAGCGTGCGCCTTGTGTCGCAAGGAATTCGACCGCCGCGCGCTGATTCCTGCGAGCGGAGTTCGGCCCGCACAGTTCGATGCCATCGCCGGCCGCAATCCCGAGTGGACTCATGAATCCTGGATCTGCCACGCGTGTCTCACGCGCGAACGCATCGTTTTCCAGATGAGCCGCCTTGCCGCCGAACGGGGCGAGTTGTCGGAGGTCGAGGCAGACATCTCGCGCAAGGCAACTCAGCACCTGACCATGGCCGAGGACATCGAGAAGCAGTTCTGGAGCGATGCCACGTTTGGACAACGTGTGGCCGATCGTGTAGCAGCTGTCGGCGGCTCGTGGCCGTTCGTCACTGGGTTCTTCGTGTTCCTGGCGGCGTGGATCGGAATGAACGGGTACCTCGCAACGCGCACCTTCGATCCCTATCCGTACATCCTCCTGAACCTAATCCTGTCGTGCCTGGCCGCCGTGCAGGCGCCGATCATCATGATGTCGCAGAAGCGCCTGAGCGCGCGCGACCGGATGCAAGCGGACCACGACTTCCGCATCAATCTCAAGGCCGAGTTGGAGGTCGCCAGCCTGCACGAGAAGGTCGATCACTTGCTGCATTCACAATGGCAACACATGGTCGAGTTGCAGGAACTCCAGATCGATCTCTTGACTGAACTAGCCGAACGAAATGCGAAGAGTAAATAACGCGTCGCAGACGCGTGGAGTCGCCGTTCAAGGCGTCGCGTCGCTGCCGTCGCGGCCTTCGAGGCGATCGCGACCGAGCAGGCTCGCGCGCACGACGGCGGTGCGGCCGAATTTCTTGCGCAGCTTGTCGATGCCTTCGGTCGCGCGCTCGAGTTTGGCGCGCGAAGGTTGCGCGGTTCCGCGCGGGCCGCGCAGCTCGGGCTCCAAGTCGCCGAACATCGATTCTTGCACCGCCACGCGCACGTCCGACAGCCCCGAGACCTGCACGCCGATCAAGCGCAGCGGTCCGGGCGGGATCTTGTCCAGCAGTTCGCGCGCCGTCGTGAAGATCCGCGGACCCAGGTTCGTCGGCGCCGTCAGTGTCTTCGTGCGCGTCAACGTCGTGAAGTCGCCGTAGCGCGCTTTCAACGTCACCGTGCGCCCTCGCAGCCCCTTGTCGCGCAATCCGAACGCGACGTCTTCGCAGAACGACAGCAGCGCCAATCGCAATTCTTCGCGGTCGGTCACGTCCTGCGGGAAGGTGCGTTCCATCCCGTGGCTCTTTTCCTCGCGCCGCGGCGTCACGCGGCGCGTGTCGATGCCGTGCGCCAGATCGTGGATCCAGGCACCGCTCGCGCCGAACTCGCGCACGACGTCACGCCGCTCGCGCTGCGCGAGGTCGCCGATCGTCATCACGCCCAACGATTCGAGGCGCTTCGCCGTGCGCGGCCCGACGCCGAACACCTTCGACACCGGCAACGGATCGAGCACCGAGCGCACTTCGTCCGGTTGGATGACGCGGAACCCGTCGGGCTTGTCGAGATCGCTCGCGAGTTTCGCCAGGAACTTGCTGGGCGCGACGCCGACCGATGCAACCAGCCCGGTCTTGCTCAAGATCTCGCGCTTGATCGCGCGCCCGATCTCCACCGCATCTCCGAACAAGCGCTCGCAGCCCGACACGTCGAGGAACGCTTCGTCCAAACTGAGCGGCTCGACGAGCGGCGTGTAGTTCCTGAAGATCGCCATGATCTCGCGCGACGCCTTCGTGTAGCGCTCGAAATCCGGCGGCAACAACACGAGGTCCGGGCACAAGCGCCGCGCCTCCGCCGTCGGCATCGCCGAGCGCACGCCGAACTTGCGCGCCGCGTACGAAGCGGCCGAGATCACACCGCGCTGATCGGACGGACCACCTACGCAGACAGGCAGACCCGCGAGCGACGGATTGTCGCGGATCTCGATGGACGCATAGAACGCGTCCATGTCCACGTGCAGGATCGTGGGTAGGGACGGGGGCATGGGACGGGGAGGAATGAGGATGCCCGAGGGAGGCCCGGGCCGCAACGGGAGCACGCTTGCAGGCCCGCATCCGATGAAATCGGGTCGGATGGTTCGGATCCGGCGCCAGTGTTTATCTTCTTCGCCCGCCTTTCGGGGCCCCCCCCTCCCGTGCGCTTCCACGACGTCCACATCGAGAGCTTCGCCTACGTCGCGCCCGAGCGCGTGGTCACTTCGGCCGCGATCGAAGCGCGCCTCGCCCCCATCTACGAACGCTTGCGCCTGTCGGAGGGACGCATCGAGTTGATGAGCGGCATCCGCGAGCGACGGTTCTTCGAACCCGTCCTGCGACCCAGCCAGGCCGCGGCGCGCGCCGGCGAGTTGGCGTTGCGCGCGAGCGACATCGACCGCGCGCACATCGGTTGCTTGATCCACGCCGGCGTCTGCCGCGACCACATCGAACCCGCGACGGCATCGTTCGTTCATCGCGCGTTGGAGTTGCGGCCCGCGTGCAACGTGTTCGACATCTCGAATGCGTGTCTGGGTTTCACGAACGCCATGGTCGTCGTCGCGCAGATGATCGAAGCGTGCGCCATCGAGGCCGCCCTGGTCGTCGCCGGCGAGAACGGCGAACCGCTGATCGAACGCACGATCGAGGCCTTGCTCGCGGCTCCGCCGGATGCACGCGCGAATCGCGACGCGCTCAAACGCGCCTACGCCTCGCTCACGATCGGATCCGGCGCCGCAGCGTGCGTGCTGGCGCATTCCTCCATCGCGCGCAACCCGCGGCGTCTCCTGGCTGCGGCCGCGCGCGCGGCGAGCGAACACGTCGACCTGTGCCGCGGCGATGTCGACGGCGACGGTCTGCTGATGGAGACCGACTCCGAAGCTCTGCTGCTGGCGGGGAACACTCTGGCTCAGGCCACGTGGACGGATTTCGAACGCGAGAGCGGCTGGACGCGCGCCGACGTCGACCGCGTCGTCACGCACCAGGTCGGCGCGTCGCATCGGCGCCTGATCCTCGGGTCCCTGCGACTGCCTCCGGAGCGCGATTTTCCGACCTACGAGACTTTCGGCAACGTGGGCTCGGTCTCGCTGCCACTCACGTTCGCATGCGCAGAGGAGCACGGATTCATCCGCCCGAACGACCGCGTGGCTCTGCTCGGGATCGGCAGCGGACTCAACTGTCAGATGTTGGCCGTGCGCTGAGACGCAATGCGCTCAGGCGGACGCTAGGCTGACGCACTCGACTGTCCCCGCCTCACGATGGTCTCCGTCTACGACCTGAAGCCGCGTTTCCAAGCCTTGCTGCGACCGCTCGCGCGCGCGCTCGTGAGGCTCGGCGCGACCCCCAACCACATCACCTGCGCGGCGCTCCTCGGCTCGCTCGCCGTCGGCGCCTGCCTCGCCTGGCGCGGGCCGGAGCGATTGTCCTTCGCGCTGCTGCCGACCTGGCTGTTCGTGCGCATGGCCTTGAACGCGCTCGACGGGATGATGGCGCGTGAACATGACATGACTTCGCCGGCCGGGGCCGTGCTGAACGAAGTCGGCGACGTCGTTTCGGATGCGGTTCTGTACGTTCCGCTCGCGTTCCTCGCGCCGGCCGCGTTGTGGTCTGCGGTCGCGTTCGCCCTTGCAGGCGGCTTGACCGAAGTCGCCGGACTGCACGCGCAAGCCCTCGGAGCAGGTCGCCGCTACGACGGCCCGATGGGCAAGAGCGATCGTGCGTTCGTGGTCGGAGCGCTGGGCCTTTTCGCAGCGATCTGGCCGCAGACGACCGGCGCGTGGCCCATCGTGCTCGCAAGCGGCGCAGCATTGGGAGTCTGGACCACCGCGCGCCGCGCCGCCAAGGCGCTCACCATCTTGCGCGAGAGGGCGTGATGAGCCACTGGATCGAACGCCTCGGCGAACACTTTCGCTCCGCCGGCGTCATCGGACATGCGGCGCTCGTCGTGCTCGCGATCCTCGTCCTGGCGACCGCGGTCTCGTTCATCTTGCGTGGCCGCATTCCGGAGAAGGCCGCGCACGAGTTCTGGGCGCGTACGCGGGCGTGGTGGGTCATGGCCACCGTGTTCTTCGGCGCGATCCTGTCGAACGAGTTCGTCGCGCTCGCACTGTTCGCGTTCGTGAGCTTCTGGGCGCTGAAGGAGTACGTCACGCTCTTGCACACGCGCGCCGCGGATCACCGTGCGCTGTTGTGGGCGTTCCTCTCGATCCCGGTTCAGTACTTGTGGATCGCGCAGGACTGGTACCAGATGTTCCTGGTGTTCATCCCGGTGTGGATGTTCCTGTGGCTGCCGTTGCGCCTCGTGCTGGCGCGCGAAACGACGGGTTTCGTCGCCTCGGCTTCGCAAATCCAATGGGGCCTGATGGCGTTCGTGTTCGGCCTCTCGCACCTCGCGTGGATCGCGCAACTCACGCCTGATCGAGCCAACGGCATCGACGGGCGCGGCCTGCTCTTGTTCCTGGTGTTCACCGTCGAGATGAGCGACGTGCTGCAGTTCTGCTTCGGCAAGCTCTTCGGCCGGCACAAGATCTTGCCCGGCATCAGCCCGAACAAGACCTGGGAGGGTTTCGTCCTCGGAGTCGTGGCCGCGGCCTTGCTCGCGCTGGTGCTGCGTTCGCTGACGCCGTTCTCGGTGATGGAGACGATCGGCGTCGCACTGGTCGCGAACGTCGCGGGCTTCGCCGGAGGAGCGGTGATGTCGGCGGTCAAGCGCGACTTCGGCGTCAAGGACTTCGGCACGTTGCTGCCCGGGCACGGCGGCATGATCGATCGCGTGGACTCACTGTGCTACGCGGCTCCGGCCTTCTACCACATCGTGCGCTTCTACTGGCTGTGAGACGACTGGCGCAGATCTTGTTCTTCGCGGCTTTTGTACGGCCGTTCCTGCGACTGTTCGTCGGGATGCGCGTGAAGGGCCGGGAGCACTTGCCCGCGAGTGGAGCGTTTGTACTGATCGCAAACCACTCGAGTCACCTCGACACAGTGGCGCTGATGTCGCTGTTCCCACTGCGCGATCTGTGGCGCATTCGACCCTGCGCAGCCAGCGACTACTTCGAGCGCAACAAGATCATCAAGTTCTTGAGTCACACCTTCATCGGCATCCTGCCGATCGACCGCAAACACATCCGCCGCGACAATCATCCGCTCAAGGTGATGGGCGAGGCGATGTCGGCCGGCAGCTGTCTGATCTTGTTTCCGGAAGGGACGCGCGGAGAAGGCGAGGAAGTCCACGACTTCAAACCGGGCATCGCACACCTGATCGAATCCTATCCGTCCCTGACGGTCGTTCCGATCCACCTGCGCAACTTCGGGCGGGCACTGCCCAAGGGCGAATTCGTGCCGCTGCCGTTTTTCTGCGAAGTGCGCATCGGTCCCCCGCCGCAGCTCGTCGGCACGCGCGAGGAAGTGCTGGCCACCTTGAAAGCTTCGATCGTCGACCTCGGCGACGACAACTGAACTCAGAGCGTTCGCGCGAAAAACGCGGCGGTGTGCGGGAGTCGCTCCGCCAGTTGCCGATCGCGCCCGATCAACTCGACCAGGCGCTGCATGTCCGCGGGCTCGTCGATGTCGAACGCGCGCTCGACGAACTCCACGACGAGGCCCATGGAACGCGCCATGCGCACCGTGCGCTCGCCCATGTTGGAGCTCGACATCGGCACACCGGTGAACAGTTCCGCGTGTGGGGCGCTCATGCCGATCAAGTGATAACCGCCGCCGTCGTCGAGGCCGACCACGAGCCCGGCGCCGCGCTCGAGGCGCTCGTGTGCCTCGCGACACACGTCGGACGGGATGTGCGGCGCATCCGAACCGATGGCGACCAGCGTGCGGCCAGGGACGCTGAGTTCGCGTTCGAACAGGTTGGCGAGGCGCTCGCCCAGTCCGTCACCGACCTGCGGCACGATTCGCGCCACGCTTGCGTAGCGCTCTTCGAACCAGCTGACGCTGTCGGGCGGAGCGACGCACAGGATCGTCTCGAACCCGACCTCAAGACGGCACTTCGCCACGGTGTCGTCGAGCAGCGCGAGCGCGAGGTCGGCCGCGAGTTTCGAACTGAGGGTGGGCACGAGGCGGGTCTTCACGACACCAGGTGCCGGCCTTTTCGTGACGATCGCAGTAGTCCGGGTCTGCACGTTGATTCGAACCCAAAGATACAGGCGCGCGCATAAGAGCGTCGAGAGCCGGGCCTCCGCCAGCACGAATCCGCTGGAAGCTCGAATTCACGCCGGCACGCTCGCCGTGCGGGATTCCTGGGCTCTCAGCGAGTAGAAAGCGACGTGCAGCCAGCTATAGGATGCCGCCATGAAGATCCACGCACTGTTCGCCGCAGCCGTATTGTGCGCGCTGCCCGTCCTCCCCGTCCACGCTCAGGCCCCGTCCGCCGCGCCTGCCGAGAAACCGCTCGCCGTGCTCGATTTGAAGAACGACATCGACGGCGGCTTGCGCTGGCTGCGCTACGCGCAGGACAAGGACAGCGGAGCGTACGGCGGCAGCGTCGAGACGACGGCCATCGTCCTGCGCGCATTCATTCGCTCTCCGCGCAAGTACCAACGCGTCGACGGACCTTTCGTGCAGCGCGCACTCGACTACCTGGTCAGCCGGCAGGCAGCCGACGGCTCGATCCACGATGCCGACGCGACGGGCGAGGCCAAGGCGCGCCAGACGCGCGTCGCCGCCGCGGCACTGGCGTTGCACGCGCACGTCTCGACCGGCGCCGCACTCGAGAAGGCGATGGCCTTTTTGGGCAAGCAACCCGACGAGGCCTCGATCTGGAACGACAAGCCGCTACCCGCTGCGCGCGACGAATTGATCGCAGCGATGAAGAGTCTGCTCGCCGGCCGCAATGCGGAAGGCACGTGGGACGGTCCGGGCGGCAAGGTGCGCGAGACCGCGCAAGCCGTGATGACGCTGGTGCGCGCGTACCCGATCTTGAAGCCGGCCGACGCACCCGGTGCTGCGCCGAAACCGCTGCCCGCCTTCGAGCCCGCGGACAAGGCGCGGGCGCTCGCGGCGATCGAGAGGGGCGCGACCTGGCTCGCCGCGCAAGCGGACAAGGGCCGCTACGGCGCGCCGGGCAAGCCCGACGCAGGCATGACGGCGATGGCGTTGGGCGGCTTGCTGGCCGTGCCCGAGCCGCGTCCGGCGCAGATCCAAAGCGTCATCGACGAAGGCCTCGCGTGGCTCGTCACGCAGCAGCAACCCGACGGCTCGATCCATCAAGGTCGCGTCGCGAACTACACGACGAGCGCTGCGATCATGGCGCTCGTGCGCGCGCACAAACCCGAGTTCAAGCCCGTTATCGAGAAGGCGCGCAATTGGATCGTCGCGCTGCAAGTCGGCGCCGAGGAAGGCTATTCGGCCGATCACCCCTACTACGGCGGCATCGGCTACGGCTCCAGCGAGAGGCCCGACCTGTCCAACCTGCAGATGGCGCTCGAAGCCTTGAGCGACTCGGGCCTGGAGAAGGATCACGAAGCCTTCCAGCGCGCGCTGAAGTTCTTGGAGCGCTGCCAGAATCGCTCGGAATCGAATGACATCGCGATCCCCGACGGCGGCAAGACGATCACGGGCGGCGACGACGGCGGATCGGCGTACGCACCGGGCCAGTCTTTCGCAGGCTTCGTCGATCTGGAAGGCGGCAAGCGCGTGCCGCGTTCCTACGGATCGATGACGTACGCGCTGTTGAAAGGCTACGCGTTCGCCGGATTGCCCAAGGACGATCCGCGCATGAAGGCGGCTTTCGAATGGGTCTCGAAGAACTACACGCTCGACGTGAACCCGGGCTTCGATGTCTCGGTGGATCCGGGCGCCGCGTACCAGGGTCTCTACTACTACTTCCACACGATGGCCAAGGCGCTGGATCTGTACGGCGCGGACACCATCACCGATGCACAGGGCAAGACACACAGCTGGCGCAAGGATCTCGCGGGGAGGATCGTGGGTTTGCAGTCGCGTGCGGGTTCGTGGACCAATGAGAATTCGGAGCGCTGGTACGAAGGCAATCCGCAACTGGCGACGGCCTACGCGCTGATGGCGTTGGGGATGGCGGCGCGGTAGAGCGCCGGCGCAGCGCCTTCCCGTCTACGCCGAGTCCGCAGAGCCCGACTGCAAACTCGTCGCAGAGGGACGCCCCTCGACGTTACCAGGCAGACACCGAACCCGCCCCTCAACGTTTCCAGTCCGACACCGAACGCACCCCGCAACGTTTCCAGACCGACACCGAACCCCACCCCTCAACACTTCCATACCGGCACCGAACTCACCCAACCAGACCCCACCCCATTGTTGACCTCGGGGTTCGCGATTTGCGCAGTGGCGTTCGTCCGAGTTTGACCGTACCGAGCCAGGCTCGTGTGGTGCATCTTCGCCGGCGTAAAGCCGC
>JAEUIA010000122.1 GCA_016795245.1 Planctomycetota bacterium | reverse complement strand
CAACGCCGGCGAGTTTGCACCACAGGAGCCTGGCTCCGTACGGTCAAACTCAGCCAGCCACCGCAACCGAAACAGCGAAAACGGCGGAGTGGAGCCTGACTCCGTACCGTTGCGGACAATCAGGCCGACGGCGTACGAGCGACGCGACTGAGGGGGCCGCGCGGCAGCGACCGCCGCTGTGCGAGACTCCGCCGACCGCTCGGGCTACATTGGTGCGCATGAATCTGCGCACTTCGACCGTCCTCGCCCTCCTCGCCTCCATCTCAGCCGCGACGATCTTCGCCGCCTGCTCGGAGCCGCCGCGCGTCATCCAACCCGCTGAACAGGCGCCCGCGACGACTGCGACTCCGAGCGCCTCCACGACCAAGCCCGCGCCGCCCCTGCCGGCCGGCGCGGAGAAGATGCAGTTGCCGGCCTCGCACCCGCCGATCGACGCAGCTCCGAAACCGCTCACATTCACGCCCCCGCCCGGGTGGGTCGCCGAGCCCACGACGATGGCGATGCGGCGCGAACAGTACCGGCTCCCGAAGCAGGGCGCGGACACGAGCGACGCGACGGTGACCGTGACGGTGCTCGCGGCGCGTGACGGGGGCAGCGTCGAGCCGAACCTGCAGCGCTGGGCTTCGCAGTTCACGCAGCCCGATGGTTCGAATTCGCGCGCCGCGCTCAAGCAGTCCAACAGCATGCTCGGCGGCATGGACATGATCGAAGTCGACCTCTCCGGCACCTACACCGTCGACGAACGCGCCATGGGCGGCGACAAGCAGTACAACGAACCAAACTGGCGCATGCTGCTCTCGTGGATCCAAAGCCCGACGGGCAACTACTACGTCAAGGTCGTCGGACCGGCCGCGACGGTCGCGCATTGGGAGCCGAGCTTCAGGACCTTCGTCCGCAGCGCGGCACCCTGACCGGAGTCAGAGCCCGCGCATCCACTCGGGCGCGAACGGCGCGCGGCCCGGATGCGCGAGTACCTGATCCAAGGCCGCGAGGATGCGCGCCTTGTCGCGCGGCAGATTGCCCGCGAGCGCCAGATAGTTGCTGGCGTGGTTTGAGCGAAAGACCGTGCCCGTGAGTTCGAGCCCGGCCACGAACTCGCGCAGTTCGCGCGCCAGCTCCAGCGGCGACAGCTCGTCGACTTCGCCGCGCTCGGCGGAATCGAACAAGGGCGTGCCTTCGACCGGCGTCATCACCAGCGTACTCACGAAACGCGGCTGGATCGCGTTGACGACCTCCGCCGAAGCACGCGCGTGCGCGGACGACAGCGCGCGATTGCCCGCGCCGAGCAGGATCATCGTGGAGAGCTTGATGCCCGCCTCCGTCGCCTTCCCCGCCACACGGATCATCTCCTGCGCGTCGACGCCCTTCTCGAGTCGCGTCAACACTTCGTCGTGGCCGGACTCGATGCCGAGGTAGTACAGCGTCAAACCTGCATCGCGCAGGCGCTGCATCTCCTCGACCTTGCGCACCTGCAGCGCTTGCGGTGACGCGTAGCAGCTGACGCGATGCAGCGAAGGGAACGCCTGGCGCAGGCGCACTAGCAGTTCTTCGAGGAAGGAACTCTTCGCGATCAGGGCATCCCCGTCCGCGAGGAACACCTTGCGCACCGGACCCATCGTCCGCGCCGCCCATTGGATCTCGCGTGTCAGTTCTTCCAGCGGTCGCACGCGGAAACGCTTCTCGCGGTACATCGCGCAGAACGTGCACTTGTTGTAGCTGCAGCCGATCGTCGCTTGGAGGATCAGGCTGTCGGCTTCGGAGGGCGGTCGGTAGAGCTTGCCTTCGTACTGGATCACACCCGGCAGTCTACCGGCACGCGGTCGGGATGGGCCATTGCGCCGCCGGTTGCGCGCCGTCCAACGTGGCCGCATCGCGCTGATCGGGATACGATCGATCTCTGCATGCGTCAGACGAACAAACCGGAATCACCGCGTCGCGGGATCGCCCTCGTGCGCGCCGTGATTCGTGCGCTGGGCGTCGCGATCGTCTTGTTCGTGCTGACGCTGGAGATCGGTTCGCGCGTGTGCGACGGGATCGTCGAGTCGCGCCGACAAGATCCGGAGAGCTTCGCCGAGATGACGAAGCGCACGCACGAGCCGGACCTGGCCGAGAAGATCTGCTTCGGCGCGCTCGAGTACGGCACCGTCGTGCGCGCCTGGCGCATCAGCCAGAACCGCAGTGCGCCGCATCCTTATTTGGGCTATGCGCTGCGGCCGAACTTCGTGACTGCGCCCGAGGAAGAGCTGCAAGCGAGCCACAACTCGCTCGGTCGCCGCGGCAAGGAAACCACGTGGGCGAAACCGGCGGGCGTGTATCGCATCGTCACAGCGGGCGGCTCCAGCGTCTACGGGCAGAGCGAATCGTGCGACGCCGCCGTCTGGTCGCAGCGCCTCGAAGACTACCTCAACGCCCAGGGCGGCGGCCGCAAGTTCGAAGTCATCAACCTCGGCGTCCCCGGCTGGACGAGCTTCGAGATGCTGATCGATCTGCAGTTGCGCGGGCTCGAGTTCGACCCGGACCTCGTGATCGTCTACGAAGCGATCAACGACATGCGCGCGGCGTTGTACACGGGCGGCGGGGCGCCGATGCGCGACAACACGCATTGGCGCGCACCTTGGCCGGCGGATCGTCCCTCAGATCTTGAGGAATGGCTCGGGCATTCGCGCACGTACCTCGTGTGGCGCCGCTACTTGACGAACTACTTGCAGCTGCGCGGCGATCTCGCCTACTACGGCGTGCGCAACTTCGCAGAGGTCACGGGCGACACGTTCGTCCACCTGGGGGCCGGAAGGCCGATCCCCGACGTCGGCTTCGACAGCTACCGACGCAATCTCGAGAACATGATCACAGCTACGCACAAGCGCGGCGCAAAGCTGCTCATCGTGACGCAGGCGTTGCCGCGCTGGCACCTCGACAACAGCCCGGAATCGCTTGCGGATCAGACTCAGTCGTTCGTCCGCATCCAGAACATCCAACGCGAAGTCGCCAACGCTCGCGGCGTACCGCTGTTCGAGTGCGCGGATGTGGTGGAAAAGGCCGTCGATGCGCAGCTCGCCGAAGAGCGCAATCGGCACCTGGCCGCCGACCCCAACCTCAGTCTGGCCGCAGCCGAGCACCTGGCGCGTCAGGTCGTGGGCAAGAAGCAGCGCGGCGGTCTGTTCTATTCCGAAGTGCACCCCAACGATTCCGGGTCGGATCTGATCGGGCGTCTGGTGGCGGAATACCTCCAGCATTCGTCACTCTTGCACTAGGAGCCCGCCGTCGCAGCCCGCACGGCGTAGATTGTGCCCATGCGCTTCGTTCGCCGTGCCCGTCACCGCCCGTGCGCCGTCGTCCTGCTCGCGTTGACGGCGCTCGCGGGTTGTCGCGAGTTGCCCCGGTGGCAACCTGTAGCCCTGCCCTCAGACCGTCACGGACATCGCCTCGAGCGCGTCGCCGGCGGGTTGCTCGTCTGCGGAGGCTTCTCCACGAGCGCGGGCGCCGCGGATCACGACTCAGCCGCGACGCTGTGGCTCGCCGACGGTGAAAGCGAATGGCGACGACTCGCCGACATGCCCTCAGCGCACGCGTTCTTCGGATCGACGGTCCACGACGGTGCGTTGCATGCGCTCGGCGACGGCGTGCTGCGCTGCGACGGCGCGACGCACACGTGGCAGTCGGTCGTGCCCGCGGGACAGTTGCCGCGCTCGCACTTCGGTAGCGCCCAGATCGACGGTGTGGCCTACGTCTTGGGCGGCTATCCGCTCGAGCGCAGCGCGTTCTGGGCCGTCGACCTCGCGCTGCGACGCGTCGATCCGCTGCCGCCGCCGCCCGGATTTCGACCTGGGGATCACTTCCACTTCCTCGCCGCAGTGAACGGCGAGCTGCACGTCCTCGGCGGCTTGGACGGCGAACAGTTCCATCCGTTGCGAGAACACTGGGTCCTGCGTGCCGGCACTTGGGTGAAGCAACCGGATCCGCCCGCAGGTCTGTGGCAGAAATTCGGCGGACAAGCACTCGTCGCCGGCGGCTGGCACGTGTTCGGCGAATTCGGACACTGGCGCTACGAGCCCGGCACCGGCGCGTGGACGGAGCGCGCCCGGATGCCCTACGTCGTAGCGATGCCTGCGACGCTCGTGCACGCTGAGACGATCTGGGTCGTCGGCGGCATGCGCTCGGAGAGCACCGGCCGGGTCTTGCTCGCTTACGACACGACGACGGACAGCTGGCGCGACCTCTCGCGTTGAGCTCGACTGCACTGCGAGGCGAGCGCAGAGACGTCGAGGCCGGTGAACACTGCGCGGAGCACCCGAGTGAGTCCGTGCGGATCGAAACGTTGAATTCCTCCGGTGTCCCGGGCCGACCGCGCGCCTTTCACCGCGTGCACGGTGCGGGAATGAGCTCGAAGCGTAGATTGTGGGCATGAAGCTCACGCACTGCCTGCTCCTGTTCGCGCTCGCCTCTCCGCCGGCCGTCGCTCAAAGCGTCGAACACGCCTACGTCTTCGATTCCGGTTTCGTGCCTGCGCCGAGCGCAGGAGCGACGATCACGATCGGTTTCGTGGTGGATGTTCCCGGTGCGACGTCACTGCGCCTGCGCTTCTCGGACGTCGAGCTCGCGGGCGGCGCACAGCTGCGCATCGTCTCCCTCGCCGACGGCGCCAAGCAGACGCACACGCAGTTCACCGCGCGACAATGGAACAACACGAGCGCCTATTTCAACGGCGACGCCGTGTGGGTCGAAGTCCTCGCTCAGCCGTCCACGGATCCCTCGCGCGTGCGGCTCGAATCCGTGAGCGCAGGCGTCGCCGTGCCGCCGTCGCCGTCGCAGTGCGGAACGAGCGACGACCGCGCCCTCTCGTCCGATCCGCGCGTCGGACGGCTGCAGCCCAGCATCTGCACGGCATTTCTCGTCGAGCACTGCAGCCACCCACTGATGACGGCCGGACACTGCGTGGGCGGCTTCAACATCGTCGAGTTCAACGTGCCGATCTCGTCGTCCGGCGGCAACCTGATCCACCCGCCGCCTTCGGATCAGTACGCGATCGATCCACTCTCGCTGCGCTCGAGCGCCACGGCCATCGGTTCCGATTGGGCGATCTTCGGTTGCTTCGCGAACCCCGATACGGGCAAGACGCCGTACGAAGCGCAGCTCGTCGCGTTCACACGCCAGGCGCCGCCCGCGTTCGATCCGTCGCTGACCATGCGCGTCACCGGCTACGGGTACGACCTCTCTCCGCCCGAGCGCAATTTCTCGCAGCAGACGCACGCCGGCCCGTATTTCAGCTTGTCGGGCAACGTGGTGCGCTACCAGGCCGACACGATGGGCGGCAATTCGGGCTCGCCTGTGATTCTCGAGTCCACCGGCGCCGTAATCGCCATCCACACGAACGGCGGTTGCGACGCGTTGCTCACAGGCAGCAATGCCGGCACTTCGTTGTCGAGCGGGAGCGTGCTCGGCGCGCTGAGCACGCCGCAGGGCGTCTTGTCCTGCACCGGGACTTGGAGCACCTACTGCACGGCTCAGGTCAATTCACAGGGCTGCACGCCCGCGATCAGCGCGCTCGGTACGCCCAAGGCGAGCCTGGGCGCAGGGAGCTTCACGATCCGCGCGACGAACGTGCTCAACCAACAGAACGGCATCCTGTTCTACGGCATCAACGGCGAGAACATCAGCTTCCAAGGCGGAACGCTGTGCGTTCGCTCGCCGCTCACGCGCACCGGCATCACGAACTCGGGCGGGAGCACGGGCGGCACCGACTGCAGCGGCGTGATCAGCTACGACATGGGAGCGCGGATCGCGTCGGGCGTCGACCCGCGCTTGCACGCGGGCGCGACGCTCTTCGCGCAGTTCTGGCAACGCGATGGGTTCGCCGCTCCCTTCACGACGAACCTCACCGACGCGATCCGGTTTACGATCGGCAACTGACCGAATTCACGGTCCCCAGGTCAGCGTCAACCCCTGCGTCAGGTTGTACGTGTCGCTGCTGCAGAACACGGCTGCGTCGCGATACCAGCACTGGTAGTGGCGCACGTCTCCGCTCGTCGTCGCACCGCCGATGTGGATCGGATTCGGCGTCAGTCCGCCCGGATACGAGGCTGTGGTGCCCGTCGGGAAGACGACGCCGAGGCGCAGGATGTTGCCCCCGGCGCAGATCAATCCGTCGCCGAAGGGGAGGCCGAGTCCACCGCCGAACTGACCGTCGCCCTGGAAGAACAAACCCGGGCCCGGGATGTCGTTCGCCGTCAACACGAGTGTGTCGGTTCCGGCCGACGCTCCCGCGATACCGCTGCTCACGAGCCGCGCGCCGCCGGCGAAACTCGAGCTCGCGCAACCATGTCCGGCCGAGCCGCTGTTCGCGCACGGGCACGCCGTGCCGGTGCCGTCGCCGAGGCAGAACGACGACGAGGGCGTGTTCTTCGGCACCTTGATCATGACCAACGAGCGGTCGGAGCTGAACGGGCTCGCGAAGCTCAGGCGCAGCGCGAGAACACCGTCGTTGCTGAATCCGCTGGCGGCACCGTCCGAGTTGTTGGCGCCCTGGTAGGCCGACGACAGCGAAGCGATCGTGCGCATGTTGCCGCCGCCGATGTCGACGACCTCGCTGTTCAAGATGATCGGGATGGCTCCGGTCGCCACATCCCAGACGTAGATGCCCGGGTTCGTGCTCGGGAAGAGCTGCGTCGTGAACATGATCTGTCCGAGGTCATTGGCGGCCATGAACGATCCGCCCATCGCTGCGTGCGATCCGCCGCCCGACCCCTGAGCCGAGTCACCCTCGCGCACCGCCAGCGCCAGATTGCCCGGCTGACCGAACCAGATGCCGCTGTCGTTCGCAGTCGTCGAAGTTCCGCCCGTGAGCGCAGCCACGAAAACGATGCGCCCGTCGTCGAGGATCTGAATCGAGTTCGCAGTGAACCCGTTGAACACCACGTCGGTGCCCGGAGCGTTGTCACCGCGACGCGCGACCAGGGACAACGTCGAACCGTTCCAGGCCCAGATGCCGAGGTCATTGACGCCCGCCGTCACGTCGCCGTTGTTCACAGTCGCCATGAACGCCGTCTTGCCGCTGCGGGTGAAGCAGGGATTGCCGCGGAAAGGCGACCAGTTGTCGTTGCCCGAGTTCACGAAAGTCGCGCCGACCGTGCCGGGAGCGGTGTCGCCTTCGCGCACGATGGCCGTGCTGCCGAAACCGGGGGTGTAGATCGCGACGACCCAGTTGCTCGCTGTGGTCGCCGGCGGGGATCCGCTGGTCGTCGACAGCGTGCACTCGTACATGAATTGACCGGCGTTGTTCATCTGCAGGCCGCCGTTGAACGAGCCGATGTCCGCCCCGCTGAATTGCGTCAGGCCCTTGCGCACGGCGAGCACCAGCGCGCCCGGCAGACCGTGGAAGTAGCCTTCGTTGTTCGTCGATCCGACGACATCACCGGCGGTCAACGTGCTCTTGAACGCCATGACGCCGTTGTCGTTCAAGGCGGCGTTGAATAGACCGAGCCCGGTGAAGCTCGACGAGTACTTCGCGTTGCTCGTGCTGGGAGCGGTGTCACCTTCCTGGGCGTACAGGCTGAGCGCGCCCGGCAAGCCGCCGAACAGGGCCGTGTCATTCGACAGTCCGATGGTCGGACCGGAGACGGTCGACGACCAGAACGTCGTCCCGTTCGGCGTCAGTCGGACGGACGTGGACAAGCCCGAAACCGACGTCGTCCCGATGATGACGCCGGGCAATCCCGGAGCCGCATCTTGACCGCGGACGACCATCTTCAAGTTGGCTGCGCTCGAGCCGTAGAAATAGGCGAGCGCGCTGTTGTTCACGACGCCCGTGCCGGTGATGCGCGCCTGGCACAGCATGAAACCGTTGTCGTCGACCGACGGCACTTCGACCGTGGTCGTCGCGAACGTCACGCCGGGAATCGGCACGCCGTTGACGTCCGGGACCGGGTCGCCCGCGTTGATGATGTAGTTGCCCGCGGTCTGGATCAGACCTTGCGCGTGCGCGCCGGACTGGATGGTGCTCAGCGCAACTGCGGAGCAGAGCGCGACAGAGAAGCGAATCGTCGAAGGTTGCATGGGAAGTTTCCTCGGGGGCCGAGCCGCGCCGATCGAAAGTCGCTCGGGGCAGTTCGTGAGTGAAGGCCGATCCCCAGGGCGCAGTCCCGGGGGCACATGCCGTCAAGTTCGCACGCGAGGCGCAGCCGCGCATCGTCCTTTGGATCAGGTGACGTCAGGCTCCCGTCTGGGGCCCGGGGCCAAGCGAATGGGGGCGTTCAGGGCCGGCGGGAGCGGTGTACGCCAATTCGATGCGGCGAACGGCGCGGACGGAGGGGAATGGATCGGACCTGCAGCGGAGGAAGCTGCAAGGGGTCATGGGGTTGGAGGTCCTACGCTCACGTGCGTTCGGCCCCGTGGCTCTGCTCCTCGCGCCCCGGCACCGCGCGCTGCAGGTGCATCTGGTGTGAGGGCTCGTGGATCCACGCGCCGCTGACGCCGAATTCTCGCCGACCTTTGAATCCTCTCATCAACCTCCCGCCCATTCCGGAACTGGTAGCCTGATTGGGCAGACCAGACGGTGCCGCGCCCAGGGAATGCCCAGGATCTTGGGCGTACCTCGAACCGAGGTGAAATCGACCACATGCTCACCACGCTTCAATTTCTGGCAGCGATGGCGGCCCCACTTCCGGCCCTAGGCTTTCCCGCACCCTATTCTCCAGCTTGTCGACCTCCGGTCGCCGCGGAGAAGCAGACCTCCGAACCTTCGACCTCAACTTGGCGGCTGATGCCGCGCCAGGCCACATTCCTCGAAAACCGCGGGCAATGGCCGAAGAACATCCGATTCCTGGGTGTGCGTTCGGGAATGCTCGTGCGCGCCGAGTGCGACGCGCTCGTCCTACAACTGGCCGATCCTGCGGGAGACTCGAACATCGGGGTGCTGGCGCGTTTCGAGCTCGCGCGGCCGGGCACTGACGTCACTCCGTCCGGTGAGCACGTCCTTCCTGGTCGGCACCACTTCCTGATTGGCAACGAGCCGTCGCAGTGGACACGAGACGTGCGTGGGTTCTCCGTTCTGCGCTACCGGTGCGTGGCAGACGGGATCGACCTCGTCCTGCGCGACGAGCACGGAACGCTCGAGTACGACCTCGAGGTCGAGTCGGGAGCGGATCTGTCGGCGCTCGTGATCGCGTGCCGAGGGGTCGAAGGCCTGGACCTCGCCGAAGATGGCTCGCTCCTGATCCGCACCGCTCTCGGCACGCTGAAGCAGACAAGACCGCGGAGCGAAGAACTACTCCCGGATGGTGATCGACGCGAGATCGACGTGCACTTCCGGATTGTCGATGAGACGCACTTCGGATTCGAATCGCCCGGTCGCGACCTCACGCTCGCGCTGCGCGTGGACCCGGGACTCGTCTGGTCGACGTATCTCGGGAGTTCGGGATCGCTGGGAGGATTCGAGACGTGCACCGCGTCGGCGGTCGATGCAGCAGGGAATGTCACGTTGACGGGGTGGGCCGACGGTTTCGACTTCCCGACCACACCGGGGGCGTTGGTGGCGACACCTCCTGGTGGATCCCCCCTGTTCGTGACCAAGCTCGATACGACGGGAAATCTCGTGTACTCGACCACCATCGGCCCTCACAGCGGCAACGCACAAGGCCTCTCCTTGGCCCTCGACGCGCTGGGGAGAGCGACGGTGGGAGGATCGCTCAATGTCTCGCCTCTGTTCACTTCAGACTTTCCGACGACGCCAGGGGCCTTCGATACGGTGATGAGTTCTGCCAACGCTTCCGGATTCGCGCTCCGGCTCTCCGAGACCGGCAGCAGCCTGGTCTTCTCGACCTTCATCGAGGGTTCCGGTAGCGGCAGCCGAGTCTATGCAGTGGATGTTGCGCAGTCCGGAGCAACACTCGTCGGTGGATTCACGGGTTCGGCTGCGTTCCCGGTGACTCCAGGAGCATTCGACGTGTCCTTCAACTCCAGTGGCAGCACCGATGGATTCGTCCTACGCCTCGATCCCACGGGCAGCTTTCTCGAGTGGTCCACATTCCTGGGTGGCTCGGGTCTAGAAGAAGTTACTTCTCTCAAGATCCAACCGGACGGCCGGGTCACGGCGGTTGGATCGACCGGTTCCTCGGACTTCCCCTTCACTCCCGCAGCCTTCAACCAGAGTGTAGTTGGACGAGGGACGTTCATTACACGGCTCGCACCTCAAGGGAATGCGCTCATTTGGTCCGCATTCTTGGGTGGCACTTCCGCGGCTGTGGGTACGGAATCCACGCCTAACGCCCTCGCTCTCGAACCCAGTGGCGGTGTTGTCGTGGTCGGCTGGACACGTGATCCCACATTCCCAACCACCCAAGGCGCACTCTTCACCGCATATCCACCGGGGGCGGCGATCCACTCCTACGTTGCCCGGGTGAATTCTACGGGAACCGCGCTGGCTTACTCCACGCTACTGAGTTTCGCCGCAGTGGCCAGGGATGTCGTCGTGGATGCATCGGGTGTCGCGACTGTATGCGGGTACGACCTGAACACGACAATGCCCACGACTCCAGGGGCGTTCGATGCGACTCCGAGCACGCTCGGTGATGGCTTCATCACACGAATCAACCCTATCGGGACTGAGCTGTACTACTCGACGAAGTTCGGCGGGCCCAACGACGACTCGGTTGATGCGCTATCGACCATCGGGCCACACCGCGTTGCGTTCTCCGGAAGAGGAGGAATGGGAGTTCCCGTGACAGCGGGCTCGTTTGATCAGACATTCAACGGCGGCAACAATGACATCGTTGCCGGCGTGCTCGACCTGTTTCTACTAGGGACACGAGCGCAGGGCCAATCCACTCCGTCCTGCCTCGGAGACGTGACCATGAACGTCACTCAGATGCCCTCCTCGGGTGCGCCTGTTTTTGGCTTCTGGTGCAGCGGAGCACCGCCGAACGCGCTGGGCTGGCTACTACTTGGCCGAGAGACACAGGTACCTACCGTGGTCCATGGCGCCTCACTGTGGTTGGATCGCACCTCCCGACTGTTGCGCATTCCCGTGGCAAGCAACACGGAGGGCTTCGTGGAGGCTCCTTTCTCGCTCTCAGCAGTTCCGCCTGGGCAACATTTCGCCGCGCAATTCGTGTTCTTGAACGGTGGGGCTTGTCCTGGAATGGGTCCGTTCAGCACGAGTCACGCCTTGCTCATCGACGTGCAGTGACGTCGCCCGCGCCGGCTCCGATGGTCAGCGTGCTTGGCCGCGTGCGCTCCCACTCGCGCCGGTACGTCCAGCTCAATCCTCGTCCGGAACGGACTTGGGCTTCGCCTTGGCCTTCTTCTTGGCCGTTTTCTTGGCGCTTGCGGGCTTGTCCGTCGAGGCCGTGGCCGCGGCCTTCTTTGCGCCGCGCCCTTTCTTCTTCTTGCTCGGCCCCGCGGCCCGGCGTTCGGCCAGCAGCGCGACGGCGTGTTCGAGGGTGAAGTCCTCGACGCTCGTGCCCTTCGGCAATGAACCGTTGGTCGTGCCGTCGGTCGCGTAGGGACCGTACTTGCCGTCCTTGATCACGATCGGTGTACCGCTCGTCGGGTCGACACCGAGTTCCTTGAGCGGCGGAGCCGCCACGCCGCGACCGCGGCCGCGTTTCGGAATCGCGAAGATCGCCTGAGCTTCCTCCAGCGTCACGTTCAACAACTGGTCTTCGCTCGTCAGGCTGCGCGTCTCGGGCTTCTCTTGACCGGGCACGACCTTCTCCAGGTACGGGCCAAAGCGACCGGGGCGCGCCGTGATGACGCTGCCGTCGGCCTCGACGCCCAGCTTGCGCGGCAGCGAGAGCAGTTGCAGCGCTTCGTGCAACGTGACCGTCTTCGGGCTCATCGACTTGAACAGCGAAGCGCGTTTCGGCTTCACCTCTTTGTCCTCGGAGTCCTCGCCGAGCTGCACGTACGGGCCGAAACGGCCGATGCGCAGGTACACGTGCTGTCCGTCCGGCGCGGTCCCGATCGGCTCTTCAGCCTTGCCCGCGGCCGCGAGCAGTTCGAGCGCCTTCGGAATCGTGATCTCGTCCGGCGCGAGCCCTTCGGGAACGCTGGCGCGCAGATCCTCGCACTCGATGTACGGGCCGTAGCGCCCGACGCGCAGCGAGATCTTCTTGCCCTCGTGTTCACCGAGCGGAATCGTGTTCACGACGCGCGGGTCGATCTTCTCGGCGCGCGTGGTGACGATGTTCTTCAAGCCCGGCTGATCGCCGGTCCAAAAGCGCGTGAGGAACGTGTTGCGGTCGAGTTCACCGCGCGAGATCTCGTCGAGGCGCTCTTCCATCTGCGCCGTGAAGCCGTAATCGACGAGCGTGGGCTCGAGATCGTGCATCAACTGCACGACCGCGAACGCGAGCGGCGTCGGCACGAGCGCCTGACCGCGTTTCACGACGTACTCGCGATCGACGATGGTGCCGATGATGCTGGCGTAGGTCGACGGCCGGCCGATGCCGAGTTCCTCCATCTTCTGCACCAACGCGGCTTCGGTGAAGCGCGCCGGCGGCTTGGTCGCGTGTCCGGCGGGCTCGCTCTTCGCGACCTTCGCGCGATCGCCCTGCGCGAGCGGCGGCAGCACGACGTCCTTCTCTTCCAACTCGGTCTCAGGCTCGTCCTGGCCTTCGACGTAGGCGCGCAAATAACCCGGGAATAGCACGGTTTTTCCGCGCGCCACCAGGTCGGCCTTGCCGCCGTTCTTGAGCTCGGCTTCGAAGCGCGCCGTCACGCTCTTCATGCGCGCGTCGACCATCTGCGACGACACGGTGCGCTTCCAGATCAGCTCGTACGCGGCCGCTTCGTCGGGCCCCACCTCGGCCGCGACCTCTTTCGGGAAGCGGAAGTGATCGCCGGCGGGACGGATGGCTTCGTGCGCTTCTTGAGCGTTGCGCGACTTGCCGGTCCACGTGCGCGGTGTCGCGGGCAGGTATTCCTTGCCGTACTCGCGCGTCACGAGTTCGCGCGCGGCTTGAATCGCTTGCGCGGACAGCGTGATGCTGTCGGTACGCATGTAGGTGATGTAGCCGTTTTCGTACAGGCGCTGCGCCGCTTGCATCGCGCGCTTCGCCGCCATGCCGAGCTTGCGTCCGGCTTCTTGTTGATAGGTCGAGGTCGTGAACGGCGCCTTGGGGCGCGAGCTGTACTCGTCCTCTTCGACGGACTTCGTGAGCGCGACAGCGCCCTTCAACCCTTCGCTGAGCTTCCGGGCCTTGGCCTCGTCGAGGATCTGGACCTTGGCCGTGGGCACCAATTGGCCGTCGGGCCCGAAATCGCGGCCCTGCGCGAGTGTCACGCCGTCGAGCGCCGTGACGGCGGCCGGGAACTGCGCGCCCTGATGTTCGAGCGTGACCTTGGCGTCCCACCACGCGGCCGAAGTGAACGCGATGCGCTCCTTCTCGCGCTCGACGATCAAGCGCGTCGCGACGCTCTGCACGCGGCCGGCCGAGAGGCGCGGCGCGATCTTGCGCCACAGAACGGGCGACACCTCATACCCGTACAACCGGTCGAGGATGCGGCGCGCTTCTTGCGCATCGACCAGGCTCATGTCGACGTCGCGGCAGTTCTCGATGGCCTCGTGGATGGCGGCCTTGGTGATCTCGTGGAACACCATGCGCTTGACCGGCACCTTGGGCTGCAACAGGTCCAGCAGGTGCCAGGAGATCGCCTCTCCCTCGCGGTCTTCGTCGGTCGCCAGATAGAGGGCGCTGGCCACTTTCAGCTTGGCCTTCAGCTCCTTGATCTTGGCCTTCTTGTCGGCCGGCACGACGTAGAGCGGTTTGAACCCGTCCTCGACGTTCACGCCGAGGCGCGACCAGGCCTCTGCTTTATATGCGGCCGGAATTTCAGCCGCGCCGGAGGGCAGGTCGCGGATGTGCCCGATCGAGGCCTCGACCACGTAGTCGGGGCCAAGGAACTTGGCGATGGTCCGGGCCTTGGCCGGGGACTCGACGATCACGAGAGGCTTCGACATCGCGCGCAACCTCGGCGATCGGCCGGGCGGATGTCAAGCACGGCGCGCCGAGGTAGCTCCCGCGGCCCCCCCTGCGGACGGCTATCCTGGTGGGATGGCGAGGCCCATTCCGATCCTCTTCGAGGACGCGCACCTGCTCGTGGTTTCGAAGCCCGCGGGCCTGTTGTCGGTCGTCACCGGAGGCGAGCCCGGAGCGTCGTTGCCCGAGGCTTTGGCGGCGGCGGGCATCGACGCGATGCCGGTCCACCGCCTCGACCGCGAGGTCTCCGGCTGCGTGCTGTTCGCGCGCACCGAGGTGGCGCGGGCGGAGATCGAGGACATGTTTCGGGCGCGGGCCCTGAAAAAGACGTACTGGGCGCTGGCTCAGGGACGCGTGCAGCCGGCCGAGGGGGCCTTCCATTTCCCCATCCTGGAGGACGGGCCGCTGGCGCGCGTGTCGGTCCACGGCAAGAAATCCGAGACGCGCTTTCGCACGCTCAACGCCTGGCGCGCAGCGACGGAGCTGGAGGTCGACCTCGTCACGGGACGCTACAACCAGATCCGATTGCACTTCGCGCACGCCGGTTTCGCGCTCGTCGGCGAGCGCAAATACGCGCGCGGCAAAGACTCGCCCGTGCACGCGAAGAGCCGGCGTGTCGCGCTGCACGCCTGGCGTTTGGAGTTCGATCACCCGCTGACGAGCGAGCCCGTCGCCGTCGAAGCGCCTCTGCCCGACGACCTGATCGAGCTCCGCAAGCGCGCTTCGCTGGCTTGATTCGGCCGCCCTCAGCGCCCAGGAGAGCCTTTCACGTCCGAGTTCGGGGCGCCGGTGTTAGAATCTCCGCCCCATTCTCCAGAACGGACCCCAAGCCACATGCCCACCAGCGAAGACGTCTACACAGAACTCAAGCAGGTCTTCGACCCTGAGATCCCGGTCAACATCGTCGATCTCGGCCTGATCTACGACGTCAAGGTCCAGGACTCCGGCGTCTGCAACGTCACGATGACGCTGACCTCGCAGAGCTGCCCCGAAGCCCGCACGATCCCCGAAGTGATGAAGCGCCGCATCAACGCGCTCCCCGGGATCACCGGCACCGAGATTCAGATCGTCTGGGAACCGGCCTGGTCCCCGCAGAAGATCTCGCCCGAAGGTCGCGTTCAGCTCGGGATCGAAGACGAAGACGAGTAGTGCGCCGCGCGTTCGGCATTCGCACCGGACGTCACTGAGGCCGTATGTGCTCTGCGGAAAGCGAGAGCACAGGGCGCGACCAGTCGGCGAGCGGCATGCGAGCCATCTGTGACGCGTCCGGACGACTCGATTCACCGCGGACCGTGCTGATGCCCTTGATGGTCTTCGGGTTCGTGAAGCGGTCTCGAAGGTCCGCGTATCGAGCTGCATCTGCGCCGTACCACGTCCAGATCTGAACCGTGGACGGCCCGTCGACGCGCAAACCGGAATTCCACACGGAGCCACCTTGGACCGTGCGTCCGTCGACCTTGCCGGTCAAGGCTTCAAGTTCGTCGTCAAAGGGCTCGGCCTGAGCGTATTCGCCTGCGGCCGGTCCCTCGCTGTACACAGTCCAGTCCCCGTGCTTCCAGAGACACAGAGCGACACGGTCGGCCCCGGCTTCGCGTGTGAACACGACGGCGAGCGCGCCTCGAAAGTCAGTCGGAAGCGTCTGTTCAAGCAGGATCTCGCTATGGCGCAGGTCTCGTACCTGGACAGTCGTCTGGCCCGCAGGCGGAGTCCATAGCCAGAACAACTGAATCAGGGCGCCGTGCGCGGCGAGCCAGGCGTCCAACTCCACGGAGCGCCTCACGCCGGTCGCAGCCAGCACCGCGGCGTCGGGCGCGATGACGGCCGCACACGGGAACGCGAACTGGAATTCGAAGTGTCCGAACAGCGTCTCGAGCCGACCTGAGCCCGAAGGTCGTTCGGATTCAACAATTGTCGGCGCAGGGCCCTGACACCCGAGCGCAACCAGGAGCGGCAAGAGTAGCGCAGCGCGTCGCATATCGGGCTCTATTCGCGTCTAGGGAGGCGGTCACCGCCCGAATTCACGCACTCACTGCACAACCTTCATCCCACCCGCCGGCCCCGGCGGCGGCGCGTTGGGATTCTTCTTCAGCTCTTCCTTCCACGAGATCATGCGCGCCTTGGCGCCGGCGGCCTCGGCCTCGGGGATCTTGCCCATGCGCTGCAGGAAAATCGACAGGCTCGTGTAGGTGAAGGCGTCGTTCGGATCGAGCGCGATGGCGCGTTCGATCGTGGCGACGGCTTCCTCGTGGCGACCGAGCTTGCTCTGCGCCGTCGCGAGCGCATTGAGCGCATCGGTCCAGTCCGGTTTGGCGGCGAGCGCCTGGCCGTACTCGACGATCGCTTCTTCGAACTTGTTTTGTCCGAAGAGCTTCAAGCCGGCCAGGTAGTGAGTCTTTGCGTCCGCCATTTCGAGCCCTTCTATGTGCGGGAGCGAATCGCCCCCGCGCCGATCACATCACTGGTTCGATACCGAGCTTCGCAAAGCCCTTCTCTTCGAAATTCTTCCGGAACATGTCGCGCAGCTTCGTAGCGGCAGCGTCGTACGCGGCCTTGTCGGCCCACGTGTTGCGCGGGTTCAGGACCTTGTCGTCCACGCCCGGGCAGCTCTTCGGCATCTTCATGTTGAAGACCGGGTGCAATTCGTACTCGACCTTGCCTTCGTCGAGATCACCGCGCAACGCCGCATTCAACAGCGCCCGCGTGTCCTTGATCGAGATGCGCTTGCCGGTGCCGTACGCGCCGCCGCTCCAACCGGTGTTCAACAGGATGCAGCGCGCGTGGTGCTTCTCCATCTTCTCGCGCAGGAGCTTCGCGTACACGCTCGGCTTGTGCGCCATGAACGGGCCGCCGAAGCACGCGCTGAACGCGGCTTGCGGTTCCGTGACACCGACTTCGGTGCCGGCCAGCTTGGCCGTGAAGCCCGACACGAAGTGGTACATGACCTGCTTGCCGTCGAGGATCGCCATCGGCGGCAACACGCCGAACGCATCGGCCGTCAACAGCACGATCGTCGCCGGATGCGGGCCTTGCGCATTCGGCATCACGTTCGGGTTCGCGCTCAACGGGTAGCTGAAGCGCGTGTTCTCCGTGACGGACTTGTCGGTCAGATCGAATTCATGCGGCGTGACTTCGCTGAGCTTCTTGCCCTTCGGCGGCGGCACGTTCTCGATGATCGTGCCCGGCTTCATCAGCGCCTCCCAGATGACCGGCTCGGCGTCCTTGTTGAGGTCGATCAGCTTCGCGTAGCAGCCGTCTTCCAGGTTGCACAGACCGTTGTCGCTCCAGATCGTCTCGTCGTCGCCGATCAAGCGCCGCGCGGGATCGGCGGAAAGCGTCGTTTTTCCCGTGCCGGACAGGCCGAACAGGATCGCAGCGTCGTTCTTCGCGCCGACGTTGGCCGAGCAGTGCATCGACAAGCGCCCTTGCAGCGGCAGCAGGAAGTTACCGACGGTGAAGATCGTCTTCTTGACGACGCCGCAGTAGTCCGCGCGACCGGCCACGAGGCAGATCTTGTTCTTGACGTCGATCACGATCGCGGCTTCCGAGCGGCTGCCGTCGCGATCGGGCTCGCACACGAAGCTCGGCGCGTTGATCATCGTCCAACGACGCGCGTCGACGTCCTTCACGCCCTTCAGATCCTTCGGGAACATGTTGTGCGCGAACATCGCGTGCGTCGCGTACTCACCCACGAAGCGGTAAGGAATCGCGAACGCGGGGTCGGCGCCGACGAAGACGTCCTTGACGTACAACGTCGCCTTCTTCGCGTTCAGATGCTCGAGCACGCGCTTCAACAAACCCTGGTACTTGACCGGGTCGAATTGCTGCATGTCCGCTTTCCACCAGATCTGGTCGGCGACCTCCGGCCACGCGACCGAGTAGGTGTCCTTCACCCGACGACCCGTGCAATCCGGGTCGGTGTAGTACATCAGCGGACCCTTGACGCCGAGCTTGGTTGCGAACGCCTTCTGGTCGGTGTTCGGCCCGCCCTTCTTCGTGCGCCCCTTGTCGTTCGCGATCGCCTCGTGGAACAGCTCGTCCTTCGAGAGGTTGTACTTGTAGTTGACGGTCTTGAGGCCGAGCGCCTCGAGGTCTTTCTTGAAGTCCATAAGGGTCCTGGTTCTGTGGATTCCCGCCTGATTTCGCGCGCGGTGCGCGGCGGAGATTCGAGCGAACCAGGATATCCCTGCGCGCTCGCAGCGGCAAGGAACACGACGCGCACGGCGTTCAGCGGCTCGCCACGGCCGCTCGCGAGCGATACCAGGCGACCGTTTGCGCCAGCCCGTCGCGCCACGACACGGACGGCGAGTAGCCGAGGAGCTCGCGCGCGCGCTCGATCGACGCGAGGCTGTGCAGCACGTCTCCGGCGCGCGCGGGCGCGTGACGCGCAGCGAGCTTCGAACCCAAGAGGCCGGCCATCGTGCGGTAGAGCTCGTTGATCGTGATGCGCTCGCCGCCGCCGACGTTGATCACGCTGCCGGGCGGCAGGTCGCTCTCCATCGCGAGCAAATTGGCCGACACGACGTTGTCGATGTAGGTCAGATCGCGCGTCTGCTCACCGTCGCCGTAGATCGTCGGGGCACGATTGTCGAGCAGCGCACGCGCGAAAATCGCGATGACGCCGGTGTACGGACTGTCGTCGAGCTGGCGCGGACCGAAGACATTGAAGTAGCGCAGGCTGACCGTGTTCATGCCGTAGGCATGGCCGTACACGCGCAACAGCGCTTCGCCCGCGAGCTTGCCCGAAGCGTACGGCGAGAGCGGCTCGGGCGGCATCGATTCGATCTTGGGCAGCGTCGCCGTGTTGCCGTAGGCGGCGGACGAGGCGGCGAAGACGACGCGCTTCACGCCCTGCACACGTGCCGCCTCGAGGACGCGCAGCGTGCCCATGACGTTGATCTCGTAGCTGTCGACGGGTGCTTCGATGCTCTTCGGCACCGACACCTGGGCAGCTTCGTGGAAGACGCCGAGCACGCCTTCGCACGCGCGCTTGCAGTGCAGCGGATTGGTGATCGAACCGCGCATGACTTGGACCGGCGCCGCACCGGCAGTCTCGGACGTCTCCAACTCGGACAGGTTCTCGAGCCGCCCGGTGGAAAGATCGTCCAGGACGCGCACGCGATCCCCGCGGGCGACGAGGGCGTGGACGAGGTGCGAACCGATGAAGCCGGCTCCGCCGGTGACCAGATAGAGGGCCATGATCGTGATCCTATCGGCCGCTGGGTCGCGGAGCCGAAGGCCGATAAAAAGACGCGGCCGCTGGTCCAGTGACCGGCGGCCGTGCCCCATCGAGAAGAGTAGGTTCCCCAGCGCAGCTTGCGGGCTGCAGGGAAGCGAGCGGGATCCGGCGGGCGAGCGAACGGGCGGGCTGGTTCGAAATTGGATTTCCCGGATGGGGCCGAAAAGCCACGGGAGGCCAGAATGAAAACACGCGACCGCCGGTCGGGAAGACCAGCGGTCGCGTGCATCGAGAAGAGTTCAGATCCCCAGCGCAGCTTCCGGGCTGCACCAGATCGAGCGGGATCGGTTCACGATCCGAACGGGGTGAGGTCGGGATTCCAGGCGAACGTGCTCCAGGGACTCGGCGGACGGACCGGGCCGGTAAACCATCAGCCCGGCGGATCACATCCGTCGGGCTGACAGCATCGAGAAGAGTAGTCCCCAGCGCAGTCGTTGACTGCACGGATCTGAGCCGCGCACCGGGCGGGACCGGACGCGGAATCCGTCCGGATTTCGACGATCCCGGGGCGAAGCCTTTTCCGGGCCGAGGCTCAGCGCGAGCCGAACAGGCCGGTGCGCTGCTTCTTGCGGAGTTCCTTCTTCTCGGACCACACGATCTCGCCGGTCTCGATGTTCGTCGCGTTCAGGACGAACAGGTAGTAGACGTCCTCGAGCTTCGTGCCGCCGCTCTCGATCGAGCGACCCTTCTTCTTCTCGATCGAAACGAGCGAGCCGTAGACGATCATGTCGGCGCCGAGTTGCTTGCCGAACTGCTTCGCCATCTCGGGATTCACGCGACCATCGTTCTGGAAGCGGACTTGTTGTCCGATCTGATCCTGGCCCTTCTGATCGGCGACGAAACGGAAGCGTCCGCTCTGCAGCAATTCCGTGCGGATGCTGTCGGTGATCGCTTCGGTGTCGATGTGCTCCTTGGTGCGGTTGTCGACACCGCCCATGTAGCAGATGACGCGTTTGTCGTCGCGCTTGCCGGGCCCGTCGAGGTAGGCGAGGTTCGGGCTGCCGACCAGAGACTTCACCATGGTGCGGGTGAATTCCTGCAAGTCGGTCGAGCCGAAGTCGATGTTGATGGTCTCTTCCGCTTGCGGGTCACCGTAGGCCACGGTGCTGCAACTCGGGGTCAGGGTGAACGCGGCCAGCGCGGCCGCGACGAGGGTCAGTTTGAGGTGCTTCATGAGATTGCTTTCGCTGTAGGGATGTTGAATCGCGAGTGCCGCCTGCTTCAGCGGCTGTGGATGGAACGGAAGCGCAGCCGCCACGAGACGGCTTCCTTGGGCATGGGGTCGATGCGCACGGGCGCGGAGTCTTGACGGTCTATGCCAAGAACGTGCCACGCCGTCGACGAGAGCGGGACCGGGCGCCCCTGGGCGTCGAACCAGTCGACCGTGTAGGTGAATTCGAGGCGCTTGGAACTCGTGTTCCGCAGCGCGAAATCGAGCGTGCGCGTGTTGCCCGATCCCGTGGCGCGCGGGTCGATGAGTTCGAGCTTGGACTCGATCGTGAGGTCGGTGTCCCCCGCGTCGGCTTGCACGCCGGGTGTGCGGCAGGCCGAGACCAGCAACACAAGCGCAGCGACGATGATCCAGAAGTTCTTCATGGGGTGCCGGCCTCCACGGCAGGCGTTGCAGGAGCGGAGATCGCGCTGATGCGCCGGCCGCCGATCGGATGCGCGAACAGGCGCGTTTCGATCGTGCGCGCGAAGATGAACATCGTCTCTCCGGGTTCGAGTTCGAACTGGCCCAGATGGACGCTCATCCCGCCGTCGGCGGAGAGGCGCAGGTCGTGGGTACCGGGCTCGAGGAACACGCGCGCCGCCTGCCAACTGTCGGGCAAGGTCTGCCACGCGCGCAGGTCCGCGTGTTCCGTCACGAGCGTGAAGACGATCCCCGCCAGCGTGCCGAGCGGGCCGAGTTCCTTGTCGAGCTTCTTCGTGAGCTGGTACTTGAGGATCGCGCGCACCGCTGATTTCGCCGCGAGCCACAGGATGCGATCGTTCAGGTTCTCCGCGGAAACTCCGGCGACATCCTCGACCACCGTCGTGCGCACGGCACGATTTCCCCCGGCCACGTGCAGCGAAACCGAGCTCACGGGCTGCGGCCGCCGGATCAATTCGGGGACGGACCACTGCAGCAAGCCTTCGCTCGTTGGGATCGGGAGCGTGATCTCGCGCTTGTACGGACCGAGCCCCACGCCGGCGACGATCACGACGCTCGCGGTGCCCTCGGGCTTCTCTTCCTCGACGCCGAATTTCTCTTCCCAGTGCTCGAGATCGCTCGCGCGGTTCAGTGCGCGCGACAGGCGCACGAGCGCCTTGCCGGCGAGCGGTTCGCCGACGCCCTTGTCGATCATGCGTTCGTAATCGATGTACGCGTCGGGCAGCTTGCGATCGAGTTCGTACGCGATCGCCGAGAGCACGTGCCCGAGCCCGCCGGCCTTGTACGACTTCTTGTAGAGCTTCTCCTCGCTCTCGAGCAGCGCATTCGAGCGCCGCACTTCGACCTGCGCACCGGTCAGATCGCCTTTCGCGAGATACACCATCGCGAGGCACGCGTGGATCATCACGCGCTCGTAGCCCTCGCCCTGGTAGCGCGTCATGCTTTCGTTGACGGTCCACGACAGGATCGTCTCGCCCGCGCTCTCGGGATTGATCAGCGCCTCGTCTTCGAAGCTCTTCGTGAGCTTCGCCGCGTCCGTCAGGTAGCGCAGAGCCGTGTCCCAATCGCCGGCCGCCATGGCGACCATGCCCGTTTCCGTCGCGGTCAAGAACTCCGACCCGGTCGTGTCGGGCCTGGCGTAGGCCTTTTGAGCGGACTCCAACTGTCCACTCTGGAAGGCACGGAAGGCCGCCTGTGTCCGCTCCGGGTAGCTCTGGCATCCGGCGCAGACGAAGACGATCCAAGCGCACGCAAGCGCGACAAGTCGCGCTCGGATCGCCGTTGCTTGGGGGTTTTCTGAGGCTGTGGCCTGTGTCATGCCCGGTCTCGTTGGCGGCACATGCTCCGCGCAATGCGCTCTCGATGCAAGCTGTCCGCGCGGAAGGTGCGCCTCAGATGCAAAGGCGGGGCCAATCGCCGTACACTGGGCGGCTCAGCCATGCCGAGCACCCCTGTCAGCAAGAACCCCTCGAAGGAATCGGGCTCCCGGGGGAGCGGCGCGAACACGCCGATGATGGAGCAGTTCTGGCGCGCCAAGAAGGAGCAGCCGAACGCGTTGCTCTTCTTCCGCATGGGCGATTTCTACGAGCTGTTCCACGAGGACGCCAAGGTCGCGTCGCGGGAGCTGGGTTTGACGCTCACCGCTCGGTCGAAGGGCGAGGATGCCATCGCGATGGCGGGCGTGCCGGTGCGGTCGGCCGAGAGCTATCTCATGCGGCTCGTGAACAAGGGCTTCCGCGTCGCCATCTGCGAACAGATGGAGGACCCGCGCTTCACGAAAGGCATCGTCGACCGCGCGATCGTGCGCGTCGTCACGGCCGGCACGATCACGGAAGAGGACGCGCTCGACGCGCGTGAGCCGAATTTCTTGTCCTGCATGCACGTCTCGGACGGGCGCGCGGGCATCGCCTGGGTCGATGTTTCCACGGGACGGTTTCAGGCGTGCGAGGTCGAGATCGCGCGACTGGCGGATGAACTGGCCCAGCTGGCGCCGGCCGAGATCCTGTACCCCGAAGGGTTGCTCGAGCACCACGCCGCCCTGGCCGAGGAATTGCGCACGAATTTCGGCCCGCGCGCCGCGGAGCGCGAGATCTGGCATTTCGACCGCGAAACTTCGCTGCGCATCCTCAAGAAGCAGCTGAACGTCGCCAGCCTCGAGGGCTTCGGCATCGAGGATCATTCGCCGATCGTTCCGGCGGCGGGTTCGCTGCTCGCCTACCTCGAAGAGACGCAGAAGAACGGCTGCGCGCACGTCGCACGACTCGAACTGGTGGAGCGCTCGCGCTTTCTCGTGCTCGATCGCGCGACGACGGCCACGCTCGAGCTGTTCCGCACGCAGCGCGAGGGACGGCGCGAAGGCACGTTGATCGAAGTGCTCGACGCGACCAAGACTCCGATGGGCGCGCGCACCTTGCGCGAATGGCTCGCGAGCCCGTTGTGCGAAGTCGAGCCCATCCTGGCCCGCCAACGCGCGGTGGCGGAATTCGTCAACTCGCCTTTCCTGCGCGAGGAAGTGCGCGGTTTGCTGGCCGATGTGCTCGACATCGAACGCCTGACGGCCAAGGTGTCGACGCTGCGCGCCAACGCGCGCGACCTCGTCGGGTTGTGCGCGTCGCTCGAGATCGTCACGCCGCTGCGTGCGAAGCTCGCGGATGTGAATTCGACCTTGCTCGACGCGCTGCGGAACGAGCTCGACCCGCTCGATGAGCTGGTCGCGCGCATCCGTGCGACGCTCGTCGACGATCCGCCGCTGACTTTGAAGGAAGGCGGCCTGATTCGCACCGGTCATTCTGCCCAACTCGACGAGTTGCACACGATCGCCGGCGACGGCAAGAGCTGGATGGCGCGCTTCCAGAACGACGAGATCCAGCGCACCGGGATGCCGAACCTCAAAGTCGGCTTCAATTCCGTCTTCGGGTACTTCATCGAGATCCCGCGCGGCCAGATCGACCGCGTGCCCGAGCACTACATCCGCAAGCAGACGGTCAAGAACGCCGAGCGCTACATCACGCCGGAGCTGAAGGAGTTCGAGGCCAAGGTGCTGAATTCCGAAGAGCGCTCGCGCGATCTCGAGTACGCCATCTTCGAGGAATTGCGCACGATCGTCGGCCAGGAGATCCCGCGCATCCTGAAGACCGCACGCGCCCTCGCGGCGATCGACGTGTTCGCGGGTCTGGCGCAGTGTGCCGCCGAGAATCGCTACGTCGCGCCCGTCGTCGACGACGGCGACACGATCCGCATCGTCGACGGACGGCATCCGGTCGTCGAGCGCAATCCACGCGCCGACGCGTTCGTGCCGAACGACAGCAAGCTCAATCGCTCGGATCGGCTCGTGACGATCCTCACCGGTCCCAACATGGCGGGTAAGTCGACCTACATCCGCCAGACGGCGCTCATCGTCTTGATGGCGCAACTCGGATCTTTCGTGCCGGCTTCCGAGGCGAAGATCGGCGTCGTCGACCGGATCTTCACGCGCATCGGTTCAGCCGACGACATCGGACGCAACGCGTCGACCTTCATGGTCGAGATGCTCGAGATCGCCAATATCCTGAACAACGCCGGCCCGAAGTCCCTGGTGGTGCTGGACGAAGTCGGCCGCGGAACCAGCACGTTCGACGGCCTGGCGCTGGCCTGGGCGATCGTCGAGCACATGCACGACACGCTGCGCGCGCGCACCTTGTTCGCCACGCACTACCACCAACTGACGGCTCTGTCCGAGCGTCTGCGCGGCGTGTGCAACATGAACGTCTCCGTGCGCGAATGGCACGACGAGATCGTGTTCCTGCACAAGATCGTCGACGGCGGCACCGACCGCAGCTACGGCATTCACGTCGCGCGCCTCGCCGGCGTGCCTCCGGCTCTGCTCGCACGCGCGCGCGAGATCCTGGCCGACGTCGAGAAGGACGCCGAAGACCTCGCGCCGCGCATCACGAACGCCAATCGCCGCCGCACGAAAGACACCGGCGAAAACCAACTCAGCCTGTTCGACCGCCCGCAGAGTGCCGTCGAAGCCGAACTCGCCAAGCTGGATCTCGATCGCCTGACACCGATCGAGGCCCTCTGTGTGCTGCGCGACCTGAAGAATCGCCTCTGATCACATCGAGTTGCGTGTCGCCTCCGCCGTTCCGGTCAGTTCGGGATGCCTGCCGGTCGAGTTTGACCGTACGGAGCCAGGCTCATGTGGTGCAAACTCGCCGGCGTAGAACCGCGCGCAGCGAAACGACGTGCC